>MWEK01000003.1 GCA_002070955.1 Planctomycetes bacterium ADurb.Bin069
CGCCGCGCCCGCCGCCGCTGCTGCGCCCGCCGCTGCTGCTGCGCCCGCCGCTGCTGCTGCGCCCGCCCCTGCTGCTGCGCCCGCCGCTGCTGCGCCCGCCGCGCCCCCCGCGCCCGCCGCCAAGCCGGCGGACGCGGAACGGTCGCCCGCCGCGGCGGCGAGCGACCCCATGTTAGGCGCGTCTCCTGAACCCTCCGCCGGCTTCCGGGGCGGGCGGGAGCGCGCCAAGCTCGCCCGCGGCTCGACGCGGGACGCCTTCGCGCCGCGGCTCGACGCCTCGCCGGCGGCGAAGTACCGCGTTCTCGTCCTGCTCCTGCCGCCTGAGGCCCTCGCGCGGGCGCCTCTTCCCGAGGCGCCGGCTGTCGCGCCGCCGGTCCCGGAAGAAGCGCCCGCCGGCCCGCCGGGCCGTTGACACGCTCGTTCCGTTGCGGCAGCATCGCGGTTGCGCGCGCCACGGGCGCGGCGCGAGGCAGGTCGTTTCACCCCCCAGGGAGGATGTGCCCATGACGATCAACCGACGCGAATTCGTGGCGGCCGCCGCGGCTTTCGGCCTGGCGGCAAGCGGCTCGGCGCTGGGCGCCGTGGCGTCCGACAGGAAGGTCCAGCCCATCGACACCAAGGGACCTTCGGCGTTGAAGCTCTCCAGCCAGATCGGGATCATCCCCGGAAAGAGCATCGAGGAAAAGCTCGCCCTCATGGATGCGATGGGCTTTGACGGCGTGGAGCTGGGCGGCGACATCGTCGGCAACGAGCAGAAGTACCGGGACGCCCTCGCCAACGCGAAGGTGAAGGTGAGCGCCGTCTGCTGGGGCTCCCACGGCGGCGACCTGGTGAGCGCCGATCCCGAAAAGCGCAAGGGCGGCGTCGCGGCCTTGAAGCGCGTCCTGGAGTCGGCCGGCGAGCTCAAGTCGACGGGCGTCATCTTCGTGCCGGCCTTCAACGGCCAGACGACCCTCGCCAATCAGGACATTCGCAAGGTGCTCCTGGATTCGCTCCCCGACATCGGCGCGCATGCCCTGCGGTGCGGCACGCGCGTCATTCTGGAGCCCCTCAACCGCGGCGAGGCCTTTTTCTTGCGCCAGCTAGCCGACGCGGCCTCGATCTGCCGCGATGTGAAGAGCGACGGCGTCGCCATGATGGGCGATTTCTACCACATGGGCATCGAGGAGACGAGCGATCTGGGCGCCTTCATCTCGGCGGGGAGCTATCTCCACCACGTCCACCTGGCCACCACCGAGGGCCGCGTCCTGCCCGGCCAGGACGGCGGCAAGCGCAGCTACGTCGACGGGTTCCGGGGCCTCAAGATCATCGGGTACCAGGACTACTGCAGCTTCGAGTGCGGCGTGCGCGGCGACCGCCAGACCGAGATCCCCAAGGCCCTGCAATTCCTGAAGGATCACTGGGCGCAGGCCTAGCGCGCGGCGTCACCACTCCTCGTCCGCGGGCGCGCGGCGGCCGGCCTTCCGCGCCGCCCGGCGGCGCTTGGCCTGCGCGTGCCGGCGCCGCGAGGCGGCCGTGGGCTTGGTCGGGCGCCGCCGCGCCGGCCGGACGGCGGCCTCCGCGATCATGGCGGCGAGGCGCGCGAGCGCGTCGGCGCGGTTCTGCTCCTGCGAGCGGAACCGCTGCGCCCTGATCACCACCACGCCGTCGCGCGTGACGCGGCGGCCGCCGCGCGCCAGGAGCCGAGCGCGCACGTCATCGGGGAGCGACCGCGAGGCGCGCGCGTCGAACCTGAGCTTCACCGCCGTGGCGACCTTGTTGACGTTCTGCCCCCCCGGCCCCCCCGATCGAAGGAATTCGAGCGCAATCTCGCCCTCGTCGAGGGCGAGCGTGTCCGTGATTCTAAGCATGCGCGCGCCGGCCTTTCGCACCCCGCGCGCACCACCCCGCGCGGCTCCGACGGGACCGGCGCTTGCGGGAGCGCCTCACGCCCGAGGATCGACCACGCGCCCGCCGAAGAGAACGGCGCCCGTGGGGATGTCGCGGATGAAGAAGAGGAACGGCCGGTCGATCGACACCGGCTCGGGCACGGACACGATGCCCACGATGACGGCCGTCGCGGCCGCGGCCTCGGTGCCCGCCTCGTTCACGGCGACGTAGGCCTTGTGAAGGACGTCCGTCACGAAGAGGTCACGGGTGCCATCGATCCCCGAGAAATCCGCCCCCAGGGGCGCGAACGCCCCGCCCATGCCGAGCCCTTGCAGAACCGGCACGAGGGAGAGGCTCGTCTCGAACCGGAATTTCGGCATGGTGAGCCTGACATGCGCGGGCTGCATGCCCCGGACGATCGCTCCGAGCTGCGCCGCGCCGAAGGCCGCCTCGAACTCGGCGAACCGCCCCGCGTGGGGAACCACGACGATCATGGAAAGCTCTTCGCCGTCGTAAGGCAGCTCGACGGCGACGAAGCCGTCGCCCTGCATGCGCCCAAACGCCCCGTCTTGACGCATGAGCGGCACCACCGCCGTACCGCCGTCAAGAAGGGTAAACTCGCCGTCGTAGGTCAGGTTCTCGGGAAACGGCGCCAGCCAGGCCGCGTTGAAGTAGATGGCGTTGGTGAGGACCAGCCGCGTCAATTCGGTGATCGCCCCCTGCGGGACGAGATCCTTGATCTTGCCCTCGGTCGCGCCGCTCACCCAGTCGTTGATCGCAAGGCGGGACGGTTCGGGCGCGACCTTGAAATCCACGAGCCGCATGCCGGCATCGTAGTTTTCGGCCAGGGTGGCGAGGTACGCCTCGAGGAAGGAGTGGCCGGTCTGCCCCCAGATCGAATTCGCGATGTTCAGCCGGAAGCCCTCGCCGTCGGCGCCCTGGGCCCCCTCCCCGCGGCTCGCGAGCTCGAGCCCTAGGGCGTTGAACGCGGGGTGCAGGCGGTCCTGCGGCAGCGTGAAATGCATCGCCGCGGCCATCTCCTCCCCGGAGGCGCCCCGGGCGCCTCCGTACAGCATCGCCAACGCGACCGAGACGCTGTAAGGCGAGAAGAAGAGATTCCCCTTCTCCCCCCGCACGGCGCCATAGAAGTCGCACGCGAAGGCCGTGTTGCCCGCGACCAGTTCGGCCAAATCCCCCGAGCCGACTTCGGGATGGGGATTGTACGCCGCCGCCGACCGTACTTCCTCGACGACCGCCGGGCCGCAGCCCTGGAAGCTCGCGCACCCCAGGCCATCCTCGGTCTCGTCGCGGCCGCAAGCCGGGAACGGCGCCGGCGGCGGCGGCTGATGCGCGAAGAGATACCCGAGCCCGTAGACCGCGTCGGCCACGTCGACTAAACCCGAGTCGTTCACATCCGCCGCATCGAGGCAGTCGCCGGGCACGGGCGCGCCCGCGAAAAGATGCATGAGCAGCGCGACGGTATCGCTCAGGTCGACCTTGCCGCTCTGGTTGACATCGCCGCGCACGAAACTCGCGGCGGCGACAGGCGCGGCCGCCAAGCCGAGCGCCGCGCACAGAAGACCGGCCTTCACCACCGAATTTCTTGGTCTCATGGCAACCTCCCGCGCGCCGAAATAAAGCGGCCCAGCGCGCCATGGGCCAGTTTACGCCCGACCCCGCCGCGACACAAGCAATAAGAACTGTTTTCATTTTCCGCGGCGCGGCATTGACCGGCGCGGGCCATCCCTCCAGAATGGCGCCTGCGCGCGGAAACGGCGCGGCGCCCGCGGCGGCGTCCTCGAAGACGCCGCCGCGGCGTTCGGCGGGGAGGAGAAATGCACGGCGACAACCCATGGAACCCGGCGCCGGCCGTGCCGCGGGACGAGATCCTCGCCCGCGCCGCGCGGCTCTGGACGCGTCTGGATTCGCGCCCCCTCGCCGCCGTGTTCGCGGTCGAGCGCGTCGAGGTTCTCTACTTCGCCGGCACGCCGCAGGACGGCTTGGTGTGGATCCCGCGGGAGGGCGAGCCGGTCTTTCTCGTCCGCCGCGATCTGGAGCGGGCGCGGCGGGAATCCCCTCTCGCCAAGATCATCCCCTTCGCGCGCGCCCGCGACATCCCCGCGATCCTCGCGGCCGAGGGCCTGTCGATCGCGGGGCCGGTCGGGACGTCTCTGGACATCCTGCCCGTCAACCTGTGGCGAAGCCTGGAGCGCGCCTTGGAGACGCCGGTCGAGGATGCCTCGGCGGCCATGCGCGCGACCCGGGCGGTGAAATCGCCGCGGGAGCGCGAGGCCATCCGCGCCGCGGGCGCCCTTGCCGCGGAGCTTTTCACAAGCCTGCCCGAGTTTCTTCGGCCCGGCCTGCGGGAAGTCGATGTGGCGGCCTGGGTCGATGCGTTCCTGGTGCGCGCCGGCAGCGCCGGCTACTACCGCACCCGGACCTTCAACCTCGAGTTCGCGACGCTGTGCTGCCTGGCGGGGCCGAGCGGGGCCGTGCGCGGACCCTCGGACTCCCCGAACGCCGCGGGCAGCGGGCCCGATCCGGCTTTCGGCCAAGGCGCGGGCATGCGGCGCCTGCGCCCCGGCGAGCCTATCTTGATCGACCTGGCGGTGAACCGCGGCGGTTATTACGTCGACACCACCCGCATTTTCCACTTCGGCGAGTTGCCCGCGCCCCTCGTCGAAGCGCATGGCGCCGCCGAGGACATCCTCGCCGCCGCCGCCGAGGAACTGGCCGCCGGCCGAACCCCGCAAGCCGTGTACGCCGGGGCGGTCGCGCGAGCGGCGCGGGCGGGCCTCGCCGGCGCATTCATGGGCGGCAGCCGTTTCCTCGGCCACGGCGTCGGCCTCCAAATCGACGAGTGGCCCGTGATCGCCGAGGGGTTCGACGAGCCGCTTTCCGAGGGCACGGTCGTGGCGCTGGAACCGAAGTTCGCGCTGCCCGGCGGCATCGTCGGCGTCGAGACGACTTACGTCTTGGAAGACGGCGCGCTGCGCCCCGTCGTCCATCTGCCCACGGCGCCCTTGCGGCTGGACTGACCTCGCGGGCCCGAGGATCGGCCGGCTACCTGCCGCAGCAGCGCTTGTACTTCCGGCCGCTGCCGCAGGGACAGGGGTCGTTGCGGCCCGGTTTCGGCGCCGTCTCCGACGGGCGAGGTTCCTGCTGGAACGCGAACTCGCCGCCTTCGGCGCCGAAGGGATCGGCCGGCAGGGCGAGGTCGGTGAAGCGGTCGTCGCCCCCGTCTTCCGCTTCGGCGCCCTCGTCGTCGTCCTCCTCCGGTTCCTCGTCCTCCTCCGCGACGGCATCCTCGGGGTGCGCGGCGAGGTACTTGCGCAGGCCCTCGTCGAACACTTCCTCGGGATCGGCGCGCAATCCGAAAACCTCGATCAAGGCCGCCAAACCGCCGCGCGCCGCGTCCCTGAAGAATTCGTCGTCCGCCAGGGCGCCGCACCGCGCCTCGCCGCGCCGGAAGGCATCGATCATGCGCGTCGCGAGATCCCGATTTCCCGCCGCGAGCAGGGCGGCGGACACCGCCTCGGGCCGCGTCTCGCGCACGAGCAAATCGAAGAAGTGCGCGGCGTAGGCGCCGGCGCGCTCCGTCGCCAGCGCGGCGATGAGCATCGCGAGGTCGTTCACGCTAGCACCGGATCGGTGTCGGGCGAAGGACTCCAACCACGCATCCAGAACGCGGTCGCCTCCCGCCCGCGCCGCGAACTCCAAGCAGGCTTGCGTCGCACCGGCCTCGTCGATGCACGCCACCAGGCCGGCGAGGCCCCGCGCCGGCGTCTTCACGGCCAGGAGCAGTCGGCTGTTGGCGCTGACGTGCGCGTCGGGACTGGCGGCAAGGGCCATGAGATCCTCTTCCGGCGCCTCGGCCGCCAACTGCGGCAGAAGCGCCGGCGGAATCCAGGGCTCGTCCAGCCGCAGGAGCGCGGCGAGCGCGGCCGCGTCGCCCTCCGCGCGGGCGAGCTCCTTCTCGGCATCGCGCCCGCGGACCGCCTTGGCGAGGATCGTCCCGTAGAGAAGCGCGAGCGATTCCTGATCGTGCGGGTGGAGCGACCGCAGCATCTTCTGGGAGGACGTCGCCGCGACGAACGCCGCCAGCGCGGCGCCGAGCGGCCGAAACTCGGGATTGTCGGCGGCGGCGCGCGCGAGAGCCTCCGCGGCGGCGTCCGCCAGGATCGCCGCGAGCCGCGCCGAGTTGCCCTGGTCCGCGAAGCGCGCGATCCGCCGCCGGCGCTCCGCCGTCAGAACCGCCGCCCCGCGGCGCGCGGCCGCGGGATCGGCCGCGGGCAGGAACACGGCGAAACGGTCGGCCCTGACCGGCGGCGCCTCCGCATCGGTCTCCGGATCCAGCAGCGCGATCTCCACGCGCCGCCAGAGATCTTCGTCGATCCCCGCGCGCTCAAGCTCGACGCAAAGCTCGGCGAGGTCGTGAGCCTCTCCTTCCCCTGCCTCGGTCAAGCCGTCTCGGGCGCCCAGGCAGATGTCGACGAGCTTCTCGGAGCCCTCGGCGACGGCCTCGCCGGCGCCGGCGAGGATAAGGCCGGCCAGCGCGCGCGAGGCGAGGGGGAAGTCGGCGGTGGAATGCAGCACCTCCAGGAGGCGCGGCGCCGCCTCCGCGGCGCGCGTCTCGCCCAGGCCGAAGACGCCGGCCTCGTACACGCACTCGAACTCGCTGCGGAGCGCTTCCTCGAATAAGGCGTGATGTTCCCGCGGCGCCGCCCAGGCCAAGAAGCGCAGGGCGACGCAGTAGCCGTGGCCGCCCTCGTAGTCCCCGAGCCGCTGGACCACCGCCGCGACGACCTGCGCCGCCGCCGCGGCCGGCGCTTCCCGGGGGAATTCATCGAGGAAAACCCCGATCCTCGCGCCCTCCTCGTCGGGCGCCAGCGCGGCCGCCAGCGCCCCGTCGGGCAGCGGCAGGCCGCGCCGCGCCATCGCATGCAGCGCCCAGACCAGCCCGCGGTCCCGGCCCGCCCGCAGGCACGCCTCGGCCTTCTCGCGCAGCCGCGCCTCCGTCCAGACCGGGCGGTCGCGTTCCGGCAGCGCCGCCCGGTCGGGAAGCACGACGCGCACCCGCCCCTCCTCGACGTCGGCGAGCAGCAATGGTTTCGCGACGGCCTGGCGTCCACCACCCGAGCTCCTCCTGCGGCGTCTCGTACCAGCGCGCGACTTCCGCCTCGGTCGCCTCCTCGAGGACCCGGCGCGACCGGAAGCGGGAAGGGTCGATGCGCTCGGCGATATGGTGCGCCAGATCGGCCCGCAGGTGCTCGGGCAGTCCGCCCCGCCCCGCGGCAAGATCGTCCTCCTGTTTCTCCCGGGGCGTGCGGCCGACCAGATCCGCACGCGGCGTGTGGTTCCACAACGCGGCGACGGCGGCGGCGAAACACGCCGCCTCCTCCTCGTTCCGGAATTCGGGGGTCTTCAATCGCGCCAGAAGGTCCGCCGGGCTCTCCGTCGTCGCCAAACGGCGCTGGATCTCCTCGACGGTGAAAGGCAGTTTGAACTCCGCGAACACCCGGCTCGCATACAGCTCCGCCTCGAGGGGATTCTCGGGGCGCGGCTCCTTGGCCCGCGAGCGCCGCACGAGGCTGTAGACGGCGCGGGGATCGAGCGGGGAGGCCCGAGCGCTCTCCTTGGCCCGCTTCGCCGCGCGCTCCAAGCTGTAGGCGAAGCTCTCGGCGTACATGAGCGCCGGCCCGGCGATCTCGAAATGGCTTCGATAGGGAATCAGGCGCGTGAAGACGCAGGCGCGCGGCGCGGCATCCCGCGACGCGGCGGCGTCGAGCACCGCATAGCGCTCCCCGGTGCCGCAGAGCCTCAGGGTGAAGCCTTCTCCGGGGCGCACCTGCTCCACCTGAAAGCCGCCGAACACCGAGGCGCGCATGCGCTCGTAGGCCGCGCGCTCCTCGGCCGGGAGGCCGCCGCCGCGCGCGGCGAGGAAGAGATCGATGCCCGTCCTCCCGCCGGCATCGCGGTGGGCGAAGAGGGTGTAATCGTCGAGCAACTCGCGGTCCTCGGCGGCGACATCCCGGCCCTCGCCGGCGAACGCGGCCGCGGCCGCGGCCCGGAAGGCGTCCATGGATTCTCCCCGCATAAAGCGGCGCAGCCTTTCGAGGAACGGCGCGGCGCGCGGCGGCAACGGCATCGGTTCTCCTCCCATCACGGGCCCGCGCGCGCCCCGCCCGCGGGCCCCGGCTTCAGTACACGCATTCCCGCGCCGCCTCGGCGTAGGCGCGAATGTGCTCGGGCGGCGCGTCGAAGAAATGGTCCGCCGCCGAAAGAATGTAACCGCCGCCGGCGCCCACGCGCTCGAAGAGCGCGCGGACCGCGGCGCGGATCTCCCGCGGCGTCCCGCGCGTCAACACGTTGAACTGGTCCAGGCCGCCGATCAGCGCCAAACGGCCGCCGATCTTGGCCTTGAACTCCCACGGCTCCTGGTTGCCGCCGATGCTCCGCGGCGCCAGCGTCTCCGAGGCATCGCACCCGTTGGCGACGATCAGTTCCTCGATGCCCCGCGTGCCTCCGCAAGTGTGATAGGCGACGAGAAATCCGAGCTCGTGCAGCGCATCGTGAAGCCGGCGGTCGTAGGGCAGGCAGAACTCCCGGTGGATTTCCGGCGAGATCAGGGTGGAGGAGGCGGCGCCGCCCCCCGTCTCGACCAGATCGAACTTCGCCCCGCGCATGGCCGCGATGGTCCGGAGCTTCTTCTCGCACAGCGCCTCGAGGAGCCCGTGCACCCAGTCGGGCTTGTCGTACGTCGCCAGGATCAGCTCGTGGATGTCCATGAGGCAGGCCGCGTGCTGCCAGCACCCGGCCTGGTCGCCCCACACGAAGCCGCGCAGGATCCCGCGGTCGCCGAGGGCGTCGTAGGCCCTCGCGACCGCCGCGAGGTCCAGCCGCGGCGCCGGCATGTACTTGCGGATCAGTTCGACATCCTCGTCGCGCTTGATCAGGTACTCCGTGATCCACGTCGTCCGGCGGTCGCCGGCCGTCTTGTAGGTGAGCACGCCCTCGGGCGTGGCGATCCTGTGGTGACAGACGCGGTTGTCCGGCTCGGCGCTCACCACCGCGACCTCGTCGCGCCACTCCCGCGTCGAGCCCGGGGGCAGGTCCGGCTCCGAGGCCCAGAACTGCGGCATGTCCGCGGAGCACTGGACGGCCGCATCGAGGCCGAAATGCTCGAACGCCTCGGCGGCGCTCATGCCCCCCAGGTACTGGGCGAGGTGATACGGCTGCCACTGGTGGAACGTCGCGGGAAGTCGGTCGGGCTTCCCGCGCCGCAGCGCCGTGAGCATGCGTTCCTTGGAATTCACCGCGCGGCTCCTTTCGTGCGGGCGGCCCGCAATCCCCTCATGATACCCACTCGCGGGCCGTTCCGCACGGGCCGCGCGGGCGCCGCCTTGACCCGCGGGAGCGGCGCTCCCACAATAGGCGCCGCGCCGTTCCGCGGCGGGGTCCGTCCGGTCCCGCCGCAGGTTCCACGAGGAGAGATCCCATGTCCCGGCCGTGCATTCACCTGATCGCGAACGCCCACATCGACCCTGTCTGGCAGTGGCGCTGGGAGGAGGGCTGCGCCGAGGCCCTCGCCACCTTCAGGACCGCGGTGGAACTCCTCGACGCTCACCCGGAGTTCATCTTCAACCACAACGAGGCGCTGCTCTATCGCTGGGTCCGCGAGCTCGACCCGCCGCTCTTCGAGGAGATCCGCCGGCTGGTCCGCGCCGGGCGCTGGCACATCGCCGGCGGGTGGCATCTCCAGCCCGACGTGAACCTGCCGGGCGCCGAATCCATCATCCGCCAGATTGCCGAGGGCCGGCGCTTCTTCCGGGAGGAGTTCGGCGCGGCGCCTTGCGTCGCCTACAATTTCGACTCCTTCGGGCACAGCGCCGGGCTGCCCCAGATCCTGGCGGCCGCCGGCTACGCCATGTACATCCACATGCGCCCGCAAGCCCCCGAACTGGACTTGCCCGCCGACCTGTATCGCTGGGAGGGCGCCGACGGCACCACGATCCTCGGGCTGAGGATCGCCGTGGGCCTGTATCACACCGAGTACGACAACCTCCAGGCGCGCCTCGAGGAGGGCGCCGCCATGGCGCTCCGCCTCCGCCGCGACGTGCCGGTCTTCTGGGGCATCGGCAACCACGGCGGCGGCGCCACGCGGGAGGACCTGGCCTTGATCCGGCGCGCCGCGGCGGCCGAAACGCGCGTTCGCTTCCTTCACAGCACGCCCGAGCGGCTCCACGCGGCCCTCGCCGAGGCGGGGGCGCGCGCCCCCATCGTCCGCGGCGGCCTTCAGCGCGTCTTCACCGGGTGCTACACCTCCCTGGCGCGGATCAAGCGCGGCTGCGCCTCCTCCCTCGCGCGGCTGGTCCAGGCCGAGACGCTCGGGGCGATGGCATGGTGGCGCGGCGCGGCCGACTATCCCGGGGACGCGCTGGCCGCCGCGTGGCGCAAACACCTCTTCAACGACTTCCACGACATCCTGCCGGGCACCTGCATCAGGCCGGCCGAGGAGGACGCGCTGGCCCTGTACGGCAGCGCGGAGCTCGACGCGCGGCGCGCGACGCTGGAGGCGGCGGTGGCGTGCAACCGCGGCGCGGCGGTCCGCGCCTACGTGCCCGTCACCGTGCTTCACACCCATCCGCAGCCGGCCGAGGTCCCCGTCGAGCTGGAGTTCATGCTGTGCCCGCGGCCGAAATGGACCGGTGTTTGGCGCGCCGAACTCCGCACGCTGGACGGCCGCCCCATCGCGTGCCAGGAGGAGGAGCCCGAGGCGCTCCTGCCCTTCAACGGCTGGCGGCGGAAGCTCTGCTTCATGTCCCCCCGGCGCGGCATCGGCGCCGCGCACGCGGCGATCGATGCCGTCGAGGGCGCGGCGGACCGCCCCGCCGCCCCCCCCATGCTCGATTTCGCCTTCGATCAGGCTCTGGGCCGCGTGTCGCGGCTCGCCGCGGCGGGCCGCGACAACCTCCTCGCCGCGCCGTGCCCGGAATTCCTCGTCGTCGAGGACACGGGCGACTCCTGGGGCACCGAAGTGCGGCGCTACCGCGACGTCGCGGGGCGCTTCGAACTGGAGCCGGGCAGCGTCGGCCGCATCGCCGCCGGTCCCATTCGGACGATCCACGAGGCGGCGTTCCGCTTCGGCCGGAGCCGGATCTGCGCGCAGACGATCGGCTGGGCCCGCTGGCCGGTCCTCGAGTTCCGGCTCCGCGTTCTGTGGAACGAGGAGCGCAAGCGCCTCAAGCTCGCCCTCCCCACGGCCTGCGCCGGCGACCGCGTCCTCTGCGAAATCCTCGGCGGCGCGGCCGAGCTTCCCGCCGACGGCGACGAGCACGCGCACGCCCGTTGGTGCCTGCTCGCAAACGGCGGCGCGGCGCTCGGCGCCGTCTCCTGCGGCTTGCACGGCTTCGATTGCCTCGACGGCGAGCTGCGCCTTTCGGTTCTGCGGAGCGCCGCGTACTGCCACGAGCGGCGCTTCGAGCTCGGCGCGGTTCCGGCCCGCGCCTACATGGACCAGGGCGCGCACGATGTTCGGCTTCTCGTCACGGCGGGGACGCCCGAGGAGGTGCGCGCGCGCCTTCCCGGGCTGGCCGATTACCTGCACGCCCCCCCCGTCGCCTACGCGCACCTGCCCATCGGGGAGCGCGGCGCCGCCCGCGACGGCGCGCCTGCCTTTCTGACGCTCGCGCCGGCCCACGTGCGCCTCCTGGCCTGCAAGCGGTCGGCGGACGGCGCGGCGCTGATCGTCCGCCTGCAGGAAGGGGCGGGCCTGCCCTGCACCGCCGCGTTGGAACTCGACCCGCCGGGACTCGCCTTGACTTTGCCCCTGAGGCCGCTCCAGATCGCGACACTGCGGATCGAGCGGTCGGGCGCTTGGCGGCCCGTCGCGATGATCGCGGAGGAATGAGCCGCCGGACCGGCTTGCGCGCTCTGGATGCCCGCCGGACTCCGCGGGTAGAATAAAGGCGCAATCGCGACGTTCGCTCGTTCTCGACGCGAAGGAGGTGCCTGCATGCGCGCGACACGGAAACTCGGCCGGCGCGGATTCTTGGGCGGCGCGGCGGCGGTCGCGGCGTTCAACGTGATCCCGCGCCATGTGCTCGGTTCGGCCGGCGAGCCTTCGGCCAACAACAAGCTCAACATCGCCGGCATCGGGGTGGGCGGCATGGGGTCCCACGACATCCGATCGGTGCCCGGCGAGAACATCGTCGCCGTGTGCGACGTCGACGCGGGGCGCGCGGCCGAGGCGGCCAAGCCTTTCCCGTGGGCGAAGATCTACACCGACTACCGGGAGATGCTCCAGTCCCGGAACGACATCGACGCCGTCATGGTGGCCACTCCGGACCACAGCCACGCGGCCGTCACCATGGCGGCACTCAAGATGGGCAAGCATGTCTTTTGCCAGAAGCCCCTCACCCACAGCGTCTACGAAGCCCTCCAGGTGGCCAAGGCGGCGCGCGAAGCCAAGAGGGCCACGCAGATGGGCAACCAGGGCCAGGCCGGCGAGGGCGCGCGGCTCGTCAGCGAGTACATTTGGTCCGGGAGCATCGGCAAGGTGCGGGCGATTCACGGCTGGTCGAACCGCAGGCCCGACATCTCGCCGCGCGGCATCCCGCGGCCCAAGGACACGCCGCCCGTCCCCGCGAATCTGAATTGGGACCTGTGGATCGGCCCGGCTCCCATGCGCCCCTACCACCCCTGCTACCACCCCTTCGCCTGGCGGGGCTGGTGGGACTTCGGCACGGGAGTTCTGGGCGACATCGGTTGCCACAACCTTTCGGCGGCGTTCAAGGCGCTCAAGCTCGGTTGGCCCGAGAGCGTCGAGGCTTGCTCGACCCACTGGAACGCGCCCCCGGAGATCAAGGACGAAACCGCGCCCGCGGCCTCCATCGTCACTTATCGCTTCGCGCCCGAGGGCGACCGGCCCGAATTGACCATTCAGTGGTACGACGGAGGCATGATGCCGCCCTTGCCGCGGGAATTCGGCGCGAAAACGATCTTCGCCGACGACGGGACGCTCATCGTCGGGGACGAGGGCATGCTTCTGAACGAGCGGCTCGTGCCGGAAGCCCGCGCCAGGGAAGTCGGCAAGCCCCCGCAGAAGCTGCCGCGCTCGCCCGGCCACTACAAGGAATGGACCGACGCCTGCAAGGGCGGCCCCCCGGCGGGGAGCAATTTCGTCGACCATGCCGGGCACCTGGCCGCGGTCGTTCTGTTGGGCAACATTGCCATCCGCACCCAACAGAAGCTCTTCTGGGACGCCGAAAAGCTCCAGTTCAAGGACAACCCGGAGGCGAACCGGCTGCTCCAGCCGCCCTATCGGGATGGCTGGTCGCTGTAGCCGCGCGCCGGCGGGGCTCCGGTAGCGCGGGGGAGCGCCGTGCCCCCGCGGGGCTCCGGTAGCGCGGGAAACGCCCTTTTTTGCTTGCAACCGGCGGTGCGCGTCGTTAACATCGAGGGTGAGTAGGCAAAGTGTTTGCACGGTCGTGGCTTTTTAAGCGATCAACCGAAAATTCCGGGCACGGTCGCGGTGTACACAGAAAGGAGTGGAAGCGGTATGCGTCGTTTATGGACAGGATTGTTGCTGTGCATGGGGGGGATCGCCTTCGCGGCCCTCACCCCGACCGACGTCCCCTCGGACGGATCGGTCCTCCCGGCGGGATCGGCGGTGGAATCGCCGGCGGGCACCTGGACGCTCAGAGGCGGCGGCGCCGACATCTGGGGGGCCGCCGACCAGTTCTTCTACCTCTACGACAAAACGCCCGTGGACGGCGACTTCGCCATTAGTTGCCACGTCAAGAGCCTGACCGGAGGCGATGCCTACTGGGCCAAGGTCGGCCTCATGGCCCGGGTGCCGGAGGGCACGACGCCCGAGTTCGTCTCCGCGAACCAGCCGTACAACTTCGTGTGCGTGACGACCACGAATGGCGCTTGCCACCAGTACCGGGACACGACGGGAGCCGACGCGACCGACGTCGTGGACACCGGCGAGGGCATCCGCGTTGCGGGGCTCCGCGACGACGTGTGGATCAAGCTGGTGCGGGAAGGCGATTCGTTCAGCGCCTACGTCGGCCCCGCCAAGGGCATTTGGGTCACGGCGATCGGCTCGCATGAGAATCTCTCTCTCCTCGGCGAGCCAATGTACGTCGGCCTCGCGATCACGTCGCACCAGAGCGGCGCCTACGCCACGGCCGTCGTCGACAACGTCAACTTCAACGACCGGCCGGTGAGCCTCAACGGTCCGACGAATTTCGTGTGCGCGCCGGACGGCATGAACGTCGATCTCATGTGGACCAACAGGAGCACGTACAGCTCGATCACGTTGTACCGCAAGTCGGAAATCGACGGCACGGTGACGCCCATACCCCTCGCCGCGAGCGCCCAGGCGCATACCGATTCGCCGGGCACCGGTCTGTGGTCCTACTACATCCGCGCCGTGGAAGGCGGCGCCGAGTGCCTCGCGCCCGCCGGCTGCACCGCCGCGGTGACGGTGGGCAACGCGGGCTTCATCGACGGCGAGGGCTTCTTCCGTTCCTGGCTGCTCTTCGGGCCCATCAACGACACGTTCCCCTGCGCAACCCCGCTCAATGGCCTCACCGCCGATTTCATCACGGACGGAGCCATCACCGAACGGAACATGCTGCCGGCTCCGGGCGATGAACACAGCCCGGACTGGAGCCGCACCCCGGCGGGCACGACCAGAATTCTCGGCCCCTTCACCAACTCGCGCTTCCTCGACGATCCGGAGGTGAACCCCGGCGCGCCCAACACGGGCCAGTGGAGGGCGTGGCACAACGACAGCGACACCCTCGATCTCAACGGGATCTACAGCCCCGCCGTCGATGCGACCGATCTGTGCGTGAGCTACGCCGTGTGCTACCTCGTCAACACCCAACCGACGCTGCGGGTTCTCATCGGCGGCGCGGCGAGCGATGACTCAATCGCGGTCATGCTGGACAACGTCTACGTGCATGCGAACGGCGCCTGCCGCAGTTGGGGCAACCCCGGCCAGATCCAGGACCTCTTCCCGGTGCTCCTGCCTCCCGGCGAGCATCGCTTGATCGTCAAGACCTTCGATGAATTCTACGGCTTCGGTTTTCGCTTCCGCCTGCACAACCTCGACGGCACGCCGCTCACCGAGGCCGACGGCATTCAAGTGAAGCTGGCGCCCAGCATGACGTCGGTTCCCGCCGCGCCGGTTCCGCAGAGCAATTTCGGCTGCGCGGCCAGCGGCAAGAACGTCAACCTGTCCTGGGTGAACGGCCAGAGCTACGGCCAGGTTCTGCTGGCGCGCGTGGATCGGGACGGCGCGGTCACGCTGATCCCGGTGGGCCCGACGGCGACGTCGCTGGTGGACACCGTGCCGGCGGGCGGCGACTACACTTACCTCCTCGGCGCGGTCACGGCGGACGGCAGGCCCTCGCAGGTCCAGAGCTGCAGCCTAAACGTCGGGAACGTCGGCGTCATCGACGATGCCGGTTACTTCCGGACGTGGCTCCTCTTCGGGCCCATCAGCGAGACCTCCCCCTGCGCCAGGCCGCGGTCGGCCTTGATCGCCGACTTCTACACCAACGGCGTCCAGACCGAAGCGAACATGCTCCCGCGGCCCGGCGACGTCCATTCCCCGGACTGGAGCCGCACTCCGGCCGGCACGAACAAGATTCTGGGCCCCTTCTCGACGGCACAGGCGAATCCGGGCGCCCCCAACCAGGGCACGTGGTACCTCTACGAAAGCGGCGACGGGCTCATCAACCTCAACGACTCGGTCTACTCCGACGACCCGGACTACTGCATGTCTTACGCGGTCATTTATCTCTACAACAACCTGCCCACGCCCAGGCTGCTCGTCGGCGCCTGCAACAGCGACGACTCCATCGCGGTGGCTTTGGACAACACCTACTTCTGGGCGCCCGAGACCGGCGGCTGCCGGGGCGACACCGGCACGGTGGTCGATCGCTTCCCGTTCCTCCTGCCCCCCGGCGAACACCGCCTGATGGTGAAGACGTTCGATTACACCGGCGGCTTCAACTTCCGCTTCCGCCTCGAGAACGCCGACGGAAGCGTGCTTACCGACGACGACGACATCGAGATCCGCTACGTGCCGACGATAACGGCGGTGCCGCCGGCGCCCACGGCGACGGCCACGCGGACCCTCCCCAGCGTCATGATCATCGACTACGAGGCGACGGTCTCCATCACGGTCGCCGGCCAGGCTCTCGATCTCATCGATCTCGTTCCGAGCACAATGACCATCGGCGCCATCGGCAACGGCGGCACGCGGAACGGCCAGCAGATCTCGTGGACGAACATTCCCGCGGGCACGACCGTGACGTACAAGGTGACGCCCACGACGGTCGGCGGGAGGTTCTACGGCACGGCCCGAGAGGTGGCGACGAACGCGTGGCTCGCCATCGGCGGGCAGGCGATTCCCGTCGTGCCGGTCGAGCTCGCCGACGGCTGGCTCACCGCCAACATCGCGGATTCGGGCCTGGCGGGCACGGCGACGGTCACCAAGACCGGGTCGACCTACACCATGGCCGTCCAAGGCAGCGGCCACGACATCTGGGACACGGCGGATGACTTCCGCTTCGTTTGGAAGTCCTTCCCCGCCGACAAGTCGCTCGTCTTGCAGTGCCAGTTGGCCGCGATGGTCGGCGGCACGAACGTCTGGTCCAAGTACGGCTTGATGTTCCGGACCTTCCCCACCCAGGGAAGCCCGTGCGTCTACGCCGTTTACAGCCGCGACGGAGGCAGCGATACCCTGCCCGATCCGGCGTTCCAGTGGCGCGATGTGCCCGACGGCGGGGCGCTCCATGACGAAGCGTTCTTTAACGCCAATCACAACCACCCCCTGCCCGCCTGGATCCGCATGGTCTACAATAACGGCCTAGTCACCGCCTACTTCGCCGATGACGACGGCGGCATGCCGGACGAGTGGTATCCGCCCTGGGGAGTCACGCATCCTCTCAATCTCGAGGGACAGGATTCGTTCCTGGCCGGGGTGTGCGTGACGTCGCACGACGACACCCAATTGACGACAGGGCAGTTCAAGCACGTCGAGATCGTGCCCCTGTGCGAGCCCGTGACGGTCACGCGCTCCTTCGGATCGGCGGAGATGACGTACCTGGACGGCGTCCCGGCGGCGTTGTATGAGGACGGCGCCGACCTGCCGGTGGCGCTGGAGCTCACCAACCCGCGCGTCGCCGGCGGAAACTGCCCGGCGCTGGGAGCTGTCACCATCGTCGAAATGTTGCCCCTGGGCTTCATGGCAAGGAACATCTCCCACGGCGGAACTTACACCGACGGCAGCGTCGTGTGGACCTTCGCGGCGGGCAACCTGCCCGCGGGGCCGCTCACCTACGTCCTCTCAGGCGCGGCGGGCGTCAACGCGGCCTACTTCGAAGGCGAGGTTTCCGAGAACCCCGCGCCCAACCCCTTCGGGCCGTTCCAGATCTTCGGCCCCAACGCGATCGTCTCGGCCAACGCCCTCGGCACCGACCCCGGCATCGAGGGTGTGGTGCTCTCGTGGCTGCTCCTCGGCCCCTTCGCCGCGAACACCTACGACGGCACGGCCAACCACATTTACCAGGAGATGATCAAGGACTTCCTGACCGACGGAATGGTCTCCGAAGACACCGTGACGCCCCGCGCCGGGGACGAGATCCGGCCCGACTACGGCATGGCATCCGCCGCGACCGGCTTGAACGCCGCCGTCAATCACGCGGTCAATCCCAAGGGCAAGGAGGGCATCGCCACCTGGTTCCCCTTCCGCTATTCCGGACCGTACTACGATTTCACCTACGCCGGCCTGTACGGGGCCAACGACTACAGCATGAACTACAGCGTGGCCTACCTTGATGTCAGGGAGCCGGTCGAAGTCACCTTCGCCATGGGCAGCGACGACGCCATCCAGGTGCTCCTCGACGGCACGGAGATCTGGCACTACGACATCGGCCGCGCGTGGCCGGGCTTCACCGATCGCTCGGAGCCGCACGACCTGGAGGAGGGCGTCCATACCCTCATGGTCAAGTGCTTCAACGGCGTCGGCGGCTGGAATCAGAGCGTGCAAATCCTGGACGCGGAGGGAAGGTTCTTCACGGACACCGACACCATCTGCGTGTCCCTCAATCCCGACGGGTGCGGGACCGTCCAGATCGACACTATCTACGTTTGGATGGGCAACGTCAACGGCGACGCCGCCGTCAACATCGCCGATGCGGTCGCGATCCTCCAGTACCTCTTCGCCGGCGGGAAGCCGCCCGTCTGCGCCAAGGCCGCCGATGCGAACGACGACGATGCCATCAACATCGCCGACGCGGTCAAGATCCTAGGATTCCTTTTCAGCGGACAGGCGATGGCCGCCCCCGATGGCAGCACCATCACGGCGGCCAACAACGCCTGCAAGGGCTATGCCGCCAACGGTGTCGACCACCTTGGCAAGCCGTACTTCCCGACGCGGGTGAGCGGCCTGCCTGCGTGCGCCGTGCCGTGCAAACGGTAAACCTTGGTTTCCGCTGAGGCTCTCTCGGGGCCCGGGTCGGCGACCCGGGCCCCTTTCTTTCGGCGCGGGCCGTTCCGCAAGCCCGCGCGTCCGCCGCGCGCGGCGGACGTTCAGCGCCTGAGAAGGTCCAGCCCTTCCCGGACCGATCCGGTCGCCAGCGTCGCGGCGCCGCCGATGCCTCCGCCGCCGCCCCAGTCGTACACCCTTAGGACAAGGAGGTTCTCCTCGCCCGGCGCCAGGTGCGCGGTGACATCCACCGCAGTGCGGGTCAGGTACGAGCTTTCCGTGCGGTCGAGCTTTCCGTATCCGCCCGCCCTCCTGCCGTTGACGTAAAGCTCGTACATGTCATCGACGCTGTCGAAGACGATCTTCGCCCGGCGGCCCCGCCACCCCGCGGGAACCGCGATGGTCACGCGATACCAAGCCCAGCCGTCGTACGCGTTCCAGATCGCGCCTTCCTCGGGGGAGCCGGCCGCCAGAAGCCGCCAACCCGACGCATCGAAATCCCGGCCGAACCATTCCTCGGCGACGCCCCGCTCGTCGGGGTCTGTCGCGAAACGCCACGGCCCGGCGATCGCGATCGTCTCGGCGGACAGGCTCTCGGCGAGAGCCGTTACCGCCTCGGGCGACAGCCCGCGGGTGGGCGGGGGACCTGAAACGAGGTAATCCGCGATCTCGCGGGCAAGCCAGATCCCGGCGCGGTTGTCAACCCCTTCGTGCCGCAGGCAGCTCACCGCGAGCCGCCCGCGCCCGACGGCCGTGAGGAAGAGCATGAGATTCGGCCGCACGCGATGCAGGTCGTGGGTCTCGAGCATCGCCAGGAGCGGATCGACCTGCTCCCAGAGCCCCTCGCCGCGGATGACGGCGCCGCCGCCGAGCTCGAAAAGCTGCAGGTAGGCCAGCATCCCCCGCGGCACCCGCTCGAAAAACGCCTCGGGCGCCGGCGGAGCCCAGACCATGCCGCGCAGGAACCAAGTTTCCTCATCGCGGAACGAACCGCGCACGGGCGCCGTCACGTGGAAGACCTTGCCGCCGCCTTCCAGGTACGCGAGAACCTCCGCCGAGAACGCGCAAGTCGCGACGACGGGGCTGTCCGCCGGGATTTCGGCGCCGGCCGGCGCCGAAACGGCGCCCGGAAACATCGCCGCAAGCCCTTTTCCCGCATCATCGCCGTATACGACGAGGCCCGCCGGCACGGCCCGCGGCGCGGGGAGCGTCCAAACCTCCCAGGCGCGCTCGCTGCTCTCGCCGTCCGCCGCGCGCACGGAGCAGACGACTTCGCCGCGCTCCGGGCGCGCCACTTCGCGCGGAAGCGGAAGCGCCGCCTCCGGTCCCTGCGCGGCGATGCCGTTCGCGGCCTCGCTCCGCCGCCAGGCAAGCTCGACCCGCCCGCCCGCCGGGCCGCGCCACACGGCGGCGCCCTCCGCCGCCGGACGGCCGTCGGCGGCGACCCGGACACAGGGCCTGAATCTCACTTCCTCGCCCGCCTCGAAGGCGCGCCGATCACCGGCGGTGGCGAAGGGCACCACGATGCCGCCGTGCCAGCCCCACTCCTCCGCCGTCCACTTGGGCGCATCGAAGTCATCGAACAGCCCCATGTTCGCGAGCCGCACGTCGCGGATCACCGTGATGACGTAGCCCGAGTGCGGCATGACCTCGCGGAAGGTCTCGACCTGCCAGCGCCGCATGTCCATGGCGTACTTCCTCCCCGCCGCCCGCAGGTCGGCGCCCAGCGCGAAACCGGGCCGCGCGAAGCGCTCCTCCAGGCCGCGCTCGAAGCGCAACTGGTCATCGAGCCAGTTGGGCGCCCACCACGGCCGCGCATCGACCGAATGGTCGAGCCACTGCTTGACGTCCGCCCAAGTGTCGGCGGAGATCGCCTCGCCCAGGAGGAACGGCTTGACCCCGCGGGTCGCGATGTGCTCGGCGAAACCGCGCAGAACGCCGCGCCAGGTGCGGTTGTTGCCGTAGGGGTGGTCGTCCCAGAAATCGTGAATCCGGTTCCAACCGATCCACGAGGAGTCATCCTCGACCAGCGTGCCCGGGCAGGCCTCCTTGAGGAGGGTGTAAATCTCGCGCAGGACGTCGAGATCGGCCGAGGGGCCCGTCTCGCAGGTGATGCTGCGGATTACGGCGCTCGCCGCGCGGCAGTCGTGGTCGGCGAACTCGGTGTACTCCCGGATCAACTCGCCGCGGTGGGCCTTGTCGATCACGGGGTGCCAGGTCGGGTACTCGATCCAGGCGAGCATGCCTTCCTCGTCGGCGACGGCAAGGAGGTCCTTGGGCGGGAGCCACAGGCAGAACTTGATCAAGTTGAACCCGCGGTCCCGCAAGTTCCTGAGCTGCCCGCGGAAGCGCTCCTGGTCGGGCGCCGGCGCGAGCTGCGGCGGGTAGACGCCCCAGTTGAGGACGCCGCGCACGATCACCTCGCGCCCGTTGAGGCGCAGGCGGTGCCCCTCGGCGGAGGCCTCCCGGAACCCGAACCTGAAGACCGCGCGGTCGCCGGGGAGCGTCACCTCGAGGGTGTAGAGGTTCGGGGCGCCGATGTCCCAAAGAGCGGCACGCCCTTCCCAGCGCCAGGCGGCGTTGGCGCGCGGCCCGCCGGCAGCGAGGGGCGCATCGCCCCCGCCGGCGTAGGCGCCATCAGGCCCGAAGAGGAGAAAACGAGCCCGCCCGCCCTCGGCGGCGCCAATGATCGGAACGGTCGCCGACAGGACGGCGCTGCCCGTCGCGGGATCGATCGCCGCGGCATCGATGCGCGCCCGCATGTCGTCGATCCATGCTCCGGCGGCGAAGATCATCTCCACCGGCTGCCACAGGCCGCCGAAGTGCGGGGCGACGATGGGCAGGAAGCCCTGGGTGTTGTGCCCGACTTTTTCATCCAACCTGACGACGATGGTCGCCGGCGCCCCCGGCGCCGCGCAGTCGGTGACGTCCAGCGTGAAGGGCGTCCAGGCCCCAAGGTGGCTTCCCGCCGCCCGCCCGTTGACCCACACGCGGGCCTCGGTCGCCGCGCCGTGGAAGCGCAGGAGCACGCGCCGGCCCGCCGCCGAGGCGGGCACCGGCACGGTCTTGCGGTACCAGGCCACCGTGTCGAACTTCGTCCCGAGGACCGTCTCCCAGCATCCCGGCACGACGATGGGCCGCCAGGCGCCCGCCGCGGCGGCCGGCTCGTGCCACCCTTCGGCCAGCCCCCTGTCCTCGGCGTCGGGCAGAATCTCCCAGACGCCGCACAGATCGATTCGCTCCCGGTCGCCCGCGGCGGCCGATTCGCCTAGCGCCGCCCACCCCAACAGCGCCAACGCGCGCAAGAGTCGACAGTCCATTGCAAACCTCGCTTCCCGCTGAAAGCCCTCGCGGCCCCGGCGGTTCAATCGAACGCCGCCGGGCGCGCGGGATCCTCGATGTGTTTCCTCACCTCGGCAAGGTGCCGCTCGTTCGTCCGCAAGGAGGAGAGCGGCGGAAGCCCGTCGAAGGCGAAGAAAGCGACGTTCGGCGTCTCGAAACTCGGCCGCGCCTCGCCGCCTTCGAGATCGCAGAGGAAAATGATCTTGAAGGCGTGGAAGAACTCCCGCGGCGTCCCGTCGCGATTGGCGTCGAAGACCCCCGCCACCTTCCTCGGGGCAACGATGAAGCCGCTCTCCTCGCGCACCTCGCGCGCCACGGCCCCGGACGGCGTGTCGCCGACATCGGCCCACCCGCCCGGCATGGCCCAACGCCCGTCCGATGCTTCCCGCACCAGGAGAATCTTCCCCTCGCGCACGACGGCGCCGCGCACGTCGATCTTCGGCGTCGCGTAGCCGGCCTGCGCCTCGAAAGCCTCAAGCAGCGCCGGCGCCGGCACGCGCGCCCGCGCGGCCGCGATTTCGGCGGCGATGGCGCCGAGCCGCTTGTACCGCTGGACGTCGTATTCGCCGAGGGCGTACGCGAGCCCCGTCTGGCTGATCGCCTGCAGTTCGCGCGCCCACTGGAGCCATTCCGGCATCGCCGCCATAGGGGAAGTATGGCGGGCCGCCGAGGGGAGCGCAATGGCCTTGCGCGCCGCGGGCGCCAGGCTTTAGGCTGGAGCAGGCGCGCGATCCGGAAGGCTTCTTCCGCGCGGCGCGGGCGCGGCGAACTTTGCGTCGCCGCCGCGCCCGCGCCACGATCCCGCCGGGAGGTTCACATGCGTTCGCTTCGACGCCTCGGCTGCCTCGCCGTCTTCTGCGGCACGGCGCCGCTCCTTGCGGCCGCCGCGCAGTTGCGCTGGGAATTCGAGCGGCCCGACGACCTCGAGGGCTGGCTGCCGAACGGGCACCTGGCCGAGGTGCGCGCTGCGGACGGGGCGCTGCGCGCCACGGTGGTCGACTGGGATCCCATGATCGTCATGACCCTCGCCGAACCCCTCGCGGCCACGCCGACCCAGTGCGTGGAGATCCGCATCGAGACGGCGGCCGGGGGCGCCGGCGAGCTTTTCTGGACCGGCGCGACCGAGGGGAAGTACGGCGGCTTCGAGCAGAACAAGGCCACGCCGTTCCAGATCGAACCGGGCGCCCGCGTTTACCGCCTGCGGCCTTTCTGGCAGGCCGAGGGCCGGATCAAGAAGCTGCGGCTGGACCTTCCGCCCAGGGGCGCGGCGCCCGCGGCCTACGCCATCGATTACATCCGAGTCGTGGAAACCGGCGCCGCCGGAGCGCCGGTTCCCGCCGCGTGGACTTTCGATGCCGGCCTCGAGGGCTGGTCGATCGACGGAGAGGGCGCGCTGCGCGCCGCGTCGGGCGGGTTGCGAGCCGACCTGGCCGCGGGCGCGCGCCTCGCCGCGCCGCCGGTGGCGATCGATGCGGCCAAGCACGCCTTCGTGAGCTTCCGAATGGCGACCTCCGCCCGGGGCGCGGGCGCCATCGTCTGGGCCGCCGATGCGGCCAACGGCTGCGGCGAGGCGGAATTCGCTCTGGCCGGCGATGCCGCCCCGCGCGTCTATAACGTGCCGGTCTGCGGCGATGCCCGCTGGCGAAACACGATTGTCTATCTCGCCATCGAACCGGCCAGGGACGCCGCTTCCGCGGTGACGATCGACTGGCTGCGCGTGACGGACGAACCCGCGGGCGAACCCGACGCGGCGGTCGAACGCTTCTTCCTGGCGGATCCCCTGCCGCGCGCGGGAAGAATCTGCACCCTCGCCGCGCGCCTGGCCAATCGCGGCGGCGGCCAGGTACGCGGCCTGCGGCTCCGCCTCGCGCTGCCTGAGGGAGCGCGCCGCGCCGCGGGCGAGGAGGAGACCAAGGAAGTCCCGCCCTTCGATTTCTACGAACCGGCCAGCGTCTCCTGGCGCGTCGTGCACGGGGCGGCGGGCCCCGCGCGATTCGCCCTCGTCGACGCGGCGACGGGGGAGGAACTGGCCGCGGTAGTCGAGCGCTTCCTCCCCGCCCTCGACCTTCCCGAGGCGGCCTACGTTCCCGAACCGAAGCCGGTCCGCGGGGCGTTCGAGGTGGGCGTCTACTACTTTCCGGGATGGAATTCCTCCGAGCGCTGGCAGCCGCTCCGCGCGTATCCCGAGCGCACGCCGGTTCTCGGGTTCTACCGCGAGGGCGACCCTGAGGTCGCCGACTGGCACATCAAGTTCGCGGTCGAGCACGGCATCACGTTTTTCTGCTACGACTGGTACTGGAACCGGGGCGATACGCAGCTCACCCACGCGCTCCATGACGGCTACTTCAAGGCGCGCTACCGGAGCCTGCTCAAGTTCTGTCTGCTCTGGGCCAACCACGCGCCCACGGTGCACTCGCCCGAGGACAATGCCGCCGTCTGCCGCTACTGGATCGAGAACTACTTCAGGCGGCCGGAGTATTTCAAGATCGACGCCAGGCCGCTCCTGGTGATCTTCGATCCCGGGAGCATGAAGCGCGACCTAGGGATCGCGGGCAGCCGCGAGGCCATCGCCCTCTGGCACAGGATGACGCGCGAAGGGGGCGCCGGGGAGGTGCTCGTCGCCGGCTGCGGCACCCCGGGCGCCGCCCTGGAGGACCTCAAGGCCATGGGGTTCGACGCGGTGACCGGCTACAACTGGCCGACCTGCGGAGCCGGCGGCCGCAACCGCGTCCCGTACGCGGAGATCGCCCGCGCCCAGTACGACGCCTGGTGGCTCCCAATGGCCCGCCGAAACCTCCTGCCGGTCATCGTGCCGGCGAGCCCGGGCTGGGACTCGCGGCCGTGGCACGGCGCCAAGGCGTTCGTCCAAACCGAGCGCTCGCCCGCGGCCTTCGCCGAGCACCTGACCCTTGCGGCGCGCTTCGCCCAGGAGACCGCGTCGCCCAGGGTCGTCCTCATCGAGGCTTGGAACGAATGGGGCGAGGGTTCGTACTGCGAACCTCACAAGGAGTACGGGTTCGCGCACCTGGACGCCGTGCGCCGGGTTTTCTGCCCCGGCGCCGAGGCGCACACCGACATCGGTCCCGGCGACGTGGGGCTCGGGCCCTACGATGTCGCGCCGCCCCCGCCCGCGGCGACCGCGTGGTTTTTCCACAGGGAGGGCGACACACGCGGCTGGTCGGCCCTGATGGGCATCGCCGGTCTTGCCGCCGCGGACGGCGTTCTCCGCGCCCGGACGACCACGCAAGACCCGGCGCTCGTCTGCGCGACGCGCGCCCCCGCCCGGGAGTTCACGGCCATGGAGATCCGCATGGCGGTGCGCAACGCCCGTCCGGGCGACGAGCTCCAGCTTTTCTGGAGGTCGCCCTTCGCCGCCATGAGCGAGGCGGCCAGCATGCGCGCCGCGCTCCGGGACGGCGGCGCCATGCACTCCTACCGGCTCGATCTGGGCGCCCACGCGCGCTGGCGCGGCACCGTGACGCAGCTCCGCCTCGACCCATGCTCGACGCGAGGCGCCGAGATCGCCATCGAGTCGATCCGCCTGCTCGCCCCCGGATCGTGACCGCCGGCGGCGCCGCGCCAAGGGATCGGCCACCCCCGCCGGGTCTCGCGCACCCCGCGGCCGGCGCTGTTTTCCCTTGATTTCGCGGCCGTTTCGCGCCTACAATCACGATATACGACGGTAATCGATCGGTTTGGGCAGGCGGCTACCGCGGTCCTCGAGCTCTTTTCGCGCCAAGAGGACAAACCATGAAATGTGGCCGCGAGTCGGGCGCGGCCGGCACGAACGCGCCGGTCGAAGGCGGCGTGACGCCGGTCGTCCGGATGCGCGCGGCCGCCGACTCCCACCTCGATCCCTTGGCCCGAGCCCGAGCAGCGGCGAGGGCCGGCGTGCTGCGATCCACGGAAGGGCGGGCGGCCCGTGCCGTCCACCCCCTTGTCGTCTATTCCCGCCGGCGGACGCGGCGGGCATTTGGAGCCTCCCAAAGGGGAGGAGAAGGGAGATTGCCATGAAACGCGCATGGTTGGCGGCGGGTCTGCTCGTTTGCTCTTCGGCGCTGCTTGCCCGCGGAGGATGGGAAGACCCGCCCGGCGGGTGGGTCTATGTCTACGATGCCGACCCCGGGCAGGATGCCTACATGCCGGGCTTCTGGCAGATAGGCTGCCTCGACGGGGAGTGGATGCGCGGACAGTCATCGGATCAATGGGACGGCAACGCGCCCGGCGAGGGCGCCGTGCCCCACGGCGGAATCGGGGTCAAGCAACTCCCCGGGGAGGGCGAGGACGGCGGCGATGCCTGGGTCCTGACCCTGGAGGACGTGGGCGATCCCACCAAAGCGCCCTACAACCTGCCCGATCCCTCGAACCGCAAGCTGTTCCTGCTGAGGGACGTGACCGGGGAACTCTCCCTGGCCGAGGGCGTCACCATGTGCTTCCGCTTCAGGCTGGACCCCGCTCCGCCCACCGCGGCCTGCGTCGCCTGTCCCTTTTTCGGCAACGGCTTCGGGCTCAACAGCAGCAGCGACAACAAGGGCATGATCGGCTACGCGGAGCGGGGCGTCGCGACGCTCAACTTCGCCATCGACGACAACCAGCAGATCCAATTCCTGCGGAACACCACGTTGATCGACATCGGCGGCAGCGGCACGGAATGGGTCACGCTCTGGCTCGCCGCTGAGCTCGTCAACCCGGCCACCGGCGAGCTCAAGCTCGCCATGTTCATGAACGGCAGCGACGACTTCGTCGCGGGCTACGAGGACACCCTGCACATCGACTCCCTCAAGGCCTACGAATCAGCGTCGAACAATCCCACCAACGCCTACATCAGCGTCGGCTGCCCCGCCTCCGGTCCCGACGGCGCCTGGCAGTTGGACTATTTCTGCGTCGCCTCGGGATACCACCACGCGAAGATCGCGGTGCAGGGTTGCCCCGGGGAGATCGGCGCCGTCGTCGACGGCTCGAACGTGAATCTCGCCTGGGACAACAAAGGCGTGACGGTGCAGTCCTTCAAGATCGAGCGCGACGGCGTCGTCCTGGCCGCCGCGCACCCCGGCGCGAGCACGGCGTATACGGATGTCGGCGTCCCGCCGGGCCTTCACGAATATCTCGTGACTCCCACGATCAGCGGCCGGACCTGCCCGCCCATGAGAACGACCATCGACCTTTGCCCCGCGGGCTTGAACTGCGCCGTCCTGGCTCAAACGGTGACGTTGACGTGGGTCGATCGCATTGTCTACGAGGCCCTCGCCATCACCCGCAACGGAGCGGAGATCGCACGGCTGCCGGGAACGGCGACGTCCTTTTCCGACACCCTCGCCGCCGACTTCGGCGATGTGACCTACGCCGTCGTTCCGACCGACGGCGCCTGCGCCGGAGCAACATGCACCGTCACCGTCAACCCGCCCGTCCCGGCGGAGACGGTCGACTTCGGCCCGCCCGAGGGCGGCTGGGGATACGTGTACGACCCGCGGCCCGGCGACGCGCCCGAGGACGTGCTCCGGTACGAACCGGACCATACCCTCCCCGGCGAGGGCGGTTGCCTGGACGGCACGTGGCGCCGGCATGACGGATCGGACACCTGGGACGGCACGGCGCCCGGCGAGGTCGACACGGCGACCGACCACAATCAAGACGGACTCCTGGACGGCCCGGCGCCGGGCGGCATCGGGCTGACGGTGTTGCCGTCGGGCGGCCCGGGCGGCGCGCCCGCGGCCGTCCTGTCCTTCGAGGATGTCGGCGACCCGAGCACGACGGCCTTCAGGTTCGACGGCCGGGCGCTGCGCTGGGCCGACTTGGTCGATCCGCTGATTCCGGGCTCGGGCTCGAACCGCAAGCTCTTCATCGGCCATAACTTCAACGACCTGGCGGAGGATCCCTGGGTTCCGAACTGCCTCCTGGACGACGGCGCCACCTTCAACGTGCGGCTGCGGCTCACACCCGCCGACGAGGTGCTGGACTTGCCGCGCGCGGGGGTGCAGGCCCCGGACGGCATTCCTCCGCAGAGCGACGGCAAGGGCCTTCTCATGTTCTTCTGGCGGTCCGGGTTCGAGAATCCGGCCGACCCGAATCGCAAGCTCTCGGTCTACCTCTACGCCGATGCGGCGGGCAATGCGTTCCTCGAGCTCAACAGCGGCACCTTGAACGATGTCATGAGGATTTATCTCGGCCCCGACCCTCAGGACGCAACGCGGTTCGTGAATCTCTGGATCACAATTGAGCGGCCCGATCCCGAGGAGATGCTGCACCGCGTGACCGTGTACCTGAACGGCGTCGCGACGCCCTTCGCCCGGAAGACCATGCTTCTCCACCAGGGCGGCAACGAAGGCGAGTCCGGCGCGGGCAACGTGGTCATTATGGGCTCGAAGTCGTCGCCTGGAACCGCGGCCTTCCAGATCGATTTCGTCAAAATCGCCGCCGGCGTGCACGCGCCCACCCCGTTCATCCCCCAAGGGATCGGCGTTCACACGGGCGACAGCAACAGCGACGGGAAGGTGGACATCGCCGATGCGATCCATGTCCTGGGATACCTGTTCGGCGGGGCGGCGAAGCCTCCGCCCGCCTGCGCCAAGGCGGCCGATGCCAACGGCGACAACAAGCTGGACATCGCCGACGCGGTGAGCATCCTCGGCTATCTCTTCAGCGGCGCGGCCATGACGGCGCCCGACCGCACGCCCATCACCGCGGACTTCAATCCCGCGTCCTGCCAGGAATACGACCTGAAGACCGTGCCGGCGCAGATCGGCGCGCTGGACGGCTGCGCGCAACCCTGCAAGTGATGCGCCGCGCGATCCCGGCTCCGAGGGCGCCTATGCCCTCGGAGCCGGGATCGGTATAATGCGTGTTATGACCAAATTTCCACTGATGCGCGTGATCGCGGCCGCGGTCCTCCTCGGATCCGCCTCGGCCGCCTCCCAAGCGGCGCCCGAGGCGCCCGGCGCCGCGGACGAATTCCGTTGGACTCCCGGCGATCCGCCGGGCGGGACGGAAGGTTTCGCCCGCACCACCGCGGGGGGCTTGGACGCCGTCCTGCTCGCGGCGGAGGCGCGGAAGGCCGTGGACATCTCGGCGCTTTACCCGTGGAACGAGGCCACCGGCCCGCTCACGCTGCGCCTCGTGTTCCAACTCACCAAGCCGCCCCGGGGCAAGACGCCCCTTCTCTCCAAGTGGCGCCTGATTCCGGGCGGCAGATCCTTCGAGGTCGGGCTCATGCCCGACGGCCGGCCGTACTTCGATGTCAGCGGATCGGGCCACTGGGACGGGGAAGGGCTGGAGATCGCCGGCGCCTGCCGGCTCCTTCCGGGAAAGCCGTACGCCGCGGCGGCGGTCTTCGAGCCGGGCGCGCGCATGGCGCTCTTTGTGAACGGGCGCCGGTACGCGGCCGCGGACGCCCACGTGCCGGCCCGCTTGTGCCCGACGACGACTCCGGTGCTGCTCGGCGCGCAGCCGCCGGGCGATCGCTGGGCGGATGCGGCCATCGCCCTGGTTCTGGTCGATCGCCGTGTATTGTCCGCGGAGCGGATCGCCGCTTGGGCCGCCGCGCTGGGACTGACCGATCCGCTCCCGGAAATCGAGCCGGCCGTGCGGGACGGCCGCATGGATCTGACGGTCGTCCGGCGCGACACCATGGACTACCTAGGGCGCCTCCAGGTCGAGGGCGCGGCGTACGGCGTCCTGCGCCAGACCGCGCTGGACGACGCCCCCGTCACGCTCTACGCTTCCTGCGACGCGGCTTGGACGCGCGCATGCATGGGCGAGGAACTCGTGAAAACCCTCACGCCCGAGCAGCGCCGCCAGTGGATCGCCCACATCAATTCCTTCGCCCACGAGGACGGAACCTATACCCGCGACCGCCGCCATTCGCTGGAGCACGGCAACGGGATGGTCATCGGCGCGCTCGCCGTCCTGGGCGGCCGCCAAGAGCATCCGGTGTCGCTCTACGAGTCCTTCGACGAGGAGCACGAGATCGCCCCCTGGCTGGAGCGCATCCGCTGGGACCGCCAGTGGTCGGCTTCGCATCTTTTCTGGGGCGGCATGCATTGCTACAGCATGTCGCGGCGCTGCACGGACGCCTGGAGAACGCTCGTCTTCCAGTGGCTGGACGACAATCTCGATCCCGCCACGGGCTGGTGGCGCAAGGGCGTCCCGCAGGCCGGGCTTCCCATCGAGGTTCTGGGCGGCGCCGCGCACATCTGGCCGATCTACCAGCACCACAGCCGGCCGTTCCCCTACCCCGAGCGCGTCATCGATTCCATTCTCGCCATGCAGCGGGCGGACGGCGCTTGGCTCGGGTTCTCCAACTACATGGATCTGGACGCGCTTTACGGCCTGGCCTACATGCGCACATGCGCCCCGAACTATCGCGCCGAGGACATCGCCGCGGCGGCGCGGCGCCACGGGCGTCTCGTCATGGCGCGTTACCCGGCCTTCCTGCCGGGAGCGCCCGATGTCCACACGGTGCTCGCCCTGATCGGGACCTTGGCCCTGCTGCAAGAGCTCGCGCCGGAGAGCTTCCGCGACACCGTGCGCTGGTCGGACATCTTCAGCGACCGGCGCTTCTACCGCACCGATCTGGTCGAAGCCGCGGGGGAGGCGGCCGGCGACCGGCAACGCTGATCGCGTCGACGCCGGCCGGCGGGGGCAGCCCGGGGCGCCCCTTCACCGTTTCGCGATCCGCGCCACGAAACGCAGGGCTCCCGCCAGGAAGGCCGGGCCTTCGATCGGATCCGCCAGGAGGCTGTGGGCGATGTAAAGCACGCTGCCCCGCGCCCCGCCGCGGGCCGGCAGTTCCACGACTCCCGCCGCGTCGCCGTACTCCTTGCCGCTCTTGCCGACGACCTGTGCAATCGCCGTGTACACCGCCCGGGCGGGCAGGCGCCGGCGGTCGATGGTGCGCAGGCGCGAATCGCCGGGGGGATAGGGAAACTCGTCGCGGCTCGTCTCGACCAAGGCTTGGACGCAGACGCGCACGAGAAGCTCCTCGGGCGCCGGGGACTCGACGGCCATTACGAGGGGCAGCCCCAGACGCGCGGTGAGGGGCTCGGCGCGCTTGAATCCGGGGCCGGTGGCGTAGTAGAACGGCCACGGCCCCGTCCCGATGATGACCAGCGACCCGCCTTCCTCCAGGTAGCGCACGACGGCCCCGGCGGCATCGCCCGCCTCGCGGACGGTGTCGACGTAGTCCTCGCCGCCGGCGTACAGCGCGACGGGGAAAAGCTCCGCGTTGAACGCCGCCCGATCGACGAGGACTTCCGGGGCGACGTTCACGGCGCGCTCGCCGAACCGCACGCGGCCGAGGAGCCCGCGGGTAATGCCGGCCGCCTCAGGCGGCAGGAGCGCGATGGCGCCGCGGGGAACGGCCTCGAGCTCCCTCCGGAGGGATGCCGCCGTTTCGTCGGCCCGGCGAACCCGCTTCCACTCGCGATCCGCCGCGTCGAAGCGCGCCGAAACGCGGCGGCGAGTCTCCGCTTGCCGCGCGTCTCCCGCGCGAAACGCCGTGGCCGCCAGCACCGCGCGGCCCCGCGGATCGACCCCCGTCACCGTCTTGCCCTTGGGGACCGGGTAGCGGCCCGCGAGAATCCACGCCGTGTAGATCGGCGGCCAAGCGCGCCAGGCGGACGCCTCCAGGTCCGGACCGTTCCGGTCGCCGCCTTCGACTCCGGACCTAGCTTCTCCCGCGTACACAAGGGCGGGCGGAGGGCCGCCGCCCGCGGTGTACAAGAGGTACACGCATTCCGCGCCGGCGATAGGCTCCTTGAAGGACGAGGGCGCCGCCGCGGCCCACAAGCCCTCGCGCGCGGCGAGCGCGAAGGGGATGCCGTGGATCCAGCGCCCGGCAAGAGGCAACCCGGCGAGGGAATCGAGCTGTTCCCAGCTTCGCGACGGCATGCCGGACGGCATGCCGTCCGGCGCGAGCGCCGCGATCTGAAAACCCGCGGCGGGATCGAACCCCGGAGGCAGGCCCTCCCCGACCCCCTCGGCGGGCTGCGGAGCGCAGGCGATGGCGCCGGACGCTCCTCCCGGCTCGCCGATCACCACGCGGTCGCCGCTTTCGATGCCCTTGAGATACAACGACCAGAGGGCCAGAGGCGATCGGATCAGATCCTCGCCGGGCGTGAGCGCGCGCGTTTCGCCCCCCCGCACCACCGCCGCGGGCTTAGCGCTGAGATCGACGTAGGGCACCGTGAGCGCCACGTCGAAGGCGCCTCTGGAGGAACGGATGGTGAAGGCGAGGTTGCCCGGATGCCCGTAGGCGCAATCGGCGAGTTCGACCGGCTCCGCTCCCTTGCGGAAGGCGAGGGCGGCGCCCTCGCCGGCCAGGACCCGCACCGCGGCTTCGCCCACGGGCTCCGTCATGACGAGCGGCGCCGCGAAACCGTACGCCGCCCGGAACCCGACGCCGTAGACATTGTCGGCGTAGAGCCCGAACCCTTCGGTCATGTCGCCGCCTTGGTACTCGGCGAGGCTTTCCTTGTAGACTTCCTGGTAAAGCTGGTGCCAGCGGCTCAGGCTCCCGGCCAGCGCCCAGCACAAGAAGCGGTCGCCCGTGTGGACGGCGGTCTGGGCCAGCGTGTCCAGGTTCCAGAAGACCTCGTTGGCGCAGGCGGCGCCGGTCCAGTCGCGCCCGCTGTTCGGCTCCCAGAGAAAGACGGGATCCAGGTCATCGTCGCGGTCGTTGTCATGGGTCCACATGACCAGATAGCGGTAGGTGAAGGCCTCGGCCAGGTCCAGGGCTTCGCGCGCCCGGCGGCGGTGCTCCTCGTCGGGGGCATCGCGGAAGGTCATCCAGTACTCCAGGCAGAAGGAAGCGCTCAGTGTGCCGCCGATGGCGAAGGGCGACGACGGCACGTCGGCGAACTCGTTGCGGGTCCAGGCAATGCGCCTGGCCCAATTGAAGACGCCGTCGACGATCCACAGATGCTCGTTCCTTCCCAGATCGCGGTAAAGGCCTAGGAAAAGCCTCCCCGCGGCGAATCCGTTCGCGTTGTGCAGCGTCGACACCGGCGCTCCGCCCCACTCCGGCGTCCAGGCGCCCTCCAGGGGTTTCTCCCAATAGACGCAGGGATCTCCGCCGGCATCGAAGCGCTGCGCGTACCTGAGGAGTTCCGCGGCTTCGCGTTCGAGCCGCTCGAGACGCCGTTGGTCCCGCCGCTTCACGGCGACGGCCGTGGGGCTTTCGGCATGCCAGGCCCAGCCGCCGATAAGCCGCGTGCCGGGAACCTGAAAGGGCTTCTCCTCGCCGCCGATGAGGAGGCCCGAGGGAGGCCCGGCAAAATCCCTGAGGCGAATGCCGCCCGGAATCCAGGAGACATCCGGCGCCTTGGGCACGGGCGCGAGTTCCGCGGACCGCCGCTCGTAGTGGATCCCCAGGAGCAGCCGGTTGGGATCCTCCCAGGCCGGCAGGCGCAGGCTCGCGCGCAGAACGCAACGCGAGCTGATGACCGCCCCGGGCTCGGGAAAGACCAGATCCTGGTAGCCGCGCCCGCCGTGGGGATAGACCAGCGCGACGAACTGGCCCGCGTCGGCGGCCGCGCCCAGGCGCGGCTCGATCCAGCGGTAGCCGGTGGCGATATCCTTCTCCGTGCCTTCGCGGAGCCGCGTCTCCAGGAAGTCCAAGGCGGCGTAACGGCTCCGCGCCGGCGCCCAGAGCCCGATCACGGGAATCGGGTGGGCGCCCAGCGGCGGCGTGTAGCTCCAGGACCGCGCGTACTTGTAGGCCGAGATCTCGGGCGTCCCCGCGTGGACATCCCCCAGCAGCGGAAAGGGGTCGGCCAAGGGGGTCGCATTGAGCCAACCGCGCTGGTGCCAGGCTTCCGCTTCGGGCAGGTGCAGGGCGAGAAAATGGAAGGGCTCCTTCCCCACGCCCTCGAGCCAAGCTTCCCGATCGAACGCGCCGATGGTCAGGCGGAAGGAGATCTCCGGATCGAGCCCGGCTCCGCCGAACTCGACGCGGACGAAGTCGCTCTCGCCCAGTTTCAGCCCGCAGCCCTCGCGGGCGACCAGCCCGGAGAACAGGAGCGCGCCGCCGTCAACCGCGCACCGCCTCGCCGTGATGAGACGGCGCGAGCTCAGCCGCACCGTCGCCGAAAGGGATTCCTTCCCGGAGGATGGCTCCGCCGCGAAACCGTCGAAGCCCACGTAGACATCCCCTTCCCTCACCGCCCTAACCACGGTCTTGGAGCCCTCCGGGGACGCCGGCGACGAGATTTCCTGGGCGGCCGCTTCGGGCGGGCGGAGCGCCGGCGCCAGCACCACGACTAGAACCCGAAAAACACCCCTCCACATGTCACGCCTCCTTTCGGATTCCGTCCTCGCGCCGGCGTTCAAGGCGCCGCCGGCTCGAAATGGCAGCCGAAGTGCCGCAGCAGCTTCGGCTGGTACGTGATGCGCCAGCCGCCGATGGCGGACCTTCCGCGCCAGGTCTCCTCGATGACTTCGAGGAGGTAATCGAAATGGCTCTGGGTGTAGACCCGCCGCGGGAACGCGAGGCGCACGAGCTCCAAAGGCGCGGGCGTCTCGACGCCGGCGGCATCGACTCTCCCGAACATCACCGAGCCGAGTTCCACGGCGCGCACGCCGCCTTCGAGGTACAGGGCGTTCACGAGCCCGATGCCCGGATACGCCCGCGCCGGAAGGTGCGGCAGAAACCGGGCCGCGTTCAGAAAGACCGCGTGGCCGCCGACGGGCCGGACGATGGGGATGCCGCGGTCGATGAGGCGCGATCCGAGGTATTCGACCGTCGCGTGCCGGTAGACCTGGTACTCGAGCTCGAGGGCCTCGAAAAGCCCCACGGCGATCACCTCCAGATCGCGCCCGGCCAGCCCGCCGTAAGTGGGGAAGCCCTCCCGCAGAATGAGCAGGGTGCGGAACCGCTCGGCCCAGGCATCGTCGTTGCAGGCCAGAAACCCGCCGATGTTGGCCAGGCCGTCCTTTTTGCAGCTCATCGTCGCGGCGTCGGCCAGCGCGAACATCTCCTGGGCGATCTCAAGCAGCGTCCGGTTCCGGTAGCCTTCCTCGCGCTCCCGGAGGAAATACGCGTTCTCGGCGAACCGGCAGGCGTCGATGACGAGCGGAATGCCGTGCCGCGCCAACACGCTCTTGACCGCGCGAATGTTGCCCATCGACACGGGCTGCCCGCCGCCCGCGTTGTTGGTGACCGTGAGCATGGCGAAGGGGATTCGCTCCCGGCCGTGAGCGGCGATGCAGCGTTCGAGCCCCTCGATGTCCATGTCGCCCTTGAAGGGCGCATCGAGCTCCGTGTCCAGGCCGTGAGCGCAAAGCACATCCACCGCCGCGCCGCCGGCGTACTCGATGTTCGCCCGCGTGGTGTCGAAGTGGCTGTTGCTGGGAATGACGGCGCCCGGTTTGACGAGGCACTCGGCCAGCACGCTCTCGGCGGCGCGCCCCTGGTGCGTAGGCAGGATGTGCCGCATGCCGGTGATGGTTCGGACGGCCTCCTCGAACTTCTTCCACGAGCGGCCGCCGGCGTAGCTTTCGTCTCCCAGCATGAGCGCCGCCCATTGCCGGGTCGACATCGCGCCCGTGCCGCTGTCGGTCAGAAGGTCCAGGCAGCAGTCATCGGCATCCAGGAGAAACACGTTGTAGTGCGCCCGGGCCAGCGCCGCGCGGCGTTCCTCGCGGCTGATCAACCTCAGGGGCTCGGTCATCTTGATGCGGAAAGGTTCGATGATGGTTCGCATGGACCTCTTCCGGCAGGCCTGGTTTTGGGAAACGAACCGCGCGCCGGCGGGCGCGCCACGGTCCCCATGCTACGTGCCGCTCCGACGGCGGTCAATCGGCGGCGCAACGTCGCGCGGCGCGGCGCCGTCCGCGCGGCGCCGCTACTTGACCGAATCGAGCACGAGCCGGTGGAGGCCGAACATGTACCCCTTGACGGCCTTGTCGTTGGCGCCCGTGATTTTCACGGTCAGCGTGTGCGCGCCCTTCTCGAGGCGATGCGTGCCGAGGTCGACGGGGCCCGAGGGCACGACGCCGTCGTTGTAAAGGTCGATCGGTCCGCCCGCCTCGAGCTTGTCGATGAAAAACCTGACGATGCCGTAGTCGACGGCCTTGGTGAGGTGGGCCGTGACCTTGTACGTGCCCGTCTCGGCCACGTTGAGGCGGATGTCCAGGGTGTCGCCGGGGCGCGCGCCCGTCCACCATAGCTGCCTGTCGCCGTGCCACTTGCCGGCGCCCCAGCCCGCCATGTCCTGCTCCTCGACGCTGCCCCGGAACTGCCCGACCACCTCGAAGCCCGCGCCGCCCGGCGGCAGCGGCACCGCGTACCCGTGGCGCTCGGCGGCGGGCGTCGGGCCGATCGGATCGACGCCGTCGGGGGAGAGGTACCAGCAGGCGACGCAGGCGTAGAGCGTGCCGCGGCTGTTCGGGTAGTACTTCTCGATACAGGCCTCGAAGGATTTCTGGAAGGGCACCGCATCCCCGAGATGCCACCTCAGGACGGACTGGTGTCCGCGGTTGTCCTGAGTCATGGTCTGGGCGTGGTACGGGCGCTGAAAGAGACCCGGGTGGCACCACGCGTACCCGAAGTAGTCTTCCGAACCCGTGCCGATGGTCGAGGGGAATTTCTCCCCGTCGACGAAGAACTTCTCGTCGCCCTCGCCCCACCAGCCGCCGCGCGGATTCCAGACGTGCAGCATGACTCCGGCGAAACGCCCGCGCCCGCTGGTCCGCAGCATGGTCCAGTCGGGCGCGCGGTCCCTGGGCAGCGGGAAGATGTCGCGGTGCCACTTGGCGTGGAAATACCCCAAACCGGCGAAGGGGCGCCCGAGGGGCGCGTGAGTGATCCGCAATTCGAGCCCGCGCGGGACCGCGTCCTCGTTCACGATCCGGATCGTCGCGTGTTTCTCGAAGGGCATGTACCAGTAGGCGTAGGCGCCCTCCGGGGTCATGCCGGTCATGAGCGAACGGTAGCGGTTGATGCCCGGCGCCGTGCCGAAGAAATCGCCCAGGGGGCACCACACCGCCGGCGCCGCCAGGGAATCGAACTCGATGGCGAGGAGGAGCCCGCGCAGCGCGGCTTCCTCCGCCGCTCGGTTCTCGAAACGCAGGGCCGCCTTGATCGCGGTGATCGCCCGGGGGCCCTCGATCGCCAGGGATGTCGCCGCGCCCGGGGCGAGCGCAATGGGCAGCGCGGCCGTCTCCTCGCCCTGCCGCGGACCGGCCGGGTCCCCGCCGAGCCCGTCCCGCATGAAAGCGTTGACGGCGGCCAGCGCCGCGCGATCCTCGGGAGCCAGGACGCCCGTGAACGTAGGCACGTTCGTTCCCGGAGGGAACGTGACGTAGTTGAAGTGGTAGTAGGCCCCCCACCCCTTCTCCGCCGTGATCTTGCAGGATTTGCCATAGGGAATCGGGAAGTACAGGTTCTCGCCGCGCGATCCCTGCTCCTCGAGGTGGTACGACAGCGCCGGAAAGTCGAAGGGCGCCGTCTTGCCGGTGAAATACTCCTTGAAGGGCAGATTCACCACGGGCTCGGGGTTTCCGTCCAGGTAGATCTTGACCCGGCCCTGCTGCGAGAGGGCCGACCAGATGCGGAAGATGCACCCGGGCCCCTGCATCTCGGCCATCACCACCGCATCGCCTTCCGTGCGAATGACCCCGTTGCCATCGCCGTTGGCATCCCAGTTGACGTACTTATCCGTCGCGGCATCGTACCGGCTCGCGCGGTCGTAGCTCGACCACTGGGCGCACGCCTCCCCTGCGGGCGGCAGGACGGCCAGCAGTTCGGGCCGGGTCATGCGGGCGATCAGGTCGGCGTAGGTCAACGTCTCGGCCGCCTGGGCGGCGCACGCGAGCGCGGCGACCGCGGCAAGGGGCATCAGCCTAGGGCGCGGGGTTCTCATGGCGTCGTTCCTTTCCTCGAAAGCAGTGCCTCGGCAATCCTCGTCCATGAATGTACGCGAAACCCGCGGAAGAGTAAAGCGCCGCCGCGGCGGCCCCCGCGATCCGGCCGGACCGGGCGCGCCGGCCCCGCGGCGGCGCCCGCGAAGGTAAACCTCAAGAAACACCCCGTGTTATTGTATTTTCCTCAACCAGACTTGACTTTTGTCCTGTTTTCAGCAAAATAGAGGCTTGGAAGTGCGTTATTTTGAATCAGGCCGGCGGCGGGCGCCGGAGAATTCCCGCCGGCGGAGAAGGCGCGAGGCGTATGGATCGGATCGACTTCGCCATCATCCGCGAGCTTTTCAAGGATGGGCGCCGCTCCTTCAAGAAGATCGCCGACAGGCTGGGGCTCGCGCAGAACACGGTCCGCAACCGCTACGACAAGCTCACGGCCGACGGCACCCTCCAGGTATGCGGCCTGGTCGATCCGGACAAGATCGAGAACCACCGCCTGGTCTACATGGGAATCAAGCTCGCCGGCATGGGCCTCGTCGAGAAGGCCAAGGACTTCGCCAAACTGCCCGGCGTGATCAACGTCTGCGTCGTCACGGGCCGCTACGACCTCCTCCTGACCGTGCTCCTGAAGGAAGACACCGGGCTCCTGACCTTCTTCAAGGAGCACCTCTACAAGATCAAGGGCATTCTGTCCACGGAAACGTTCGTTTCATACAAGGGCTACAACCACCGCGTCCCCTATGTCCTGCCGTGACGGCCTCCGCCGCCGGCGCAAGGAGAACGACATGCACATCGTGGTGTTGGACGGCTACACGCTGAACCCCGGCGACAATCCCTGGGACCCCGTGGCGGCGCACGGACATCTGACGGTGCACGACCGCACGCCCGGGCCGCTGATCCTGGAGCGCGCCCGGGACGCCGACATTATCCTGACCAACAAGACGCCCCTGTCGGCGGCGACCCTGGCGGAATTGGACCGGCTGCGTTTCGTCAGCGTCCTTGCCACGGGCTACAACATCGTCGACGTGCCGGCGGCCGCGGCCCGGGGGATCGTCGTCTCCAACGTGCCGGTCTACGGAACCGATTCCGTGGCCCAGTTCGTCTTCGCGCTGCTCCTCCACTTCTGCCACAACGTCGCCGGACACGACGCGGCCGTCAAGGACGGGCGCTGGGCCGCCAATCCCGACTTCTGCTTCTGGGTCTCGCCGCTGTCCGAATTGCGCGACAAGACCATGGGGATCATCGGCTTCGGCCGCATCGGCCGCGCCGTGGGCCGGATCGCGCGCTGCCTCGGCATGCACGTCCTGGCCGCCGACGACTTCCGCGCCGATCCGCCCGACTACCCCTTCCGGTGGGCCGAGACCTCGGCGGTCTTCGCCGAGGCCGACGTGGTGTCGCTGCACTGTCCGCTCACGAAAGACAACTTCGCGCTGGTGAACAAGACCACCCTCGCGCACATGAAACCGAGCGCCATCCTGATCAACACCGCCCGCGGCGGGCTGGTGAACGAGGCGGATCTGGCCGACGCCCTCAACGCGGGACGGATCCGCGGCGCGGCCTGCGACGTGGTCTCCGCCGAACCGATCGATCCCGGCAATCCGCTCCTCCGGGCGCGGAACATCCTTCTGACTCCCCACATCGCTTGGGCGACCCTCGAGGCGCGCCGCCGCCTGATGCAGGCGACGGCCGACAACATTGCGGCTTTCATCGGCGGAAAACCGGTTAACACAGTGAGGTGAAAACATGAAAACTCCGGCGTGCGATCGCGTGCTGCCTTTGTCTTCCCGGATGGCGCGGCTCGGGACCGAGACGGCCTTCGCGGTGTCCGCGGAGGCGCTTCTCCACCGCCAGGCGGGCAACCGCGTGTTCCCCTTCCACCTCGGCGACATGAACATTCCGACGCCCGAAAACATCATGGAAGCGGCCTTCCGCGCCATGAAGGGCGGCAAGACCGGCTATTGCTCGAACCTGGGCATTCCCGAGCTCAGGGAAGCGGTCGCCGAGGACCTCAACCAGTCCCGCGGCACGCACTACACCCTGGACAACGTCGTGATCCAGCCCGGCGGCAAACCGGTCATCGGCAAGTTCATCCTCGCCTTCATGAATCCCGGGGACGAGGTTCTTTACCCCAATCCGGGCTACCCCATCTACGAATCGCAGATCGAGTTCCACGGCGGCGTCGCGGTTCCCTACACCTACCGGGAGGGCGCCGACAATTTCGAGCTCGACCTGGACGCCCTGGAGCGCGCCATCACCCCCAAGACGCGCATCCTGATTCTCAACGACTTGCAGAACCCCATGGGCGCCGAGGCATCGCCGGCGGAGCTGGAGCGCATCGCCGCCCTGGTGCGCAAGCACGATCTGAAGGTCCTCCTCGACGAGGCTTACTTCAACACCCGCTACGAGGGCACGTCCAGATCCCTCGTCTCCCTCGAGGGCATGGAGGAACGCTGCGTCATCCTCTACACGTTCTCCAAGAAGTTCGCCATGACCGGGTGGCGTCTGGGCGCGGCGGCGGGGCCGCGGCACGCCGCCGTCGCCATCGGGAAGCTCAACGTCAACGATGAGTCCTGCTCCAACCACTTCAACCAGTACGGCGCGCTGGAGGGCCTGCGCGGCGACCAGAGCGGACCGCGCCGGATCCTCGAGGTGCTGCGCGCCCGGCGCGACCTCTGCGTGGAACTCCTCAATGCCATCCCCGGAGTGCGCTGCTTCAAGCCCCGCGCGACCTTCTATCTCTGGCCCAACGTCACGGGGGCCATGGAGCGGACGGGGCTGATGGACTACGAGGACTTCCGCCGGGCCGTCCTGCGCGAGACCGGCGTCTCTTTCTGCAGCCGCGTGCACTTCGGCCGTCCGCTGCCGGGAGAGGAGCAGAAGTACATCCGCTTTGCCTACAGCGGCATCGATCTGCCCGACATCGAGGAAGGACTGCGCCTTCTCAAGGATTTCGTCGCGGCCGGGCGCCGTCCCGCGCGCGCCGCGTCCCCGCAGGGGGGAAAAACGTCACGGGCATAGGCGCGGAACCAGGCAGTCCAGGTCGTCATCGGTCGCATCGGGGCCGCAGACGCCGAGCGGCGGATCGAACGTCCATCCTCCGAAGAGGTGGAGCAGGACGCTGATCGCATCGGAGAGATCCAGGCAGCCGTCGTCGTTGGCGTCGGCGGCGTCGCGGCAGCCGGTCTCGGGCCCCGCCGCGAAGAGAAAGCCCAGCGTGTGGAGCGCATCCGCGATATCGACGAGGCCGTCGCCGTTGGCGTCGCCGCGCACGAATCCCAGGGCGGCGGCTCCGCCCGGCGAGCTTACGGCCACGTCGTCGATGTACACCCCCTCGCGCACGGGCTCCCCGTCGCTGACGAACCGGAACCGCACCTGAAGGGGCGCCGCGGCCCCGTACCGGGAGAGATCGTAGGCGTATTGCACCCATCCGTTGCCCATGAGGAGCGGATTGAGGGCGCCGCCGCTCCCGATGAAATCCAGCTTTTCCCAGTCCCCCCCGCCGGACGAAACCTCGACGTACAAGCCCGTCGCGCCGTACAGCGCCACATCGTACCAGGCCCAGAACGAAAGCTGCGCATCGAGACCCGAATCGAAGATCGGGCTGACGAGCAGCGAACGGGCATGGCGGGTGTAAGTCCACGCGCCTTCGAGCCCGCAGTACCAGCTTCGAGTTCCCGAACGGCTCCGGTGCGTCGTAATGTGCCAGAGATTGTCCGGGCCCGGCAGCGTCCAGCCGCCCGAGCCGCCCTCGGCATCGTCGCCGAACCCCGTGGGACCGGCGACGAACTGGACGGTCTCGGCGGCGCCGTATCCCTGCGGCGTGGAGAGCTCGATGGAAACCGCGAACAGCCGCGGAACCGGACAGGCCGCATCGATCGCCGCCGGCACCGTGACGATGCGCTTGCCGCCGGGCGCCAGGGCGCCGACCTCGATGGGAACGGGATCGAGCGCCAGGTGCGCATCGGCGCACGCGGCGGCGAAGCTGACGGCCGGCGCCGGCGCGAGCCCCGCGTTCTCGACGCTCAAAAGGAGGGCGATCCGCTCTCCCGGGCTCGGCACGCCGTCGCCCGCCGCCCCGTCGTCGACGCTCAGCAGCCGGCACTCGAGGACCGGCGTCGCGACCCGCAGGGCCAGCAAACTCTCCCACGCGCGCGCCGCGGCATCCTCGGCGACGACCCGGAGGTAGACCGTCCGGCCGTCGACTAGATCGCTCTCCGCCGTGAGCGTGAACCGGTCGCTCGATTCCACTGTCATCCCCGCGGGGATGTCTCCGTACACGGCGGCGGCCGCCGTTACGGAGACGCCCGGGCTCGCCGCCTCGAGGCGCGCCGTCACTCCCAAGGCATCGCTGTTTCCGTAATTGCGCAGCGCAACCCCCAGGCGCACCGTCTCGCCCGGCGTGAGGAGCCCGTCGCCGTTCCCTTCGGCGTCGTCGACGACGGCGCCGGCCTCGGCGACGTAGGCGGCCTCCGCGGCCACCGCGACGGCGGTCTCCGACGGGAGGAAATCAGGCGCCGTCACCGTGACGCGCAGGTCTCCGACGGGTGATTCGGGCGCGATCGCAAGGGCGACGCGGCCGGAAGGATCGGTGCGTCCCGTCGCGTAGACATCGCCCTCGCGCATGACGCAGACGAGGGCATCGGCCACGGGCGCGCCGGCATGGGTCGCGGTCAGAGGGAAAACCGCCGCCCCGGCCGGCACCGAGGAAGGATGCGCCGCGTCCAGGCGGGCCGGCGTATCGGTCCGGATCGGCATCTCCGGGTCGCCGAGCAGATTGATCTGGTACTGGCACCAACGGTAGACGTTTGCCTCGCGCGCCAGCGGGACGAAGGTCGCCTTGGACAGCGCCAGGGCCTCGCCCAACCGGCGCACCCCGCGCTGGAAAACCATGCGGTAAAACTCGCGGTCGTAGCGATCGGAGTAACCGAAGCCGGGTTCGCCGATCGCCCCCCAGCCGTAGCGGGAGTTGCCGATGTTCGCCACGCCGCCGCCCCGCGGGTTGTTGACGAAGTGCTCGGCGATCGCGTCGCGGTCAAACGCCGTCTGCCAGCAGCCGATGGAGTAGAGAATGGTCTGCGCGGAGCCGTTGGCCAGGCCGTCCATGTCCCCCGACGACAGCGATCCCGATCCGACCTGCATGACGTTGTGCCAGGCGTGGCCGTCATGGTTGCAGAAGTGCGTGCCCTTGTTGAGCGCGTTCAGCACCGTGGCGCGGGACTCGTTCCCGTCGCGGGCGTACAGCTTGGTCACGGCGAAACGGTCCGGGATGAACTCCGCGTGGATGGCATCCTTCGAGACGCCTTGGTCGGTGTAGGGATCGTCCCATAGGATCTCCGCGGCGAAGAGCATCTTCAGCAGGTAGCCAGGCGGCGGGTTCCGCTCGTAGGCGAGAACCTTGGCGACGAAAGTCTCCGCCTGCGCGACGGTGCCGGCGGGGGCGCGGCCGACGAAAAGGTCCGGCAGCAGATCGACCTCGTCGGCCACCTCTCCGTAGACGGAGGGGTCGCCGCCCGCGTTCCACGTCCCGTCTAGATCCGCGTAGTACAGATCGCAGGGGATGTTGTTTTCGTCGGCGTCGAAACCCGCCTGGCAATCGAGCGCGAACGCCTTCCGGCACGGCACCCGCGCCGTGTCTCCGCCCAGGAGCACCCAGACCGTCCCCCAGTTCTCGAAGGCGAATCTCAGAAACTCGCGGATTCGAACCTGGTTGTCGGCGCCGGTGTAATTGGCATAGATCCACGCGGTGGTGAAAATCTCGGCGGGCACGCCTTTCCGCGTCTTCCAGCGGGCCAACGGCTCGAAGGCCGCCGCGAAATCCTCGTGCGTGACGATGACGTACTCGATGCGCCTCTCCCCCTCCTTTCTCGCGGGCTTGGCCGGCGGCGCGAAAGCGGCGACGTCTTCCGGATTCAAGACGACGCGCCGGAGCGCCTCCCCAAGGGCCGGGGCGGGACGGCGCGGCGCGCCGCGCCGGGAAGGTTCGGCCGTCCTGCAGGCCACGGTGAGGCTGATCTCCTCGTGGAAGAGGCAGGCGCGCTCCAGGGGAAGATACCGAACCGGATAAACCGCGAAGCCCGCGACTTCCCAGCCGCCGCAGGACGCCGTCCCCGTGTGTTTGACGATTTCGGGGGGATAGACCGCCGCCGCGCCGTAGACCGCCGCGTTCGCCGGCGTGAACTCCCGCGCGCGGGGATCCGCGGGCGGCGCCGAGAGAATTCGCGGCGGCTGCGCCGGCCTGACGACGAGCTCGTGGAGCACGCGCCGCGACCTGACGGCGGCCGCGGCGACCTCGGCCACCTCGCTGCCGGGCGGCAGCACCAGGAACACCGTCGCAACCGGCAGTTGCGGCTCGCCGGGAACGAAGGTCGACGGATAATCGCCCAGCGTCACGCGGTCGTAGCCGTCCAGACGGCTCACGCGCAGATCCCGGAGATCGAACCCGACGGTTCGGGAGACGCTGCCGGCGGCGGCCGGCGCGCCGCCGGCGAGAAGGGTAGCCAGAACCAGCGCCCAAGGCGCCGGAAACGAAGGAGCCGGAAGGGTTGTGCAGATTCTCATCATCCCCGATGCTACGAGAAGCGGCCGCGGGGAGCAATCGCCGCCCCGCGGCGGCTTCAGCGCGCGAGGGCCTCCGCGGCCTTCGCCCGCGCCTCCTCCTTGCGCGGATCGTCGGACGCCGGCTCCTCCGCCGCTTGCCGCCAGGCCGCGCGCGCCTCCGCCGTCCTCCCCAGGGCGGCGAGGGCCTGGCCGCGCCGGTAGTGAATGTGCGCCTCGCGCGCGTCCTTGAACCGCCCGGTGGCCAGGTTGGCGGGATACAGGAGCGCCAGATCGAATTCCGCGAGGGCCTCGGCCGCCCGCCCCGCCGCCAGATGCGCGCCGCCCAGCGCCAGGTGGGCTTTCTCGTAGAGGTCGTGCGCCTCGCGCGCGCCCTCCCAGATGGTGATGCGCACGGAATCCAGCAGCGCCGCGGCTCTAGCGTGGTCGCCCAGCCGCTCGTGGGCGCGGGCCAGCAGCGCCACGAAATCCGACCGCCCTCGGCCCGCGGCCGCCGCGGGCGCCAGCGCATCGCGCGCGCCCTCCAGGGCCGCCTTCCGGGCTTCCGCGGAGGATTCCCTCTCCGCCTGCGCCATGAGGACGCGCGCGAGATCCATCGCCAGGATCGCGTCGGCGGGATCGGCCCGGCAGCCTCGCTCGAGGTACGCGCGCGCGGCCGCGCGATCGCCGTCCAACGCCAAGCTCGCCAGGCCGAGGGCGCGGTACGCGATGGAGGGCGCGGCGCCGTTTTCCGCGGCGCGCTTCCAGAACGCGCGGCCCTCGTCGTGCCTTCCCAGCGAGAAGAGCAAGTGGCCGAGAAGCAGCGCCGCCGCGCCGTCGCGCTCGTCGCGCGCCAGCGCCCAGCGCAGCACCGGCTCCGTTTCGATGCGATGGGGAAAGACGCCCGCCGGGCTTGCGCGCCGCGCCGCGGCCAGACGATCCCGCGCGGCCGAATCGCGCCCGAGAAGCTGCGCCAGGTAGCCCGCCGTGTAGGCCATCAGCATGCCGCCGCCCTCGCCCTCGGGCTCGAAATTCTCGATCACGTCCAGCGCGATCGCCGGCTGCCCCAGGTCCATGTACTCGGCGGCAAGCTCGAGCACCGCCTCGACGTTGCCGCCGATCAGGCGGCCGAGTTCCAGCCCCTCCCTCTCCGCGCCTCCGAGCCATAACACGCTGCGCGCGAAGGCGTCCAGCGGATCCGCGCCCAGATTCCGCCGGGCCGCCGCCACCGCCTCGCCGGTGCGCCCCTTCCGCAGACAGGCGAAGGCCAGCCGGTTCCGCGCCGCCGGATCGCCCCGCCACGGCCCCTCGGCGCCGAGGATATCGATGACGGCATCGAATTCGCCGCGCCGGATCAGGATTTTCGCGGCGAGAGCCCGGGCAGGCGCGGCCGTCAGCGGATCGAGCGCCGCCTGCCAGGCCTCGTCCAGCGCCGCGGCCTCATCGCCCAGGCGCAGCCGCGCCGCGGCGCAGGCGTACGCGGCAAGCCCGTGATCGGGATCAACCGCCAGCGCCGCGCGGGCGTGCGCCGCCGCCGCGGCGGCGTCGCGGTCCAGCGCCAGGCACGCCAGGCCCGTCAGGGCTTCCACCGAGGTGCCATCGAGCTCCAGCGCCCGCGCGAAACTCTTCTCCGCCTCGGGAAACTGCGCCCGGAGATACTCCTGCCAGCCCGCGCGGGCGCAAGCGCCCGCCCCCGCGAGCGCCGGCGCCCGGGCAGGCGGCGTCCGCACGGGCAGGTCGAGCGGCACTTGCAGACGCGCGAGGTGCGGCTCGATGAAAACCGTCACGCGCTCGGGCGCCTCCCCGATCTCGAGGGCCACCTCCACCGGCGCGCGCGGAGTGATCGCACAGGCCGCCTTGGCGAGGGTCCGCGCGCCATCCGCCGCCCGCACTTCGGCCTGTTCCCAGGTGCCGGTCCCGAGAATCCGCAGGCGGAGCTTGCCGCCCGCGCGCGACGCGTTCACGGCCACATCGCGGTTGGCGTGGGTGAATCCGCCCAGGCCCCGCACCGGGTACCACCACTCCCGCCATGTCGCGACCTCGTGCGGATCGAGCCGCCCCACGTCTACCTGAGTGGGCAGGGGGCCGGTTTGGATTTCGTTGTAGGGACCGTCGTCGTCGGTGAGGTCCATCTGGTGCATCGCGCCGTAGCCGCCGTGGCCCCACGTCCAGGCCTTCTTGCCGGGAACCAGCCGGTGATCGGAGTAGGCCACGATCCCGCGGTCCGCCTCCTCATCGTAGGCGCCGAAAAAATCCTGGTCGCACCGGTAGGCGAAGATCGAGGAGGCATCCTCGTAAGTTCGGCCGAGGCTCAGATCCCGCCCCTCGGAGATCGGCCAGGTGTAGAACGTCGTCCCGGCGTGGTCGGTGCCCAGCGTCATGGGATAAACGAAGCGGAAGCCCGGCGTGTTGGGCACCGCCGCACAGTTCCAGAAGTAATAGGGCCGGACCGTCTCGGTGCGGTTGTAGAAGCGGATGCGCTCCTCGAGGAACGCGCGCCCCGGCCGCAGCGTCACGATCACGGTCCAGCGCGTCCGGTAGATGCGCTCCACCTCCCCCACGGCGACGGAGCGGGCGCCGTCCGGCTCCGGCGGCAGAATTTGGACATCGACGGGTTGGACCGCGCTCACGGTGTGTCCCGCGGGCCCCGTGTTGAACTCGATCCCGCCCGCCACCCAGGCGCCGCACTGGCCGATCAACCCCGGCTTGACCACGCGATTCACGTAGAAGACCGGCGCGCCCGCCGTCTTGTCGAAGACGTCGAAGATCTTCCCCCCCAGCTCGGGCAGGAAAGTGACGCGCAGGTATTCGTTCTCCAGGACCACGGTCTTCCAGACCCGCGGGGTTTTCGTCCGCGCCAGGTTGTCCAGCATGGGGTACGGATAGATGTTCTTTTGGTCGGTGGCGCGGAAGTACGGATGCGGCACGGGCGGCATCCACGGATACGTGGGAATATCCAGGGTGCCCGTGTAGGCCGCTACCGGCGGCGCTTCGGCGGCGCCGACCGCCGCCGGCAGAAGCGCCGCGCCCAGAAGGAAAACCCGCCAAACCGCCCGTTGCGCCTGCCCCATGGCCCCTAACCCTCCCTCCCGCGCGCGGCGGCTCAGGCGCCGCCGCTAGGGGAAAACCTCGACTCCCTTGGCGCGCAGATACCGCTTCACCTCCGCGATCCGCAGCGTCCGGAAGTGGAACACCGAGGCCGCCAGCAGCACCGATGCCCCGCCCCTCGTCGCCGCCGCGTGGAAGTGCTCCAGCTTCCCCGCGCCGCCCGAGGCCACGACGGGGACGCGCACCGCATCGGCCACGGCGCGGATCAACTCCAAGTCGTAGCCGCTCAGGGTGCCGTCGCCGTCCATGCTGGTGGGCAGGACGGCGCCGGCCCCGAGCCGCTCGCATTCGGCGGCCCAGGCGACGGCGTCCTTGCCCACGGGCCTGGTCCCGCCCGCGACCACGAGTTCGAATCCCGACGGCACGGCGGGATTGCGCCGCGCATCGATGGCGATGGTGATGCGCTCCGCCCCGAACTTCTCCGCGGCCTCTCGAACGAGTCCGGGACGCTTCACGGCCGCGCTGTTCAGGGACACCTTCGCGGCCCCCGCGGCGAGCACGAGCTCGATGTCCTCCAGGCTGCCGATGCCGCCGCCCACCGTGAGGGGAAGCGACACCGCCGCCGCCACGCTCCGCACCCAATCGAGGCGCGCGCCGCGGTTTTCCAGCGTCGCCGCGATGTCCAGCATGGCGAGGGCATCGGCGCCCTCCCGCTGGTAGAACTCCGCGTTCCGAACGGGATCCCCCGCATCCCGCAGCCCGGCGAAGTTGACGCCCTTGACGACGCGCCCGTCCTTCACGTCGAGGCAAGGCATGATGGTCACCGGCGGCACAAGCGCTCCTTTCCGCGGGGGCCTTCCGGTCATCTTAACCGGAGGACGCCCGCGCGCAACGCCGCCGGCGCCCGGGGAAGGCGCGGCGGGCGGCGGCGAAATCCGGCCGCCCGCGCCAAACCGCCTCCGCTCAATGCGTGAAGACCATGGTCTTGACCTGGACGCCCTCGATTTTCTTGAGCTGCTTCACCATCGCCGCGATCTTGGCCGGCGCGCCGATGACCTCCAGCAGCACCACGCCGTACCCGGCGCAGTAACCCCGCGAAACCTCGTGAAGGCCCAGACGGGTCTTGATATGGCACCCGTAGCCTGTGAGGACCTTCTGGATTTCCTCGGCGTGCTGGACGCGGTCCGTGATGTTGACTCCCACGATCGTGTGCTTCGCGCGCATGAGCATGTCTCCCTGGCCGTGTTGCTGGAATGGAATCCGCCTGCGTGAGGAGGTATTCTATCTTCACGCGGTTCTCTTCGCCACACGGGGAAGCGGGCCGGTCCGGAAGGGCGCCCGCCCCGGGCAGAAGCGAGGCGCGCGCCGGCGCGGGAGGTCGTCATGCGTGGGATCATCGTCGTCGCGTCCATCGCCGGGTTCGCCGCGGCGTCGCTCTGCGCCGCGGAGTTCGCCGCGCGCGTGGAGGCCGAGGAGGTCGTCTTCAGCTACACTCCCGCCGACAACGGCGCGGGGCCCATGTGGTGCCACGGAAACACCTGCATCGTCCGAGCCGACGGGCAGATCTTCGTCAGCGGCTTGGAGACGATCCCCGGCGCGAAGCCTCTCAACAACTGCCTGCCGCTGCTCTTTCGCCGCGCGGACTCCGGCTGGGAGCTCGTCCACAAGGACGAGGGGAGAACGCGCGAGCCCTGCCCGCTGGCCGTGGCGCCGGGCGGAAAGGTCTTTCTGTCCCTCAACCCGACCCTCGCGCCGGTGGATGCCTACGGCGGGCCGGCCGAGCCCCGCGTGCTCGAGTTCGATGCCGCCGCGCCCGCCGAGAAGCCCGCGGCGCATCTGCCCCGCTGGGGCGCGGCCCCCGCCTTCACCGAGCATTCCTACCGCAGCTTCGCCGCCGACGGCGCCCGCGGGGAGCTTTTCCTCCTTCAGAACGTCGGCTACGACGGCGCGCACTGGGCCTTCAGGGATGCCCGGGGCGACTGGCCCGCGGCCGGGAAGCTCCTCTGGCCGTGGGGCGCCGAGTACGACACGCCGCAGCCGATCCGCCTCTGCTACCCCGCCGTGGCCCTCGCCGATGGCGCCGTGCACTTCCTCGGCGTGAGCGACATCATCGAGCCCAGGCCGGCGTGGCGCGAGTACAAAAAGAAGCTCACCGGCCGCGACTGGGATTACGATTTCAGGCGGCTTTTCTACACCGCCTGCCAAGACATCGGGAAGGGCGCCTTCGGCGCCTGGCTGGAAGTCGCGAGCCGCGAGGCGACCTGCGGCTGGATCTTTCCCCAGGACCTGCATGTCGGCGCAGGCGGCCGCGTGCTCGCGCTCTGGACCGAGCGCGCCATCGACGAACGCCTGCGCAAGGAATTTTTCCCCGAGGCGAAGCAGCGCCATTCCCTGGAACTCGCCGTGATCCGCGACGGCGCCGTCGTCCGACGGACGACGCTGCTGGCCGGCGGGGAAGGCCTCGGGAGCCTGCGGCCCGGCGATGGGCGCTTTCACATCACGGAAAACGGGCGGCTTTTCGTCTTCTGCTTCGCCCGCGGCGCGGACAAGGACGGCAAGCCGTTCGCCGAGCATCGCCTTATCGAGATCGACCCGGACGGCGCCGCCGGCCCGGCCATCCCCGTCAGGCTCGCGCAACCGCTCCCGAGCTTTTTCAACGCCACCGTGCGGGCCGGCTGCCCCCCATCGAGCACCCTGGACATTCTCGGCGAGCATGCCGGCGCGATGCGCTACGCGCGGATCCGAATTCACTGAAATCCGCGCCGCATCCGGCGCTCAGGGGGCGCGGCGCGGGCCTTCGCCCCGGCGATGCGCGCTCGGCGGCCGGCCGCGCATCTCGGGGCGCCGCCGGGAGGTTGACCCGCGGCGGCTCAAACCCAATCATGGGTTGTAGGACACGCAGCCGAACCGCTCAGCCTCGAGAAGACCGTGGTCAAGCCGCCCCCGCCCACAACACCCACGCCGACACCGCCGGCGCCGCGCCGCGGGCGCCGCCGCGTTTTGCGGATCGGGCTCGCCCTGCTAATCTGCTGCGCGCTGCTCTCGATCCTCTTGAGAAACAGGGCGGCGGCGTTCCTGATCCCCGCCCTGCTCGGTCCCGCCCTGGGCCTCGATGTGACCCTCGACGAAGTCCGCATCGGGCTTCACGGCACCATTGCGATCACGGGGCTGCGCGGCGAATCGCCGGCGCCATGGACCACCGTGCGCCGCTTCTCGGCGGCGGAGTTGACCCTCCGCGTCGCTCCCTGGAAGCTCCTGCGCGAGGGCGTGGAAGGAATCTCTTCCGTGCGGCTCTCCCGGGGAATCCTGGACCTCGACCTGGCGCGCGCCGGCGCGGCGGACGACCAGGCGCCCGGACCGGAGGCAGAGGAGCGCGCCCCGATCCTTCCCGGCGCGCTGCCCGCCCTCGACCTGGACTTCGCGTCGATCACCGTCCGAACTTCGGACCTCGAGGCCGCTTTCCACAATCTGACGGTCGCCTCGCATCCTAACGCCGGCGCCTCGCCCTTCACCGTTGCCGGCGTGGCGCGCCTGCGGCGCGCCCGTTACGACGAACAGGCCCGCGTGGTCTGCGAGGGCATCTATCGCGGCGGCACGGTGCGCGAATTGTCCGTGCGCGCCGACGATGCGCCCTTCGTCAACGCCGGCCGGCTGCGGCTCGACGAACCGGCGGGCGCCTTCGAGCTCTCGCTCTGCGGCGGCGCCGTCGCGGGCGAGGGCCGCCTCTGCCCCGCCGGCGAGCTGCAATTGACCGCCCGCGCCGACGGCCTCGATGCCGCCCGTCTGAAAACGCTTCTCGACCGCCTGGGCCTCATCGAACTCCCGGCGCCGGTCGCGCGCCTTCTCGAGGGGCGGCTGGACCTCGAAGCATCGCTGCGCCTCCCGCTCGCGGCGCCCGAGGAGGCTTCCGGGAACATCACCGCCGCGCTGGGCGGCGCAAGGGTCGCCGGCGCGGCGTTTTCCCGCGTGCGACTTTCAGCCTCCTATGACCGCGGCGTCCTGGAAGTACCCTCCCTCCTGGCCGAGGGCCCGAGCCTGGAGATCCGCGGCACCGGCCTGCGCGCGTCTCTGGCGGAGCCCACTACCGCCGGAATTCTCCGGAGCGCCGCGGGGGCCTTCGCCCTGGCCGCGTCCGACCTGGCGGCCGCCGGCGCAGCCCTGTTCCCGGAGCTGCCGCTTCCCGCGCCGTCCCGCGGAGCCGCACTGACCGCGCTCGTCCGCTTCGCCGCGGGCGCCGCCGCCGCCGAGCATCTCAGGATCGAGGGGCCTGATCTGCTCCTGGATGTGTCGCGCGCCCGGGCGGCGCTGGACGCCGAGGCGCCGGAGCGCTCGCTGCTGGACGTCGAGGGGCGCCTGAGCGCCGGCGATCTCTCGTTGCTCGAGAACCTGATCTCGACCCGCTTGTCGGGCGCGGCCACCGCGGCGTTCGCGCTCCGCGGTCCCGCCTGCGCGCCCCGCGCCGACCTGCACATCGCCGCCGCGAACCTGGCGGTTGCGGGCGCCGCCATCGCCGGGCTCGACGCCGTCCTGGAGGCCGAGCGCGGCTGCATCCGCGTCCACGCCTTCCAGGTCGAGACGGGCGCGCCGGCGGACGCGCGGGCCGCGCTCAGCGGGACCTTCCAGCTAGACCCGCCGCGCTGGGAAGACATGCATTTTGAGTGCCGCGGAGAAGACTTGCAGGCGCTCGCGTCCCTGGCCGGTCTCGCGGCGCCGCCGGCGCCGGCGGACGAAGGCACGGCGGCCGCCCCGCCCCTCCTGCCTCCGGGGAGTTTTTCCTTCACCGCAACCCTCGCCGGCCCCTTGGAATGGCCCGACGGAGAAGCCGCGCTCCGCCTCGAGGGGCCATCGCCCGCGCGGGTCCTGGTCACGAAGCGCGGTGACGCGTGCGCCGCGGCGGTGCACGCTCTGCGCCTCCGCGATGTCGTTTTTCACGCCGAGGCGGAGGGCACGCTCGATCGGTCGTTACGTTCGGGCTCCTTGAGGCTGGACCGCCTGGAGGCCCTGTCGAGCACGACCCGGTGGGCGGCGCCGCATCCCGCTGCGGCGCGGTTCGATGCGAACGCGGGCGAATTCACGGTCGACCCTCCCCTCATCATCGAGAGCGACGAGGGGCGTGTCGAGCTGCGCGTCGTCCCTCGGGCGGGACGCATCGAGGCCCATCTCCTTGCGCACGCCGCCGCGGAACTCGAACTTGCGGGATTCGTCGTACGCGCGCCCCGCCTTTCCGTGGAAGCCGCCTGCGGCGCCGGCAAGCTCCGCGATCTGGCGGCATCCGCTCGGTTCGAGGCCGCCGCCGTCGCCGCGCCGCCGGCTTTCGGCGTGCGCGCCCACGGCCCCCTGCGCATCGCATGCACGCTCGACGCGGCGGCGTCGCCGCCGGCCTGCGACATCGAGATCGAAGCGCCGCAGATCCTATTCCCCGGCTTGGCGGACGGGCCGGCCTTCAAGAAGCCGCCGGCGGGATCGGCCGCCGCCGCGATCGCGTGGCGCGGAACCCGGCTGCAGCTAGATCGCGGCGCTCTAGCGCTGGGAGAAGCCACGGCGGCGGCGGCCGGTTGGGTGGACGTGGATGCCGATCCCGCGGCGATCGTCGCCCGGCTCGGGGCGCCCCGCGTCACGCGATACGCGCTCGAGCTCGACGCGCGCGGCGATCTGTCGGCGCTCCGCGAGCTCCTGCCGGACGTCCGCGCGCTCCAAGGCGCCGTTCGCATCAACGCGCGCTTGAGCGGACCGGCCGATGCCCCCGAGCTGACGGCGGCGCTCGCCCTCGAGGACGGCGAGGCTCATTTCTCCGGCCTGCCGCGCTTGGACGCCGTCAGCGGGCGCCTCGTCATGACGGGCGATCGCATCGCGATCGAGAAGCTCGGCGGCGACCTGGGCGGCGCGCCTTTCATCCTCGCGGGGCAGGCGACCGGCCTACCCGGCGCGCCTCGGATCGAGCTCGCGGCGGCGGCCGAGAATGTCCTGCTCGCCCGGACCGACAACGTCCGCATCCGCGCCGACGCCGATCTCAGGCTGCGCGCCGAGGGCGAGCTCCTCGCCGCCACGGGCGCCGTCACCATCACGGACGGCCGCGTGCTCCGCGACGTGCCCCTCGTCGATGCCCTCAGAAATCTGGCCCGCCGCGCGGGCACCGTCCTGACGCGCGCGCCCTCCGCGGCGCCCTCCAAGACCGCGGACCGCGCCACGGCCGGCCTGGCGCTTTTCAGCCTCGACCACAGCCCCTTCGACGACCTGCGTTTCGACATCCGCATCCTTTCCCGGAGCCCGATCGTCCTGCGCAGCAACCTCCTGCGCGGCGCGTGTCGCCCCGATCTGACCCTGCGGGGCACGGGCAAGTTTCCGGTGCTCGAGGGCAGTCTGTACCTGGACGGCGTCACCGTTTTCCTCCCGGCGGCCAAGTTCCTGGCATCGTCGGGCGTCGTCCACTTCGATGCCCACAAGCCGCTCTTCCCCGAAATCGACATCACCGCCGCCGCCCGCATGCGGGGCTACGACATCACCGCGGTCATCTCCGGCCCCGTCAACAACCTCTTGATCGAGTTTTCCTCCAGCCCGCCGCTGCCTTCCGAGAGCCTCCTCCTCATGGTCACGACCGGCCGCCCCCCCGGCGCCGAGGATGTCGAATCGGAGAAGCAGGTGCTGATCACCGCGGCGCAGTACTTCGGCCTGGATCTGCTGCGTTCCCTGTTCGGCCGGGAACGCATCGATGCGGGCGAATCGATCCTCGAACGTTTCGAATTCGACATCGGGCGCAATTTGAGCCGCTCGGGCAACGAAACCTGGGAGGCGCGGTTTCTCGTCACGCGGGCCTTGCTGAGCGAGGCCGACGATCTGTACCTGACCGGCGAGCGCGACGGGTTCGACCACTACAACGCGGGGGTGCGGGTTGTCTTCCGCAACGACTAAGCGCTTCCTGCGCGCCGCCTGTCTCGCGGCGGCCGCCGCCTGCGGCTGCGCCGGTCCTTCGGCGGCGCCGGCCGAGGCGGATCCGCGCCTCCCCGCCCTGCGCTTCGAGGGCAACCGCGCCTTCTCCGAGGCCGCCCTCCGCGAGGCCCACGCCGAGGAGCTCGCGCGCTACGCCGCGCGCGGAGCGCGCCGGGCCGACGTGGACGACCTCGCCTTCGCCATCGAGGAATACTACCGGGAACACGGGTATCCGTTCGCCGCGGCGGAGTACCTGCGCACCGCCGCGGGCTACACGTTGCGCATCGCCGAGGGGCCCCGCGTGACGGTGGAGGAGGTGCGCATCGAGGGCGCCGCGGCCTTTCCGCCCGAACGCCTGCGCGCCCTGGCGAGCCTCCCGGAGGAGGGGCTGCCGGGATTCGCCGTGCGACCCTACGTGGCCCACCGGGTCCAAGCCTGCGCCGCCGCCATCGCCCGGGAGTACGCCGCGCACGGCTACCATGAGGCGGCTGTCGAGAAACCGGCGGTCGAATTCCTGGAGGACGGCTCCCGGGCGCGGGTGACCATCAGGCTGCGCGAGGGTCCCCAGTACGTGTTGGAGCGCATCGCATCCGCCGGCGTGCCGCATCTCGCCCCGGAGGCCGTCGAAGCGCGCATCGGCTACCTGCGCGCCGCGGCCTATACGGCCGAGGCGCGCAACGAGCTCGAACGCGCCGTCGAGGATCTCTACGCCGACGAGGGCTATCCGGACGCCCGCGTCGCCACCGAGGAGCAAATCGCGGGCGCGGCGGAACCCCGCGCCCGCGTGGCGGTGACCCTCGTCCTGCACGCGCGTCCCGGCCCGCGCACCGTCGTGCGCGCCATCATCATCCGGGGCAACACCCGCACCGCCGAGGGGCTCATCCTGGCCCGCATGGCCTGCGGCCCGGGCGACCTTTACCGCGGCGCCGCGGTGCGCCGCAGCTTCCGGCGCCTTTTCTCGACAGGGCTCTTCGCGTCGGTGGACATCCGCCTCTCGCCCGCCGCCGCGGAGGCAGCCGACGGCGCCGCGGCGGAACGCGACCTGATCGTCGAGGTCGCGGAGGCGCCCACCCTGGAGTACTTCTTCGAGCTCGGCTACGGATCCTACGACCTGGTGCGGGGCAAGGCCGGCATCAGAAAGAAGAACCTCCTGGGCAACGGGTTGGCCGCCCGCGCCGAGATCATGGGTTCGGTGCGCGGCGCGGAGGCGACCGTGGGGTTGACCGCGCCTTGGCTCTTTCGGAGCGAGTGGAGCGCGGATCTTCCCGTCACCTTCCTGTACCGAGAGGAGCCGTCCTACACCATCATGGAAAGCACGACGCGGCTCAAGCTGTCCCGCGAGCTGGCGGCGGACCTGGAGGGCGGCGCCATGTATCGATTCAGCCTTTCGAGCATCGAAAAATACAACGTCGTCGAACTGTACGGGGAACAGTCCGATCTGCGCCTCGGAGCCGCGGGCCCGTATCTCTCCTATGACTCCCGGGATGATTTCTTCACGCCCTCAAGCGGAGCCCGCGTGCGCCTGTTCGGGGAACTCGGCGCGCCGCCGCTCGGGAGCGAAATCGACTTCTGGCACGCGGGCATCGCCGCAAGCGCTTTCGTCCCGCTTCTCTCCGGCACGGTGCTGGGCGCCAATGCGCGCCACGAATGGATCGCGCCTTTCAACGACACCGCCCGCATTCCCATCCAAGAGCGGCTCTTCAACGGCGGGGAGAACTCCGTGCGCAGCTTCAAGCAGTCGAAGCTCGGCCCCCGGGATTCCGGCGGGAAGCCCGCCGGCGGCGAAGTGCGCACGACGCTCTCCCTCGAGCTCAGGCAACGCGTGCTGGGCCATCTCTCGGCGGCCGCCTTCGGCGATTACGGCAATGTGGCCCTCGCCGCGGCCAGGCCGCTGGAGGGTTTCCGCGCCGCGGTGGGCGGCGGCCTGCGCTACAACCTCCCCATCGGCCCCCTGCGCTTGGACGTGGGCGTCAATCCGCGCCCCCGCAAGGAAGAAGACGCCTACGTCATCCACTTCGCGGTGGGCATGCCGTTTTGAGCGGGAGTTCGGCGCGGGGGAAAAGCGCCTGAACGGCGCCGACAGGCGCTGACGATTTCAGGGTGGAGACCTGGGGCCGGAGGCGGTAGTCTGGAAGCTGTCGGAGCCCGAGCCGCGGCTTCCGTGGCCGGCGGCCCGCGCTCGCGCGAGGTATACGCCATGCACTGGTTCTTTGCCGCTGCAACCTGCGCCGTTCTCTGCGGCGCCCGGGAACCCGAGATCGCCAAACGCGTCGCCGCCGCGGAGGCCTGGGGCGGCGATCTCCTGCGGGAAGACGCGTGGCGCCCTTGGGGCCAAGGCTTCGCGCGGGAGGGCAACACGTTCGTGTGCGACAACGCCCAGGCGGCCGACGCCCAGCGCGGCGCGTCCCAGACCGTCGTCCTCGACCAGAAGACGCCGGCGCCGATCCACGCCGCCGTTTGGGCGCGCGGCGAGAACGTCGGCGGCGGATCGGAGGGCGATTACGCCCTCTACCTCGACCTCATCTACGCCGACGGGACTCCGCTCTGGGGCCGGATCGCCGCCTTCGCGGCAGGCACCCACGCCTGGGAGCGCCGCGAGGTCGTCGTCTTCCCCGACAAGCCCGTCCAGTCCCTCACCGTCCACCTTCTGCTCCGCCGCCGCTCCGGGAAGGCGTTCTTCCGGGACCCCGAGCTCAGACAGGCCGCGGCGCCGGAGGGCTTCTTCAGCTTCGACGGTGTCCCCGTGAGGCTCGTCCGCCCGGCGCGCGAAGGCCTGCAGCTCCGCGATGCAGCCTCAGGATCGGACTTCGTGCGCGCCGACGGCGGCACGGTCCTCGGCATCGCGGTGGCGGCCGCCGAGGAGGCGGCCGGCCCCGCGCGCATCCTCGATGTCGTTCTGCGCGACACGACCGGCAAGGATCGCGCGCTCACGCTGGTCTGGTCCGTGCCCTTCGAAGCGACCGAATGGCTCGCCGACCCGCGGCGCCGGGAGCGGATCGAGCCTTCCCGGGAATACGTGGAAGCCTCGCGCTTCGCGGCGGGCGCCAACGGCCGGCTTTCCAAGTACCCTTTCGGCGCCGCCGCGGGCGCCGCGCGCGGCATGGCGCTGGGCCTCGATCCCGAGCACCCCGTCTTCTTCCGCGCGGGGTACAATTCCGGCGCGGGGGAGCTTTTCCTCGCCTGCGATATCGGGCTCGCGCCGGAGAAACCCGAGGCGCGCGTGCGCCTCGTTCGCTTCGAATTCCCGCCGGCCTGGGGCTTCCGCGCCGCGCTGGCCGAGTACCGCCGGCTCTTCCCCAACGCCTTCCGCTCGCGCACCCCCGTCCAAGGCCTCTGGATGCCTTTTGCGAAAATCAGCGCCGTGAAGGGTTGGGAGGATTTCGGCTTCGCCTTCAAGGAAGGCGACAACGAGACCCGGTGGGACGATGCGCACGGCGTCATCACCTTCCGGTACACGGAGCCCTTGACGTGGTGGATGCCCCTGGCCGAGCACCTGCCTCGCACGCTCGATGCGGCCGTCGCGGAAGCCGAACGCCTCGCCCGCGAAGGCCCGCCGGAGCTCAAGTCCCGCGCGCAAGCCCTCTTCGCCAGCGGGTACCGCGACGCGCGCGGGAAGCTCATCGCGCGGATCCTCGACACGCCGTGGTGCAACGGCGCCGTCTGGAGCATGAACTCGATGCCCGGCATCCCGGGCGCGGCGACGGATTTCAATCTCAAGTGGAATCCATCCCTCAAGGAGTCCCTCTACGGGCCCGGGCGCGCGGGGGATCTCGACGGAGAGTACATCGACTCCAGCGAGGGCTACGTGACCGACGAACTAGATTTGCGGCGGGCGCACTTCGCGGCGGCGCGCACGCCCCTGGTCTTCGCCATGGACACCCGCGCGCCGGCCCTCTTCCGGGGCCTCATCGCCTACGAGTACGTCCGCGCCATCGCCGCCGACGTGCACGGCATGGGCAAGCTCATGATGGCGAACGCGACGCCCGACCGGATCTTCTGGCTCGCGCCGCACCTCGACGTCATGGGGACGGAGACCAACTGGAATCCCGGCGGCGCCTGGCGGCCCATGTCCGATGCCGACCTGCTCTACCGGCGCGCCATCTGCGGCCCCAAGCCCTTCTGCTTCCTCATGAACACCGACTTCGATGCCTTCGGCCCCGACGCCGTCGAGCGCTACATGCGGCGCTGCCTGGCCTACGGCATGTTCCCGGGGTTCTTCAGCCCCGACGCCGCCACCGGACATTATTTCTCCCGGCCTGAGCTGTACGAGCGCGACCGCCCGCTCTTCAAGCGGTACGTGCCGCTCTGCAAGCTCCTGGCGGAGGCAGGCTGGGAGCCTGTCACGAACGCGCGCACGGAGGCGCCGCACATCCGCCTCGAGCGCTTCGGCGAGAGCCTTTTGACCGTTTTCAACGACAGCCTCGAAAGGGCGGCGGCGACGATCGTCTGGGAAGGCGCGGCGCCGTCGGCCGCAAGCCGGGAGCTTCTCTCCGGCGCGCCCGCGGCCTGGCGCGAACGCTTGAGCGCGGACCGCGCTCAAGCGGAAACGGTTCTGGCGCTCGGCCCCGAAGAAGTGGCGGTGCTCCGGCTGCGCTGACGGCGGTCCGCTTCGCGCCTGCAAGACCGCGCGCCGGCGGCCGCCCGGAGCTACACGGCCTCCACGGTGGACGGCGGCTTGGAAGCGATGTTGTAGGTCACGCTCACGACGCCCGGGACCTCGCGCGTGATGCGCTCGGCAAGCCTCTTGAGCGTCGCGAAGGGCAGCTCCGTCGGCGCCGCCGTCACCGTGTCCTCGCTGTCCCAGCAGCGCACCTCGATCTGGCGGCCGAATTCGCGCTTGCCATCCCTGATGCCCGTGACCTGGTCCTCGTGCAGGATCGCGAGACACTGGAAGGTATCGGTGCCCTCCAGTTCCTCCTCCACGATGCGCGTCGCGATTCGCACCAGAGCGATGCGCTCGGGCGTCGCCTCGCCGATGACGCGCGCGGCCAGAGCGGGGCCGGGAAACGGCGGGCGGTTGTACATCTCCCGGGGGAGGCCGAGCGCTTTGCACACGGCGCGGACGGCGGGCTTGCGCAGCTCGACCAGGGGCTCGAGCACCTTGTAGCCGTAGGCGGCCTGGGTGTCGATGCCGAGCTGAGCGAGAATGTTGTGCTGGCGCTTGATGCCCGCCACGGTCTCCTCGACATCGGTGAGGATGGTGCCTTGAAGGAGGAACCGCGCGCCGCTCCGGGCGACGAGACGCCCGAAGACCCGCTTGTAGAAGGCTTCGCTGATGGCCTGGCGCTTCTCCTCGGGGTCGGCCTTGCCCCTCAGGGCCGCGAAGAACTCCTCCCGGGCATCGACCTTCTCGACGGGCACGCCGCGGGCGTTGAAGAAGGCCACGACCCGGTCGGGCTCGCCCTCCCGCATGAACCCGTTGTCGATGAAGTAGCTCTTGAGACGGGCGCCCAAGGCCCGGTGGCCCAGCATGGTCACCGTGTTCGAATCGACCCCGCCCGAGAGGGCGTTGACGGCGGCGCCGTCGCCCACCGTCTCGGCCAGCTCGCGCACCTTGGCATCGATGAAGGCGGTTGGATTGATCTCCGCCAGCGTGATCTCCTTGAGCGGCATGCAAACCTCCTTGGCCTCCCGATGTGCTCACAGCCTACCGGAAGAGCGGGGCGGGCGCAAGGCGGGGCGCCGCGTTGACATTTCGCCGCGCTTCGGATACTAGGAAGGGGACGACACAGGAAAGGAGCGCCGCCCCATGAAGCCCAGCCTGAACCGCCGCGATTTCATCGCCGTCACGTCGAGTCTCGCCGCCGCCGCCGCCCTGACCCGTCCGGCGCGCGCGGCCGAGGCCGCGCCCTCGGCCTTCAAGACCGTGCTCAAGAAAGCCATGATCGTGGGGGGCGCGCCCACGGCGGCGCAATTGGAGGAGTTCAAGGCCGCGGGCTTCGACGGCGTCGAGGCCGGCGTCGCCGGCCTCGAAGAGGCCGCCGCGAGCCGCCGGGCCGCCGAGAAGCTCGGCATGCGGGTCCACTCGGTGCTGCGCGGCTGGGCGGAGTTCAACAGCGACGACCCGCGCAAGTTCGAGGACAGCTTCGCGGCCACGGAGAAGGCGCTGCGCGCGGCGCAGGCCTTCGGCGCCGATGCCGTGCTCCTGGTTCCCTGCCGCATCGGCGGCATGCCGATGCCGCGCGCGTGGGAGTTCCTTATCGATTTCGATCCCGCGAACGGCCGCATCCGCCGCGTCACGGCGGGCGACAACGGGCCCTTCAAGGCCTATATCGACGCGCACAACCACGCCACCGAGACATCGAGGGAGGCCGTCAAGCGCCTGATCCCCCTGGCCGAGCGCTGCGGCGTCGTCATCGCCCTGGAGAACGTGTGGAACAACCTGTGGGTCCAGCCGGCCATCTTCCGCAACTTCATCGCCTCCTTCCAGAGCCCGTGGGTGAAGGCGTACTTCGACATCGCCAACCACGTCAAGTACGGCCACCCCGAGGAATGGATCCTGACGCTGGACGAACTTCTCGCCAAGCTCCACGTCAAGGAGTTCAAGATCAACCCCGCCGATCCCCGGGGCGAGGGCGAATGGCCGCAGATCCGCGACGGCAGCGTGAGGTGGCCCGTCGTCAGGCACGCGCTGGAGCGCGTCAATTACAACGGTTGGTTGACCATCGAGGATGGCCGGCTGCCCCTCGAGGAGCTCTCCAAACGGCTCGATCTGATCATCGCCGGGAAGTAGGCCGGCGAAGATCCGAGGAGCGGCGCGGGCGCCCGCGCCGGGGGCCGGCGCGCCCTCACAGGATCGGGATGCCCCGCGCCGCGCACTCCTTCCGCACGGCGGGCGGCCAGTAGCTCGCCTGGATCTCGCCGATATGGGCCTTGCGCAGATAGAGCATGCATAGCCGCGACTGGCCGATGCCGCCGCCGATGGAGAGGGGCAGCTCGCCCCCGAGCAGCCGCCGGTGGAAGAGGAGCTTCTCGCGGTGCGTCTGGCCGCACAACTCCAACTGGCGGCGCAGGGACTCCCGGTCGACGCGGATTCCCATGGACGACAGCTCGAAGGCCTCGCCGAGCTGCGGATAATGGACGAGGATATCGCCGTTAAGACCTGTGCTTCCTTCCTCGTTCGGCGTCGACCAGTCGTCGTAATCGGGGGCGCGGCCGTCGTGCGGCGCTCCGTTCTCGAGCGCGGCGCCGATGCCGATCACGAACACCGCGCCGTGCTCCCGGCAGATCTCGTGCTCGCGTTCGCGCGGGGAAAGACCGGGGTAGCGGCGCGCGAGCTCCGCGGAGTGGATGAACACGATTTCGTCGGGGAGCATCGGCGCGAGCACCGGGTAGTTGAAAGCCACGTATTTCTCGGTCCTGCGGATCACATCGTAGATCCGCCGCACGATGTCCTTGAGGAACGCGACCCGGCGGTCCTCGGGCCTGATGACGCGCTCCCAATCCCACTGATCGACGTAGAGCGAATGCGTCCTGTCGAGGGCTTCGTCGGGCCTGATGGCGTTCATGTCGGTGTAGAGCCCCTCGCCCGGCGCGAGGCCGAGGTCGGCCAGCGCCAGGCGTTTCCACTTGGCCAGCGACTGAACGATCTCGGCCCGCACGCCGCCCGCGGCCTTCACCGCGAAGGACACGGGCTGCTCGACCCCGTTGAGGTCGTCGTTGATGCCCGTCCCCGCCTCGACGAACAGGGGCGCCGTGACGCGCATGAGGTTCAGCTCGAAGGCGAGGTTCGTCTGAAAGAAGTCCTTGATCAGGCGGATGCCGCCCTCGGTTTCCTTGGGGGAGAGAAGCGGCCGGTAGCCTTCCGGACCGGGGCCCGCGGGTTCCATGCGGTGTCTCCTGGGCTGCGCCCGGGGGCGGAAACCGCGCCGCGCGCACTCCGCCCCCGGTCATTCAAATATACTTGACGGCGGCGCGTTCCGGCAAACGGCCCGCGCGGAAGGCGGCCCGGCAGCCTCGCGCGCCCTACGAGGCCTCGTTCCCGAGAACTTTCTTGGCCTTCTTCACGTCGTCGGGGGCGAAGACCACCTCGACCATGTCATCGGCCCGGCCGGCGAGGTACACGGCGTTGAGGTTGATCCCGGCGTCGCCGAGCCGGCTCGCAACGCGGGCGATCTCGCCGGCCTTGTCCTCCAGGAGCACCACCACCACCTCCTGCTCCTCGAACTGGAAGGCGCCGGACTGGAGCGCGCTGCGCGTCGACTCGACATCGTGGCCGATCAGGTGAAGCGCGACGTGGCCCCCGCCCGTCGTGGCGGCCAGGGCCTTGATGCTCACCCCCTGGCGGCTGAGCGACATCGCGACACGGGCCAGTTCCCCGGGACGGTTCGTCATGGTAACGCGGAATTCACGCATGAGCACCTCCTTGGCAAAGGTTGCGGTCCGAAGGCTGACGATCGCTGAAGGGATTTCCGCCGGCGGTTCCGCACCCCCGCGGAGCGCTTTCGTCCACCCTCAGCCTCGGTCCCGTCGCCTATATCCGCCTGCCCACCACTATACCCGAGAACTGGGGCAGTTTCACATAGCGCAGGGGCTTCACGCCCGCCGCGCGCATCCACCCCTCCACCTCGCCGCGGGTATACACATCGCCCGCGTCGGCGACGAGCATGTTGATGGAGAAGAGCGCGGCGAAGGCCGGCGACGCGCGTCCGGGGTCGACGAAGAACTCTTTGACCGCCAGGAATCCGCCCGCCTTCAAGGCTCGCGCCGCCTTGCGGACGACCCGCGCCGCTACAGGCGGCTTGAACGAGTGAAGCAGGTTCGACATGAAGACGCCGTCGAAGCCCCGGCCGAAGGCGCGCGCGGCGCACACATCGCCCGCCTTCACGGACACGCGGCCGCCCATGCCGCAGGCCGCGATCGTCTCCCGGGCATAGGCGAGGGGGCCGGGCAGGTCGAACACGACGACGGAGAGATCCGGCTGAGATCGCGCCAGCGCGCAGGCGTAGACCGCGGGGCCGCCCCCGACGTCCATGACCAGGCGGGCGCCCCGCTCGCGCTCCTTCGTGTCGACGTGCGGCGGCACGCGGCCCGTCCTGACGATCGTCGTGAGCGCGCTCCACCGCTCCCACATCGACGCCCGGTGGCGCATGATGTCGCCCAGATACCCCGGACGCCCGGCGACAAGGCCAGCCCGCGCGGCCGGCGCGGCGCGATACCGGCCCCCGCTCTTCCGGAGCAGCCCCAGCGCGGCCAGCGCATCCAAGAGCCGCGCCAGCGGCGCCGGCCGCGCGCCAATGCGCCGCGCGAGCTGCCCCGCGGTGGCGGCGCCCGCCCCGCAAGCGGTGAAAACCTCGAGTTCCAAGGCCGTGAGCAGCACGCGCGCCGGCATGAAGCCGGAGGCGAGGCGCTCGAGCATGGCGCGATGACGGTGCATGGATTCTCTCCTCCGCCGCGTCTTGTAACGGGCCCCCGCGATGCACTACATTGTAGCGCCTCGCCGCTTTCCGCGAAGCGCCTCCCCGCGGGCCGGCTCCCCGAGGACGCGCGTTGCGCGGGGCGCGCCGCTGCGCGGCGGCGGGCGGCGCCGGGTGCGGGCGGCGCCCGCAAGGAACGGAGGCGCGCATGGTGAATGACCGGCCGCGAAACGAGGAGAGCCCGGAGGAGGGCGGCAACGCCCGATTCCTGGTCGCGATCTGTCTGGTCGCGGCGCTCGGCGGGTTTCTCTTCGGCTACGACACCGCGGTGATCTCGGGAGCCATCGAGTTCATCGAGCGGTACCTCGACCTCGACGCGACGGCCAAGGGCTGGGCCTCGGCCAGCACGCTCCTGGGGTGCGCCGCCGGCGCCGCCTTCGCGGGCCTTCTGAGCGACGCGCTCGGCCGCAAGAAGGTGCTGGTGCTGGCCGCGGTCTGCTTCCTCGTCTCGGCGGTGGGCGCCGCGCTTCCCGAGACCCTGGCCGCGCTGGTCGGGTTTCGGATCATCGGCGGCCTGGGCATCGGCGCCGCGAGCATGACGAGCCCCTTGTACATCGCCGAGGTCGCGCCCGCCCGCATCCGCGGGCGCATGGTGGCCCTGAACCAGCTCGCCATCGTCGCGGGCATGCTGATCGTGTACTTCGTCAACTACGCCATCGCCCACCACGCCGCCGGCGCCGCCGCGCCCGAGGCGGCCGAGGCGTGGAACATCCAGACGGGCTGGCGCTGGATGTTCGCGTCGGGAGCGCTGCCCGCGGTCCTGCTCCTCGCCTGTCTCTTCTTCGTCCCGGAGAGCCCGCGCTGGCTCACCGCCGCCGGCCGCGAGGATCGGGCCTTGAGGGTGCTCGCGCGCATCAACGGCCCGGCGCGCGCCGGAGCCCAGATGCGCGAGATCGAGGCCGCGCTGGCGCGGGAAGGCGGCAGCCTGGCTGAACTCCTCGAGCCGGGCATGAAGCTTGTGCTCGCCGTGGGCATCGCGCTGGCCGTGCTCCAGCAGGTGACGGGCATCAACGTTTTCTTGTACTATGCCCCGGAGATCTTCAAGAACCTCGTCGAGGGCACCAAGGACGATGCCGCGCTGCTCCAGACCGTCGTCGTCGGCGTCGTGAACATCGTCTTCACGGTCATCGCGATCGGAACCGTCGACCGCCTCGGCAGGCGGCCCCTCATGATGGCGGGAGCGGCGGGCATGGGCGCCTCGCTGGCGGCGCTCGGACTGGCCGCGTATCTCGGCCGCACCGAGACGTGGGTGCTCGTCTTCATCCTGGGTTACATCGCCAGCTTCGCCCTGTCGGTGGGGCCGGTGACGTGGGTGATCCTGGCCGAGATCTTCCCGACGAAGATCCGCGGGCGCGCCATGGCGATCGCCACGGTGTGTCTATGGCTCGCCAACTACGCGGTCTCCCAGACCTTTCCCATGATGGACAAGAACGAGAGGCTGATCGCGGTCTTCAACCACGCCTTTCCCTTTTGGGTCTACGGCCTTTTCTGCATCGTGCTGATCCTGGTGGTGCGCTTCGCCGTGCCGGAGACCAAGGGCCGGAGCCTCGAGCAGATCGAGCGCATATGGCGCCCGCGCCCGTAGCGGCGCCGGAGGCGGAGCCCCCGGCGGCGCCGGGACCGCCCCCTGCCCCCGCCGGCCGCCGGCAGGTAAAAATGCCGCGGCGGCGCCTCGATACCCGTCCGTGAAGGGAGAATAATCCCTGCCGCGGCGGCGGCGGCGCTCGGGCGCGACCGCACGCGCGCCCCCCCGCGGGAACGCGGCTTGCACCGCATCGGCTCGGAGGGGTTTCCGGCGGCCTCGGTGCCGGCCGCAGAAGCCTTTTCGAGGTGCAACCGGCTCCCTTTAACGCGCGGAGGACCATCCATGTTCACCGGGCTTGCCATTTTCCTCATCGCCGCCTTCCTGGTCGTCATGCTTGCGGTGCCGTTCTGCCGGTGCAAGCTGGCCATCAAGCTCGTCGGCAAGCTCAAGTCCGCGCTCCTGGAGGGGTCCGGGCAGGTGCTCTTCTACGAGCAGGACGCGAGCCGGACGCCCGTTCGGTCCATCGCCTGGACACGAGCGTGGGGTCTCATGGCGGCGCTGCTCTTCACCGGTTGCGCCTTGTACCGAGGCAACGCCGTCGACAATCACCCGGTGGCGGTGGCCGCTTGCGGACTGTACGGCGCCCTGGCCATGGGCGCCAGCGCGTTCTTCGTCCTGCTCGGACTGTCCTTCGTCTCTTACTTCCCGCGCGTCCGCGGCGCCGCCGGACTCAGGCAGTGCGGGCTCCAGGGCCTCTGGATCGTCGACCCCGCCGCGCCGCCCGTGAAGCTGCGGCAGACCGTGGCGGCGCACCTCCAGAAAACCACCTACGTGGGCATTCTCGACGTCACCGGCTTCGGGATCCTCGCGAAGGGCGCCGGCACGCCCGGCGGGTTCCTATACGATGCCATCGCCATGGCGTCGGGAGTGCCGGTCTCGATTCTGCTGCTCGACCCGGAGACGACGACCCTGGACCCCGACGGCCCGCAGACGACCGTCATGCAGTCGGTGCTCACCGAAATGGGCATCCCCGCGCCGCTGTACCAGAAGCGCCTGCGCGCCACGCTCGAAGCGGTGAAGCAGCTCAATGAGACCCGGCCCGAGGAAGGGAAGATCGTGGTTCGTTTCTACCGGGAACGCCCTTTGATCACCGCGCTCTTCTTCGACAAGACCGCCCTGGTCTCCCCGTGGAACCCGCGGGAGAAGCTCAACGTCTTCACCCAGTTCGACGCGGAGACGCCGCTGCCGGAGGCTTCGTTCTTCGAGGTCCATCGCCGGACCTTCACGCGTCTCTGGGCTCACAGCCACATCTCGCCGTCGGGCGGGCCCGCGCTGCCGGCCGGCAACAGCACCGTCGTCCGCAAGAAGGGCAGCACGACCGTCCGCAGAAGCAAGCTCAGCGCGGTCAGGTAGCGCGGCGATAGACCGCGCCACCCCGCCGATCTTCCCACGGCCCGACGCCGCCGCGCCCCGGCGCTGCCGCCGCCCTGCCCGCCACCGGTCCACGACCCCCCGTTGCCCGCCGCCGGCCCCATCCGACACCGATTCCCCCCTGCGGCGAACGGCGACCGCCCTACCTTCATCGCGCCGCTCTCCGCCTGTCCCCAGGCCTCCCGCCCAGCCGCCTGTTCCCGCCCCCCTGATTCTGCAGCGCTGCGCTGGCCTCCTCCCGCTCACAATCGGCTTGTTTCACGGCACGCCTCCGCCTATAATGGATTTTGCAAGAAGGTTGTCCGCGCGAAACGAGGCGACCTCGGAAGGGGGCGCCGCCGCGGGCGCGCTCGGCATGGTTGTTAAAGGAGGCTCTCATGAGAACCGCCATCGCGAGGCTGTGGCTGCTGTGCGCTTGGGCCGGCGCCGCGTGTGCGCAGGATTCCTGCATTCCCTATATTTTGGAGCCCTGCGCGGGAGATCCGCAGACCTATGAATGCGTCAACGTGACGACTGAACTCACATCGCTCAAGGGCGGGGAGACGACGGCAATTCTGCAGGAGTATTGTTTCAAGAAAAACTCGCCGCTCATCGACGAGATCACCGTTTGGACCGACCAGGGCACCTTGGCCGTTTCCGCCCTCAAAGCCGGCGACATCCTGGGCGAGTTGTATTTCAACGTCAATCTGGCGGATTTCGGCGAGAACTGTCCGCTCGGCAACAATGTCGTCATGCGCGCCCCTATCGTGGTGACGGACGCGTCCCTCCAATACGCGCAGCTCAAGGCGACGATCACGGAAGCCTCGCAGCCCCTGATCGGTTGTCTTCTGAGATACGACCCCACCGACGAGGAGCACAACTACGGCTTCATCCTCGAGGGGGAGATCACGACGAGCACGGGCGGCGGCTTCGAGATGAACCTCAAACTGCCGCTTCCCGAGGAAGGCGCCTTGTATCCCGGCCTCGAATACGACGACCTGACGGGAACCGGCTCGCCGATTCCCCTGTACTTCCGCCCCCTGACGAAAAGCGATGTCTACACGCTGCCCGTTGCCGGCGGAACCCTTAAAGTCGGCACGCTGCTTGCCGCCCGCAACTCGGGCGGGCAGAACGTCGAGCACGAGTTCCTCGAGGAGTTCACCATCAAGCCCGGCGTCGTCGACGCGCCGCTTTTCCGCCGCGGCGATGTCAACAACGATTCCAAGGTGGATATCGCCGATCCCGTCAAGCTCCTCGGGCACCTCTTCAGCGGCGATCCCATGCCGACCTGCCCCGATGCCGCGGATGCGAACGACGACGGCAAACTCGACATTGCCGACGCGGTCAAGATCCTCGGGCACCTTTTCGCCGGGTCGGGTCCCCTGCCCGCTCCCTTCGGCGACTGCGGGACGGAGGAGCAGCCGGATCAGGACGGACTGCCCCGCTGCGACTACCAGGGACGGTGCTGAGGGCGGCGAAAAGCCTGAAGCGGCGCGCCCCCTTTCCCGAAACGGCGGCTAAGCGCGTCCATGCGCCCAGCCTGCGCCGAGGATCTGAGCGTAGCGGCGCGCTCCCTAGACCGCCGTCGGCCTCGCGCGCTCAACGCGCGTCAGTTGCCCGCGTTGCGAGCCTGGCTATAATGTGAGACACGGACGGGCGGCGGCGCGCGGCCGGCGCGGACGCATGGAGGCCCCGGCGGAAACCCATGAGATAGGAGCAACGCATGGCGGAGGCATTCCCGGGCATCGGCAAGATCCAGTACGAAGGCCCCAAGTCGAAAAATCAACTCGCCTTCAAGCACTACAACCCCGAGCAGAAAGTCGCCGGCAAGACCATGGCCGAGCATCTGCGGTTCTCGGTGGCGTACTGGCACTCCTTCCGGAACGGCTGCGCCGATCCCTTCGGCGGCCCCACGCGCCGGATGCCCTGGGACGACGGCTCGGACACGGTGAAGAACGCGCAGAACCGCGTCAAGGCGGCCTTCGAGTTCTTCGAGAAGCTCGGCGCCGGCTTCTACTGCTTCCACGACCGCGATGTCGCGCCGGAGGGCGCCACGCTGGCCGAGAGCAACAAGAACCTCGACGAAGTCGTCAAGGTGATGTCCGACGAGCAGGCGCGCTCCGGCGTCAAGCTGCTCTGGGGCACGGCCTGCCTCTTCGCCAATCCCCGCTACATGCACGGAGCGGCGACAAGCTGCAACGCGGATGCCTTCGCCTACGCGGGCGCCCAGGTCGCCAAGGCGCTCGAGGCGACCAAGGCGCTGGGCGGCGAGGGCTACGTGTTCTGGGGCGGCCGCGAGGGCTACAAGAGCCTGCTCAACACCGATCTCCGGCGCGAGCTCGCCAACATGGCGCGCTTCCTGCACATGGCCGTGGACTACAAGAGGCACATCGGCTTCAAGGGACAGTTCTACATCGAACCCAAGCCCAAGGAGCCGACCAAACATCAGTACGACTTCGATGTGGGCAACGTCCACGGTTTTCTCCGGGCGAACGGGCTGATCGAGCATTTCAAGGTCAACGTCGAGGCGAACCACGCGACGCTGGCCGGCCATTCCTTTCACCACGAGGTCGCCCTCGCCGCCGCCTTGGACATCCTGGGCTCCATCGACGCCAACCGCGGCGACCTGCTCCTCGGCTGGGACACGGATCAGTTCCCGACCGATCTGTACGACACGACTTTCGCGATGCTGGAGATCCTCGGCATGGGCGGCTTCACCACCGGCGGCCTGAACTTCGACGCCCACGTGGCGCGGGAGAGTTTCGAGCCCGTCGACCTCTTCTACGCTCATATCGGCGGCATGGACGCCTTCGCCCGCGGCCTCAAGATCGCGGCCCAGATCAAGAAGGATGGCGCCATGGAGCGTTTCATCAAGGAACGCTACGCCAGCTACGACACCGGCATCGGCGCGAGAATCGAGTCGGGCACGGCGACGTTCCAGGATCTCTCGGCCTACATGCTGGAGAAGGGCGAGGCCGCGCCCAACGCCTCGGGGCGGGTGGAGATGCTGGAGAACATGCTGAACGAGTACATCTGACCTCAGGCGCCTTCCGCCCCGCAGAGGGGGCATTCGCGCCTCCGGCGCACGGCGATGGTGCGCAGGCGCATGGACAGCATGTCGACGATGAGGAGCCGCCCGGCAAGCAGCGTCCCGGCCCCCGTCAGGAATTTGATCGCCTCCCCGGCCTGAACGACGCCGATAAGGCCGGGAACGACCCCGAGCGGGCCCCGCGGCGGACCGGGGGGCTCGGGAGGGGGCGCATCGCACACGCACCGATAGCAGGCCGTCCGTCCGGGCAGCACCGTCAACGCTTGACCGCCGAAGCCGAGGACGCCGCCGTGGGCCACCGGCGTGCCCGCGGCGTGGCAGCAATCGGCGATCAGGAACTTCGAGGCGAAGTTGTCCGTCGCATCGATCACGAAATCGTAAGCCGCCGCCAGCGCCCGGCCGTTCGCCCCCGTCAGGCGCTCCGTCCGGGCCTCGACCGTCGTGTCGGGATTCAACGCCCGCAGGCGCGCGGCGGCCGCCTCGGCCTTCGGGCTTCCGATGTCCGCCGTCGTGAAAACCACCTGGCGCTGCAGGTTGCTCCGTTCGACTCGGTCCCCGTCCACGATGCCCAGGACGCCGACTCCGGCCGCGGCGAGGTACAGCCCCGCCGCCGAGCCCAGCCCCCCCGCGCCCACCAGCAGCACCCGCCCGGCTCGGAGCTTGGCCTGGCCCTCGCTCCCGATCTCGGGCAGCGCAACCTGGCGCGCGTACCGCGCGCGGGCCTCATCATCCCTCTCGGTCATTGCGGCTCCATGAGCCTCACGGTATGCTCGCTCAATGCGCTCGCCGCCCCCGCGCAAGGGGCCGCGCGCGCGACGCGACCAATGCATCTTACCGTAAACGGCGAACCAATGGAGCTTCCCGGCGCCCCGACCGTGGGTGCGCTCCTTGACGCCCTCGGCGCCGATCGCGCCCGCAGCGCCGTTCTCGTCGGCGACGACGTTGTGCGCGCTTCCGCGTGGGACGCACACGCCCTCGCCGAGGGCGACAGGATCGAGGTCGTCACGCTCGCGGGCGGCGGGTGAGCCCGGAAGGCAGGCAACCGATGACGGCTCCTTTCACCCTCGGCGGGCACGAATTCGCATCGCGCCTGATGCTCGGCACGGGCAAATTCTCCGCCGCGGCGGTCATGCTGAACGCCGTCAAAGCGTCGGGAGCGCAGCTCGTCACCGTGGCGCTGCGCCGCATCAACCGCGAGCGGCGCGACGACGACATCCTGGGCCCGTTGGCCGAGCTCCCCGGCATCACGCTGGTTCCCAACACCTCGGGCGCCATGAACGCGAAGGAGGCGTTCAAGGCCGCGCTGCTCGGGCGCGAGCTCAGCCGGAGCCCCTTCGTCAAGCTCGAGATCCACCCCAACCCGCACCACCTGCTGCCGGACCCCATCGAGACCTACGAAGCCGCCCGCCTCCTCGTCAAGGAAGGCTTCATCGTCCTGCCCTACATGCAGGCCGACCCCGTGTTGGCCAAGCGGCTCGCGGACATCGGCTGCGCCGCCGTGATGCCCCTCGGCGCGGCCATCGGCTCCGGCCGCGGCCTCGCCACCTTGGAGATGCTCAAGTACATCCTCCGCGAGAGCACCGTCCCGGTGATCGTCGATGCGGGGCTGCGCGCGCCGTCCGAGGCCGCGGCCGCTCTCGAGCTGGGCTGCGACGCGGTGCTCGTCAACAGCGCCATCGCCGCCGCCGGCGATCCGGTCGCCATGGCGCGCGCCTTCGCCTCGGCCGTCCGGGCCGGCCGCGAGGCCCGCGAGGCGGGCCTAATGGCGGCGCGCGACGCCGCCGCGCCCACCAGTCCGCTCACCTCGTTCCTGCAGAGCTGAACGATGCTTCCCGATTGGCTCGAGCCGCCCCCGGAGGCCCTGGCGGGCCTGAACGCCTCGGAGGAGGAGGCCGGGGCCGCGCTCGCTTGCGAGGCGCCCGGAATTCGCCAGTTCGCGGCGCTGCTCTCTCCGCGGGCGGACGCCCTGCTCGAAACCGTTGCCCAGCGCGCCCGGGATGCCACCGCCCGGCATTTCGGGAAGACGATCGCCCTCTACGCGCCGCTCTACCTATCGAACCTCTGCGGAAGCGGCTGCGCCTACTGCGGTTTCGCCTCGGACCGGAGGCAGGCGCGGCGCACGCTCGGCGCCGCCCAGATCGATGCGGAGCTCGACGCCCTGGCGGCCAAGGGTTTCGAGGAAGTGCTGCTCCTGACGGGCGAGCGCACGGCGCGCGCCGGATTCGACTACGTGCTGGACGCCGTCGCCCGCGCGGCGGCGCGCTTCCACCTCGTCACCGTCGAGTCCTTCGCCATGACGGCGGAGGAATACGGCGCGCTCGCGCGCGCCGGCTGCACCGGCATCACCCTCTACCAGGAAACCTACGACCCGGAAGTGTATGCGGCGGTGCACCGCTGGGGCCCGAAGCGCGACTATCGCTTCCGGCTCGAAACCCCCGCGCGCGCCCTCGCGGCCGGCATGCGCACCGCGGGGCTCGGCGTCCTGCTCGGCCTGGCCGAACCGCGGCGCGATGCGCTGCGCCTTTTCCGCCACGTCGAGCACCTGCGGCGCCGGTACTGGCAGGGTGGCATCGCCGTGTCGTTCCCGCGCATCCGGCCGCAGCGCGGCGGCTTCACGCCGCCCCATCCCGTGGACGAGAAGCTGCTTGCCCGCATCATTCTCGCCTTCCGTATCGCCTGGCCCGATTTGCCCCTTACGCTGTCGACCCGGGAGCGCGCCGAGTTTCGCGACGGGATGGCGGGGCTGGGAATCTCGCGCATGAGCATCGAGAGCCGAACCACCGTGGGCGGCTACCGCGGCGGCGCCGAGGAATCCGGCGGCCAGTTCGAAGTCTGCGACCAGCGCGATCTTCGCGGATTCTGCGCCGCCTTGGAGGCCAAGGGCCTGCAACCGGTTTTCAAGAATTGGGATGCGGTCTACCGATGACGCTGCAAGAAGTCTTCGCGAAAAAAACCTTCTGTTTGGGCGTCGAGCTGGTGACGACGCGCGGCTTGGCCCACCACGACCCCGCCGCGAAGGTCCTCCGGCTCGGGCGCGATCTGGCCGGCCGCACGGAGATCGACTGGCTCTCCATCACCGACAACGCCGGCGGCAACCCCGCCCTCGCCGCGGAGCACCTCGGAGGCCTCCTGCGCGATCTCGGGGCCGAGGTGTTGATCCACCTGTCGGCCAAGGACATGAACCGCAGCGCCCTGGAAGGCCGGGCCTGGGCCCTGGCGAGCCGCGGCCTCACGAACGTGCTCGCCTTGACGGGCGACTACCCCGTGGCCGGATTCCGCGGGAACGCGCGGCCGGCCTTCGACCTGGACTCGGTGACGCTGCTCGCGATGCTCGCCGACATGAACGCGGGCATGGAGATCGCGGCGCCCGGGCGCGCCGCCGTCACCCTGGAGCCGACCGCGTTTTATCCGGGCGTCGCGGTGTCGCCCTTCAAGGCCCAGGCGGCGGAACTGCTCGGCCAGTACCTGAAGCTCGAGCGCAAGATCGTCCACGGCGCGCGGTTCATTATCACCCAAGTCGGCTACGACGCGCGCAAGTGGGACGAGCTGCGGCTGCACCTGGCGGAGCGCGGGCACGCGCTCCCCTGCATCGGCTACGTGTATCTTCTCGGGAAGGGCGTGGCGCGGATCTTCCACCGCAACCAGATCCCCGGCTGCGTCGTCTCGGACGAGCTTCTCGCCCTCGTCGAACGACAGGCGGCGGGGCCGGACCGCGGCAAGAGCTTCTTCATCGAACTGGCAGCCAAACAGGCCGCGATCCTCCGGGGTATGGGCTACCGCGGCGCCTACCTGGGCGGACTCTCCTCGCCGGCGCAGCTCGATGCGATCCTGGAGCGCCTCGGGAGCTTCAGCCCTGATGACTGGCGGCTCTTCGCCAAGGAACTCCAGTTCCCCGCCCCGAAGGAGTTCTACATGTACGCGCGCCACCCCGAGACGGGCCTGGCGGATGCCGCCGCGCGGAAGCCCGTACCGCGCGCCCCGGCCGGGGCGCTCGAACGCCTCGCCTTCGCCTTCAACCAAGTCTTTCACCGCCTCGTCTTCGCCTCCACGGCACCGCTCTTCGGCCCCGCGGCGCGGGTCTACCGGGCCCTCGAGAAGCGGCCGCGCCTGGCCGCGTCCGCGCGGGACATTGAGAACCTGATCAAGGCCGTCTTGTTCGGCTGCCGCGGCTGCGGAGACTGCTCGCTGCCCGAGACGACCTATATCTGCCCCGAGTTCGCCTGCCCCAAACGGCAGCGCAACGGCCCCTGCGGGGGCTCGTTCCTGGGCCAATGCGAGGCCGAAGACCGCGATTGCATCTGGGTGCGCGCCTTCCGGCGCTGCGGCGGGGCGGAGCAATTCGCCGCGCTCTTCCAGGCCGCCCCGACCTTTGTCGATGACGCCCTCCGCACCTCTTCGTCCTGGGCCAACGCGTTTCTGGGCCGCGACCACCACCGCTACGAGAAAGGAGTGAAGCATGGCGATTCCGGGACTCATGCTGATCGGTGAGGCCATCAACGATTCGGTGCCGAGCACCAAGGAGATGTTCGACCGGGGCGACCTGGCCGGCATTCAGGCCCTCGCGGCGGAGCAGGCCGCGGCCGGCGCCCACTGCATCGATGTCAATGTCGGCCGGCGCGGCGCGGATTTCATGGCCGCGGTGGTGCGCAAGGTGCAGGCGGCCGTGGCGGCGCCCCTGTCCATCGACTCGCCCGACGTCGAGTATCTCCGGGCGGGCCTGGCGGCCTACGACCCCGTCCGCGGCGGCGGCAAACCCATCGTGAACTCGATCTCCGCCCTGAGGGCCGAGGCCCTCGCGCTCGCCAAGCTGCAGCCCTTCCGCGCGATTCTCCTCCTCACCGAGCGCGCGGACGCCGCCGGCGGCGGCGCCGCCTGCAAGACCGCCGCGGAGCAGCATGCCGCCGCGCTGGAGCTCGCCGCCGCGGCGCGCGCCCAAGGGCTCGCGCCCGACGACATGATCCTGGATCCGGGCATCATGCCCATCGGAGCGGACACCGCGGGACGGCTGGCGCGCACGCTCGACACTCTGAGGCGCTGCCGGGCCGATCCGGCTCTCGCTGGCTGCCACGCCTCGGTCGGCCTCTCGAATTTCACGGTGATGCTCCCCAGGAAGCGCCCGAACGGCCGGCCGATCCGCAGTGCGTTGGAGTCCGCGTTTCTGACCCTCGCCATGCCGCTGGGCCTGGATACGATCATCGGCAGCGTCAAGCGCTCCTACGCCCTCCTGCCCGACGACGACGATGCCGTCCTGTGTCTCCGGGACATCATCGCGGCGGAGGGGTTCGCCGGCGTCGCGCGTCTGGACGAGTTCTGCCGCGGCTGAGGCGCGCGCCCTTGCCTCGCCGGCCCCGGACGCGCACAATCATCCGGCGTGGAGACGCATCGCCGGCAGTTCCTGGCGTACCTCGCGTACGAATGCGGATTCGCGCGCAATACCGTGCTCTCCTACGGGCGGGACATCGCCCAGTTCCTAGCCCATGCGGCGGCCCTGGGCATCGCCGCTCCCGAAGCGCTCGACGCGGAAATCCTCGTCGCCTATTTCCGCGCCCGCATGGAAGCGGGCCTTGCGCCGCGGAGCGTTTCGCGGGCCATCACGGCGGTGCGCATGTTTCTGCGCTTCCTCGTCCAGGAAGGGACGCTCGCCGAGAACTGCGCCCGCTGGATCGCGACGCCCAAGACATGGAGCCGCCTGCCCGTCATCCTCAACGAGGAGGAAATCGACCGTCTTTTGGCCGCGCCCCAGTCCGACGCGTCCAGGTTTCCGCGGCGCGACCGCGCCATCCTGGAGCTTTTCTACGCCACCGGAGCCAGGGTGTCGGAGGTGTGCACGCTGGCATGCTCCCAGGTGCGGCTCGACCTGGGGCTGGCGCGCATTATCGGCAAGGGCGGCAAGGAACGCCTCGTGCCCCTGCACCGTCCGGGCATCGCGGCGATCGCGGACTACCTTGCCGTGGAGCGGCCCGCGATGCTCCGGGGAAGGGAGGATCCCGGCGCGCTCTTCCTCAGCCAACACGGAAAGACGATGGACCGCGAGAACGTCTGGCGCCTGGTGAAGCGATGCGCCCGGCGCGCCGGCATCGCCAAGCGGGTCACGCCGCACACGCTGCGGCACTCGTTCGCCACGCATCTCCTGACCCGCGGCGCGGATCTCAGGGTAGTCCAGGAGCTGCTCGGGCACGCCCGCGTCGAAACGACGGAAATCTACACGCATTTGGACCGGACCGACCTGAAGCGCGCGCACCGCAGGTTCCACCCGCGCCCCTGAGATGCCGCCCGCGCGCCGCCGGCGGCTCCCCGGTTGCGCGACCCGCGGGGGAACGACTACCATAGAGAGCGCGTGCGAGGGCTGCGGCATGCTCTTCAACATTGGCAAGTACGAGATCTTCGTGATCGTGATCGTCGGCTTGTTTTTGTTCGCGGGCGTGCCCGCGATGGGATACCTGCTCTCGCGCGGCGGCGCGGGCTCGCGGCAGCGGCTGGTCCGCGCCGCCGCGAGCGTGCGCGCCTTATGGCGGGCCTGGCGTGCGTAACATCAAGATCGAGCTGGAATACGACGGCACGGAGTTCGCCGGCTGGCAGCGGCAACCCAACGGCGCCGGAGTCCAGGAGGCGGTCGAGGACGCCGCGGCCGCGGTTCTCGGCCACGCGGTTTCCCTAGTGGGCGCGGGACGAACCGACCGGGGCGTGCACGCCGTCGGGCAGGCGGCGAACTTCCGCACCGAGCGCCGCATCCCCGTGGAACGCATTCCGTACGCGCTGAACGCGCACCTGCCCCCCGCAATCCGCGTGCGCGCGGCGGCCGACATGCCCCCCGAGTTCCACGCCCTCAGGAATGCCACGGGAAAGCATTATCGGTACACGCTGTTCAGCGGCGACATCGCCCCGGCCATCGGCCGCCGCTACGCGGCCGTCGTGCCGCCCGGGCTCATGCTCGAGCCGATGGTGCAGGCCGCGGCGCACATGGAGGGCGCCTACGACGTCCGCGCGTTCCGGAGCTTCGCCAAAGGACAGGAGGGATCGAACACCTTGAAAACGGTCTGGCGCGTGCTGGTGCGGAGCGACGGGCCGTATTTCTTCGTGGACGTGCTTGGAAGCGGCTTCGTGTACACGCAGATGCGCACCATGGCGGGCACGCTGCTCCTGGCCGGTCGCGGCCGGCTCGTGCCGTCGGATGTGGCCGCGATCATCGCTTCGCGCGACCGCCGGCGGGCGGGTCCCACGCTGCCGCCCGAGGGCCTGTGTCTCATCAAGGTGTTTTACGACCCTGAGCCCGCGGCGTGGTACGTCCCCGCCGCTCCGCGCGGTTGGATGGCATGAGGCGGAACGACGGCGGGACGGCCGGCGGCGCAGGCTGGGTTCTTGACTCCGTCCGCTGCACGGGGTATAATTTCTTCGCGTCGTAAGATATTGTCTTAAAAGAACTTAGAGGTGACGGGCGCGATCGGCGGCGCCGTGCGAGGCGTCCGCGGCGCGTTTGGGCTTCGCACAGGCCGTGAGCCGAGGAGGTTACATGCAAGTCACGGTGACAGGGCGGCATCCGGGCATCACTCCGCACGTCAAGGAATATGCGGAGAGCAAGGTGAGCCGCCTTGAACGCTTCTTCGATGGCATGCACAGCATCGAGGTCATGATGCGCCGCGAGGCCGAGGAGAGCATCGTCGATTTGATCATCCAGACCCGCGGGCACCAGGTTGTGAGCGAAAGCCGCGACGCCGATCTCTACAGGGCGATCGATCTGGCCCTCGACAAGGCCGAAACCCAGTTGACGCGGCTCAAGGAAAAAAAGAAGGAACACCGCGGCAAGCACGCCGCCGTTATGGAGCAGGAGGAGGCCCGAGGAGAACAAACGGAATGAACCTGCGTGACCTGATCACGGATGATCTGATCCTGGCGGACATGAAGGCTCGCGACAAGCGCACCGCGATCAACGAGATCGTGGCGTTCATGTGCGCGCGGAACGGAATCTCCGAGGAGAATGCGCGCAAGGTCGAGGCGGCCGTGCTCCGGCGCGAGGGCCGCGGCACGACCGGCATCGGCAAGGGCGTCGCGATTCCGCACGCCAAGAACTGCGGTCAGGTGGACGAAATCGTGGCGGCGTTCGGCGTGGCGCGCGGGGGCGTTCCCTTCGCCGCGCTGGACGGCGAACCCGTCCGGCTCGTCTTTCTGGTCGTCTCCCCCAGAGGCCTGGAGAATGACCACCTGCGCGTCATGCGCAAGATCGCCCACTTGGCGCGAGACGACAAGACGAACCGCTTTCTGGCCACCACCAGGGATTTCAGCACGCTGCGGGCGATCCTTGATGAAGTCGATGAGTACTTCGAAAAAAAATGAGGCCCGGCCGCGGATCGTCGCCTTCGGGGGCGGCGCGGGCATGTTCTCGCTCCTCTCGGGCCTGCGTTTGTACACCGAGGACATCACCGCCGTCGTGACGGTCACCGATGACGGCGGAAGCTCAGGGCTGCTGCGCAAAGATCTCGGCATCCCGCCGCCGGGCGACGTCCGCAACTGCCTCCTGGCGCTTTCGGATGCGGATCCGCTCCTCAAGGAGGCCCTGAACTGGCGTTTTCCCGAGGGCGAACTCCTCGGGCACAGTCTCGGCAACCTGCTCATCGCCGCCGCCACCCTGATCAAGGGCGATTTCGGCGTCGCCGTCCGAGAGCTGCACCGCGTTCTCAAGGTCGCCGGCAAGGTCGTGCCCAGCTCCACGCGCAAGGTCAGCCTGGTGGCCCACCACGCCGACGGCTCGAGCACCGCCGGCGAGGTGCGGATCGTCTCCTCGCGGCGCTCGATCCACACGATCGAGCTCCGGCCCGACCCGGGGCGGATTTCCGCCGAAGCTCGGGAAGCGATCGCGTCCGCGGACCTGTGCGTGTTCGGCCCCGGCAGCCTCTTCACGAGCGTCATACCCAACCTCCTCGTGCGGGGCGTGGTCGAGGCCGTCCGCCAGTGCCCGGCGCCGCGCGTGTACGTGGCGAACGTGATGACCCAGCCCGGTGAAACGGACGGATTCGCCCTCTCCGATCACCTCGCCGCCATCGAGCGCCACACGCACCCGGGCTTCGTCTCGGCGGTTGTGGCCAACACGGGGGCCTTCCCGGGCCCCGTGCTCCGGCGCTATCGCGAGCAGGGCGCCGCGCCCGTCGCCGTCGACCGGGAAAAGTGCGGCGGAGTGCCGATCCACACCGGGGCGCTGGCCGAGTCCGGACGTTTGCTGCACCACAATCCCCGGCGCCTCGCGGCGTTCCTGTTGGACACTTTTTGGCGGCGGACGGAACATGCGTCCTCGGCCGAGGCGGGGGCACGATCGTGACGAAGAAACCCGGGGCCCTTTCGGGCAACGACACGGCGGAAGCCGTCGTCCAGATCGCGAATCGCTCCGGCCTCCACGGCCGGCCCACGACCATGTTCGTCAAGCTGGCGAGCCGGTTCAAGAGCGCGATCAAGGTGCATTGCACCGGCCAGGGCAAGGAGGTCGACGGCAAGAGCGCCCTCGCCGTTCTCAGCCTGGGCATGGAGTACGGCAAGAAGCTCTGCATCCGCGCCAAGGGCGATGACGCGCGCGAGGCCGTCGCCGCGCTCGGCGCCCTCGTGCGCGACAAGTTCAAGGAGGACTGACGCGTGCACACCTACAAGGGGATCCCCTGCATGACGGGTATCGCCGTAGGCGAGGCGCTCGTCATGCCGCGGGACGTGGAGCACCACATTCACCGCCGCCAGGTGGCGCCCGACGAGGCGGCGCGCGAGGATGAAAAGTGCCGCGCGGCCCTGGCCAAGGCGGCCGAGGAGATTGATCGCGAGATTGAGCAGCTCCGCGGTTACGGGAACGACGCTTCCGAGATCTTCGAGTTCCACAAAGCGCTCATCCTGAGCCCCGACCTCGCCCAAGCGATCCGCACCCACATCCTCGACGGGCACATGAGCGCGGAGTACGCCTTGTTCACCGCCATGCGGCGCTGGCACGAGCACTTCAACGGCCTGAACAGCCAGACGGCGGCTCAGAAGGTCCACGATCTGGTCGACGTCGAGCGGCGTATCATGCGCCACCTCGTCGGCGGGGCGATGTTGGGCTTCGGCAGCCTGGGCCGCGAGGTCGTTCTGGTGGCGCACACCCTCACGCCCAGCCAGGCCGCCTCGCTCCGCAAGACCAAGATCAAGGGATTCGCCACGGACATCGGCGGCCAGACGGCCCATACCGCCATCATGGCCCGGGCCATGGCCGTACCCGCCGTCGTCGGCACCGGCGACCTCTCGCTTCGCATTCGGGGCGGACAGACCGTCATCATCGACGGCCTCAAGGGGCTCGTAATCGTGGATCCGGACTCCGCAACGCTGGAAGGCTACCGCGAGCAGGAGCGGCGCCACCGCGCCGCGTTCGACGCCCTCGTCGCCGAGCGCGATCTGCCCGCCGAAACCATCGACGGCTACCAGGTCGAGGTCCTGGCCAACATCGAACTCCCCGAGGAGGTGGAAATGGCCCTCGCCATGGGGGCGCGCGGCGTGGGGCTGTATCGCACCGAGTATCTCTACGAGGAGTGCCACGAACCCAGCGAGGACATGCAGTACAACGTCTATCACGAGGTCGCGCGCTCGCTCGGCGGCCGCCCCTGCATCATCCGCACCATGGATCTCGGCGCCGACAAGTTCGCCCACGAGGGCCAGCAGGACGGCGAGCGCAATCCTTTCCTGGGCTCGCGCTCCATTCGTTACTCGCTGCAGCGGCCCGAGCTCTTCATGGTGCAGCTTCGCGCCATCCTGCGCGCTTCGGTGGCGGGCGACGTGCGGATTCTCTTCCCGATGATCTCCGTGGTCGAGGAGCTCAGAGAGGCCAAACGCCTTCTGGCCCGGGCGAAGGAGGAGCTGGCGGCCGGGGGGATTCCGTTCCGGCCGCACATACCCGTGGGCATCATGGTCGAGGTGCCTTCCGCGGCCCTGACCGTGGGCCAACTCGCCGGCGAGGTCGACTTCCTCAGCATCGGGACCAACGACCTGGTCCAGTACTCCCTCGCGGTCGACCGCGTCAACCAGCGCGTGGCGCACTTGTACCAGCCGGGATCGCCCGCCATCATGCATCTCCTCCGGCACATCATCGCGGTGGCGCAGAAGCTCTCCAAAGGCGTGTGCGTGTGCGGCGAGATGTCGGCGGACCCGCGTTTCGTGCTCTTGCTCCTCGGCCTCGGCCTGCGGGAATACAGCGTGGCGCCTCTCGCGGCGCCGCTGGTCAAGCACATCGTGCGGTCCGTATCCCTGGCGGAAGCCGAGGCGATCGCCGAAAAGACGCGCGCCATGGACACCGCGGAGAAATGCGAGGCCTTCATGTCCGAGCGCCTCGCGGCGCTGGTGCCGAACCTGATGTGACCGCCGGCCTCACGCCGCGCGCCGCCGCCCTCGCCACCTTCCGAGAATCGCGCAGCGCCCGCCGGGCCGGCGCTCGGGCGCGGCGCGCCCGCACAGGCGCGCCGCGCATGGTCTTGTAATACACGCCTGCGCCGCGCCGCGGCGGCAGTATTATGAGGCTTCTCGCCGCGCGGGGCGCCGCTGGGTTTTCGCGCGCCTTTTGTTGACGCCTTTCGGAGCGCATCCCATACTTCGGTGCATTTGCATTCGAAGGAGTCACTCGCGCTTGGATCTTTGGTGGGGTACCCATGTTTGGTAAGAAGAAATCGCTTGTGGGGCTGGACATCGGCGAGCATTCGGTGAAGGCGGTCGAGCTGACCGACAGCGGCGGGCACCTGCGGCTCACCGGCTTCGGCTGCGTGGCGCTCCCCAACAAGAACGCCCTCAAGGACACCGTCGCGAACGTCCTCAGGGAAAGCGGCATACGGTGCCGCCGCGTCGTGACCGCAGTATGCGGCCGCTCGGTGATCGTCCGCTACGTCAACATGGTCAGCATGTCCGACGACGATCTGAAGAACGCCCTCAGGTTCGAGGCTGACAAGTACATCCCCTTCGACATCGACGAGGTCGTGCTCGACTGCCAGCGCCTGGAGGAGACGGCCGCCGCCGAGGGCAAGGACGGCGCACGGGGCGAGAAAGAGATGAAGGTGCTGCTCGTGGCCGTCAAGCGAACCCTCATCGAGGAGCATGTCAACCTCCTCGCGGAGCTGGGGCTCCAGCCCGTCGCCATCGATGTGGACTCCTTCGCCATCGGCAACGCCTTCGAGCTCAAGGCGCTCCACAGCCTCCGCGTCCAGGACGACAACCGCGTGGCGGCTCTGATCGACATCGGCGCCAGCAAGACTGAAATCAACATCATGCGGGGCAACGTCTCGTACTTCTCCCGCGAGATCTACCTGGCGGGCAACGACTTCACCGAAGCCATCGGCAACCGCCTGAGCCTGGAGGCTCACGAGGCGGAGCGGACCAAGATCTCCCCCGACGGTAGGGAAAACGAGGTCGATGAGGCGGTTTTGCCCATCCTGGATGACTTGGGCAACGAGATCCACCTGTCCTTCGATTACTACGAGAACCAATACGACCATCAGGTCGAAGAGATCTACATTTCCGGCGGGAGCTCCGCGCTCCCGGGCATCGAGAGCGCCTTCGAACGGATCTTCAACCGCAAAGTCCAGTTCTGGGACCCGACGGAGAACCTTGAGGTTCGCAGCGATCACGTGGACGTGGATGCCCTCAAGGCGGCCGCCCCGCAGCTCGCGGTCGCGGTCGGGCTGGCGACGAGGCTCTTGGATTAGAGGGTGAAACCATGATTAGGGTCAACCTGTTACCCGAGGAGTTCAGGCGGACGGGCGGCCAGCAGCCGCTCATGCTCGGAGTGCTGCTCGGCGGCGTCGTGCCCCTCGCAATCCTGGGCTGCGTGTACGTCTACCTTTGGTTCAATGCAATCGTGGCGGAGGAGAAGCTCGCCCTTCTGCAGCAGGAGGTGAGCCAGCTCAACGCTCAGGCGGCCGAGGTCGACTCCCTGCAGGAGGACATCGCGGACTACAAGGAGCGCGAGCGCAACATCATCCAGATCAAGACGAACCGCATCCTGTGGTCCCGCAAGCTGGACGCCCTCGCGACCCTGACGCCCCCCGAGATCTGGATCACGAAGCTCCGGGTCAAGAAGGACGAGGATGCACGCGCCGCCGCCCGAAGCGGCAAGACGACGCCGGGCAGGAGCCTGGAGCTGGAGTGCTTCGCCCTCGGCGCCGATGTCAAGACGATGACCGAATTCAGAAGCTTGCTCATCGGCGAGCGCGAGTTCTGGAGTTACTTCATCGATGAAGCCATCACGGCCAACGACTTCAGCTACGGCTTCGAGGGCATCTCGCCGCCGTCGTGGGTGAAGGTGGCTCTGCCGGGTTTCCGCGAGGAGAACAATATCCGCTTCACGATTCGCCTGGACATCAAGCAGATGGAAGAGCCTGCGGCCGCGGCCGGTCAGAAGACGGCTTGAGGATAGGAGAAGGAGGCGACGTCCGTGTCCGATAAACAGCGACTCGTTATCGTCGGCGGTGTGATTCTGGGGCTGGTCGGCGGGCTCGGCACCCTGACCTGGTTTCAGTACCGCAAGAATTCCGCCTACAGCGAGCAGATCGCCGTGAAGCAACAGGAGGCGGGGGAGGCGAAGCAGAAGATCGCCCGCATTCCCGCCCTGCGGCAGCAGGCCCAGGAGCTCTCCGAGCAGGTCGACCGCTACGCGAGCATCCTGCCCAAGGAGCGCGAGGTCGTTCACGACGCCTTCGTGGAGACGATCGCCCGCTTCGCGCGCGACCTCAAGATCGAGATTCTGCGGGCCGATCCCGTCGATCGCCCGGACAAGGCGCCCGCGCCCGCCGCCGCCGGGAAGCAAGGGTCCCCGGGGCCGGTGAAGCAGGCGTTCAGCGAGCATTCCTATCGTTTCGAGCTGGTCGGCGACTTCCCGAATTTTCTCAGGTTCGTCAATAAGATCGAGAACTGGGACCGCTTCCTCGCGGTCGAGGAGATCGAGATCCGGCCTTTCGCGGCGGGCAGCGAAGCCCGCGGGGGGCAGGACAAGGAGATCGAGGCGGCGAAGCGCAGCGAGAAGAACATCGAACTCGTCGTCACGACCTACACCCATACCCCCCGGGCGCAGAGCGGCAAGCCCGGCGAGAAGCAGTAAGGAAAGGTGCGGGGATATGAACATGCGGAGCACGATTGCTGGCGTGAATCTGGTGGGAGCGCTGCTCGTCGCGGTGCTGTCGGGCGTGTGCGCGCCGAACGCGCAGGCCGCGGCGCCCGCGGCTGCCGAGGACTTCGCCGACAGCCCGGTTGCGCTGCCTGAGAATCCTCCGGAAACGGCGGCGGCCGCGGCCGGACAGGCTCTGCTCCCGGCGGATGACCCGGAGGCGCAGAAGCTCCAGCGGCAGATCCGCGATCTCCAGCGCCGCGCCCAGGCGAACTTCTCCCGCGGCGGCGCGCGTCTGGAGGAGGCCCGGCGCAACGTCGCCGAGCTCATCAACTTGCAGCCGTACGTCTCCGGGTACCACCTCGCCCTCGCCCTCGTGCTGCGCAAGGAAGGTCGGGCCGAAGAAGAGTTCCGCAAACTCAAGGACGTCCTGGACCTGAACGGCCCCGAGCAGATCGTCCATCTTCTCATGGCCGAGTTCCACATGCAGCGGGGACAGCGGGCCGAGGCCTTCGCATCCCTTAGGAAGGCGGCGGAGAGCGGCATGAAGATCTCCGACGCCGTCGCCAAGCTGCCGGCCCTGGAGAACCTGCGCAACGACACCGAGTTCGTGAAGCTGACGCTGGAGCTGGAGAGCTTCACGCTGAGGTCCCTCGACATGACCTCGGCGAAGTTCCACGACCCCTTCGTGCCGTCGGCCAAGTGGAAGCCGGTGAAGGAGCAGCATAAGCTCAGGGGCAAGGAGACGGTGGAGGAGATTGCGTACACGCAGCAGCAGCAGGCGCAGCTCCTGCTGGACGCCAAGGGGTCCTTGGAGGCGATCTCCGCGCACCTCAACTCGGCGCAGCCCGACGAAAAGAAGATCATGGAGCACTACAAGAGCTTGGAGCAGCTCATCGGGCAGAAACGGCTCTTCACGGTGCCGCGCTTCCAACGCGAGCTGGCCCTGATCGAGCAGAAGCTCGAGGACGTGAAGACGGAGCTGGAAGAAATGCGGCTCAAGGACTTCCACGAGCAGGCCAGACTCACCCTGGCCGAGATCAAGGAAGCCTTCAACGACAACGACTACACCGCGGTGGAGGATCTCTCCAAGCTGGTCAAGGGGATCGCCGATTCCATGACCGCGGCCAACGCCCGTTTCAAGACCATCGCCGACCAGATCATAGCGATCGCGGCCAACTGGCAGACGCGGGCGCAGATCCGGCGGGAGTTCTCCAAGAAGGATGTGCGCATTCACGGCATCGTCATGGGCGCGCCGGGAACGTCGAGCTATGTCATCATCAACAACAAACTGCTCCGCGAAGGGGACCGCGGAACTGACTTCGCAATCGACAAGATCGAGCATAATCGGGTGGTGTTCGTCTACAAGGGCGAGAAGATAGGCTCCGTGTTCCGGCGCTATTGAACCGCGCGTGCGCGCGTTCGGTCGCCTTCGACAGGAGTGGGAGGTTCTAATGAGGAACGGCGTGGGTAGTTGGCTGTCAATCGTAGTGGTCGCGGGCATGTGCGCCGCCTTCACGGCCGCCGCCGCGGAGTCATGGGCGCAGGACGCGCCGGCGCCTGCAGCGCAGGAGCCGAACGCGGCGGCGCCGTACATGCAGGCGCCCGGGGAGTTCGCTCCCGGGAGCGTCTCCCGGGACGGCGGATTCAGGGAGCGCCTGGGCCCCTTGGCGCAGGGCTCCGAGGCGGCGCCGCCCGAGCGCGAGGAATACATCATCCTCGACGTGAAGGACAAGGATCTCCGCGAGGTCCTCAGCGCGATCAGCCGCAAGGTCGGCGTCAACATCGTGGCGGACAAGCAGGTCGACGAGAAGGTCACCGTGCAGCTCGACCGCGTGGAGTGGCGCTTGGCCCTCAGGCATATCGCGCAGATCACCGACTGCCGCATCATCGAGGAGTCCGACCGGCTCATCCGCTTCACGCAGCCGCCGTCCGTGAGCATGGAGTTCCAGGATGCCGACCTCAAGATCGTGCTCGACCTCCTGGCCAAGCAGAGCGGCGCCAATATCGTCGTGGCCGAGAACGTGAAGGGCAACGTGAGCCTCAGCCTGCGGGAGGTGCCCTGGGAAGATGCGCTCAACACCATCGTCAAGACGGCGGGCTACACCATCGTCGAGGATGTGCTGCCGTCGACGGGCACGAAGATCCTCAGGGTGGTGCACCCCAGCTCGCTGGTGACGCAGTTGGAGACCGCTTGGATCCAGTTGCGGTTCGTGCGGCCGGATTCCCCGTACCAGGCGGTGATCACCAACATCCAGAACCAAGCGATGTCGCCCCTCCTCGACGAAGAGGGGAAGGTTCTCTCGCCCGAGTCCAAGAAGGGCGAGAAGAGCGAGTTCACCCTCCTGACCGCCATGCGACAACTGCTCTCGCAGCACGGCTCGATCCAGTACGACCCCGTGACGAACAGTTTCTACGTCAAGGACATCAAGACGCGCATCGACGAGATCAAGAAGATCGTGGCGCAAATCGACAAGGAGCCGCCGCAGGTCCACGTGAAGGTGCGCTTCGTGGTGACCTCGAACACCGACCTGCTGGAGACGGGCATCCGCTTCGTCGACACCGTCACCGGCGAACGCCGCGGCGCGAATGCCATAGTGCGGGGCCAGCCCGGCGATGACCGCTTTTTCTTCAGCGACGCCACGGGCGATAGACACATCACGGACAAGCTCATGTACTGGGGCAGCTCCTTCCCCTTCAACCTCGGCCCGTGGCACGCCCCCATGAACGGGTTCCATGCCCTCGGAGTCCTCGACTTCAGCGAGACCAAGATGCTGCTGGAGCTTATCGAGGATGACGACGCGTCGCGCATCGTCCAGCAGCCGGAGTTGACCACCATCGACAAGCGGCCCGCGACGATTTTCGTCGGCGAGAGCGTGCCGTTCGCCGAGCAGGGCGTGCAGCAGGACCAAAGCGGCAATGTCACCGTCACGTTGAAGGAGAACAAGCGCTCGCCGGTGAGCGTCGGCTTCACCCTTTACATAATCCCGAACGTGATCCCGCAGTCCGAAGACATCGATATGTGCGTGATCCCGAAGATCAACGCCCTGACGGGCAAGAGCTCGCCGCTGGACGGCTTCGAGCGCTTCTCCTTCGGCATGACGCAGATCGATCTGCCTCGGGAGCAGATGCAGACCGTCGTCACGACGATGCGCGTCCAGCACGGCCACACGGCCTTGATCGGCGGACTGCAGACGGAGAACCGCCGCGAGATCACGACGCGAGTGCCGTTGTTGAGCAGCATCCCGGTCCTGGGCCATATCTTCACATACCACTACAACCGCACCATTCGGGACGCGGTGCTCATCACGCTGACGCCCACGATCATGCAGAATACCGACATGCTCGAGCAGGTGAGCAAGCGCAGCATGGAAGAGGTCATGAAGAACGACCATTTCACGCAGCAAGCGCTCAAGCAGTCCGGCAAAGCGCCGGCCAAGGGGAAGGAGCCTGAGAAGAAGTAGTAGTTCCTGTTGTGGACCTCCCCACAGCAGGGAGCGGCCCCGGTGCGGCGAAGCACCGGGGCCGTGTGTCTTGTTCGACCCGCCTCGCCGCCGCCGCCCGCCTAAGCGCGCATGACCAATGAAATTATATTCACCTCGCGTCGTGCGATGCTATCGCCCCGCCCTTTGACCTCTTAAGATCGCCTTTTACGAAGATGCCCCCGCCGTAACCAGAGGGGGCTCTCTCTCCGCCGCGTCCCGTTCGGAGGGGGACGCGCGACGCCGGGCGGCCGCCCCGGGAGGTGCTGTGCGACGCATCCTGGTGAGCCATTACGAGGGCCTTCTCACCCGCGCCGCCGTGTTGGACGGCGATCGGCTGACGGCTTTCCTGCGGGAGGAGGACGGCTGCCCACGGCTCATCGGCGGAATTTACCTGGGCGAAATCATTCGCGGCGCGCCCGGCACCAAGGGGATGTTCGTCGAGCTCGCTGGCGACGCCAAGGGGTACCTGGAGCAGAGCGACGTGCTCGGGGCCCCATCGACGGCCCCCCGCCCCCCGCCGTTCGCGCTGTCCAAGAAGGACAGCGCCGCGGCGCCGCGGCCGCTGCCGCCGCGCACGCGGATTATCGTCCAGGTGAAACGCAGGCCCGCTGGCAGCAAGCTCCTCCAGGTCACGACCGACGTGAGCCTCGCCGGCATGCTGGTCGTCCTGCGCCCCTACCGCCCCATTCGCAGAATCACTAAGGCGCTCAAGGAGGAGACCGAACGCGACGCGCTGCACGACACCCTCAGGGCGATCAAGCCGCCTGGAAAGGCCGGCGTCATCGTCCGGACCGCGGGCCGCAACGCGTCCGCGGCCGCGCTCGCCGCGCAAATCCAGGTCCTGGCCGGGCTGTGGGAACGGCTGGTGCGGGCCGCGTGGGAAATGCGCGGGCCGGGGCTTCTTCTGGCGGAACCGCCCCTCCTGGAGCGGCTCGTGCGCGACGAGCTGGGGCCTGAACGGACCGAGATCGTGATCGATTCCCCCGCGGCCCTGCAGCGCCTCGAGGCGGCCCTGGAGGCGGCCGGAGGGAAACCGCGGGCCGCCCTCCGGCTCCACGCAGCCGGTCCCCCGATCTTCCACGCCTTTCACGTTGAAAAGGAGATCGAAAACCTCTATAATCGGGTTCTTTCTCTCCCGAGCGGGGGCAGCCTTGTGATCGAATCCACCGACGCCATGGTGGCGGTCGATGTGAATTCGGGCTCCGCGCGGGGCGGGGCCGAAGCGTTGCGGACGAATCTAGAGGCCGCCGACGTCCTCTTCCGCCAACTGCGGCTGAGGAACCTGGGCGGGCTGGTCGCGTGCAATTTTATCGGCATGCGCGACGAGCGGGAGCGCGGTGCCGTCGAAAAACGCCTGCGAACCCTCGCCTCGGAAGACCGCGGCAACGTCTGGGTCGGTCGCATCGATCCGCTCGGCGTGGCGGTGCTGACGCGGCGCGCCGAAGGCGAGCCGGAGTCGGCGCTGGGGCTCGTCAAGTGCCCTCGCTGCGGCGGACCGGGCGCCGTTGTGGATGGCGTGTCCGCGGCAGCCGGGTTGCTGGACGCTCTGCGCCTCAAGGGAAGGAGCCGGACGATCAAGGCCAAAGTTACGACGCGGGTCATGGCGATACTGGCCAGGAGCCCCGCTTTCAAGGACATTAAGGCCGAGTTGGGGCGCAAGCTCGCCATCGAAGAGCTGCCCTGCGGGCCGAACGCGGACGTCGAAGTTATGTGAGCGGCGGAGGCCGCGGCGCCGACGCCGCGCGATTGAACCGGAGGAACGGCATGTACGCGATCATTCGGGACGGAAGCAAGCAGTACCGTGTGGAAGAAGGCATGGTGCTGGACATCGACCTGAGGGCCGAGCCCGCGGGAGCCACCGTCGAATTCAACGAGGTGCTCATGCTCGGCGATGCGACCGCGACGCGGATCGGCACGCCGACGATTCCGTCCGCGAAGGTGCTCGCGGAGGTGCGGGGCGAACACAAAGGCAAGAAGGTCACGATCCTGCACTGGCGCCGCCGCAAGTCATCGCGCACGTACGCCGGCCACCGGCAGCGCTACACCAGGGTGGCGATCACCAAAATCCTCGGCGGAACGGAGTAGAACCATGGCTCACAAGAAAGGCGGCGGCGCATCGCGCAACGGACGCGATTCCAGATCCCAGCGCAGGGGCGTCAAGCGCTTCGGCGGCCAGCGCGTGCTCGCCGGGGACATCATCGTCAGGCAGTGCGGCTCCCGGTTTCACCCGGGCGCGAATGTCGGCGTGGGCCGTGACTGGACCCTTTTCGCCGAAATTGCGGGCACGGTGAAGTTCGAGTCGCGCCGGCGCGTCAGCGTCTACCCTGACGCGAAGTGACCCACCGCGGAGGGCGTTCGGCCGCGGCCGCGCGAGCCCATGTTCCTTGACCGCGCCACCATCAGAGTGCGCAGCGGCCGCGGCGGCGGCGGCGGCGCCAGCTTCCGGCGGTTGAAGTTCAAACCCCGCGGGGGCCCCGACGGCGGAGACGGCGGGAGGGGCGGCTCGGTTTATCTGCGCGCGACCCCCCAGCTCGCCACACTCTACGATTTCTTCCTCCGTCCCGTGTACGCCGCCGAGAACGGAAAGCGCGGCGCGGGTAACAACCGCACCGGCGCCGACGGCAAGGATCTCACCATCGCGGTTCCCTGCGGCACCGAGGTCTGGCTGCATCCCAAGCGGCGGCTCCTCGCCGATATGGTGACTCCGCAGGAGCGGGTGCTCATCGCGCGGGGCGGCGCCGGCGGCCGGGGCAACAAGCACTTCGCTACGGCGGTGAACCAGGCCCCGCGCACCGCGACCGAGGGCGGCCCCGGCGAGGAGCTCGTGCTCGACCTGGAGCTGAAGCTCATCGCGGACATCGGACTGGTGGGGCTGCCCAACGCGGGCAAGTCCGCGCTCCTGCGCGCGCTTTCCCGCGCGCGGCCCAAGGTCGCCGACTATCCCTTCACCACCCGCTACCCCCACTTGGGAATCTGCGAGCTCGACGCCGAGCGCCGCCTCGTCATCGCCGACCTTCCGGGCCTCATCGAGGGCGCTCACGAAGGCGCGGGCCTCGGGCATGAATTCCTCCGGCATGTGGAACGCACCAAGGTGCTGGCTCACTGCGTCACGAATGAGCACGGCGGCGCGCCGGAAATAACCGCGGCCTTCCACATTTTGGAGCGCGAGCTTGCCCTCGCCGGCGCGGCGCGGGAGGGCGCGCCGCGCATCGTCGTCCTCACCAAGCTCGACCTCCTGCCCGACGCCGACGCCGCGCGGCTCGTCAAAGAGCTCGGCGCCGTGCTCCGCGCGCCGGTCTACGGCGTCTCCGCGGTATCGGGGGCGGGGCTTCCGGCCCTGCTCGCGGCGCTATGGGAGGCGGTGTTTCCCCAGGCGGCCGCGTTTTCAGGCTGAACGGAGCGACGCCGCCGGGGGCGTCGCGCCGGTGCCGCCGGTCAAGCGCGCGCCTCGAGCTCTTCCTCCGCGTCCCCGGCGCCGCGCTCCGCGCGGCCGGGGGCCGGCAGCGCCGCATCCAGCAGCGCTCCCATGCGCGCGCGCAGATCAGGCGCCAGCGCCGACACGAACTCCGCGGGACGCCCGGCGCACAGGGGCTTGAAGGCCCCGAGATCCACGCGGTCGATTTTATTGAAAACCAGAATCCGCGGCCGATCGCCCAGCCCGATGGCATCGAGCACCTTCTCCACCACCTCCACCTGGCGGAAGACGTCCCGATCGCCGGCGTCGGCGATGTGCAACAGCACGTCGGCGCCGCGCAGCTCCTCCAGGGTGGCCTCGAACGCCCGCATGAGCCCCGCCGGCAGGTCGCGGATGAACCCCACCGTATCGACGAAGATCGCCCGCCGGCCGCTGGGAAGAACCAGGCGCCGCGAGGTGCTCTCCAGCGTCATGAAGAGCTGCGGCCCGGCGGGCGCATCCGCCGCCGTCAGGCGGTTGAGCAGGGTGGTCTTGCCGGCGTTCGTATACCCCACCAGCGCCGCCACCGGAACCGCGTTCTTGTTCCGGCGCTTGCGCAGCTCGGTGCGCTGAGCGCTGATGCGCGCCAGGCGCTCCTCGATCTGCGCGATCCGGCGCTTGATCGTGCGGCGGTTCAGTTCCTTCTGCGGCTCGCCGACGCCGCGGTCCGACCCGATGCCGCCGCGTATCTGCCCCATGCGCTCCCCCTCGGTCCTGAGACGCGGCAGGGCATGCACCAAGCGCGCGAGCTCGACCTCGAGCTTGCCCTCGGCCGACGAGGCGCGCTGCGCGAAGATATCGAGAATGAGCTGGGTCCTGTCGATCACCTTCACCGGCAGCGCATCCTCGAGGTTGCGAGCCATGCCGGGGCTGAGCTCATGGTTGAAGATGATGACATCGGCGGCGCGGTGCAGCGCCAGCACGCTCAACTCCCACACCTTGCCGTGCCCAATCAAGGAGCGCGGGTCCGGCCGGAGGCGGCGCTGAACGAGCGTGTCCACCACCTCGGCCCCGCTCGATTCGGCCAGCGCGGCCAGTTCGGCCATGGACCGCTCGGCGGCGCCGCGGTCGCCGTGCCAGACGCCGACGAGGATGGCGCGCTCGCGGGGCGCGGTGTCGAGGGCTCGGGGCCGAAGGCGCGCCAACTCCTCCTCGAGCGCCGCGATATCTCGCGCGAAGGTTCCCAGGAGATCGTCGAGGCTGCGGACCACATCGACGCGGAACGGCGCGCCCGCGCGGTTCGGCGCTTCGATCACCGCCCGCGTGACGCTCTCCACGATGCCCTCCCGCGCGACGTTGATCCTCAAGCTCAGGTCGAGCCTGCGGCGCAGGAGGTCGACCAGGTCGGCGCGCGCGAACTCTCCGGCGGCAAGTCCGCCGGCTCCCGACTGCGCCGTATGCACCAGCCGGAGCCCGGACAGGCGCAGGCCGCCGGCGTCGCCCCATGCCTCCGGCGGCAACGGGATTCCGCGGGCATCCCCCACCGAGACGCAGCGGACCCGCCCGGCGCGATCGAGCAGCACGCCGACGCGGGCGCCGATCTCCGCGGACAGCGCGGCCAGCTCGCGGGCCAGTTCGACGCTCAGCGCATCCTCGGGGCGAACGCGCCGGCGCGTAAGCCGCCTGAGCGCGGCCAGCTCCGAGGCCTTCAGCCCGAAGGTTTTGCCGATGACGTTCGTCACTCGATGCGGACCCTGGGAAACGGCGCCGCGGGAGCCCTCCCGCGGCGCGGCATCGAGTCTACGGGCTCCGGGAGAGAACAGTCAAGCGCGCGCGTCCGCGCCGATCAATCAAGCGGCGCGTCGGCGGCCCCCGCGGGCCCCAGGCCCGCCACCTGGCGGATCACGCCGGTTTGGTCCGTGTAGAAGGCGCGCCCGCCGCCGGCAAGGCTCAACGGCGCCGCCCAGGCCTGCCAGGTGGTCCCCGCCCCCGCGAGGTTGAACACGTAATCCGACTTCACGCCCGAGGCCAGCCTGGCATCGATGAAATCCATGGGCGCGCCGCCGGCGATGGTGAGCGCCGCCAGATCCGCCGGATAGCTCCGAGGGTCCGCCGACACCCGATACTGCTCGCAGGCGCTGCAGATCCCCCGCAGAGACGCGATCGCCGATGCTTCGTTCGCGGCCCGCTTGGCGTTGAGCAGGTTCGGCAACCCCATACCCATGATAATCGCGATGACGGCGACAACGATGAGCAACTCGATCAAAGTGAATCCCCGCGCCGCGCGTCTCACGTTCGTTCCTCCCGGGCCGCCGCCCCTTCCCGCCGCGCCGTGCTCGGCCCCTCTCTACTTCGGCGCGGGCCGGCGCAATCTTCAGGGCGGCTTCCCGGCGGGAGGCTCGGGGCAATGCCGAGCCGGCCGCCGCGCGCGGGTCAGAACATTACCATGCCGCCGTCCACCGCCAGCACCTGCCCGGTGATGTACGCGGCCCGATCGCTCGCGAGGAACGCGACCGCATCCGCCACGTCCTGCGGTTTACCGGCCCGCGCGAGGGGCACCGCGGCGAGGAAGGCCTCCTTGGCCTTCGCGGACAGGACGGCCGTCATCTCGGTCTCGATGTATCCCGGAGCGACGGCGTTGGCCGTGACGCCGCGGGAGGCGAGCTCGCGCGCCACGGTTCGAGTGAGCGCGATCACGCCGCCCTTGGAGGCGGCGTAGTTGGCCTGGCCGGCGTTGCCCATGATGCCCACGACGCTGGCAATGTTCACGATCCGGCCCGCACGCTGCCGCATCATGTGGACGGCGGCGGCGCGGCAGCCGTAGAACACGGCCGTAAGGTTGACATCGATCACCCGCCGCCAGTCCTCGTCCTTCATGCGCATGAGGAGGCCGTCGCGGGTGATGCCGGCGTTGTTGACCATGATGTCAAGGCGCCCCCACGCGCCGGCCACGGCGTCCACGAAGGCCTTGAACTCCTCCGCATCCGCCACGTTGACCCTGCCCGCCATGGTTTCGACGCCGAACCCCTTGAGCTCCTCGGCGGCCTTCGCGGCGGCGGCTTCGTCGATGTCGCAGACCGCGACCTTCGCGCCCCGCCGCGCCAGCTCGTCGGCGATCGCGCGTCCGATGCCCCGGGCGCCGCCCGTAACCAGCGCGCTCTTGTCCTTCAGTTCGGCCATGGTTTCCTCCGCCGTGTGGGGCGGTTCCCGCCCCGTCGCAGAGTACGGTACGCGGCCGGGCGCGCCGCGTCAAGCCCGAGCACGCGGCAGGCCGCTCACCGCACCCGGGTGAGCCAGCCTTCGTAGGCCGGGTTGCGGCCCTTGACCGCGTCGAAGTACGCCGCTTGGACCTTCAGCGTCACGGGGCCGGGTTTGCCCGCGCCGATGGGCCGGTCGTCGACCTCCCTGACCGGCGTCACCTCCGCGGCCGTGCCCGTGATGAGGATCTCGTCGGCGATGTAGAGCTCGTCGCGGGCGATGTTCCGCTCGACCACCGCGATCCCCAAGTCGCGCATGATCGCCATGACCGCGTCGCGCGTCACGCCGCCGAGGACCGTGGCCACGCCGGGCGTGTGCACGACGCCGTCCTTGACGAGGAAGAGGTTCTCGCCGCTGGCCTCGGCGACGAAGCCGGCGGTATCCAGCATGATCGCCTCGTGGTAGCCCGCGTGGACGGCCTCGCTCTTGGCCATGATGTTGTTGACGTAGTGCCCGCAGATCTTGCCCTTGGCCATGGCGCTGTTGATGTGGTTGCGGGCGAACGAGGACACCTTCGCGCGGATGCCCCGCGCCAGGCCTTCCTCTCCCAGGTACGCGCCCCACGGGAACGCGGCCACGACGGTGCCCACCGGATTGTCGATGGCGTAGAGCCCCATGGCGCCGCAGCCGACCAACATGATCGGGCGGATGTAAGCTTCCCTCAGGCCGTTCTCCTTGAGGACCAGCATGACCGCCGCGTGCAGGTCCGCAAGGGGCACGGCGGGCCTGAGGCCGATGATCTTGGCCGAATCGTACAGGCGGCGCAGATGCGCATCGAGGCGGAACACGGCGGAGCCGCCGCCCGCCAGGGCGTAGGAGCGGATGCCCTCGAACACGCCGAAGCCGTAGTGCAGCGTGTGGGTGAGGACGTGCACGCGCGCCTCGTCCCAAGGAACGAGCTTCCCGTCCTGCCAGATCCACTTGGCTTTCTCAACCATTGCAGCAATCCGCCTCCCTGGAGCCCGCGTTCTTCCTGCCGTTGAAGCGCTCGATCGCCCCATGCCGGTTCAGACCGTATAGGATGCTGTCCACGAGGGCGAGCCAGGACGCTTCAATGATATTCTCGGAAACCCCGACGGTGCTCCACGAGCCCTTGTCGTCCGCCGAATCGATGATGACCCGCACCCGGGCCGCCGTGCCGCTGTCTTCATCCACCACCCTGACGCGGTAGTCGGTGAGCCGCACCGCCTCCACTTCCGGGTAGAACTCGCTGAGCGCCGCGCGCAGCGCCGCATCCAGCGCGGCGACCGGGCCGGTGCCCTCGCCCACGGACAGTTCTTCGCGCCCGTCGACCCTGACCTTCACGGTCGCCTCGCTGACCGTCGTCCGGGCCTGCGGCCGGCGCTCGACGATCACGCGGAAGCTCTCCAGCTCGAAGGCGACGGGCGCCTGCCCGAGCACGCGTTTGATCAGCAGCGCCGCGGAGGCCTCCGCGCCCTCGAACTGGTAGCCCTCGTGCTCCAGGCGCTTGATCTCCGTCACGACGGCTCGGGGCACATCCTCGCCGCCCCCCAGGTCGATCCCCTCCTGCCGCGCGATGAGCCTGATGTTCGCCTTCCCGGCCAGCTCGGAGACCAGGAACCGCCGGTCGTTGCCCACATCCTCGGGCGCCACGTGCTCGTAGGTCCGCCCCTGCTTCATCACGGAATGCACGTGCACGCCGCCCTTGTGCGCGAAGGCGCGGGCGCCGACAAAGGGGCTGTTCTCGGCGAAATGGTGGTTCGCGACGGCGCTCACGTAGCGCGCCACGTGCGTCAGCCTCGCGAGCGCCTCGCGCGAGACGCCCAACGCGCATCCCATCTTGAGGATCAGGTTCGGGATCACGACGGCCAGGTCCGCGTTGCCGCACCGCTCTCCCAGGCCGTTGAACGTCCCCTGCACCTGCACGGCGCCCTCGCGCACCGCATCGAGGCTGTTGGCGACGGCGACGCCCGCGTCGTTGTGGACGTGGATTCCCACGCAGGCGCCGAACTCCTTGACCGCCCGGGCGACGATGGCCCGGGACTCGTGGGGCAGCGTGCCGCCGTTCGTGTCGCACAGGACGATCGTGTCGGCGCCGCCGGCGCGGGCGGCGCCGAGCACCTCCAACGCGTAGGCGTCGCTCTCGCGGTATCCGTCGAAGAAGTGCTCGGCATCGAACACGACCTCGCGCCCCGCTTCCTTGAGAAAGGCCACGGATTCCCGCACCATCCGCAGGTTCTCCTCGGGCGTGCAGCCGAGAACCTCGGTCACATGGAGCAGCCACGCCTTCCCGAACACCGCCACCACGGGCGTGCCCGCCCCGAGCAGCGCCCGGAGATTCTCGTCCTTGGAGGCCGCCGCGCTGCGCCGGCGCGTGCTCCCGAAGGCGCTCACGCGCGCGTGTCGCAGCGGCAGGTCGCGCGCCCGCTGGAAAAACGCGGCGTCCTTCGGGTTGGAGTTGGGCCACCCGCCCTCCACGTAGTCCACCCCGAACTCATCCAGGCAGCGCAGAATCTTGAGCTTGTCCTCCAGCGAAAACGAAATCCCCTCGCTCTGCGATCCGTCCCGCAGGGTGGTGTCGTAGATCAGCACCCTGCGCGTCATAGCTTCACCAAACGCTCGCCGTGCCGGCGCGGCTCGAAGGTGGTCGCGTCGCTCCTCAGAAGCGAGATCTTGCCGGAGCGCACCACCTCGAGAACGCCGAAGGGCTCCAGAGCCTTCAGGAAATCGTTGATCTGCGCGGGGTCGCCCGCCAGCTCGAGCGTCATCGTCTCGGCGCCCACGTGGAGGGTGTTCGCGTGAAACACCGCGGCCTCCTCCCTCACGCGGGCGCGCTGTCCGTTCGGCGCCTTCACCTTGACCAGCACGAGCTGGCGCTCCACCGCCGGCCGCGGCGAGAGGGTCACGACCTGCTCGACATCGATGAGCTTCCAGAGCTGCTTGCAGACCTGCTCCACCCCCGCGTCGTTCTCCATGACCACCAGGGTGATGCAGTACAGCTCCGGCGTCGCCGTCTGCTCGGCGGTGACCGACAGCAAGTTGTAGGCCCGGCGGCTGAACAGCCCGGCGATGCGGGCCAGCACGCCGGGGCGGTTCTCGGTCAAGGCGCAGATGGTCGTCGGGCGCTTCATTCGCCACCTCCGATCGCCTCGTCCAGGCCGGCCCCGGCGGGCACGATGGGAAACACGTTTTCATCGTTGTGCAGCCGGAACCGCAGCAGGAACGGCCCCCCCCTCGCGGCGAGAGCCTGCTCCAGCGCCGGCGTGACCTCCTCCGGGTCGTGGACATCGCGGCCCCGGCCGCCGAAGGCCTCGGCGACCTTCACGAAGTCGGGATTGTCCTTCAGATCCACCGAGGAGTAGCGCTGGTCGTGGAACAGGTTCTGCCACTGCCTGACCATGCCGAGGGCCTGGTTGTCGAAGAGCGCGATCACGACGTGGATCTTGTTGGAGACCGCCGTCGTGAGCTCCTGGATGTTCATCTGGAAGCCGCCGTCGCCGCCGATGAGCACCACCGTCCGGTCCGGGCAAGCGAACTTGGCGCCGATCGCCGCCGGAAACCCGTAGCCCATGGTGCCCAGGCCTCCCGAGGTGAGGAAGCCCCGCGGCCGGGTCACGGGATAGTACTGCGCCGCCCACATCTGGTGCTGGCCGACGTCGGTGACGATGACCGCCTCCTCGCCGGCCAGGCGTCCGATCTCCTCGACGATGTAGCGCGGAGAAATGTTGTCCCGCGAACCCTTGACCCCCTTCGCGAGGGCCTGGAGGGGCTGCTTCGCCCGCCACGCCTCGATCCGCGCGTGCCACGGCCCGTAGTCGCGCAGGCGGCCCGTCTCCAGGCGCTCCATGATCTGCTCCAGGACGCAGCGCGCATCGGCCTGCACGCCGACGTGCACGACCACGTTCTTGCCGATCTCGGCCGGATCGATGTCCACGTGCACGATGCGCGCGTTGCGCGCGAACCGGTCCTTCCTGCCCGTCACGCGATCGTCGAAGCGCGCGCCCAAGGCGAGGAGGAAATCGGCGTCCGTCACCGCCCGGTTGGCGTGCACCGCCCCGTGCATGCCGAGCATGCCGAGCGACTGGGGATGATACCGCGGCAGCGCCCCGAGCCCCATGAGCGTGGTCGTCACCGGGATCTTCGTACGTTCGACGAAGCGCCGCAGGACCTCGCTGGCGCCGCTCGTGATGGCGCCGCCGCCCACGTAGAGCAACGGCCGCCGGGCGCGGTAGATTTCGCCGAGGATCGTCTCGATCTCCTCGTCGCGGGCCTTGCCCGCGATGAAGTGCCCGGGCAGCACCACCGGCGCCTCGGGCGGCTCGTACAGCGCGGTGCGCTGCTGCACGTCCTTGGGGATGTCGATGAGCACCGGCCCGGGCCGGCCCGTGCGCGCGATGTAGAAGGCCTCCTTCATGACGGCGGGGATGTTCTCCGTCCGGCTCACGAAGTAGGAATGTTTCGTAATGGGAAAGCTCAGGCCGAAGGCGTCGGCCTCCTGGAAGCCGTCGGTGCCGATCAACGCCGAGGACACCTGCCCCGTAATAGCCACGATGGGCACGGAATCCATGTAAGCCGTGGCCAGGCCGGTCACCAGGTTGGTCGCGCCGGGACCCGAGGTGGCCATGCACACGCCGACCCGGCCGGAAGCGCGCGCATAACCGTCGGCCATATGCGCGGCGCCCTGTTCGTGGCGTGTGAGAATATGCGTAATCGAGTGGTTGAGCAACGCATCGTAGACCGGCATGATGGCGCCGCCCGGATACCCGAAGATGAGGTCGACGCCTTCCCGCGCCAGCGACCGTATGACCATGTCCGCGCCGCTCAACATCTGGCGGACGCCGTTGTTGTTCTCGGCGGCCGCGGGCGGCGCGTCCTTCAGCTTTCGCGCGCTAGTCATTGCCGCCTCCCGCCTGCGCGGCGCTCTGCGCCCCCGCCGACTGCTCCCTGCGCCGCGCGTTCACCGCGCGGTTCGCGCCCTTCACCATGGCCGCCACCGAGGTCACGATGACGTCTTCGCCCACCGCATCGCCCACGAACTGCCGCCCCGCCGTGTCCTCGAACCGGATCGAGGCGTGCGCCAGGGCGTTCGTGCCTCCCGTGATGGCCTTCAAGCCGTACTCGACCAGCCGGAGGTCGGGATCCACCGCCGTCCTGAGGGCCCGCGCCGCGGCATCCACCGGGCCCACGCCGATCGACGTGCACACCGACTCCTTGCCGCCCACCTTGAGCTTCACGACGGCGCAGGGGGTGATGCGGCTGCCGGTCATGACGCTGAGCTCCTCCAGGGTGATCGACTGCTCGTCCGAGGAGAGATCGGACATGACATCACGCGCGATCGCCACGATGTCCTCCTCCTCGATCTGCTTCTCGCGATCCGCGACCTCCTTGACCCGGCGCGTCACCTCGCGCAACGCCTCGGCCTGGAGCGCGTAGCCGCGGGTCTTCAGCACCTCCTTGACGGCGTGAACGCCGGAGTGCTTGCCGATCACGAGCGTGTGGCCCATCCAGCCCACGTCCTCGGGCCGCATGATCTCGTAGGTCTCGCGGTCCGAGATCACGCCGTGCTGGTGGATCCCGGCCTCGTGGCTGAAGGCGTTCAAGCCCACGATGGCCTTGTTGCGCTGCACTTCGATGCCGGTCAGATTCGCCACCAGGCGGCTCGTGTTCCAGATCTCCTGGGAGGCGATGCCGGTCCCCGCGCCGAAATGCTGCTGCCGGACGCGCAGCCCCATCACGACCTCTTCCAGGGACGCGTTGCCGGCGCGCTCGCCTAGGCCGTTGATCGTGCACTCCACCTGCCGCGCGCCCGCCTGCACCGCGGCGAGGGAGTTCGCCACGGCCAGGCCGAGGTCGTTGTGGCAGTGGACGCTCAGCACCGCGCGGTCGAACGCGGGCACCCGGGCGAGCAACATGCGGATGCGCTCGCCGAACTCGTCCGGCATGGCGTAGCCCACCGTGTCGGGGATGTTGATCGTCCCGGCGCCGGCCTCGATGGCCGCCTCGACGACGCGGCACAGGAACTCGGGCTCGGTGCGCGAGGCATCCTCGGGCGAGAACTCCACATCGTCGGTGAAGCGCCGCGCGAGCGCAACGCCCGCCGCCGCGCCCTCGAGGACCTCGGCCTCGCTCTTTTTGAGCTTCTTTTCCATGTGGATCTTGCTCGTTGCCAGGAAGACATGAATGCGGCGCCGCTCCGCCGCCTTGAGCGCCTCGGCCGCGCGCTCGATGTCCTTGGGCAGCGCCCGGGCAAGACCGCAGATGACCGGCCCGCGCACCCGCGCAGCGACCAGGCTGACGGCCTCGAAGTCGCCCTGGCTGGCGATCGGGAAGCCGGCTTCGATGATATCGACCTTGAGCTTGGCGAGCTGATGGGCGATGACCAGCTTCTCATCGACGCTCAAGCTCGCGCCGGGGCTTTGCTCCCCGTCCCGCAAGGTCGTGTCGAAGATCCTCACCTTGTCCATACAGGCACCTCTTTCGGCAGTCGGCGCGGGCATTGTCCCCCGCCCGCCGCAGGATTATCGGACCGCGGCGGGCGAGCGGGTCGCTCCGCGCGGGTCCATAAAAAAAACCCGCCACATAGGTGACGGGTGAGTCTTCACGCCGCGACGATAGGGCCTTAAAGACCTCCGCCACCCGCGGAGCCGCCTACACCGGCAATCGCCAGGTGCAGGACAGGGTTGCTAAGGCCCAGTCCGAGCATGGTATGTCCGTAGGCCGCATAGGCGGCGCCGAGCGCACGCTTGTGTCCACCGACACGACTGCTCACGGACATTGCTCCAGAAACGCAACCAGTGATTCTACCAACTTCGCATCGGACTGTCAAGCGCCTGATAAAAGCCCTTTTGGGGGCTTCGAGCCGCCGTTCACGCGATCCGAACGGCCCGTTCCTGGGCTTCCAGCGCCAGCTCCATGGCCAAGAAAGCGTGGCGTTGCGGCATGGCGCGCTCCGTCCGTTCCAGGCAGTCCAGGATCAGGTCCCCAAAGAACGGAAACCCCACCCGCCCGTGGACGTGCTCGTGGCGCTCGCCGGCGCCGTCGACGATGTAGACGTGATCGCCCTCCGGATCCCGGGCCACATCGAGGTATTTCCGGAGCTCGATATATCCGTCCGTGCCGAGGACGAAGGTGCGACCGTCGCCCCAGGCGCCCAGGCCGCCGGGCGTGAACCAGTCGACCCGGAAATAGAAGGTGGCGCCGTTGTCGGCCAGGAGCGTCGCATCGCCGAAGTCCTCGAACTCCGGGTGGCCTCCGCTGCGGTAGTTGGCGACCTTGCTGTGGAGGACCTCGGCGCCGGCGGCGCCGCTGTACCAGAGGAACTGCTCGATCTGATGGCTGCCGATGTCCACCAGGATGCCGCCGTATTTCTCCTTCCGGAAGAACCATTCCGGCCGCGAGGCCGCGTTGAGCCGGTGCGGCCCGAGTCCGATCACCTGCAGGACCCGGCCGATGGCGCCGTCCCGGATGAGCCTTCCCGCATGCACCGCCGCCTCCACGTGGAGGCGCTCCGCGTAGTACACCGCGAACTTCCGTCCCGTCGCCGCCACGGCGGCGCGCGCCGCCTCCAACTGCGCTCGCGACACGAACGCCGGCTTGTCCGCGAAGTAGTCCTTGCCGTGGGCCATGGCCCGCAGGCCGAGCGGGCCGCGCTCGCAGGGCACGGCGGCGCCGGCGACCAGCGCGATGGCCGGGTCCTGGAGAACCTCGTCCTCGCTGCGGGCCGCCTTGACGCCCGGGTAAGTTCCCACGAACCGCGCCACCTTGGCCGGGTCCGGATCGTACACCAGCGCCAGTTCCGCGCCCGCCTCGACCAGGCCGTTGCACATGCCGTAGATGTGGCCATGGTCCAGTCCGACGGCGGCGATGCGGAACTCGCCCTTGCCGCACACGGCGCGGGCCGCGCCGGTGGGCGCGTAGTTCATGCCGTCGTGTTTTTGCATCCCGCGCTCCCGTCTTTCAAAGCCCGAAATCGCGGCCGAACGTGATGTCGTCCGCGGCGAAGTTCTCCAGGCTCGTGCGCTTCTCGTGGAAGCGCGGCGCGTGCGCCATGATGCCCTCGCGGGTGTAGAAGGGGTCCGCGGGCGCCAGCGGCAGCGCGACCGGACGACCCTGGCAGGACGACTGGTAGATCGCCGCGATCAATTCGATGGCGCGGCGGCCTTCGGCGCCGTCCACCCACAGCGCCTCGCGCCCCTCGATCGCCGCCACGAAGTTGGCGACTTGGCCGTCGTGCCCCTCGAGGGACAACGGGGGCACCCGGTCCCGGAACGCGTTGATCTCCGCGGCCAGCGCCGGATCATCTTCGGGGAATCCGTTCTCCCGCTGGCGCGACGCCTTCACCCGCCACGGCAGCCCCACGGCGGCGCGCTCGCCCTGGAAGACGAGCTGCTGCTCCTCGCCGTGGTGCACCAGCGACGCCGTCAACTGCCCCACCGCGCCGTTCGGGTACCGGAGCAGGGCGCTCGCGAAATCCTCGACCTCCGAGTTGTCGTGGCACAGGTTCAAGCAGACGGCCCGCACTTCCGCCGGCGCGCCCGCGAGCCACAAGAAGAGATCGATGTGATGGACCGCATGGTTCATGGTGCAGCCGCCGCCCTCGCGCTCCCACGTGCCGCGCCACCAGAGATCGTAGTAGTTGCCGCCGCGCCACCAGAAGGAATCCGCCCGGGCGTGGAGCAGCTTGCCGATGAGCCCCGCCTCCAGGATGCACTTGAGCTTCACCATGGGCGTCGTGAAGCGGTTCTGGGAGACGACCGCCAAGACGGCGCCGCTTTCGGCGGCGGCCGCGATCATCGCGTCGCACTCCTGCAGGCTCACGGCCATGGGCTTCTCGACGAGGACGTGGACGCCCGCCCGGAGCAGCGTTATCGTCGCGGCGGCATGTTCGAAAGGCGGCAGGCACACGGAGGCCGCTTCGCAGCCGCCCGCCGCAAGCATCTCGTCGCAGCTTTTGAAGACGGCGGCGTTCAGCCCGTGCTTGGCGGCCTTGGCGCGGGCCTTCTCCGGATACAGGTCCACGAGGGCGGCGACGGCGCACGGCGCCCCGCAGCGGGCGTACGCCTGAATGTGGCTGTCGGCAATGGCACCCGTTCCGATGATCGCAATCCTGTGCATCCTTCACCTCCCGCGCCGGCCTACGGCGCCCGCGCCGCCCGCGCCAGCGCGCGAATGCTATCCGCCGGAGTCCCCGGCGACGTCCCCCCGCCCGCCGAGAGGATCAAGCCGCGCCGCCCCGGGTGGCTCTGCAGGCACGCCCGCGCTTGCGCGACGACGAGCTCCGGCGAGCCCTTGACGAGGACATCGAGGGGCGCCACGTTGCCGACCAGGACGATCGCAGGCCCGACGAGCTCGCGCACCTTGGCCATGGGCTGCAGATGCGTGAAGTTGAAAAGATGGATGCCCAGGTCCGACAGAAAGGGGTACGACGCGGGGTTGTTCGTGTCGTTGTGGAACATCTTGACGGCGCCGGGGAAGGCATCGAACACCCGCTTGAGATAGGGATGCGCGAACTCCTGGTAATCCTCGGGGGAGAGGAAGCCCGCGATGTCGTCCAGGACGAGGATGCCGCGCACGTCGGACAGAACCTCGGCCTGCGCCTCGAGCCAGGTCCGGACGACCGTCGTCGTGACGGCCAGGAATTCGTGCGCCGCGGCGGCGTCGAGCTTCAGGCCGAGCAGGAAATCGGTCACCCCCATGACGTGGGCCGCCAGCGCCAACGGCCCGCGCGCCGCCACCATGGGAATCACGCGGCCCGCGTCCTTGACGCGGGGCTCGACATGCCGGTAGAAGGCGAGGACGAGGGGCATCAAGCCTTCGCGGCGCGGGTCGGGCGCTCGCAGGCCGCGCAGAGCGCTGAAATCCGCGCCGACCGGGCGTATCGCGGGGGTCTTGTCGGCGCTGAAGCTCACCCGGCAGCCGAACCCGCTCGGCTCCGCCGCCATGCCCATCTCGGCCCAGAAACCCGGCAGGAAGGCGACATCGGGAAACTCGGCCTCGACGGCGAGGTTGCTCCGGAGCCAGACGTCGGGCAGCGTCATGTAATCGATGGTCGACACCCCGACGTGCCCGGGAATCCACGGACTGTCGACGATCAGGGCGACGGGCGTCTCCGCGAGTTCCTCGCCCCGCGCGCAACGCGCGATGGCGTCCCACTGTGCTCGGTCCATTGGCGCTCCGCCGCGGATTGTACTCCGCCCGCGGGCGCGGGGCAATCGCGCGCCGCCGCACGAGCTCCGACCCGCGCGCGCCGCGCCCGGGCCGCCCGCTTCCCGCCGGCGCCTAGGAGCGTTTCCTGAAATGCTTGTCGGCGAAGTCCAGGTACCGCTCCCAGTCATACGCGGTGACGTCGTGGCCGCCCCGGCGGATGTGGTACCCCATCGTCCCCTGGACGGGCGTGTCGAGGGCCGGCATGGCGCCGCAGGGCAGCCCCTCGGTCCCGAGCAGGCGGTAAACCGGGTCGGCTCCCTTCAATGCCAGGAACTCGCCGCGCGGGTCGGCCCACTGGTCCTTCTCGGCGCTCGCGACGTAGACGGGACGCGGCGCCACCAGCGCGATGAGCTGGTGCTGGTCCACCGGGCAGAACGCCTCGCGGTCGTTGTACCGCGTGAAGTTCCCGCAGAACCAGTGCGGAAAGGCGGTGTTGATGCGGGCGACGGTCTCGCCGAAGGCGCGCCGGCTGAGCGCCGCGCCGCCGCAGCCCGAGTTGTTCGAGACGACGAGGGCGAAGCGTTCGTCCCGGGCTCCGGCCCAGAGCGCCGTCTTGCCGAGGCGCGAGTGGCCGAGCACCGCCACGCGCGCCCCGTCCACTTCCTTGTCGGCGAGAAGACAATCGAGCGCCCGGCTCAAGCCCCACGCCCAGGCGCCGATCGATCCCCACTCGTCGGGTTCGGGCCGCCTCTGCCCTTCGCGGTAAAAGAGCGGGTGAACGCCGTTCTGGAAGCCATCGTCGAAATCGGGGTCGATGTCGCCGTAGTAGGCCGTGGCCACCCCGTAGCCGCGGCCGAGGATCAGCTCGAGCGGCCAGCGCGACGCCGCCGCGCCGCGCGAAGCCTCGTCGGCGACCGCGCCGGCGGAGACCTCGCCCCGCTTCCACACCGTTGCAAGCTTGATCCCCGGATCGGCGGCGATGGTGTGGTTGCCGCCGAAGTTCAAGCCCAGAAAGACCGGAACCGGCTTGGCCGCCGCATTCGGAAGATAGATAAGCACATCCATGCCCGGGCCTTCCGCGCCCGCCGCGAAGCGCACGCGCACCTGTTTGCGCGTCGCGGCGCCGCCCAAGGCGCGCGCTTCGGTGTCGAAGCGCTCGAAGGTCACGGCCGCCGGCCCGCCGGCCGGCGTCTTGCCGTAGACATGCGTCTCGAAAAGCCGGAGGATTTCCGGCCGTCTGACGGCGCGCCACTCCTCGGCGCTCGCCACCTTTTTCCCGCTCTCGGTCATCAGCGGATCGGGCAGCGTATAGGCCGGCACCTTGCTCTCGTCGTAGTTGACGGGAGGCGCCGCTCCCTGGACACCGGACGCGAGCCAGCATGCCGCGGCGAGCAGCCCGCATGCCGCCGCCGTCCTGGAGAACCCGCGCCGCGCCGCGATCGCGCCTGCCATGCTTTCCTCCTCCGCCCGCGGGGGCGACCTGTCAGCGGCGGCCGGGCGCGCCGGCGTCCGAAACGCCCGGGCGCTCGAATCCGGCCGCGGCCCGCCGGAGCTTTTCGATCCACCGGCCGCCGTACCTGCCTAAGGTAGCAGCGCCCCCCGCTGAAAGCAACGCAGTCGACCGGCGCCGCGTCTTGAGATCCCGCGGAGGGGAGCTTAGACTTGACCGCACGCTCGGCGAGACTTCGGACGCAGACTCCGCAATGGACACTAAACACGCTCCCCGCGCCTCCGTACCCCTCCTTCTGCGCATCACCGAGGAAGGCGTCGAGCGCCTCGCGGCCTACACGGGCCGGGAACCCTTCTGGATCGGACGCGCCGACGATTGCCGGGTCGTCTTGCGCGACGTTCGGGCCTCGCGGCGCCACGCGCAGATCATCCATGATGTGCAGGGTGTATCGGTCGTGGATGCGGGCTCGTTGAACGGCACGCGCCTCAACGGCGCCCGCATCGAGCGCGCGATCCTCGCTTTCGGCGACGTGATCGAGATCGGCGATGCGCGCATCGCGGTGAGTCTGCCCGCGGAAGCCTCCGCCCCACCGCCGGCACGCCCCGCGACGGCGGCCGCGCCGGCGCCGCCGGTAAGGCGTCTCGCATCGAAGGAACGGCACGGGAAGTCGCGGCTTCGTTCCGCGCTGACGGCCGCCGCCTGCGGCGCCCTGCTGGTGGGGGCGGCCTGGCTGGCGTGGACCTCCGCGCCGGCCCTGCGGGCGAAGCTCGCCGCGACGGCGCGGCCGGAGCCGCCGCCGCCCCCTCCGCCGACCGCCGCTCCGGTCGCGGAACCGCCCACGCCCCCCGCCGCGAGCGAGGCGATGCCGCGGCCGCCCGAGGATCAGGCGCCCGCCTCCGCTCCCGCATCCGCCGACCAGGCAGAGGCGTTGCGCGCGGCGCGCTCCGAGGGCGGCCGAGAAGCGCTTCACGCCTTCAGGGAACTGGCCGAGTCGCAACTCGCGGCGCTCCGAAACGAGCAGCGTTTCGGCGAGGCCGCCGCGATCGCGCGTTTCCTGGCGCGCGCGACGCCCGACACGGCGGCGGCCCAGGCCTGGGAAACCCTGGCCGCCGCCCTGGAAAAGGATGCCGACCTCGCCCTCGACGCGCTGCGCGCTTCCCTGAGCGACCTGACCGCCGCCGGCAAGCGCGGCGAGGCGCTTGCGGTGCTGCTTGCGACCCGCGCCCGATACGGCGGGCTTGCGGCGTTCGAGGAGCTTCTCCCCGCTTACTTGGAGGCCGCCCTCGCGCCCCCGCCGCCGCCCGCGGAGGGCGGGCCCGCCGCGGAGGGCGCCGTGATCGCGCTGGAGGACCGCGCCGCCGCGGCCTTGGAGGCCTGCGCCTTCCGCGAGCTCGTCAACACACGCTACCTGCTCCTGGCGCAAGACACGGGTCCGGCGCGCCGGCAGGACCGCCTCGCCGGCGTCGTGCGCGCCCTCTACATGGAGCAGATGTACGATCAGTGGCGCACCGCGCTGGCCAAGGAGCCCATCGAGATCAGCCTCTCGGAGATCTACCCCGGCCGCATCAGCGCCGTCGAGGGCGACCGGGTCTCCTACGAGCTCGACATCGAGAGCCGCAAGGCCGCCGTGCGCGACGCGAAGCCCTGGCGCGCGATCCCGCCCCCCAAGAAGTTCGAGATCTTCAAGGCGGCGCAGCTCGCCCACGGCGGCATGGCGGGTCTGGTCTTTTTCGGGCTGGAGACCGGCAACGAGGAAGCGGCCGTCGAAGTGCTCGCGAACCTCCACCGCTGGGAGAAGTCGCGCGAGCTCGCCGACGCGATCTTCGCGCTCCACACGGGGCAGCCGGTGCCCGACGGCGGCTTCGTCGTTTTCGAGGGCCGCCTCGTCACGCCCGACCGCAAGGCGGAGGTCTTGGCGGAACGTGCGCGGCGCGAGGCCGAGGCCGCCGCCCTGGCCGAGGAGCTGCGGGCGGCCGGCAAGGCCGCGGTCCTCGGCACGGCCGTCGAGACGGCGCTGCGGCTCAGGCGCCAGGGCGCCTTCGTCAACGCGCACACGATCCTCGCCGCCGTGGCCGGGCGCTTCCCCCGGACGGCGGAGGGCGCCCGGGCGCGCGAGCTCATCGACGACCCGCTGCTCGCCGTGCGGCCTCTCGGCGGCGCCGGGGACGGACGCAACCGGCTCGCGCTCTATTTCCTCGCCGAGGGTTACCCGCTCAAGGACGATGCGCAGGAAGCCTTCCTCGCCTTGGCGCGCGGCATGTACGCGCTGCTGATCACCAACGAGCCTTTCCGCGAGTACCAGTCCTATCTGACGGCCGACGCGATCCAGCTCGCCTCCAAGGACCAGGGCGTCGATCGCATGCCCGGCGACATCGTCCGGGACACGGTTCTCGGCGGGCGGATCCAGTGGGACGTGTTCACGGCCGACGCCGCCAAGGCCCGCGCCATCTGCGCGCGCGCGGGCGGCGCGGCGGCCGGGTCGCTCGCCATCGTCATCGGCAACGACTGCGCGGGCGTCGCCACGGGCGGCGGCGGCATGGCGGCGATTCCCAAGACCTTCACAAGCGCTCTCGCCCACGAGCTCGGTCACGCCCTCGGGGGGCTGCGCGACGAATACGACACGATCCCGGGCACCAATCCCCGGCGCGGCGAGCCCGCCAAGCGCGAGAAGAACATGCCCGTCCGTCCGCTGCCGCCGAATCTCATGGCCGGATCCGACCGCGACGAGGTCCTGGCCCGCGCTTCTTGGCGGGCCTGGATCGACGCCGGCAAGTCGCGCTGGTGGAACGGCGCCGGCGTGGGCGCCTTCGAGGGCGGCGATCATACGCCCTTCAACGTGTGGCGGCCGCAGGCGCAGTGCATGATGCGGACATCGGGAGCCCACTTCTGCGTCGTGTGCATGGAGGTCATGGTGAAGAGCATCTACCGGTTCGTGCGGCCGATCGATGCCGCCGAGCCCGAGGCCGGCGAGGTCGCCCTCCGCGGGGACGAAACCCTGCTCTTCAAGGTCTATCCCATGAAGCCGCGCAGCCGCTTCCTCGACACGACCTGGTCGCTGGCCAGGCTCCCCGCCTCCGGCGCGGGCGGCCCCACCGCGGTCAGGCAAGAGCCGACCGCCGTCCCTCTCCCCAGGCACGGACGCAGGTTCGAGCCCGACGGCCGCGTGTCGGAGGTCCTGCGCTTCGGCGCCGCGGATCTCGAGCCGGGCCGGTACCGCCTCGCCGTCAAGGTCCGCGACTCGACGCCGTGGGTCCTCACCGACGAGGAGAACCTCCTCAGCCAAACCCGCGAGTGGACGATCACCGTCGCCGAGCGGAGCCGCGAGCTTCCCGTCAAGTAGCGCGGCGGCGCGCGTCCGCCCGGCGCTCAGCGCGCCGCGGCGCGGGTTTCGGCCCGCTCCACCAGGTAATGAAGGTACGGCGCCAGGGTCTTGTTGGGATCGCCCGAGCCGTCGTAGAAGGTCGAGATGATCGGAATCCCGTGTTCCTTCTCGATGCGCGCGAAGAGCGCGGCGCTGATCGTGCCCGGCATGCAGAACATGGGCGAAGCGTTGACGATCGCGTCAACCTTGTCCCGAGTGATGAAGAGCAGCGCACGTCCGATGGTGAGGATCGTCTCGGTGTGGAACTCCTTGGGCACGTAGCGCTCGCCCGCGGCGATGACATCCAACACGTCCGGCTCCTCCCGATCCGCGACGAGGCGCCGGACGACCCGGGCGTACTTGCGCTCCACCGACAGGAACCAGGCCCGCTCCAGGCGCTGCATCAGCCTGCCGCGGCGGAACGAACCGCTGGTCCAGGTGCGGAAGCCCTCGACGGCGTTGCAGAAGAGCACCCATTCGCCGATGGAGCTCGCCAGAACCTCGCCGCCGAGCTCCTCGACGACGCGAATCACGCCGTTGTTCGTGAAGGGATCGTTGCGGACGTAGATCTCCCCGACCAACCCGATCTTGGGCTTCGGGCGCGGCGTGCGCGGCACCGCGTCCATCGCCGCCGCGTAGCCGCGCAGCGCGGCCGCCAGATCGGGCGCCGGCTTTTCGATCTCCTCCGCCGCGCGCTCCGTCCACTCCTCCGTCACGCGGTCCACGGCGCCGGGCTCGTCTTCGTAGGGCCGGTGCTTCAGCGCGATCTTCCGCATGAGGTCGCTCACGACGACGGCGTGCCAGAGCAGCATGCGGCCGCGGGTGCCCAACCCGCCGTAGGAGTTCTCCGAGTTGATCGCCAGGATGCGCACGCCGTCCCAGCCGCGCCGCGCGAAGGCCATGTCGGCCAGCGTCGCGTACTGGCCGAACCGGCAGGGCCCGCAGGTGGACGGCATGAAGAAGACGACGCGGGCGGGGTCCAGGCCGCGGGTCTCGATCGCCGTCAGCATCGCCCCGATGGTCGCGGGGCACGGCAGGCATTCCCCGCCCGAGGTGCAGGCCAGGCCGGCCGCGAGGGTCTCGGGCGTCTGCGCCAGCACCTCGGCTCCGTAGCCCAAAGCGCGGAACACGGAGGCGGTCAGGCGCGCCGCGATGGGCTCCATGGGCGGCACGAAGATCACGTCGCCGCGGCGCACGAGGCGTATGTCAGCGATGCAGACCATCGCCCACCTCGCAGGCGAGGACGCGCGCGGCGCGGCGCGGCGTCCGGTCGCGCGGCGCGGCGCCGCCGCGCCACGCTTGAAAGGATTCCAGCGCCGCCTCCACGCGCGTCAAGTACCCCGCATCGGCCCCGTGCCCGTCGAACTGGAGCACCAGGTAGGGCTTGCCGGCGTGCGCCATGATTTCCTTGAAGTAGGTCAGCACGTACGAATCCGGCCCGCACGAAAAGCTCGTGAAGTAGACCGGGAAGAGGGCGGGATGCGCCGCTACGTAGTGCGCCCCGGCGAGAATGCGCTGCCCGTAGCTCCAGTACATGTTCGGGAACAGCGGCGCCGCCCTGCCGGCGGCCGCCTCGATCTGGTCGAGGGCGAGGACCGGCGGCCCCAGCTCCGCGATCCTGCGGGGCAGGTCGAGGTTGAGCCCGCGGTCCAGCGCGTTGTAGGGCCGGCCGATGAGCACGATGCCGAAGCCCCCGCCCGCCGCGAGCTTCGCGATCGCCGCGCGGCCGGCCGCCAGGTTTTCGCGGCGGAAGCGATCCAGGGCCGCGCGGCCCTCCTCCACGGCGGCGAGCACCCGGCGGCGCGTGGCGCCGAGGGGCCCGCGCAGCGCCTCGGCCAGCCCGCCCGCGAGGTTCGCCGTGCGGGAGAAATCGACGACCGGCGCCAGCAGCCTGCCGTCCGCGCGCCGCTCCAACGCGCTTCGGACGATGCTCGGATAGGCCTGCACATAACAGCAGAAGTAGGCGTTCGTGAACCCTTCCGGGCAGGCCTCGCGGATCTGGTGCGGCGCGAAGACGTAATCGACATCGGACGCGAGCAACTCCTCGGCGTGCCCGAGGGCGGCGAGCACCGGGGCGCAAAACTCCGCCGTGACCAGGCTCTCGCCCCGCGCGACGGTGTCGGCGGACGTCGGCGCCGAAAGCGCCGTCTCGCAGCCCAGGGCCGCGAAGAATCGCCGCCAGAAGGGCAGAAAGCTGTGCATGGTGAGCGCCCGCGGGATGCCGATCCGCAGCGCGCGCGCCGGCCGCGCCCGCCGCCAAGGGATCCGCGCGGGCGGGCGCGGATCGCCGCCGCCATCCTTGAGCAGGCGCTCGCGCAGCGCCACGGCCGCGTAGCCCTGCAAGACCTTGGGCTTCGGCCCGGCGTCATCGTACTCGCGGCCGCACTTCAAGCCCCAGGCAACCACGTCGTCGGGCAGGCGGATGACGGAAAGCTTGCAGCGGTTGCGGCACAACGTGCATTGCTCGTTCTCCACCACGATATCCGCGTCGGCGAAGGCGAGCCCCCGGAACGTCGTCGGCCCGCGCACGCGCTCGTGGGCAAAAAGCGCCATGCCGAGCGCCCCGGTCACATGGCAGAGCGGCGAGACCTTGATCGGGCGCCCGAGCCGCTGCTCGAAGGCCGCCACAAGGGCGCGGTTGCGCGCCGTCGCGCCCTGGAAGAGCACGTGCTCGCCGATCCGGAGCCCCCCCACCACCTTGTTGAGGTAGTTGTCCCGCACCGAGTGGAGCACCGCGGCGGCCACCTGCGCCTTGGACCACCCTTCCGCCAGGAGGAGTTCGAGGTCCCGCTCCATGTACACGGTGCAGCGGTCGGACGTCACCGGCGCGCCCACGCCCATGGCCAGGTCGGCGAAGGCCTCGATAGGCACCTTGAGCTTCTGCGCCTGTTCCTCGATGAAGGATCCGGTCCCGGCGGCGCACACGTAGTTCATGACGGAGTTGTAAACGACGCCCCCGGCCATCTGGGTGAACTTGGCGTCTTGGCCGCCCAGCTCGATGATCGTGTCGACCTCCGGGTCGATGGCCGCGGCGGCGCGGGCGTGCGCCGTGATTTCGTTGAGAACTAGGTCCGCTCCGATCACGCGCCCCACCATCTTCCGCCCCGAGCCGGTGGTGCCCGTCGCCACGATTTCGAACTCGATGCCGTGGCGTCCCTCCAGCTCGCGCAGGGCCTGGAGCACGTGCTGCGTCGCCCTGAGCGGCACGCCGGCCGTCTTGCGGTAGCACCACGCCACGGTCCGGCCGGATCTCTCGGTAAGGGCCGCTTTCGTGCTCGTGCTGCCGATGTCGATGCCCAGGGCCACGCGGAAGCGCTGTCCCCGCGCCGCCGGCGCCAGCAGGGCGACCTCGGTGCCGCGGTCGTCGACGAAATAGTCTTGGAAGGAAGGCTCGGGATAGTGCGAGAGCGCCAGCGCGAGCGGCGGCCGCGTGTGCGCATCCGCGGCGCGGAGCTTCGGGGCATCCAGCGGCGACGGATCGAAGGGAATGGGCTCGGCATGCTCGCGGGCCCAGAACGCGGCGCCGAGCGCCCCCGCTCGTTCGGGATGCGCGGGCACCACGACCTCGACGCCCAGCCGCGCGCGCACCACGGCGACGACGCATTCGTTCAGCGCGACGCCGCCCACGAGCGCCGTCTTGCCCGCCAGCTTCGCGCCGCCGAGAAGCCCGTCGACGGTGCTCGCACCCAGGCCGTGGCACAGGCCTTTGGCCACGGCCTCCACCGGAAACCCCTCCTGCTGGAGGTGGATCATGTCGGTCTTGGCGAACACGGCGCAGCGCGTGGCGACGGACGGCGCCAGGCCGGCGTAAGCCGCGGCGATTCGGCCGAGCTCCTCGGGCGCGAGGCCGAGGCGCAGGGCCTGCTGGTCGAGAAAGGCGCCCGTGCCCGAGGCGCAGGCGGAGTTCGTGGTGTTCTTGAGCAGGCGGCCCTGCTCGTCCAACGCCGTCAGGCTGAAGGATCCGCCGCCGATGTAGAGGATGTTGCGCGCGTCCGGAACGACGCGCCGCACGGCCTCGATCTGCGCCACGGTCGCGTCCAGGACGCGGCCCGCAAGCCCCAGGCGCCGCGCGCCGGTCCCGGTCAAGGCGTACGCGGCGATCGCGGGCGGCGGATAGGGCGCGAGCATGCGGCGCAGCGCCTTTTCGGGCTCGCCCGCGTGTTTTTCGTAGACGCCGGCAACGACGCGGCCTTCCTCGTCCAGGAGAACGGCGGCGGCGGCCACGGCGCCCACATCGATTCCAAGGTACCAATTTCCCATACGGGCGGATTCCGTCAAACGGCGGGTGATAGCAGATTCTTGCACGGGCGGGAGCGGTTTGCAAGCGTCCGAGGCGCCCTGGCGGCCGGCGGCGGCGCGCGCTATCCTTGCCTTGGTCCAATGTCGCTCTTTACGCTTCTGGAATTATCCATTCTCGTCTTCTCGATCATCCTGCACGAGATCGCCCACGGAGGGGTCGCCTTCCTTTTCGGGGATCCCACCGCGAGGAACGCCGGGCGGCTCACGTTGAATCCCGTCCCGCACATCGACCTGATGGGCTCGATCCTGCTGCCCCTCGTGCTGCTGTTCTCCGGGGCGCACTTCCTCATCGGGTGGGCCAAGCCCGTGCCCATCAACGTCGCGCGCCTGGGAAACCCCCGCCGGGACTTCATGTTCGTCGGCGCCGCGGGGCCCGCCACGAACCTCGCCCTGGCGTTTCTGGCCGCCGCGGCGTGGAAAATCTTCCAGCCCGAGGGAGACGCGGGGCGGCTGCTTATCTACGCGAGCGTCATCAACGTCGTGCTGGCCGCCTTCAACCTCATGCCGATACCGCCGCTGGACGGCTCGCGCATCGTGATGGGGCTCCTGCCCCGCCGCCTCGCCTACGAGTACGGCAAGCTGGAGCGCTACGGGATGGTGATCGTGCTCGTCCTCGTCGTGGCGGGCGGGTTCAGGTACGCGGTGGCGCCCGTGGCGGAGCTGCTCTTGAGAATCATGTTCGCGTGACCGCCGCCGCGCCGGTCCGCCTTCACCGGGTGAAATCGAACACGCGAACCTCGTTGCCCGTGTCGTGCCGCTTCGCGAACTCGGCGTGCGCGGGGTGGTCGAGGTAGGCCTGAAGACCCTGCTGGTCCTCGAAGAGGAGCATGAGCCCGACGTCGTAGTTGGCATCGACGATGGGGCGCGTGGCCGTCGGCGCCGGCGCGCCGACCCAGAGGCCCTTTACCGTGGGAAGCGGCGCCAGCACCGTCCGGATGTCGTCAACCAGTTGCGCGACGGCCGCGTCCTTGGGCTCGGCCTTGACCTTGAAAAGAACGACGTGGACGAAGGGAGCTTCGCCGGCAAGGATTGGCCCCCTCGCGGAGCAGCCGTAGGCGAGGAAAAGCGCGGCGAACGCGGACGCGATGCAAACCGAGCGACGCATGGCATTCTCCTTTGATAGGGTTCCGCCGCCGCTCCGGCCCCCCTCCGTGGGGGTTCCGGGCCGGCGCGCGCGCCTCATCGTAGCAAGGCCGCCCCGTGTTTCAAGGCCGGCGCGGGCTTTCGCCCGGCGGGGCGGCGCCCCCGGCCTCACGCCTGCGGCCGGTTGATCAGCGTCAGGAACTCGGCGCGCGTGGGCGCGTCGTCATGGAAGCTGCCCAGCACCGACGACGTCGTCATGACCGAGTTCTGCTTCTCCACGCCGCGCATCATCATGCAGAGGTGGCGGCATTCCATTACCACGCCCACGCCCTCGGCGTTGACGGCATCCTTGACCTCGCGCGCGATCTGGGCGGTGAGCCGCTCCTGGATCTGCAGCCGGCGCGCGAAGCAGTTCGTGATGCGCGCGAGCTTGCTTGCGCCGAGCACCTTGTTGGTGGCGATGTACCCCACGTGACAGCGCCCGAAGAAGGGGAGCATGTGATGCTCGCACAGGCTGTAGATCTCGATGTCCCTGATGATGATCATGTTGTTGGCGTGGCTCTGGAAGACCGCCTGGTTGATCACCTCCTTGAAATCCGACCGATACCCGCTCGTCAGGAAGGCGAAGGTCTGCGCCACCCGCGCGGGCGTTTTACGCAGCCCCTCCCGATCGGGGTCTTCGCCGATCTCCTTGAGAAGCCCGCGAATGAGCTCGGCAACGCGCTGCTCGTTCATGAATGCGCACTCCTTGTGAATCGCCGCCGGTCAACGATACCGGCCGCCGTTCGGGCGCGCAACCGCGCGCGCCCGAATGGCGGCGCAGCCTTGCCTCGCCGCACGAGCCGGGTACAATTCGCTCGGCGCGCCGCGCCGCAAGCTTCTAGTCAAGAGAGAAATGTGAGGAACCGCACCGCTCGTCGCTCAGCCGCCCGTTCGACCCGCGGGGTCGCGCGCGCCGCGGCCCTCGCACTCCTTGCCGCGCTGGCGGCCTCCGGCTGCCGCGCCGTCCCCCGCGCCGGCGCCGGCATCCAGGACGCCCTCGCCCTCGGCGAGGGGCTCCTGGCCGAGGAGGAGTACGCGCTGGCCAAGATCCTCTACGAGGATGTCCTCAAGAGCGATCCGAACGACGGCTTGGCGCGCCTCGGACTGGCTCGGGCCGCCCTCGGGCTCGGCCGGTTCCAGGACGCGCTCCACGAGCTGAACCTGGCCGAAAACGGCCGCGGCGTCGACGCGGCGACGCTTCAGTCGGTCCAAATCATCCGCGGCCGAGCTTACATCCGCATGGGCAAGCCTCCGGTGATCGTCTGGGCCTACCTTTATCCGATTTGGCGCAAGGGCGACACGGCGGTGAAATCATGCCTCGACGGGGAGATCAAGGCGCTGGCCCGCCTCGTTCCGCCCGAGACCGAGGGCGCCCGCGCCGTCATGGGTTTCGTGCCGCCGCCGCGGCCCGCGCCCCTCCCGCACGTGGCGCGCGAGGAGCCCCCGCCCATGCCCGCCGGCCAACTTTCGATCCTGCCCCGCGCGCGCTGGAATCCGTCGTTTCCCGCCAAGGTCAACCAGATGCGGCCCATGAACAAGCCCTTCCGCCTGACGGTCCATCACTCGGCGCACGATGATGTCGACAGCGCCGAGACGCTCGCGGGCACGGCGCGACTCATCCGTGGCATGCAGGAATCCCACGTCCGCGACCGCGACTGGGCCGATCTGGCCTACCACTACGTCATCGACCCCAAGGGCCGCGTGTGGGAAGGCCGCTCAATCAAATACCAGGGGGCCCACGCGGGCAACGAGCCCCTGAACCGCGGCAATATCGGGATCGTGCTCATGGGCGATTTCGAGGAAACGCAGCCCACCGCCGCGGCCGTCGCCAACCTCGTCGCGCTCATCGCCCATCTGCGCCGCACCTACGGGATTCCGCCCGGCGAGATCTACGGGCACCAAGACCTCAATCCGACCAAGTGCCCCGGACGCCACCTCGAGGCGGTGGTCAAGAAACTCAGGGCCGCCAAGGGTTGACGCCGCCGCGCGGGCGATCCGGCGCGGGCGATCCGGCGCGGGCGATCCGGCGCGGGCGATCCGGCGCGGGCGATCCGGCGCGGGCATCGGCGGGAAGTATCTGATACGATTAAGAGACATGGATTCCCGAACGTTGTTTCTCGCCGCCTGCCGGCGCGCGCCGGTGCCGCGGCCGCCCGTTTGGCTCATGCGGCAGGTGGGCCGTTACATGCCGCGCTACCAGGAACTCAGGCGGCGCGTCTCCTTCGCCGAGCTGCTGGCCCGGGCGGACCTCGCGGCGGAAAGCTCGCTCTACGTCTTGGATGATTTCGATCCGGACGGCGTCATCGTCTTCAGCGATATCTTGACGGTGCTCGAGGCGCTCGGCGCCTCGGTGGCCTATGAACCCGCGCTCACCGTGCGCGCCGACCTGGACAGGCTCGCGCCCGCGCCCGATGAGGCGCATCTCGCGCCCTGCCACGAGGCGCTGGCGGCCCTGGCCGGCGCCCTCGAGAAACGCAAGGCGCTCATCGGCTTCGCGGGCGCGCCGTTCACACTCTTCCGCTACCTCGCCGGCAACCCCGAGGATGCCCGCGCGACCATGCTCCGCGACCCCCGGGGCAGCGAGCGCGCCATCGACACCATCGCCCGGGCGGTCGCCTTCCACCTCCGCCGGCAGGCGGAGGCGGGCGCCGATGTCCTCCAGATCTTCGACTCCCACGCCGGCGAGCTCTCGCCGCGCCAGTACGAGCACTTCGCCCTCGCGCCACTCCTGAACGTCGTGAAGGACCTGCGCGGCCTGGGGCGGCCGATCATCGTCTTCAATCGCGGGCGGCACCATTTGGACTTCAAGGACAGACTGCCTGACTGCGTTCTGAGCGTGGATTGGACCGTGCCGTTGGAACGTATCGACGCCCCCGCCGCCCTCGCCGTCCAGGGCAACCTCGATCCCGCCTTTCTGCGCGCGGGCCCCGAGAAGACCCGCATGGAGACGGAAGCCATGCTGCTCGGGGCGGGGCGTTTCGGCGGTTTCATCGCCAATCTCGGCCACGGCGTCCTCCCGCGCACGCCCATGGAGAGCGTGCAGGCGTTCGTGGCGGCGGTCAAGGGTTTCTCGTGGGGAGGCGCATGATGGATTTCCCAGCCCTACGTTTGCGGAGGCTCCGCGCGACGGAGGCGCTGCGCGCCCTCGTCCAGGAGACGCGGCTTGCCCCCGCGCAGCTCATCCAGCCTTTCTTCATCTACCCGGGGAAGGGCATGGCCAAGCCCATCCGTTCCATGCCGGGACAGTTTCAACTCTCCGTCGACCAGGCGTTGAACGAGATCGACGCCGCCGCCAAAGCCGGCGTCAGGTGGATCATGCTCTTCGGGATTCCGGCCCGCAAGGACCCTCTCGGGTCCGAGGCTTACGCCGACACCGGCATCGTGCAGACCGCCGTGCGGCGGATCAAGGACCGGTTTCCCGAAATCGGCATCATCGGCGATGTCTGCCTGTGCGAGTTCACGGACCACGGACACTGCGGCGTCGTGGAGAACGGCGCGGTTCGGAACGATCCCACCCTCGAACTCCTCGGCAGGACGGCGGCGGCGCTGGCCGCCGCCGGCGCGGATATCGTCGCCCCCTCGGCCATGATGGACGGACAGGTGGGCGCCATCCGCCGGGCCCTCGATGCCGCCGGGCACCCGGACACGCCCATTCTGAGCTACGCCGCGAAGTTCGCCAGCGCCTTCTACGGCCCCTTCAGGGAGGCGGCGGAGTCGGCGCCGTCCTTCGGCGACCGGCGCGCGTACCAGATGCCCCCTCCCAACGCGCGCGAGGCCATGCGCGAGATCGAGCTCGACATCCGCGAGGGCGCCGACCTTATCATGGTGAAGCCCGCCCTGGCGTATCTGGACATTATCCGCGCCGCCCGCGAACGCTTCGACGCCCCGCTCCTGGCCTACAACGTGAGCGGCGAATACGCCCTCGTCAAGGCGGCCGCGAAGGAGGGCTGGATCGACGAGGGGCGCATCGTCAGGGAGATCTTGACGGCGATCCGCCGCGCGGGCGCGGATGCCATTATCACGTACTTCGCCAAGGAGTACGCAGCGGAGGCAGCGGCATGGTGAACGTTGAATTCGAGCGCGGCAAGAAGGTGATCCCGGGGGGCGTCAACTCGCCGGTCAGAGCCTTTCGCTCCGTCGGCGGCGACCCCATCCTCATGGCGCGCGGCGAGGGCGCGCATCTGATCGATGTCCACGCGAACGCGTACATCGACTATGTCATGGCGTGGGGCCCCCACCTCCTCGGGCATTCCCACCCCGAGATCGTCAAGGCCGCGGCCGCGACCCTCGAGCGGGGCCAGATCTTCGGCGCCGCCACCGTCGACGAGATCGAATTCGCCAAGGAGATCGTGCGCCTGGTTCCGACTATCGAGAAGGTCAGGCTGGTCAACTCGGGCACCGAAGCCGCCATGAGCGCCGTCAGGGTCGCGCGCGCCTTCACGAAACGCGCCAAGCTTGTCAAGTTCTCCGGCTGCTACCACGGACACGCGGACGGCTTCCTGATCGACGCCGGCTCCGGCGCGCTCAGCCTGGGCGTCCCGTCCAGCCCCGGCGTTCCCGCCGAAATCGCCGCCCTGACGCTCAACGCGGAATACAATGACATGGCGTCGGTCGCGGAGCTCTTCGCCGCCCACGGGCGCGACATCGCCGCGGTCATCGTCGAGCCCGTCGCCGGCAACATGGGCTGCGTGCTCCCGCAAGGCGGGTTCCTGTCAGGCCTCAGGGACATCACCAGGCAGCACGGCGCGCTCCTCATCTTCGACGAAGTCATCACCGGTTTCAGGCTCGGCCCGGGCGGCGCGCAGCAGTATTTCGGAATCAAACCCGACCTGACGTGCCTCGGCAAGATCCTCGGCGGCGGGTTTCCAATCGGCGCCTACGGCGGGCGGGCGGACATCATGGCGCTCGTGGCGCCCGAAGGCCCCGTTTACCAAGCCGGCACCCTCGCCGGCGGCTGCCTCGTCGTCGCCGCGGGACTCGCGATGCTGAAGCTCATCGGCGAGCCGGGCCTGTACGAGAAACTTGAGGCGCGCACGAACCGCCTCGTCGAGGGCCTGGCCGAGGGCGCGGCGGCGGCCGGCGTTCCGGTCACCATCAACCATATCGCGTCCATGCTCACGGTGTTCTTCACGGCCGGCCCCGTCTTCAACCACGCCGATGCCCGCCGGTGCGACGTGCGACGCTTCGCCACGTTTTTCCACGCGATGCTGGCCGGCGGCGTTTACCTCCCGCCCTCGGCGTTCGAGTGCTGGTTCGTCTCGGCCGCCCACACCGACGCGGTGCTGGACCGGACGATCGCGGCGGCGGGGGAGGCGTTTCGCGCCGTCGCGGAGGCGCACGGAGACTAGGCTCGCGCGGCGCGCCGCCGCCGCCGGGCCTTCGAGAAGGAGCTGGCAATGGCGATCTACCTGGGCCTGGACTCCAGCACGCAGAGCCTCACCGCCGTGGCAATTGAGATCCCCGCGCGGAAGATCCTCGGCGCTTGGTCGGTCAACTTCGCCGCGCGCCTGCCCGCCTACGGAACCGAGAACGGCGTCCTGCGCGGGGCAGATCCGCGCGTCGCGCATTCCCCGCCGCTCATGTGGGTCGAGGCGCTCGATCTGCTCCTGGCCGACATGGCGGCGGCGAAGTTCCCCTTCGCGGAGGTCGCCGCGATCGCCGGATCGGGCCAGCAGCACGGCAGCGTGTACCTCCTGCCCGAGGCCGAGCGGCTCCTTGCCGGCCTGGGAACGGCGCCGAGCCTCGCCGAGGGCTTCGCGGGCGCCTTCGCGCGCCCCACGTCGCCGATTTGGATGGACTCCAGCACCGCCGCGGAATGCGCGGCGATCACCGCGGCGCTGGGCGGCGCGGCGGCGGTCGCCGAACTCACCGGCTCGGCGGCGTTCGAACGCTTCACGGGGCCGCAAATACGGAAGTTCCATGCCACCGAGCCCGAGCGCTACGAGCGCACGTGGCGAATCCACCTGGTGAGCTCCTTCATGGCCTCGGTGCTCGCCGGCAAATCGGCGCCGATCGACCCGGGCGACGGCGCCGGCATGAATCTCATGAACATCCGGACGCGCGCCTGGGCGCCCGCGGCCCTGGAGGCCGCGGCGCCGGGCCTGGCCGCCAAGCTGCCGCCCATCGCGCCCTCCGACGAGGTCTTCGGCGCCATCGCGCCGTACTTCGCCGCGCGCTACGGGTTCGCGCCCGGCGCCAAGCTCCTGCCCTGGTCGGGCGACAATCCCTGCAGCCTCATCGGCGTCGGCTTGGTCCAAACCGGCAAGGTGGCCGTCAGCCTGGGAACGAGCGACACCTATTTCGGCTTCATGCCAGAGGCGCGCGTCGATCCGCGGGCCGAGGGCCACGTCTTCGGCTCGCCGACGGGACACTACATGAGCCTGATCTGCTTCAAGAACGGGTCCCTCGCCCGGGAGGCGGTGCGCGATGGCTTCGGCATGGACTGGGCGGCCTTTTCGGCGCAGATCGAGGCGGCGCCGCCGGGCAATCTCGGCCGCGTAATGCTCCCCTATTTCGACCCCGAAATCACGCCCAAGGCGCTCGACCCGGGCGTCAGGCGCTACCGCCTCGCCCCCGGCGACCGCGCCGCCGCGCGCGCGGTGGTCGAGGCGCAGGCCCTTAGCATGGCCGTCCACTCCGAGTGGATGGGCGCCGAGACCGCCAGCATCTACGCCACGGGCGGCGCGAGCCGCAATCGGACGATCCTCCAGATCTTCGCCGATGTCCACGGCGCCGACGTCTACCAGTTCGAGGTGTCGGCCTCCGCGGCGCTCGGCGCGGCGCTCAGGGCGTTCCACGGCGAGCGCAAGGCGGCGGGCGCGCCGCTGCCGTGGCCCGAGGTCGTCCAGGGCTTCACCGCGCCCGTGCCCGCCTCGCGGATCGCGCCGCGCCGCGAGTACCGGGAGCGCTATGCCGAGCTCAAGCGGCTCTACCGCATGTGCGAGGAGCACACCCTGGCGGGCGGCCCGGATCCCAGCGCCGCGCTGGCCGCCTTCGGAAAAAAGTATCCCGCTTGACGGCCTTCCGCGGAGCGAAGATTCCAAGACGCCTGCGCCGCCCTTACAATCAATGGAAGCGCGAGAGGCGGCCTTCGCGGCCGCCCCGCCGGTCTGGAAACGGACGCGAACCACGGTCGAGACGAAGCTCATGACAAGAACTGCTCTGATGTTGCGCGCGATGTTCTGCCTGGCCTGCGCCGCGGCGGCCGGACGCTGCGCCGCGGCGATCCCCGTGAGCGGCATCGCCGACAAGAAGGTCTACGCCGATCGGGCCGTTTTCACCGTCTCTTCCGAAGAAGGGTACGAGTACACGCAGCTCAGCCTCACGAGCGAGCCGGTCGCGACGGATCTTCCCGTCCTTCTCGACCAGCCCGTGCGCGTGACGTATCCCCAGTACTACGAGCTCAACGTGCGCCGCCGGCCGGCGGGCCCTGGCGCCGAGGAGAGCGCGCGCATTCGCTTCATCGTCCGATCCAGCGAGCGCAAGAACGCGGAGTGGGGCCTGCCGCCGTGGACGCCCTACCCCCTGATCAACTCGGCGGCGGCGGAGTTCGCGGGCGGCCGCCTCACGATCGTCGCTCCCGCCGCGTATCCGCGGGACATGGAGATCCCGGTCATCGCCCTGGTCCGGACCGCGGAAGGCAAGCGCGTCGGCGTCAACGGCCCCGTCGCCGCCGCCGCCTACCCGGGCCGCGCGATCCAACTCCTGCGCGGCCAAGGCTCGGCGTTCCTTCCGGCCGCGGGCGCGGCAGGCACCATCGCTTACGATGCCTCGGTGCAGACGCTCGCGGCCGCCGCGCGCATCGCCATCGACGCCGCGACGACCTGGCAGACCGCGCCCGCCGTGATCGGCGCTCCCGCCACCTGGCCCCGGAACGCGCGGGTGAGCGTGGACTCCGATCTCACCATCGACGCGGGCGCCGCCCTGGCGATCGAGGCGGGCGCCGTCGTCAGGCTGGGGCCGGGCGTCGAGATCTTCGTCAACGGCGAGCTGACCGTCAACGGAACCTATGAGGAGCCGGTCGTCTTCGCGCCGGCCGACAGGGCCGCGCCCTGGGGCGGCCTGGTCTTCAAGGGCGGCGCGTCCCGCGGGGCCATCACCGGCGCCATCATGACGGCGAGCGGCGCCGATCCGGACTGGTTCCACAACAATCCCGGAAGCGGCGCGACGCACCTGGACAACGAATGCCTCTTCTATCTTTCCGGCGGCGCGCGCGTCGCTTTCACGGACTGCTGGCTCATCGATCATCGCGGCCAGGCCGGCCACGGCGAATCCTCGTACCTGACCATGACGCGCTGCCTGGTCCAGAAATTCCTGACCTTCGGCGAGTACAACGGCGGCGAAGTCCGCCTCGACGACTCGGCGCTCATCGAGTTTCCCGACAAGGATGCGCCCTTCGCCGACAACGACAGCGACGGGGTCTACCTGACGGGCGGCAACCACCGCATCGCCGACTGCGTCATCGGCTTCCTGCACGACGACGGCGTGGATGCGGGCTCCGGCGCGGGCGGTCCCGTCGAGATCACGCGCTGCTGGATCGAGGCCTGCTACCACGAGGCGCTGGCCTGGTCCTGCTCCTCCGGCACCAGGCTGCCCATCGTCACCGACACGGTCATCATCAACTGCGGCCAGGGCATCGAGGCCGGCTGGGGCAACCCGCGCGTCGAGGCCGATCGCTGCCTGTGCGTCGGCAACGGGGTCGGCGCGCGCTTCGGCGACAACTACGACTGGAGCTACAACGGGTTTCTGCGCGTCACGAACTCGCTCCTCCTCCACAACCTGCGCGACGTCTGGGGCCGCGCTTGGGACACCTGGGAGGAGCACCCGTTGCAGATGGAGGTGTCGCAGAACCTCCTGACCGCCGCCGACCCTCGGCACCCGGCCAACGGCGTGTGGGATCCCGGCGCCGATGCCGAACGCCTCGCGCCCTTCCTGCCGGCGCCGGACGACGCGGTCGGAATCGGCATCGCCGCCGGCGCGGCGCGCCTCGAAGCCTCCCGGATCGGCGCGGGCGTGCCCGTCGCCCTGAGCACCTTCAGCCGCAAGACGGTCGCGGTGGATTACGAAGCGGCATCGGACGCCGGCATCCTCGCGACAGGGACGCTCAGGTTCGAGCCGGGCCGCACCGTGCGGTTCCTGCCCATCGATGCGGCCGAGATCCAGGACCAGGGCTCCCTGCGCGTGACGCTTCGCAATCCCGTGCATGCCGAGCTCAGCGATCGGAGGGAACTCCTGATCGTCCCCGACGCCTGGGCGACGATCATTCCCGCGGGTTCGGTCTGGAAGTACTGGGACAAGAATGTCGATCAGGGAACGGCGTGGCGGGAACCGGCCTTCGACGATTCCGCCTGGGCCTCCGGCCCGGCCGAGCTCGGCTACGGCGATGGCGACGAGGCCACCGTCATCGACGGCGGCCCCTCCAACAACCGCAACCCGACGGCCTACTTCCGCCGCGAGTTCCGGATCGAGGATCCGAGCCGTTTCCTCGCCCTCAGGATCGGCCTGAAGCGCGACGACGGCGCCGTCGTGTACCTCAACGGCACGGAGGTCTTCCGGTCGAACATGCCGGCGGGGACGATCGGCTACAAGACCTGGGCCTCGTCGTCGGGAACGAGCGAGAGCACTTTCTTCACCCAGGAAGCGGAAGCCTCGCTCCTGGCCGCCGGCGAGAATCTCATCGCCTGCGAAGTGCACCAGGCGAACGCAACCTCGTCGGACCTGAGCTTCGATTTGACCTTGCAGGCCGAGCGCGCCGCGGCGCCGCCCGCGCCGAGTTTCATCCGCGGCGATGCCAACGGCGACGGTCGGATCGATCTTTCCGACGCCGTGACGATCCTGCGCTTCCTGTTCGCCGCGGCGCCGACCGACTGCGGAGACGCCCTCGACGCGAACGACAGCGGCCGGGTGGATGTCGCCGACGCCGTCTACGTTCTCGCCTACCTCTTCGGCGCGGGCCCGCCGCCGCCGGCGCCCTTTCCCCGGCACGGCCCCGATCCCACCGCCGACGATCTGGCCTGCGAGCGGCGGTAGCGGCGGCGCGCGCCCCGATCCGGCGGACATCAGCCGGCGCAACGTCTTGACCGCGAGCCTTCGGATGGGCGAAGATGCCGCGCTGCCGCTTTGGTCCGCGGCCTCCGCTCCCGGGAGCCGCGGCGCAAGCGTATGAAAGGACGACACCCGTGAGAGATGACGATTCCGCCCCGGAATCCCCGAATTCCGCCGCCGGCGCCGAGCGCCTGGTCGAGCCCGAGGACGCGCTGCCTCCCATCGACATGGAGCGGCTTCCGCCGCACTTGCGCGAGGCGGCGGCGCGCGCCGGTTGGACGGAGCTCATGCCGGTCCAGGCCCGCGCCATCCCCTACCTGCGCGCCGGCCGGGATCTCATGGTCCAGTCGCGCACGGGGAGCGGCAAGACCGGCGCCTTCATGCTGCCGATCCTCGAGCTCATCGACCGCGGTTCCAAGGCCTGCCAGGCCTTGATCCTCGTGCCGACGCGGGAGTTGGCCCAACAGGTCGCGCGCGAGGCGGAGCTTCTTGGCGGCGCCCTCGGCATCCGCACGGCGGCGGTCTACGGCGGCGTGCCCTACGGGGGGCAATTCGAGGCTTTCCGGCGCGGCGCGCACATCGTGGTCGGCACGCCGGGCCGCATCCTCGACCACCTTTTGAAGCGCACGCTCGCCTTCGACGCGGTTCAAATCCTGATTCTCGATGAGGCCGACCGCATGCTGTCGATGGGCTTCTATCCCGACATGTGCGACATCAAACGCCATCTGCGGCCGCGGCCGGCGGGCAGCTACATGTTCTCGGCGACCTTCCCGCCCTACGTCATGAGCCTGGCGGGCCAGTTCCTGCGGGCGCCCGAGCTCCTGAGCCTGAGCCGCGACCGGATTCACGTCATGGAGGTCGAGCACGTCCTCTACAAGACCCCCGCCCTGGACAAGGACCGCGCCCTGGTGCGCATCATCGAGATCGAGAACCCGGATTCGGCCCTGATCTTCTGCAACACGCGTTCGCGGGTGCACTACGTGTCGGTGGTGCTCCAGCGGTTCGGCTACGATGCGGACGAGCTCAGCTCGGATCTCTCCCAGGCGGTGCGCGACAAGGTGCTCGGCCGCCTGCGGGCGGGAACGCTCAAGTTCCTGGTGGCGACCGATGTGGCCGGCCGCGGCATCGACCTGCCCGAGCTATCGCACGTCATTCAGTACGACTTTCCCGAGGATCCCGAGGCCTATATCCACCGCGCGGGACGCACGGGACGCGCCGGCGCGGCGGGCGTGGCCATCTCGCTCGTGTCCGATGTGGAGCGTATCGGCCTCCTATCCCTCGCGAAGCGCTTCGGCATCGACCTTGACGAGCGGCCCGTCCCCACCGATGAAGAGGTGGCGGCGATCGTCTCCGAGCGGCTCACCGCCCTCCTGGAAGCCCGGCTGAGGACCCGCGACAAGCTGCAGATCGAACGCATGAAGCGCTTCGCGCCCCTGGCGCGGACCCTCGCCCAAAGCGAGGACGTGGCCGCGCTGCTCGTCATGGTGCTCGACGACCGCTACCAGGAGCTGCTTCACGCGCCCGCCCCGCAACCCGAGCCCGGGGGCGGACCCGAGCCGCGGGGCGAGCCGCGGACCCGCAGCTCCCGCGGCGGCGGGAGCCGGCGCGGGGGCCGCCGCGGCCGCGGGGGACGCGGCGGCGCTCGACGGGGCTGAGATCGCGTCACGGCGCCGCGCAGGCCCTGGACGCGCACGCCGGCAGCGTGTCCTCCGTCGGATCGACCCCGCATGCTTGCGCGCCCGGCGGCGGCAGCGAAGCGCCCGCGAAGAGATACGCGAGAATTCGAACGGCATCGGCGATATCGAGCCTGCCGTCGTCGTTGGCATCGGCCGCATCCGGGCACACGGGCGCCGGCGCTTCCGCGAACAGGTAGCCCAGCACGAAGATGGCGTCGGCGATATCCACGCGTCCGCTGTCATTGGCATCGCCGCGGCGGAAAAGCGGCGGCGGCGGCTCGGCGAAAGCGACCAGCGCGATGGCGCCGTTCTCCACGGCCGCCGCCTCCCACGCGCCGCTCGGCGCCATGAAGCTCACGGGGAAGGATGCGCCGCCGACATCGGAAGCGAGCGCAAGCTCGGCGCGATATCCCAGGGCATCCGCGGAGATGTCCGGCGCCGCGCGATACCTCAGGTTGCAGAGCACGATCTCCTCGCCTTCGGGCCAGCTTGACTCCGCCCCCTCGGGCAGCGTGGCGCGCACGTTCACGCCGTCGGCCTCGCGTTCGACCTCGAGCACCGCGCCCTCGAATGCCGTTCCCGCCGTCGCGGCGCCCAGAAACGCGACGAGGGCGGGATCGTGCCGGATGCCCGCCGCGAATCCGCGGATTTGGAGATCGCGCGCGAGCCGCGCGCGCAGCGGGACTTGGACGCCGGCCGCATCGCCGATGCGCGCCGCCGCGGAGCCGAGCTCCATGGTGCAGCGCAGGCCGACGACCTCCGCGCGGCATTCGGCCGGCAGCGATCGGCTTCCTTGGTCTCGGGCCGTGAGGGTCCATAGGTGGGCTCCGGGAAGCACGTCGCAATCGAGGTATTCGCTCGCCCCGGCCGGCACGACGGCGACCGGGACGCCATCGCGGACGATAGCGATTTCAATTCCCTCCGTTTGGGCCTCCCAGGAAATGAGCACATCGCGCCGGCCGCTTTCGACCTGGGCGCACCGGACCTGCGCGGGCCGCCACAGACCGACGGTCTCCTCGACCACGTTGTTCTCCACCACCGCTTCGCCCGGCGCGACGCCGATGGCGGCCCTGAAACGGTCCGCGCCGGTGCGGAGGCGCACGCGCTGTTCGAAACCAACCCAGGCATCGGGCTCCAGCACCGCGCCGCCGAGCGCCTCGGCGTGCAGCACCTCCCAGAGGTCCCGCGGCGCGTCCACGGCGCCGTCGCGGGCGAGTTCGAGCACGAGACCTTCCACGGAGGCCGGCGCGGCGCCGCGGTTGACGACCTGCGCCGTGATCACGACTTCCTGGCCGGGCTTTCCGTGAGGCGGCGCGATGGACAGGGCGACATGAAGATCCGGCCGCGCCGTGATGCGCAGGCGGCGCAGGCCCGCGCGCTCGCCGCGCCCCTTCTTCTGGATGACGCCGGGCCGGGACACGCCCACAACTTCGATATTCTTGATATTCGGCCCCACCATGAGCCCCGTGGGCACAAAGAAATCCATCGATTCCTCAACCAACTGGTTGTCGGTGACGAGAGTCACCGTCGCGGGCCCGCCGGCAGCCGGAATTCGCGCCACGGCCAGCTCGCCGTCGCCGTCGCGCACAGCGCCTGCGCCATGGTAGATCATGCCGAGCAACAGGCTGCCGTCGGGACCCACGAACGCTTTCAGGTTCTTGCCGTAGAGTCGTCCGGCGGCATCCACCGGCCCGCCGTCCGTACCACGGACGAGCAAGCCCCAGAGATCGTGCAGTACCTCGCCCTCGCGGCCGAGGATGAGACCGGCGTTGACGCGCTTTAGGATCAGCCCCTCGTCAACAACGTCGAAGCGATTGATCCCGCGGCTATCCAGGCAATCCATGCCGACCGCGATGATAGTCACCTGCTCGGAATTATCAGCGGGCACCGCTTCGTTGGCGCCGGGCGCGGAGCAGGAACGCTGGAAGGTAAACGCCTGATCGCCGGGACCGCATTCCCAGATCTCGATGGTACGATCGAACACGGTCGTGAGATCGGCGTCAGCATCCTTGATGAATGACAGTATGGCCGCGGTGCCCTCCCCCACGGGTCTCCTGGCAAGTCGCACCATGTGCTTGAGCGCGCCGTCGCCGGCGCCGATGAGCTGCGGTTCGGGCGCGACGGCGGCGAGCGGAGCCACCTGTACGACGCACGCCGCGACCGCCGAAGCCCGGGGATCCGTGCTGTCCTCCTGCGTGCAACGTACCCAGGCGACCGCAACCCTGGCTCCGTAGCCGCAGGCGCACACCTGGGGGAACGCATCGGCCTTGTGGGCGTGGTCGTGGTCGGAGAGCCGGAGCGGACGCGACCAGCCCGATCCGGGCGTCCAGACGGCAAGATACACGTCCTGCATGGTTTGGAACGCGGCGTATTCGTTGACATCCAAGTCGCCGTCCTGCATGAACGCCTGGTTGAACTGCACGAGGGGGAGCTGGTTCTCGCTCCAGACGAGCACTGCCTGCCCCGGCTCGCCCGGATTCGCACCGGGAACCCATGCCAGCACGGGATCCGAGGGCATGCGGCCCGCGGCGTCAGGCCAGATCGCCGCCGGCGCCGAGGGTTCGCCATCGCCCTCGCGCAGACTCCAGAAGAGCTGCGGCGCCGCGCGCGCCGGATCGGGATCCGTGTCCTGAACCCACACGGTGAGCGCATACCAATCGTCGCCGCATACCGCCGGCAGGACTTCCTCGGGATCGGGATCTTCGTCAGGACCTTTGAATGCGAAGGCCGGTCGGTCCGCCGCCGCTCCGCTCGACAGGCCGCAGTCGTCGGGATCGACCCAGCACCAGCGGCATAAATCGCAGGGCGGCGTCAGGCAGCCGCTCGCATTGAGCAGCGTCACCGTCCCGAACTTGCAGACGCGGATGCCGCACACCTTGCCGTAGAAGCTCACCCAGAGGTAGAACCTCCAGCAGAGATCCGCGTCGAGTCCGAAGCAATCCATGAGACCTCCGCCGCCGTCCAGAAGCGGCAGGGAATCGACTTGCAGTTCGATCGGAACGCCAAGACGGGCTTCGGCAGTGGCGGACACGCCCGCGCCGACAAGGAACGCGATATCGGCGTCGAGCCAGGTTTCGATGCTCGGCTCGATATGGGGGCAGACGGCGGCATAGGCCTTGGGCGCGAGGTCGCGCTCGGTGTTCAAGGCGAGTTCGGCGCCGAGATCCAAGCCGTAGCTCATACCGATCCGCATGCCCCACGTGATCGTTATGAACCACGCCTGCGCGATGGGCACCGTCTTCTTGAAGATCGTCATGTTGCCACCGAAGACATTCGGCTTGCAAGCGCGGAAACAGAGATGGCTGCCGCGGTCGCCGGCATGCAGGCATTCGACGCCCTGCAGGCGGAAGTTCTTGTCGATAAGCTTCTTGTTTAAGAACTGGACGAGAACCTCGGCGCCCACCGCCGAGCGTCGCATGTGGTACTTCTCGGTCATCGAAAAGGGGATGTCAGCCGTGAGCGCCGCTTTGACGCGGTTGTCGAGCTTGAGCTCCGGGAGACAGGCGCTGCCCACGCATAAACGGTACGGCCCGATGGGCTTGTCCCATTCGACGATCCCGAGCCCGCTCGGCCAGCCCGGCACGCGGGGCGTGAAACCGTTCGGAAGCCGCAGGTGGAAAGCGTACGACCGCGTCTTCGAGTCGACGGAGATCTTCGACTCCAAAGCCTCGGCAAGGGGCCACTCATCACGCCAGGGCAACGGTACGCGCCAGGCGGTGGCGCGGGCGATGTCATGCTCGGCCAGAAATAAACCACCCCATGCGAAGCACCAAACCTCGACGGGCAGGCCGGCCTCGATGCCATCGACAGCAGGCAACAGCGAAAAATCGATCTCGCCGCGCCACCAGCAGGGCCTCGTCATGGCCTCTTCGCGTGTCATGTCCACGGGCTCGGCGGGTACCCACGGCCAAGACTCCGGAGGGTGGTTCTTGTATCCGAACTGATAGTACACGGGCAAGCGGGGCTCGTCCGGGTAGTCCCACAGACCCTGCCATCCGGGCCGCACGTAAGTGTAGTACTCGAGCTTGAAGGGGGTCACCGCCTGGTGCGGGTAAGGCGTCTCTTCGTCGACCTGGCGCCTAGCCTTGGCGGCATCCGGACCGACGAACACGTTCGGGTTGGTCAGCCCGAACTCGTTGTAGATCTGGTCGACTTCCAAGATATCGGTTGCGCTGCCCGGCGTGCGGACGTTGAGCAGCATCGCGCGGGACCTGAGGCGGGCCTCGTCGCAGTTGGCGCCCCTCGCCGTCACCGTGACCCGGTAGAGCGCGCTGCGCACATACATGTGCGCGACGGTCGTGCCCGACGAGATAGCGCTGCCTCCGTCCCCGAAGTCCCAGCGATACTCGGCGACGGGAGCCGAGCCGGCCTTGGGGCTCACGGTGAAGAGAAAGCTCCGCATGCCCTCGATGGCTTGCATTACAGGCGACCCGCCGGCGCCGCGGGAGGCACCTTCCTTGGCCTGGTTGAAATCCAACGTTTGGAAGCTCGGAAGGCCGGTTTCCACCCAGGTGATCTCATTGAGTGCGATCTTGCCGTCGCGCTCCGTGAGAGGCGTCACTCGGATCATCGGATTGGGCGCCGTGATCTCCGCAAGCTCAAAAAGTTCCACGATTTCGCACTCCCAGCATCGTTTGCAGGTCTCGCCGAGCTCGTGGATCACATCGCCGTCATAAAGCCGGGGATTGAGGTACGCCGGGCTATCATCGAAGTGCAGGAAGACCGCCGCGGACGAGTCTTCGGGCGCATCGAGGTAAAGGGTGAAGAAGTACCGATGCATGTTCCCGTCGCCGGTGAGGCTCATCTGACCGAAGCCAGGCTCGTTCTGCTTGAGTCCCTCTGCCTCTGGGTCCACCACCACTGTCGTCGTGATCCATTCCGGCCGGCCGGCTTCCGCGGGGAAGCTCACGGGCTGCCAACGCAGCTTCTTCAGGGTGTACCGGCCCGCGTCGTCCGACTCGAATTCTTTTCTGGACCGAATTAGAAGCTGGAGCTCCGCGCCCTCGGGAAAGGCCCCTCTCCGCGAAAGCAGCAGGCGCACCACGAGGTATCGCACCGGCGACCCGTCGATGGAGGACGGGAACTCGATGAGGCCCCCGAACTCGCACCCCGCCGCAAGTTTCTTCACGCCGGTCCCGGGACGGCCGGCGGAGCCGCCCACCCAGGCATCGTTCGAACAGTACGTCTCCGCCCCGATGTCCACGGTCGTGACACCACCGTCGATCCCGGCGTCGGGATCGCCGTTTGCCTTAATGGTCACCTCGCCCGCCGAGGCCGCCTGCTCCGGATCGAGGTGCACCATCGTGCTCTCCCCCGGCAGCACGTGCACCTCGCCGTCGCTGGTCACGACCTCGAGCGAAGGGTACGATCCGGCCGTGTCCCACTCTAGATCGCAGCTTCCGTCGGCATTCCACGTGACGTTGACGTTCTGCACGGGGTTCTGCATTCGCCGCCCCAGGAAGAAGCCGTCTTTCAGGCGCAGCTTCCCGGCCGAGTCCCACACGTGAATGTCGACCGTGCCGGTGTTCCCCGCCTTGGCGGCCGGCGTGCGCACGGTGATGCTCGTCGCCGTGGCGTTCAGGACCGCTGCCTTGTAGACGCCCAGATACACCGCGAGCCCCGGCCCCGGTACGAACCCGTTGCCCTTGACCACAACCTCGGCGCCGCCTTCGATCGGGGCCCAATTCGGATTCGCGCCGGTGATCTCGCGCCGGTCGGCCACATAGCGGAAGCCCCGCGCGAGCACGGCATCGCCGGCGCGCACATCCACATAGCAGCCGCCGGGACACGCGACAGCCGGCGTCGTCGCGCGTAAGCACCGCGCGCTTACGAACCGGACGTCCGGCGCCGGCGCCTGCCCGAAGCGCACCGCCAGCCCGGGCCGAAAGTTGCGGCCGTGGATTTCGACGACGGTGCCGCCCGCCAGCGGGCCGGCCCACGGCTCCACCCGTTCGATGACCGTGCCGGGCGAGACTTTCCCGGGATTGAGCAGGGTGAACAGGTAAGGGGACGTCGACACCCCGACAAGCTCCGGCAGGCCGTTCCGATCCAAATCCACCGCGTGCACGTCGTCCAGCGAGGAGTACCTGTAAGTGAACGCGGTTTCGACCTCGGCGAAAGTCCCGTCGCCGCGATTCCAGAGCACGGTGATCCCCCAATTGACGCTCTGACCGGGGACCGGATCGTGCACGGAGCAAGCCAAATCGACAACGCCGTCGCCGTCAAGGTCGGCGGCGGCAAGCCCCTTGGGCAGGTGACCCGCGGTGATGGCGAAGGGGTCATGGAAAGCCCTGCCTCCGCGTCCCAGCCAGACATACACTCGCCCCAACTGCCTGTCGGTCTTGGCCGCGTCGATGATGCCGTCCCCGTTGAAATCCGCCGCCGCCAGGCCGTCGCCCTCGGCGGTCGCCCCCAGGAGGAGACGCGGCAGATACCGGGCCGCTTGCAGCGTGCCGTTGCCGTTGCCGTAGAATACGGCGAGCGGCCGCTCGCCTCCCACATCGACCAGGCAGTCAAGGCGCGAATCGCCGTCGAGATCGATGATCTTAAGGTTGCGGCTCGCCGCGAAGCTTGGCAGCCCCTCGTAGGCCGCGTAGGGTTCGAAGCCGTGATCGGCGCGCCCCAGAAAAACGTAGACGCCGGAGGAGGAGCTCACCGGCGTGCGCCGGCCGGCGACCACGATATCCGGAAACGCGTCGTCGTTCAGGCGCCCCGCCGCGACGCCCTGGGCGCCCAGGCTTTCCCCGAGGGTCCCGGCATACTCCAGACCGTTCTGGCCGTCGCCGTGATAAACCTCCACCCCGCGCCCATAGCACGCCAGGAGGACATCGGCGGCGCCATCGCCGTTGACGTCGGCACAGGCCAAGTCGCGGATGCCGGCGCCCTCGGCCATGGGCCACGCCGCTTCTTCGCGCAGCGAGCCGTCAGCACGCGCCGACAGGATCACGATCTCGCGCGCACCGCCGTCGGCGATCACGATTTCGGGCCTGCCATCGCCGTTCAGGTCGCCGACCGCGGTCGCATCGATCCGGTGGCCCGCGCCGAGATCGTAGCAACGTTCGCCGGAAATGCCGTGCGGCAGGCCGCCCAAGCCGATGAAAGCTTGCCCCTTGTTGGAGAGCAACCCCACGAGATCGTCGACCCCGTCGCCGTTCAAATCGCACGCCAGCCCCCCCGCGAAAGGCTCGTGGAGCGCGTAAGTGCCGGCGGTTCCGAACCGCCGGTTGCCTAGCCCGGTGAAGATCGCCCCGTGCTGGCCGATCGGCGCGGAGCTCGCGCTCGCGAAGATGTCCTTAAGGCCGTCTCCGGTCAGATCGCCCACCGCCAGCCAGGAAGGCCCGGGCGGCGTATCCAGGAAGAGCGGCGTCGCGGCGAAGGTGCCATCGCCGAAGCCGAAACGGACCGCGAGACGGTTGGAGTTTCTCAGCGCGATCACCAGATCCTGGCGCTTATCGCCGTCGAGGTCGGCCGCCACGATCCAGGCGCCGCCCACGCCGCCCGTGTCGACGAGCGGCGTTCGGATCGAGAAGCCGCCTTTCCCATCGCCGAGGGCGATCTGAACCTTGTCGCCGCTTCGGAGCACCGCGAGATCGATGTTCCCATCGCCGTCGAAATCCGCGGCCGCCGCTCCCAAGATGAGGCCGCTGTCCGGAATGGCGCTCTCCAGGCGTTTGAAGTTGCCGTTGCCCTCGTTGACGAGCGTCATGACGGGGTCCGGGGCGCTGAACTCGTAGGCCAGGCAGATGAGGTCGGGGCGCCCATCGCGATTCAGATCGCAGACGAAGAGCCGCGGCTCTTTGGCGGGCGGGAGCGGCTTGCGTCCGGGGAGATTGAAAAACGCGCTCGCCCGCGGAAACCGACCCCGGCCGTCGCCGAAGAAGACGCGCACGGCCTCCTCCTCCACGACGGAGGTCGCCTGCCGGTTGCCGCTCGCCACGGCGCAATCCAGGTTGCCGTCGCCGTCGAAGTCCGCCACGGCGACGGTGTACGGACCGCCCTTCGGCCACTCGATCGGAACCGCGCTGGTGACGAAGCGCCCCTCGCCGGCGCCGAACAGAATCGAAACCTCGGGCGAGGACGTCGAGTGGCACGCGATGGCGAGATCCACGAGCCCGTCGTTGTCGAAGTCGCCGGCAGCTACATCATTCGGAGACGGACCCGTCGCGTAATGCATGGGGAAGGGAGGCGCCGCGGAAAGCAGCGGCGCCAGGCACAGAACCGCCGGCCAGAGGTGCCGCCAAAAGGGGACGCTGCGACGATGGACGACAACCAAAGAGGGGCTCCATGAACACATGACCCACCTCCTGAGGAGGTTCGCCGCCCCGGCGCGCCGGGAGGACGTCCCCCGTCGCCGGTTGGGACGCTTCGACCGTATTCGCAGGTCTGATTTCTATATGCTAACTCAAAGAAAGGGATAGTTCAAGCTACAGGGCGGAGCCCCAAACCGCCGCGGGCGGGCCCGGCGCGCACTCCGCGCGGGGAGCGCGGCGGGCTCGCCCGCGGCTCCGGCCCGCCTGACCGGCCCGAACGCCTCCCGAACCCTTCGCGCCCCGCGTTTCGCCCTCAACGCCGCGCGCACCCTCTCCGCCGCCGGCCCTGCGCTCCCGCATGGCCGGCCTGCGCGCTCGTTCGCGCCCCCGCCTCGCCGCCCTCACGCACCCCAGTCCCACTCCCTCGGGGGGCGCGGGCCCCGCCGCTTGCGCCCCTCCCTCACCGAGCCTCCCCTTCCTCCCCCCGCGCCGTATCGTCGAGGACGCCGCTCCGTAGTACCGAAGCCGGATCTCCCGTGGCTCGGCCAGATGCGCCAGCGCCGGGAACTCCAGCGGGTCGTACACGACCGTCCCGCGCCCAGGCGCACCCTCGTTCTTTCCATGGTAGATCACATTCGAAGCCCCGGGCGCGTACTCCATGCGTCCGAGCGACAGCACCGGCTTGCAGGGATAGCTCACCAGCCGCTTGCGCCCCTCCCGGTCGCCCTGCCGACGGAACGATCTCGACCATGGCGGTGCGCCGCGACGTCACCGATCTCAGGCGCGCCGAGGAGGACCGGCGCCGCCTGGAGGCGCACCTCGAACGTACCCAGAGAATCGAGAGCCTGGGCATGCTCGCGGGCGGGATCGCTCACGACTTCAACAACCTCCTGACGGCGATCGTCGGCCACATCAATCTGAGCCGCGGACATCTCCCGCCCGGCTCGCCCGCGCACGATAACCTGCATGCCGCCGACACGGCCGCCCAGCGCGCCGCGGATCTGCACACGCAGATGCTCGCCTACTCGGGGAAAGGCCGGTTCGCCATCGAGGCGTTCGACCTCAACGAGGTCGTCGCGCACATGGTCCGCATGCTCGAAGTCCTGATCCCGAGGCGGACGGCGATCAAGTACCGGTTCACCCCCGGTCTTCCCGCCGTCGAGGCCGATGCGGGGCAGATCCACCAGGTCATCATAATCTCATCGTCAATACCGTTGAGGCGATCGGCGATCGCGAGGGCGAGATCGTCCTCTCGACGGGCCTTCGGGTCTGCGATCGCGCCTTCCTCGCCGGGATGTACCTCGACGAGCGCCTGCCGGAAGGATCCTACGTGCATCTCGATGTCGCCGACAACGGGTGCGGAATGGATGGCGAAACGGCGCGCAGGATCTTCGACCCGTTCTTCTCGACGAAGTTCACCGGGCGGGGCCTGGGGCTTCCGGTCGTCCTCGGCATCGTTCGGGGTCACAGGGGCGCAATCAGGGTGGCGAGCGAGCCCGGCAAGGGATCGACGTTCACGGTGCTGCTGCCGGCGGCGGCGCGGCCGGTCGCAGCCGGCGCGCGGCGCGACCGCCCGGCGTCCGGCTGGCGCGGGCACGGAGCGGTGCTCGTCGTCGACGACGATGAGATGATCCTGGGAGTCGCCAAGCCCATGCTCGAACGCCTGGGGCTCTCCATGCTGGCGGCCTCGGGCGGTGACGAGGCGATGGAGATCTTCCGGGCCCGCCGGAACGAGATCCGCTGCGTCATCCTGGACCTCATGATGCCGCGGAAGGACGGCGGCGAGACCTTCGCCGAGCTCCGCGAGATCAAAGGCGATGTACGAGTGATCCTCTCGAGCGGCTACGACGAGGAGGAAATGACCGCACGGTTCGCGCAGGGGGACCTCGCCGCCTTCCTCCAGAAGCCGTACACGCTCAAGGCCCTCGAGACGGCGATTCGCAGCGCCCTCGAGGCGTGAGGGCTGGATCTCCGCCGCCGCGAGAGCGCCGCCCGCGGACCGGCCGCCGGTTTCGCCGGACGATCCGGCGCGCCATCGGAAACGACGAGGGTCAACGGATCTCGTCGAAGCTGCCGAGCGGCGCCGACGTCCAGTAGTACGGATCGTCGCCCGGCGCGAGCCGGAGGCCGTTCATGTCCATGGTGTCCCGTATCGGCTCGTAGACATCCTCGTACCAGCCGGCCGGGACCTTGTAGACCGTGCCCGTGTCCGGATCGTAGACCCGATCGAACCCGAGCATGGCATCGCTCCTCTTCTGGGCGAGAATATCGTCGGCGGCGGACCGCTGGGCCCAGGCGTCGTAGATGATGTCCGATGCCTCGCTGAGCGTCCGCCCGATCTCGGCGACGCCCTCCCAAATCTGATGCTGCTGGACGAAACACCAGTTGATGTACGCATCGGTCAATGTGAAGCTCTCCAGGCACGCAACCAAGGTGGGCAGGAGCATCGGGAACTCCTCCTTGGGCGCCGTGACGCCAAAGACGATGTAGGCCTGCGCAAGGTCCGAGAACGGCAGCGGGACCATCGTGCCGAAGAACTGTCCCTCTCCCGTCGCGCCTCCCTCGGCGAAGATCCCTCGCACGAGCGAGCTGTCGGCGCCGGGCAAGGGCAGATAGCCCGGCTGCGGCGCGACGGAGATGATCTCCAGGCCCTCGATGTGCGGGAACCGGGGCATGAACGCCTCCGCGGCCTTCATCGCGGCCACCTCGGGCCAGTGGGCGAAGAAGTTCTCCGCGGTCGCGGGGGAGACCACCGGCGCATCGACGTAGGGGATCTCCAGGTACCCCTGGCTCGTGTACCAGGCATCGAAGTCCTTCTTGGACTGATCGGTGTACACGGGCCCGATCTGGCCGAAGTAGAACATTCTCCGGAGGGGCCGGCTCGGGTCCTGAATCAGGAACGCGAAGGTCGAGCAGTAGCCGGCGGTGAACACCTCCCATCCCTTCGGCTTCCGGATCGAGAAGAAACCGACGTTGTACGACTCGATCTTCAGCGCCGGCGGCGGCACGAAGCGCAACACGCGCGTCCGGGTCGTCCGCCGCAAGGCATCCAGCGACTCCACGCACCAGCAGACCCCGGCGTCTCCCGCGCCGGCCAGCTTCCCGATCGCGGCCCACGTCGAGGCTTTCAAGGAAATGCGCTTCCTCGTCTCGATCAAGGGATTCTTGACGGCGGCCGCGACCGCCTTCTTCCTCGTGAAGTTGCGGTCGCTCCCGAACCACACCTTGAACGTCTGATTGCAGCGAGTTTCCCAGGCGATCTGCGGGGAGGCGCCCGCCTCCGGAATCTCGATGGCGGCGTTCGCGGCCGGTTCGGGCTCCTCCAGCTCCAGGGAGAAGACGCCGCTCGGAATCCTGGTCTTGTCCGCCTTCGTCCCCACGACCTTCCACTGGAGGATCCCGCCCCTGACGCGGTGGAGCAGCAGGATCTTCCGCCACGTGGATGGCTTGACGGCGGCCATCCCGAGCTCCGGCTTGACACGGAGCCTCGCGAGGAGCTTCACGAAGTCGTTCGTGGAGAACTGGACCTCGACCGCCTTGAACGCCGTGGACGTCTCCCACCGGAACACGGGGGGATCGTAGCACGAGCACACGCCGAAGGACGCGCCATCCGGCGGAGACAGGAGCCGGATTCCCTCCTCGCTATCCTGGCCGAAGGATCGATTCGAAAGCGGCGCGAGAATCGCCAGCGCCAGCGCGGACCATCCACTTCGTCTCATGCACTCCTCCTACCCATAGGACTTCTCGTTGGCGTTTTCATCATCGACGATGCTAATTGGAAACGCCCCGGCGTCAAGCAACAAATGGCATTGGGAGGGATGCAAGGTCCGGTTTTGCCGGAAAAGGGGGGGCCCGAAGAAGGCGTCGAGGGCTTTCGCACGCACGTTGAGGGCGCCGGAGGTCACGTGTTTCGGGCGGGAGGCGTACCGCGAGCCGGAGGGCTGGCGAGACCTCGGCGTGTCGCAGCCATTCCGGAGCGGAGAGTTTACGGGCCGGGGAGAGAAAGCGTGATTGCCCAGACGCAGGCGGGCCCGAGAGTGCCCAGGCCGATGCGGAGCTCATCGGTTAACCCGATCACGGTAAACCGCGCCCGTAGCGAGGGCTTCAGGTTCCGGTGGTAGAAGGTCTGGACGAGCAGGAACGCCAAAAAAAGCGTTAGGATGAAGTTCAGGATGGCCGTCGGTTCATGGGCGTAGCAGTGGTCGAGCGACCAGTGCGTGGACATGTTGTGGAACAGATCGTTCTCGATCTCCCATCGGGCGTGAGCAGCTTCCCAAAGGGCCTCGACGGGCAACCGCGATGGGGAGATCGTGGTTGCCCAGTACCATTGGCGGGCCTCTTCGCGCGCCTGCCGACTGCCATTGCGGTACTGCCGCTTTGTGATGCATTCTCGGGTGTGCGATAGCAGACGACGCCCGCGTGGTAATACTCGATCACCTCCTCGCCATTGACGGTAAGGCGGCGCTGGCAGCACTGCGGGCAGCAACGCTTTCGTGAGGGAAAAAAACTCATGCCCATCGAGGGCCGCGAAACGCAAAGGCCGCTTGAGCGGGAGCAGCTTGTTACGCTTGAGCTGGTGGTTGACCGCACGCAGCATGCCACGAAGCACTGCGGCATCCATGCGGGCAAACACCCGTGCGATGGTGTCCGCGCTGGGTTTCCGAGAGCCGACCAGGGACTCCAAGCGACGGGGAACCCGAAGCACGCCGGCGATGGCATTGAGGCTGCCGGCCCTCGTAACAGCCATGAGAAAGCCGCTGAGCCAGACGGCCGCGGTCGTAATCCGCGGGCGCTGACGCGCATCCACCAGTCCGGACACGTGGCGGCTGAAGTCGAAGACCTTCTCGAGGTACGCGCAGAATCTCCGCATCATGGGCGCTGACCCCCTCGTCCGGTGCGCTTTTCTTTCGCGGCCTGGAGGCGTTTAACACACTCGCCGGACATCTTCTCCACGCACTCATGGGCTTCTTGGTAAGCGCGCACCCACTCCCTGACCTGGGTTTCGAGGTCGGGAGGGACATAGATCATCTTGCGGGTCTTGCCCACCAGCGCCGACACGTACAGGGAGACGTGTTTGTCGCCCCTTTGGCACTTGCAGTTCTCCTTTCCGCAGGTTCTCGCCATGGTGACGAGGCTCCCGTGCAGGAGAAGTGAGTTATGGATGAGGCGGAGGAGGCGGGAGCGCGCGTTGCGTTCGACCGCCGAGAGGCCGCGTCCACCGAGCCTTGGCATAAGCAATTGTCCTTGGAGACTAATCTGATATCATATCAGAAATCAGTTTAACGGTAAAAAAATCAAGCCCCTTTCGAATGCGAATTTGCTTTTTTCTCGTGGACGCCTCAAGGCGCGGATTCAGGCCGGCTTACGGCCTTGGCGCGCCCCCCGATGCGGAACTCCTGGCGGACGCAAGCGCCGAGAAAAGACAGACCTCGGGGGGGCCGGGCCGACGCCGCCGCCGCGGCGCGCGCGGTGGCTCCGCCGCGGGCTACACCCCTTGTTGGTGCCGCGCCGCCGCGGTCAGGATGATTCCTTCCAGGCCCCGCGCCACGAGTTCGATGGCGACCGCGGTCAGAAAAAGCCCCATGACCCTGCTCAGAATGTCGATGACTTTGGCGTTGATCCGGTCGATCGCCAAGGAGAAGAGCAGAAACACCGCGGCGACCAGCACGAAGGTCACGCACAGATTCGACAGCACGGCCAAGCGCCCCAGTTCGAAGGCCTTGATCGTGACGAACGAGATCGTCGCCGGGCCGGTCAGGAGCGGCGTCGCCATGATCGCGATGGCGCTGTCGCTCAAGTCGGGGAGCCGTTCCTCCTCCTGCCCCGGGGTCACCATGCGGATGCCGAGCAGGAGAAGCACGACGCCGCCTGCGACGCGGAAGGAGTCCAGCGTGATTCCGAAGACCCCGAAGAGCCACGGCCCCGCGCAGACCATGACCACCCCCAGGAAGAAGGCGACCACGACGGCTCGGACCGCGATCTTCCGCACATTGGCGCCTTCGGAGTGCGCCGTCACGAGGAAGGGCATCGAGGTCAAGGGATTGACAAGGGCGAACATCTGAAGGACGAGGACGAAGTCGAGCATGGACGGAAAACCCTCCGGATCCGCCGGCGCACGCCGGCCGAAAGGACGTTTGTAACCAAAAGTCATCCCGGCCGCAACATCCTCGGGCGCCGCGGCCGGGCCGCCGGTCTCCAAATGCGCCGGCCTTGCGGGGGGGGCCTCAGCGCTCCTCCCCGTGACGGCGGCCATCGCGGCCTGATTCGCCCCTGGAAAACGACTTGAGAAACGGCGGGGTCGGAGAGGAAGCGCCGAAACTGAACCGGTACACGGCAGCGGGGGCTCGGCGCGCGCGCCGGGCATCACGGTCAGGGCGGCCGAGACCACCGCACCGGCGCGGCCGTGGCTGTCGCCGTAGCCGGGGCCGCCGCCTGCGCCTTCAGAACCGCGGGTTGCCGCCCGTCACGCGAGATCGGCGGCACGGCCTTGGCGGCCTGGTTGGGGATGATCGGCGCAGGACAAGCGCCAGTCCGCTAGCGCGGCGCCGGTCGCCAACGCCGCGGCGGCGCGTCACACGCCTGCGCGAACGCCTTCCGCGATGTCCCGCCGCCCCGCGCCGTGCATACCCGGGTCGCTTACTGCCGGCCGTAGAAGATGCAATCGAGCTGGTCGGGCGTCGGGTCTTCCTGGATCTGGCCCGGCGTGGTTCCCGGCGGCAGCCTGTCTCCGGCGAAGAGGTACGCGAGCATCTTGATGGGATCGCCGATGTCAATCTTGCCATCATCGTTGACATCGGCCGCATCGTCGCACGTGATGCCTTCCCCCGTGTCGAAAAGGTACGTGAGCAGGTGGATGGCATCGGCGATATTGAGTCTGCCGTCGTTGTTGGTGTCCCCGCGCACGAATCTGCTATTCGCACACAGACTAATTTTGACCCGCCCTTCGTACGGTATGAAGGCGTCGGCCACGGCGACCAGCGTGGCAACGTCGCCGTAGGCATACCCGCTGGTGGAGAGGAAACCGCGTCCCTCCGCATCGGTGAGGGCGAGGGCGAACTGGCCGGCGGGACCGGTAAGACAGAACCGCACGTCGTTGACGGGCGCCCCGGCTGCATCCCGCGCTCGGACCGCGAGCGCATTCGAAGGCAGCACGCACTCCGCGTGCTCGACGACGAGTCTCGCCGGCGGCTTGATCCACAAGGACAGCTCGGGGTCGCCCATGAGGTTCAGCGCGAACTGCGCCCAGCGGTGCGGCCCGTTGTCGGCGAGCACCGCCTTGCGGTTGTGGAGGTGGCCCACGTTGCGGGAGAAGAGCAGGCCTTCCCAGAACTCCCGCTCGAGATCATCGCCATAGCCCACCCAGCTAAACCTCGAGTTGCCGACGTAGGCCACGGCCCCCCCTGCCGCGGTCTTCACGAAATGTTCGGCGACGCAGTCGTCGTCGTCGAAGCGCGCGGTCGAGCACGATTCGGCATAGACGGCCCCGCCCCTGAATCCGTTCGTCAGCGAGGCCACGTCAGCGCGGTCCACCCCGGCGCAGCCGCGCGCGTTCCCATGCCCCGACAGGCTGATGATGTTGTAGCCGCTCTCCAGCGCGTCCTTCATGGCGGGACGCGAGAGCTCGAAGAGATCGGAGGCGGGATAGCCGGGCGTGTCTTCCCAATCCTGGTACAGGCGCCTGCGCGAGGTGAGCTGCGAGGCAAGCGTGGCGAGCTCGTCCTTGATCTGTTCCTTCTCCACGACGGAGCTGTCCGGGTCGAAGCTGTCGAAAAAGAACTTCGCGGGGCGGATCCGGGCGGCCGGCCCGCGCACGAGCACGTACGGGGTGGGTAGGGGAATCTCGATTTCGAACAACACGAAGTTGATGTAGATCTCCGAGCGCGTGCTGAAAGAATCGTTCTCGCAGAAGTAGTACCCCAGGTTCATCGCGTTCGCGTCGCGATTGTAGGGCACGTGCCAGTAGTCGCCGGGCGCGTTGTAAGCGACGAGTTCGTACAGCGACGGGTCGACGGGGCTCTTGAAATAGCACTTGCTGCGCGGTCCGGCGGCGGCATAGTAATATTTGTTCACCACCGGCGGATCGGCTGCCGCCTCCTCGACGGCGGGGCCGCCGCCCCAGTTCGACGAGCCGAGGAGCAGCTTGCGCACGAAGGCGCTCGAGAGCCCGTCGAACTTCTCGTAAGCGATGGTCTTGTCCACGAAGGCCTTGGCCTCGGCCCCGCTTTCCACGGGCGCCCGCCCCAGGACCATGTTCGGCCAGTACGCGACGCCGTCGAGGCTCGTGGAGTTGTTGTACTGCCCGTACAGTCCGTTGTCGTTCAGATCCCAATCGTGTCTGCCGGGTTGACCGTAGTACCGCCCCAAGAGGCTGGAGTAGTACAGATCGGTGGGGATCGTGTTGCAGTCCAGCGCGGCATAGAAATCGGTGCCCTGGATGTCGGCCGCGGGGCCCGCCAGGCGGATATACACCGTCTTGACGGCGGAAGGCGTAGCGTAGGTCTCGCTCGTCACGTACTGCCAGCCGGGGTTGGCGGCGCTCGGGTTCGCGACGCGCGCAAAGGACCGTCCCGTGGCCTGGGAGACGATGAGCGTTCCCGGATCGATGTTGTCGCGGTGGTGGATACGGACAAACTGCGTCGCGGCGTCGTAGTAACAGCAGTCCTCTTCGGGGGTCGCGGCGCCGACGAGCCAAATATAGTGGCTTCCGTTGGTCACGTTGGCCGTGACCATGCGCGGCGGTATGATCGAGACGTCGCCGCCCAGAAGCACCCAGTAGGTGTTCCAGTTCGATCGGGCGTGTTTGAGGAAATTCCGGATGACCTCCTGCAGATCGCGGGTGCCGGGCGGATCGAAGACGCCGAAATCCCGGTTCATGATTTCTTCCACCGTGACGACGGCAGCCTTCTTTCCCTTGGAGGTCTTCCAGGCGGCGAGCCGTTCGAACTGCGCCACCATGTCGCCCGAGACGGCGGCGCCCGGCGTCATGTCCTCGTTCCATTTCTTGTTGTCCGTGATGATCAAATACCAGACGTCGTGAGTCTTGTAGAAGGGGATCCGAGGCACATAGACCAGGTCGTCGGCGTTCACGACCATCGCCCTGAGTTCTTCGTTCTCGGCAATATCGACGTAGGTCGGCTCTCTGATCCGAGGAGTCGTCCCGCCCTGGCTCGTGATGCCGACCGTTATGCTCGACGCCGCCTGAAGGATTTTCTCGCGGGGACGCCACGTGACGGGATAGATATCGATCGTCACCATGTCGTAGCCGCCCAGGGCGGTCGTCTCGCGAATGCGAGCCGGCGCGGGAGGCCAGAAAGGATACTGGGCCAGGCTGGGATCCAGCGGCACAGCGTGGGCCTCGGCCGGATAGTAGAGAGGCCCGCCGTCTTCGTCGGGGAGGAACTCCGGCGGTTTCACTCTGCGATTCTCATCGCCGGCCTGGTATCCCTGCTGCCACTGAACGACCGGGTGATCCCCCATGGTCGTCACCTGGCCGACGCTGATGATAAGGTCGCCCAGCTTGGCGCCGGCGGGCACCGCCACCCTCCGCGTCACGAAGGGCAAGATAGGAAAGCCGGGGTCGGCGGCGTGGCTCGCGCCGCGCATGCGGACCGATGTCACCTTCGTCTGTGCGGGCGGATAGATCGTCTCGCGCAGGATCAAGTCGGCGGGATCGAACCGCGTGATGAATCTCACCGTCTGGCCCAGGGCGCCCGCGGCGGCGACGCAGGCCGCAAGCACGAGCGCGCCGCGCCGAGGAAATATAGAACGAGGAAGAGCGCGTGGATGGGGACACATGGCACAACCTCCTTCCGCATTGCCTTGCGGGTCGCCGACGTGGACTGAACGCCTCCTCAGCGGCACACCCATGCCGGCCGGCGCCTTGTTGTCGCCGCACAACCTTCTTGCAGAGATTGTACCTGCACCGCGAGGAGCGGGCAAGATAATACGAAGGCTCACGCGCGGAGAAGGAGCCGCGTGTCCAAGAAGCCGCGGCTGCGGGCACGAACGCCTGTCGGCCTTCGCGCCCGCGCCTTCTTGCCTATCCGCCCCGCGGGGCCGACAATCGGGTTGTATGCGTACCACCGGCCGAGCCCGCCCGATCCCGAAAGGCATGCGCGCGCGCCTCCGCTCATGCGCGGCGCTCGCCGCGCTCCTTGCCTGCCTTCAGTCGGCGCCGGCGCGCGCGCCGCTCCCGGCAGAGCCGCTCTGTTCCCCCGACACCTTCGCGCTGCACTGCGCGCTCGGATTCTTCACGGTCGAGGCCTACGCCGCGGAACTCGCCTGGTGGGCCCATGACGAACGCGAGGGCCGGGAACCGGGCACGCCCGGCAGCCTTCAGGCCGCCGAGCGCGCCGCCGCCTGCTTCGCGCGGCTGGGGCTGCGCCCCGGCGGCGATGTCCGCGACGGCGCGCGGTCCTACTTTCAGGAGTTCGAAAGCGGCGGCAAGCGAGGGCTCCTACCGGGGCACTGCCTCAAGGTGGGCGGCCGCGCCTTCCAGTGGGGCGCGGACTGGTCGCTCCTCGGCGGCGTCTCGGAGGCGACGCTTGAGGACGTCGAGGTCGTTTTCGCCGGCTACGGCATCACCGCCCCGGAGTACGAATACGACGATTACGCCGGCCTGGATGTCAAAGGCAAGGCCGTCCTCGTCTTGCGGCACGAGCCTCAGGAAACGAAGGCCGACTCGCGCTGGAACGGCGCGGCGTCCACCGCGCACGCCTTTTTCGCCCGCAAGCGCGCCAACGCCGAGAGCCGGGGCGCGGCGGCGGTTCTCTGCGTGAACGGCCCTCTCCACGGCGACCCCGCCTCCGACCGGCTCCTCACGCTCGCGACCTCCGCGGGCCGCGGCGCCGTGCCGGTCCTCCACGTGCGCGCGCCGGTCGTCGCCGCGCTGGCCGAGGGAACGGATTTTGATCTTGCCGCGCTCCAGAAGGCCATCGACGCGACCGAACGGCCCGCCTCGCGCCCTCTCGGCGCCGCCAAGATGACCCTCGCGGCGCGGGTCGGCGTCGTCGCCAAGGCGCGCAACGTCATCGCCCTCCTCGAGGGCGCCGACCCCGTCCTGGGGCGCGAAGCTCTGGTCATTGGCGCCCACTACGATCACCTCGGCCGCGGCGAATACGGCAGCAACGTGACCACCGGCGCGATCCATAACGGCGCCAACGACAACGCCTCGGGCTCGGTGGGCGTGCTCGCCCTCGCCGAGGCGTTCGTACACGCGGGCCTGCGCCCTCCGCGCACCATCGTCTTCGCGCTTTTCGATGCCGAGGAGAAGGGGCTTCTGGGCTCGCGGCACTATGTGAACCACCCCGCCGTGCCGCTGCCCCGGACCGTCGCGATGCTCAACCTGGACATGATCGCCTTCAGCCCGCACAACGAGTGTCTGGTAATCGGCGCCGACAGCGCCGCGGCCTGGCCGGCGATCCTCGCCAGGGCAACCGGCGGGGACTTCGTCTTCACGCCGCGCGCCGAGGGCGGCGCGGGGCTCGCCTTCAGGCCGCGGGGCGGCGGCGGGGGAGGCTCCGACCACGCCTCGTTCCTGCGGCGCGGCATTCCGGCGCTGTTTTTCTTCGCCGGCATGAACCCGGGCTATCACACACCCGACGACGACGCATCCGCCTGCGACCCCGCCGTCGCCGTGGCGGTCCTCAAGACCGCGTGCACCACCGCGTTTCTCGCGGCGGGATGGCGCAACGGCTTGAACTTCACGGGGCGGGACGGCGGAACGCGGCGCTCATTCGGCCCTTAGCCGGTTTTCCCCCTCGTCCCAGAGGATGTTCGCGGCGCCGAGGATGCTTCCCGTGGCGTAGGCCAGATCGACCTGCGCGATCTGGTACTCGACCAGCGCCGCAATTTCCGCCGACTGGGCGTTAGCGTAGCGCGCCTGGGCGTTCAAAACCTCGATCGACGTCTGCAGTCCGTTTTCGAAGCGATTTTTTTCCGCCTCCAACGTGCGCCGGGCGAGCGCCGTGCCCTTCCGGCTGGCCACGACGCGTTGCCAGTTGGCTTCGAGCTGATCGGCCGCCGCGAGCGTTTCCTGCGTGATCGCCTGGCGGCGCTGCTCGCGGGTCGCGAGGCGTTGCTCGCGCCGGGCCACCGCCTGCCTGAGCCGGCTCGCGGCCGCCTCGTTCCCCAGCGGGATCTGGATGTAGAGCCCCACGCGGTGATCGACGTACTTGTTGTCGAGCATCATATCGTAGGCATCGTGCGCCGTCGTCCCCAGGGCGTTGATGTTGTAGGTGTAGCTCGCCGAGAGGATCGGCAGACGCCCGTTGCGCGCATACTCGACGGAGCTTTCGTCCCCAGCCAGCGCGAGCTCCAGCTCGACGAGCTCCATGCGATGGGCGAGGGCATAGGCCACCGCGCGCTCCCGATCGATGACGTACCGCACGGGGGCCGGTTCGGTCTCGGGCACGAGCACGGTGGGCGATTCGAGGCCGACATCGGCGCGATTGAGAATCACCTTGAGCTCGCGCTCGCGGTCCCGGACGGCGTTGTCGGCGACGATGATGTTCTGGAGACGCTGCGCCGCGGCCTCCTCGGCCCGGTCGATCTCGATCCGCTCGGCCTCCTTGAGGTCGACCTTGCGCACGGCGCTGTCGCGCTGGGCGATGGCCAGGTCGTATTCCTGCTTCCTGACCAGCAATTCCTGCCGCGCCGCGTAGAGCCGCCAGTAGACGCGGTCGGCGGCCGCCAACACGCGGATCACCTCGAGGCGCGTCCGCGCCCTGGCCGCGCCGACGCCGTAGCGCGCGAGCCTGAGACCGTGCGTCGCCGTGCGGACGCCGCCCCCCCGAAGGAGCGGCTGCGTGATGGCGAGACTGAGGTCCGCGGAGTAGGACGTCGAGTACTTCGTGAAGGGGTTGTTCGTCTCGGCCCGCGTGAAGGGCTGCGTCACCGTGATCTCGCCGCCCGTTCTGAGCGGGATCTTGAGGCCGCCGTCCACGGCGTACATCTCCGATTTCGGCGCGTCGATGGCCTCCTGCAGGACCGGCGACTCGCTCCGGACGAAGCCGAGCGTCCCGAAGAGATACGGCTCGAAGGCGGCATCGGCCTCCGCCGCGGACTCGCGGGCGATGGCGGGGTTGAAAAGCTGGACGCGCAGGTCGAGGTTGCGCTCCAGAGCCGAGCGGCGGCAGGTCTCGATGGAAAGCTTGAGCTCCGCGGGCGAAACGGACGGGGTCGGCGCCTCGCGCTCCGGCGTCTTCGCCGCCAGTTCCGACAGGGACACGGGTTCGATGCGCCCGAGCAGCTCCTCCGGCGGCGTGTAGGTGTCGTAGAGGCTGCCGTCCCACAGGCCGCAGCCGCCCAGAAGAAGGCCCGCGGCGGCCGCCCACCGCGCCGCCCGCGCCGCCCGTTCGGTGTGCCGTCTTTTGGCGCTATTCATGCCGCAAAGCTTCAATCGGGTCGAGCCGCGCCGCCTTGATCGCCGGAAACATGCCGAAGCAGATGCCGACGAACGCCGAAAACCCGAAGGCCATGCCGATGGCCCACAGGGGAATGTACGCCATCTCCAACTCCGCGTTGGGAATGCTCGTGATTCCTTTCGTGAGCGCCTCCGCGCCCAGGAGTCCGAGGCAGCCGCCGCACAGGCACAGGACGACCGCCTCGACGAGGAACTGCAGGAGAATCGTCCCGGGCCTGGCGCCGACGGCCTTCCTGAGCCCGATCTCGCGGGTCCGCTCCGACACCGAGACCAGCATGATGTTCATGATGCCGATGCCGCCCACAAGGAGCGAAATCCCCACGATGCCGCCCGCCACCGCCGTCATGATCAAAGCCACGTTCTGAATCTCCTTCAGGTGCCGCTCCATGACCTCGAGGTGAAACGTGTCGGGATCGCCCGGCTTCAAGTGCCGCATGCGTCTCAGAAAGAAGCGCACCTCGGCCGTGGCCTCCTCGGCCGTCGCGGCGCTCTTGCTCGACGCGATGGCCCACATCCACGGCCACTTGAACTTCCAGCCCGTCGCGAAGGGAATGATGACCTCCCGCTCGCTGCGGCCCTCGCGGCCGCCGAACTGCGGCGCCTTCTCGATGACGCCGATGACCCGGAACGACCGGCGGCCGACGACAATGCGGGCGCCCGTCGGATCGCGATCGAGGTGCAGCTTGTCGCGCACGTCCTCCGTGACCAGGCACACCTGCAGCGCCTGCTCCTCGTCCACCGGGCTGAAAGGGCGGCCGACGAGGACCTTGCGGCCCTGAATCGCGTGCCACGAGCTCTCGATGCCCCGCACGCCCACGTCCTCGATGACGTACTCGCGGCACCGCACGGTCGTGCGGCTCTCGCAGATGCGCGTGAAGCGCGAGACCGACGGGCAGTGCTGCAGCAGCCCCTCGAACTGCTCGGGGCGGAAGCGGATCACGTGCCATGCCCCGCGGTGGAATCTCCCCCGGTCCGGCCGCTCGGGAAACATGAAAATGTTGTTGGAGCCGACCACCGTCTCGAACTTGCTCACGATTTTCGCCTTGAGGCCCGTCAGGGCGGCGATCACCGCCACCACCGACGCGACGCCGATGATGACGCCGAGCATCGTGAGGAACGAGCGGGATTTGTTGGCCCAGATCTGTCCGAGGGCGAGCCACGCGCTCTGGGCCACCAGGCCCATGTATCCCGCGATGAAGGCCGCCGGACGCCTCATGCCCGCGCCTCCTTCCCCGGCGACTCGTCGGCGCAAATTCTGCCGTCGCGCATGCGGATCACGCGCCGCGCGCGGCGGGCGACCGACTCCTCGTGCGTGACGACGATGATCGTCTGCCCTTCGGCATGGAGCCGATCGAAGAGGGCCAGGATGTCCGCGCTGTTCTTGGTGTCGAGATTCCCGGTGGGCTCGTCGGCCAGGAGGATGCTGGGCGTGCCGATCAAGGCCCGCGCAATGGCCGCGCGTTGGCGCTCGCCGCCCGAGAGCTGGTTCGGCCGGTGCGCGGCGCGCGGGCCGAGCCCCACGCGTTCGAGCGCCTGCCGCGCCAGCGCGCGGCGCTCCCACCACCACGCGCGCCGGGAGTAGATCAAGGGCAGCTCGACGTTGTGAAGCGCGCTCAGCCGCGGCAGCAGCTCGAAGGACTGGAAAACGAAGCCGATCTCCTCGTTCCGGACGCGGGCCAGCGCGGCCGCGCTCAGCCGCGTCACGTCCTCGCCCTTGAGTTCGTACGTGCCCGACGTCGCCCGATCCAAGCAGCCGAGCACGTTCATCATGGTGCTCTTGCCCGATCCGGAAGGCCCCATGACCGCGACGTACTCGTTGGGCTCGATCGCAAGGGACACGCCATCGAGGGCGTGGACGCGCTCCTGGCCCACGCGGTAGATCTTGGTGACCTCCGTAAGCCGTATCAACATGCGCGCACCGCGGCCACGTTCCTAGGGCTTCCCCGCTTCGCCGTTTTTCGCGGCGGCTTCAGGCGCCGCCTCGGCGGGCTCCTCCTTGACCGCCTGGTCGTGCTGGAGCTTCTCCAACACGTTGTACGGCCCCGTGATCACGCGGTCCTCTTCCGCGAGCCCTTTCAGGATGATCGTGTGGGTCGTGTCGCTGCGGCCGATCTTGACGGGCGTCGCCGCGGCCTTCCCGTCCACGACGCGGAACACCACGGTGGCGAAAGCCTTGCGCGTATCGACAACAGGGCTCTCGCGAAGGTCGGCGGGCAGCGTGTCCACCGGCCGCGCCAGCACGGCCTGGCTCGGAATCTTGAGCACCCCCCGGTGGAGCGCGATATCGATGTCGACATCCGCGCTCAAGCCCGAGAGAATGCGCTCATCCTTGTTGTCGAGCAGCACCTCGACCTGGAAGTAAGGCGATCCGGTGCGGTCGACCGAGCTTGCCAGCGCCGTCAAGGCCACCTCGCCCTCGAACTCCTCGTCCGGCCAAGCCTGGATGCGGACGCAGGCCTTCTGGCCGATCTTGACCTTGGCGATGTCGGCCTCGTCGACCTCGGCCTTGAGAAGAACGCGGGTCATGTCCGCGACCTCGATGAGGACCGTGCCCGGGTTGTAGAGGGAACCCGTGGCCGTCTCTCCCACCTCGACGGGACGGCGCGTCACGACGCCGTCCAACGGCGAATCCATGGTGGTGTAGGTGAGGCTTTCCAGGGCACGGGCGATCTCGGCCTCCGCCGCCTCCAGGTTGTGCTCGGCGATGGTCAGGGAAAGTTCGGTCGCCTTCTGCCTGCTCCTGGCGGCGAGGAGATCCATTTTGAGCCCTTCGACCTGAGTCCTCGTCTTGTCCACCAGCGACTCGGCGACATCGCTGGTCTTGAGAAGTTCCGTCTGGCGCGCGAGATCGCGCTCGGCCTGAGCCAGGCTGATTTCGATGCCCTGGATTTGGCTCTGGCCCGCCTCGATGCCCGTCTTGGCGACCTCGATCTGGGCGCGCTGGGCCTGCTGCCGGGCCCGGGCGGAGCGCAGGTCGGCCTGAAGCGACTTGTCATCGAGGCGGAAAAGGACCGTCGCCGGCGTCGGCGGCTCGGCGCCGGGATTCCCCTTGGTGACGCGCGCGCCCACATCGACGGGAAGCTCGACGATTTGGGCGGAGATGCGCGAGCGGATTTCCGCCTTCGTAATCGGTTCGATGGTGCCGGGCGCGCTCACGACCTCGATCAGATCGCCGCGCTGCGGCTTCTCCAGGCGGACGGACGGCGTCTGATCCCCGGCGCCCAGGAACACGGCCTTGGCGCCCGCCAACCCGGCAACCACAAGCGCCAGCGCGAGCACGACGGCGACGGCGATGAATATCTTCATGGTCGACACACACCTCGGTGGCGAAAAACCGCGGATGCAAGGCTCGCGGCCCAGGCCGTCGGCGCGGCCGGCGGAGAAGTGACGCCCCGAACATCCATTGTATCATTTCGTCCGCGGCGGTTAAAGCGCGCGCGAAGCCTCGAACGGCGCCGGCGCGACAAGCCGGGCGGACGCCCGGAGGGGGCGCTGCTGCGCCGGCCGCCGGGTCCTCCGCTGGAACATCCACCGCGGGCGGGTATAGTAAAAGACGCGCGGCCGCCCACGGGGCTGCCTGCTTCCAGAGGCGCGGGAGGGAAGCGTTCGTGAAGAAAACGAATCGATGCTTTCGGTGCTCGGCCGGCGTTGAATCCGCCGGCGCAACCGCTGCGGCCCTCCGCGCGGCACGGTAGCGCCATGCCGTGGTTGATCCTCGTCCTGGCGATCGTGCTCGAGGTCTGCGGCACCACCTGCCTGCGCTGCTCTCAGGGCCTCACGCGCCTGGGGCTTTCCCTGGCGGCCGGAGCCTTCTACCTGGCCAGCGTCGCCGCGCTCGCCCTCGTCTTGAAGCAGATCGAGGTCGGCGTCGCCTATGCGATCTGGTCGGGGGTCGGCACGGCGTTGATCGCGCTCATCGGGATCGCGCTTTTCAAGGAAGGCGCGCCGCCGGTCAAGCTTCTGGGCGTCGGCCTCGTCATCGCCGGGGTGGCGCTGCTCAACCTGTACGGCGGCGCGCGCTGAGGCATTGCCTTTCGCCGCCCTAGAGGCTGCAACGCGGGCGGCGATCCGCGCGGAAAAGGAGCACACGCATGGCTCGCACCACCCGCCGGCGATTCATGGCGGCCGGCGCCGCGCTCGCCCTCTGGCCGCGCCGCGCGCTCCTGGATCGGCGCGCCCGACGGAGGGCGCCCAACGTGCTCGTCGTCATCGCCGACGACCAGCGCTGGGACTGCCTGAGCTGCGCGGGGCATCCCTTCCTGAAGACGCCCAACCTCGACCGCCTCGCCGCCGAGGGCGCGCGCTTCACGAACGCCTTCGCCACCACCGCGCTGGGTTCTCCCAGCCGCGCCACGCTCATGAGCGGGCTGTACGCCCACAGGCACGGCGTGCGGGACAACTCCACCGATTTCCCGGCCGAACTGCCGGACTGCATCAGCGCCCTGGGCGCCATCGGCTACGAGACGGCATACATCGGCCAGCGGCACACGGCTGCTCGGAACAGCGCCAAGCGCTCCGGCGCCGACTACCGGGCGTGCCACGAGGGGCAGGGCAAGTACTGCGAAAACGTCTTCGAAATTCAAGGCCGGAAGACGCTCCTGGCCGGCTATTACTCCCACCGGATCACGGGCTTGGCGGCCGAATGGCTCGCGGCGCCGCGGGCGCGGCCCTTCTGCATGATCGTGGGCCACAAGGCGCCGCACACGCCCTTCACGCCCGAGCCGAGGTACGAGGGCGCTTTCGACGCGATTCCCATCGCGCCGCCCCCTTCTTCCGGCGACACGGGCGCCGGCAAGCCGGAGTGGATCCGCGCGCGCCGGCGGACCTGGCACGGCGTCCAGGGCCCGCTCTTGGGCCTCAAGGATTACCCGACCTTCGTGCGCAGCTATCTGACGGCGATCCGCTCGGTGGACGACAGCGTGGGCGCCCTCTACGAGACGCTCCGGGCGGCGGGGCGCCTGGACGACACGATCTTCGTCTTCACCAGCGACAACGGCTTCCTGCTGGGCGAGCACGGCTTGACGGACAAGCGCGCCATGTACGAGGAGAGCATTCGCGTGCCGCTGATCGTGCGCTATCCGCCGGCGATCGCGCCGTCCACGGCGATCGACCGCATGGTCCTCAACACGGATCTCGCGCCGAGCATCCTGGAGCTCTGCGGGGCTCCGGCGCTGCCCGCGACCCACGGGATGGCATGGGGCCGTCTCCTGCGGGGCGACACGCGCTCCTGGCGCACGGCGTGGCTCTACGAATACAACTTCGAGCGGGCGTTCCCCTTCACGCCCAACATCCGCGGCGTGCGGACGGCCGCGTGGAAGCTCATCCGCTATCCGAACGCCGATGGGCGGCCGGACACCGACGCGCCGGAGCTTTACGATCTGCGTACGGATCCGGGCGAGACGAGGAATCTCTTCGACGCGCCCGAGGCGCGCCCGGTGCGCGCCGCCCTCCAGTCCGAGCTCGCGCGGCTCCTCGCGGCGACCGGCGCTCTTCCCGACCGCATGCCCGCCCACCCGCAGATCTTCGACGACCTGCCGGACTCGAAGCTCCACGGCCGGCGTGCGGGTTAACCGTAGGCCCCGAAGCCGAAAAACCAGTGCTTCTTGGCGAAACGGTAGAACCGGCTGCGCTCCGGGATCGGAGCGCCCGGAACGTCGTGGCTGGGACAAGGGGCGCGCGCCGCGAGTTCGTCCAGCGCGGTGCCGCGGCCGCTGGAGTCGATGGCCTGCTCCTCGCGGACGAGGCGCTCCAGCGCCGCGGGCTGCTCCATCAGAATGCAGCCGCGCGTCGCGGCGCAGGCCGTGTCCCGGAAGCGCGCCAGGAAGCGCGACCCCGTGTACAGGGCGTGCAGGTCCGAATCCGGGCCCACCCGGTCTCCGGCGAACTGAATCGGAGGACAGGGTTCGACGAGGCCCGACGGCGCGATGTGGTGGGCAATGCCCACCGCGGCGGGGCAGAGCGCCTTGCCGTCGTGATCCCAGTACGCATCGACGATCATGAGAGGCGCGCGGCGCCGCGCGTCGACGATGAACTCCCGGAGCCTGCGCACCTCGCCGCCCGAGAGCGCCAGCTCGTAGGCCGGATCCGGCCCCGCCGGGCGGTAGATGTAGTACCAGAGATAATGGACGCCGCGCCGCGCGAGTTCGTTGACGAACTCCTCCGAAGCCAGGTCCTCCAGGTTGTTCTTGCAGACGCTCGTCGCGACGCCCGTGACGAGCCGATGCCGGCGGCAGCACGCCAGGCCCGCCATGCTGCGGGCGTAGACGTTCACGCCGCCCCGCCGGCGGTCGCTTTCCTCCGCGCGGCCCTCGATGCTGACGAGCGGGCTGACGTTGCCGAGCGCCCGCAGCCTGCGGGCCACCGCGTCATCGAGTAGAAGGCCGTTCGTAAAGAGTAGAAAATAGCAGTCGCGGTGCGCCGCGAACACATCCAGGAGGCCGGGATAGAGGAGGGGCTCGCCCCCGAGGATTCCGAAGAACGCGGCGCCGCGCGCCTTCGCGCCGGCGATGATCCCGGAGAGCGTCGCCGCTTCCATGTCGCGGGGCTTCGCGGCCCCCGTCGCCCAGCAGCCCCGGCACCGCAGGTTGCAGCGGTTGGTGACGGAGATGAACGTGAAGGCGGGGAAGACTTCGCCGCGCGCCCGCCGCCGCATGAAGGCCTTCACCGCCCGCATGCCTTTCCAACCGAACTTGTACAGAAAGGCGCCCACGGCCCGCGGATCAGGCTCGGTGAGCAGGCGGCGCGCAAGGGTGAACAGCATGCCGTCATTGTAGCCCCGCCCGCGAGGGCCACAACCGCGGGGCTCCGCCGCGGATCCGCGGGCCGCGCCGGCGGGGCGCGCCGGTACAGTCGTTTTCGGTGTCACGAATCTGGACGGAGTCGCCCCCCGCGGGGTAGGCGACCCCGCGGCGGCGGGACAGATGCCGGTAACGCGCCTCCCGCGTTTACGTCCTTTCATCCACGCCTGGCGCGACTTGCCTTCGCGGACCGGCGGTGTACTCTCATTATGGATGGGGCTGGAGAGGGCGTCGGCGCGCTGCCGCATGCGCGCCGGAAAGGGCAGCACGCACACAGCGACGGCCTATGGATGACCGGATTGACAAAACGCCGGAGAGCGTGCGTGTCCTCTTCGCGGACGACGAGCCCGCGATTCTAGAGGCCTATCGCGGCACCCTCGCTTCTCCGACGAACGCGCGCACTCGGTCGGACGCGCTCGACCAAATCTCGGCCGCGGTCCTTTGCCGTGAAGCCGCCCTGTTGAACCGCGATTCCGCGGCCCTTCGCGACACCCCGCTGGAATTCGAGGTGACTTGCTGCACGCAAGGCGACGAGGCGCTCGCCGCCGCCCGCACCGCCGCCGCGGAAAACAGGCCTTTCGCCGTCGCGTTCATCGACATGCACATGCCGCCCGGCCCCGACGGCCTCTGGACCGCCCAACAACTCCGCGCGCTCTACCCCGATCTCAACCTCGTCATGGTGAGCGGCAGCGCCGAGATCGACTTGAGCGCAATCGGGAGGCAGGTGCCGCCTCCCGACAAGCTGATCTATCTCCAGAAGCCCTGCCATTGCGACGAGATCCGGCAGCTCGCCGCCGCGTGCGGCGTCAGGTGGCGCACCGAACGGCAACTCAGGTCAACCCTGGCCCAGCTCGAAACTCTCGTCGAACGCCGCACGGAGGATCTCAGGAAAGCGCTGAAAGCGGCGCAAGCCGCCGACGAGGTCAAGCGCCAGTTCCTGGCCATTATGAACCACGAGCTGCGCACTCCCATGAACGGCATTATCGGCACAACCCAGCTTCTCATGACCACCCAGCTCAACGAAGAGCAACGCACTTACATCGACTCGACCTACCGGTGCAGTCTGTCCCTCCTCGCGCTGCTCGACGACATCCTCGACTACGTCAAGATCAACACGGGCACCCTCGATCTGAACTGCACCAACTTCGATCTCGGGGGGCTGTGCCAGGCTCTCGAACGCGTGTTCAAGCGGCGCTGCAACAAGAAAGGCCTCTCCTGGAAGTTGACCATCGGCCCCGACGTGCCCGCGACGGTCAAGGGCGACCTCCTGCGCCTGCGCCAGGTGCTCATGAACCTCATCAGCAACGCGCTGAAGTTCACCGAACGCGGCGGCATCGAAGTCACCGTCGAGCTCAAGAAACACAGCGGGCGCCGGACGATGCTTCAGTTCGCCGTCGCGGACACCGGCATCGGCATCCCGCCCGAGAAGCACACCGCGATTTTCGAGCCTTTTATGCTGGTCGACGCATCGACCACCCGCGGACACGGAGGCAGCGGCCTAGGGCTGGCATTCTCCAAGAGCGTCGTCGAGCGCATGGGCGGCCGCATCGAGATGGAGAGCCGCCCTGCCAAAGGCAGCACGTTCCGCGTCCTGCTCCCCTTGGCGCAGGCGGCGGAAACGGCCCAGGAAGCGCCGGAGGCGCCGGGCGAAAAATCCGGGGCTACCGCGACAGGATGAACGCCGCCAGGTCGTCGAGCTCCTCCGGGCGCAGATCCGAGGTCTTTCCGTGCCGATCTCCCGGGTTGTGCGCCGTCAACACGTCGCGGATGCTTGCCGCGCGGCCGTCCGAGAGATAAGGCGCCGTGCGCCACACCTCGCGCAAGGTCGGCGTGTCGAGTGCGACGCCGGCATCGCGCTCCCGCCCCGTGCCCACGTCGACGAGGCGTAGATCCGTCAGGAGCGGGCCCGAGTGGCAGCGCGCGCATCCTGCCCGCTCGAACACGGCGCGCCCCCGCTCGGCGGCCGCGCGCCCCGCCTCCCCCACCAGGAACGGACTCGGCACGGGTTGCATGCTCTCCAGGTACGCATCGATCGCCGCGGCCTCTTCCTCGGGCCTGACCGCGAACTGGATGTGGGTGATGCCGGCGCGCACGGCTTGCTCGGCGGAAGCTCGCACGCCCGTGATCATCGAGGGCGGCGTCGCATGGGCGAACAGCAGGCTCTTGGTGTTGCGCGGATTGCCGAGGCCGTCGTTCATGAGATCCCAATTCAACCCATCGGCGCGGCCGTCGGGGTGGCAGCTCGCGCAGCTTTGCCAGCCTTGGAAGCACAGCGCCGCATCGTTGAAAAGCATCTCCCCGCGCCTGCCTGTCTCCGGCGGCGCTCCCGCTCCCAGCGGAAAGGACGCGGCGTCCATCCGGGCGCCCGCGGCAATGTCGACGCCGCCGACGCTGTCGCTGAAGTACTCCGCCGCGTAGACCTTGCCCCCGGCGATGCAAATCCCGCGCGGCCCGTTTCCGCGCAGCGCGACCCGCCGGCGGATGCCCGTCAGGAACGCGAGATCGTTGGGCGCATCGGCCAGGGCCGCCGAGACCTCCGTGACGCGTTCGCCGGCCGCCGCCTTGCGGAGGCGTTCTTCGAGGGCGACGCGGTCGATGATGCTCACCTCGTGGGTGCCCGCGTGCGCCACGCACAGCCAGGCGCCGTCAGGCGTACACGCCGCGCCCCACGGATTCGCCGCCCCGGCATCGACCTCGTCCAGGAGCACCGTCGCCGCGGGCGCGCGGCGGGCAGCGTCGATCACCGTGACGGCGTTGGTATTCATCCAGCCGCGCTCGACTTGCGTCGTCGGCAGTTGGTAACGGCCCAGGACGTGGGTGGCGTAGGCGCGCGCGCCGCAGGGGGACACGCAGAGCCCGCGCACGCCGGTGCTGCCGTTCGGCAGCCGGATCGGCTCGACCGCGGCGCGCGCGGCCGTGTCGATGACGGTGATCTCGGCGGCGGTGTACGCGCCGTCGGCCGGGCCCGCCGGCAGCAGGTTCGCCACCAAGAGCACGGCCCCGTCGGGCGTCAAGGCCGCCGCGACGGGCTCGCGGCGCGCCGCGATGCGCGCGGTTTCCTTTCCCGACGGCAGGTCGAGGCATTGCACATCGTTCGTGAAGCGGTTGCAGACGTACAAGGTTTTCCCGTCGGGCGCCGCGACGAGGGCGGACGGCGTGTGCCCCGCCGCGAAAGCACCCCGCACCGCCCCCGCGGCCGCGTCCACGACGTACACGCGCCCCTCCAAACCGCCGGCGGCGACGTACAACCGCGTTCCGTCGGGCGCGAGCGCCAGCGCGGCGGGCGGCTCCTCCAGCACGGTTCTGTACAGCACCTTCCCCGAGGCGCGCTCGAGCGCCGCCACCGCCCAAGCGCCGTGCTCGGCCACGTACAAAACGGCGCCCCCCTTGCCGGCGACAACGGCGACCGGCGCGGCATACGCCGCGGCGGCGCGCGTCTCCGGCGCGGCGCCGCAGGCCGCCGCGCCCAACGATGCCAGGACAATCCGCGTGATGCAGCGCACGCCCGCCTCCCCGGCGATCTTCCGCCGCGCCGTTATTGTACGTTCGCTCCGGGCCGCCCGGTAGAGCGGCGGGCCCCCCGCCGCGCCGCCGCCCGTGATACAATGCCCCACGCCACCGCCGCGGAGGACCGCATGAACGTCAAGGACAACTGGCGCCTCGCCAAGGAGATCTGTTTCCTGAACCACGGTTCCTTCGGCGCCTGCCCCGCCGCCGTGCTCGATGCCCAGCAGGCGCTCCGGGAGCGGATCGAACGAGAGCCGGTCACGTTCTTCATGCGGGACTATCACGGGCTCCTGGACGAGACGCGCCAAGCGCTCGCCGCCTGGCTGGGCGCCGACGCCGCCGGTCTCGTCTTCGTGCCCAACGCGACCACCGCCGTCAACGCCGTCGTGAATTCCCTCGCCTTGAAACCCGGCGATGCGCTCCTGGTGACCAATCACGGCTACGCCGCCTGCACCAACGCGCTGACTTTCGCCGCGCAGCGCGCCGGCGCCCGCGTCGTCGCCGCTCGCGTACCTTTTCCCGTCAGGGACGAAGACGACATCGTCGCGGCCGTCTTGGCCGCGGCGCCGGCGCGCGCGCGCCTGGCGCTCATCGACCACGTCACAAGCCCCACCGCCCTCGTTTTTCCCGCGGCGCGAATCGTCCGGGCGCTCGAGGACCGCGGCATCCCCGTCATGATCGACGGCGCCCACGCGCCCGGCATGCTGCCGCTCGAGCTCGATGCGCTCGGCGCCTCGTACTACACCGGGAACTGCCACAAGTGGATGTGCAATCCCAAGGGCGCCGCGTTCCTCTACGCCCGCGCCGACACGCGCGACGGGCTCTACCCCACCGTCATCAGCCACGGGTTGACCAGTCCGATCCGCGATCGCTCGCGTTTCCACCACCTCTTCGATTGGCCCGGGACTTACGACCCCACCGCCGTGCTCACGCTGCCGGCAACGCTGCGCATCATGCCGGCGTTCTGCGAGGGCGGCTGGGACGGGATCCGGCGCGCCAACGGCGCCAAGGCGCTCCGCGGCCGGGATTGCATCGCCCGCGGTCTGGGCTTGGCGCCCTGCGCGCCGGACGCGCTCCTCGGCGCCATGGCGTCCTTCCTGCTGCCGCGCGACTTCGGCGGCTTTCCCGCCGGGGACGGGCTGATTCCGCCGCTCCAGGAGCATCTCTTCAGGGCTTACGGAATCGAGGTGCCCGTCATGCCGTGGGACGAGCGCGGCCACATCCTGCGCATCTCGGCGCACCTGTACAACGAGGACGAAGACTACGCGCGCCTGCGCGACGCGCTGGCGGAAATCGGGCGGGGCGCCGTCTCGTAACGCCGGCCGGGCTCACCCCCTGACCATGGCCCCGACATGCGCCGCGACGGCGAGCCCCAAACCCTCCAGGCCGTACCCTCCCTCCAGCACCGAGACGACCCGGCCGCCGGCGTAGGCATCGGCGATTTGAAGCACGACGCGGGTGAGATCGGCGAAGTCCTCATCGGTGAGCGTGAAGCCGCCGAGCGGATCATCGACGCGCGAGTCGAAGCCGGCGGAGATGAAGACGATCTCGGGCTTGAAGGCGCGCATGGCGGGCACCAGCGCACCGTTGAAAGCGCCGAGGATTTCCCCGCGGCCGGCGCCCGCCCCGAAGGGCTTGTTGAGGATGAGGCCCTTGCCCTTGCCGGCGCCGGTCTCGCCCGGCGCGCCCGTGCCCGGGTACCACGGCGAGCGGTGCGTGCTGAAATAGAACACGGCTCCGTCCTCGTAAAAGATGTCCTGCGTGCCGTTGCCGTGGTGGATGTCCCAGTCGATGATCGCCGCGCGGGCGGCCTTGTGAGCCCGCAGGGCGTACCTTGCGCCAAGCGCGACGTTGTTGAAGACGCAGAAGCCCATGCCGGCGCTGGCCGCGGCATGGTGCCCCGGCGGCCGCACGGCGCAGAACGCGCGCCGTCCCTTGCCGCCGCACACGAAATCCACCGCCGCCCGCACGCCGCCCGCCGCGCGGCGCGCCACCGCGAGGGACGCGGAACAGACCGAGGTGTCGCCGGTGGAGAGCTCCCGGGCGCCCCGCGCGATATCTTCCTTGACCAGCGCCAGGTACGCGGGCGTGTGGCACGCCAGAAGGTAATCGTCGTCGGCGAGCGGCGCGTCCAGAGCGACGGTCTCCTCGTGGAGCCCCGCGCGCGCCAGCGCCGCGTCGATCGCGTCCAGACGTTCGGGCCGCTCGGGATGCCCGAACCCCGTCAAGTGCTTCCTGTACTCCGCGTGGCGGACCAAGCCCACCGCGCGCCCGTCGGCGCCGGCATTCCCCTCCCGCGCGTCCGCGCCCATGGACACCTCCTTTCCGAGCCGGCCGTCATTCCGCCGGCGGCCCGATCGCGATCTTCCACAGGCCCGCGCCGCGCGTTCCCACGAAGAGCGTTCGCAGGCGCGGATCGGCGCACAACGCCGTGATCTCGGGCAGATGCATCGGCGGCCCGGGGAGGGCGCTCCAGGAAGCCCCGCCGTCGCCCGACAGGCGCACGGCATTGCCGCCGCCCGCAAACAACTCGGATCGGCCCGCGCAGAGCGCCGAAGCCTGCGCGAGCCCGGTCGCCGCGGGCGCATCCCAGATGGCGCCGCGCGTGGCGCTGCGGTGGAAGATCCCGGACTCGGTAAGGGCGCAGACCACGCCGCCCGGCAGCGCCGCCAGCGCCGCCACGCTCTCGTTCAACGCTAGGATCTGCTCCCACCGCGCCCCGGCATCCGAACTCTTCCACACGCCTCCCGCCGGGGCGCGCCCGCCCACGTAGAGGCAGTCGGAACGTTCGGGATCGGCCGCGAGGGCGCGCCACGGGTTCGCGCCCGCGGGCAAGCGCCGCGTTTTCCACGTCCCTCCGCCGTCCGCCGTCATGAGAAGCGCGGGATCGGCGCCCGCCACGAGGGCATAGGCGCGCCCCGTGTCGGCCGGCGCGAACACGACCCGCCACGGGCCGGCCGCGGCCGCGCCATCGCCCATGATCACGGGGGCGAAGTTCACGCCCCGGCCCCGCCCATCGATCCGCCGCTCGCGCGCGCTGCCGTGATAAAGGCACACCTCGCCCTTCCACCGATCCACCGCCGCGGCGATGAGCGCATCGCCGGGGCCGACGGCGACCGCCGCGTACTGCCCCACATCGGGACCGTAGCGCGCGGGCCACAGGGCGGCGAAGCTGCGGCCGCCGTCCGCGGTGATCAGCAGGCCCGAGGCGCCGCCCGCGACAAGCAGCGCGCCGCTCCCGTCCAGCGCAAGATCGTTGATGGCCTGGCTGCCCGCGCCCCGGACGGCCTCGACGAACTGCGCGTCGCCGGTGGAGTTGAGGCAGCGGTGCAGGCTCCAGTAATCGGCCAAAAAAAGATTGTCCGGCGAGAGCCCGCCCGAGAGCGCCGCCGGCACGCTCGGCTTGACGCTCCACCGGCGGGTCGGGTTCGCGCGCTCATCGAAGTGCCGGTTGTCCTTGAGCCGCTTCCAATGCGTGCCGTTCTCGCTCCTGAGGAGCAGCCCGATCCCGCAGGCGAAGAGCAGACGCTCCCGGCCGCGGCCCGTCCGCGCGAGGCAGAGCAGTTCCTCGTCGGGCTCGACGCCCTCGAGCTCGAGCCGCTGCCAGTCATCGCCGGTGGCTTCTCCCGCCCACAGACCGTGCGGGCCGCACACGGCGAACAGCCGGTAGGGCGGAGACTCATCCGCGATCATGTCCTTGATGGGAAACGGCGGCGCGCCGCGGGCCAGACTCGGCGCCTGGCGCAGATTCGGCTTGAAGACGAACAGGCCCGCCGCGTCGGCGAGCGCGATGAGCACCGCGCCTCGCGCGGGGACCTCGCGCAACATGTACACCGCCCGGCTGTTGGGCCATGGGACCGGCTGCCACGCCCCGCCTCCGCCCGCGCGGGTGAACAGCTCGCCCGTCGCGGTTCCCGCGACGCACCGGCCGTCCTCGCAGATAAGCAGGGGCCTCGAGCCCGGGACGCGGGCGAACGCGAACTTCTCCGTGCCCGGAACCGGCGTCCAGTGCGCCCCGCGGTCCGCCGTATGCCACAGGCCGGACGGGCCGGCGAGATAGGCGCCCTTGACATCGGCGGGATCGGGAACGATCGCCGCGGCCTCGAGCGTCGCCAGATCGCCGTTCGCCCACCGCCACGTCTCGCCCTGATCGTCGCTCGTGAGGACGCCGCCGAGCCAGGCGATCGCCCAGAGCACGCGGTCGTCGCCGGGGTGGCTCGCGATCGAGAGGAAGATATCGCCTCCGCCCCATGACGCCGGTCGCCATGCCTCCGCGCCGCGGATAGCCGCCGCCAGCGCCAGCACTGCAATCACGCTGCTTGTGCGACGCATATCCTTTCCTCCTGCCTTCGTGCTGGATTATAGAGAAGGCCCCCGGGAAAAGAAAGCATGCGCCACCGGCGGGAATCACACCTCTTCACACCCTCTTTGAGGGGAACAGCCGCCGAAAGGAGGGCTTCACCCCCGCCGGGAAGCGGTTCCTCACGAGGTGGCGAGGGCGACGAATCGCTGCGCGGCCGGCCCGTCGATGGCGCCGTCCCAGGTCGGTGCGGGCGGGACCGCCGCGATCGGATGCCACCGAGGCATCGCGTTGGCCTCGGCGAACCGCTGCCTCGCCCCTTCCGCCGCCGGCAGCGGAGCCCTCGGCGGCATCTCCGCGGAGCCGAGCGAGCGGATGGGCTCCTTCGGTCGCGCCGGCGGCCGCGACCGGACCGCCCGGCACCAGCGCTTCGGCGCGGTTCTCCGAGGGACCTGTGAAGTCGCCGCTGGAGCAGAGGAAAACCATGGCCGGGGTCATAGGCGGACCGGCCGCAAGGGGGGAGGCGGATCAGCCCCGATCTTCCAAGGACAGATCAGGGAAGGAGCCTCATTCAGGCCCCCGTGAACGCCGCTCACCGAGCCGCCTCCGAAGGCGCCATTCGGCGTCCCTCAGTCCGGCGACTGGACCGGCGGCTATGACGCCGACAGCGCGCCACACGGCCGGAGAGGGCAATCGGCCTCGCGGTCCTCCGCCGCGGGAGGGGCTCCCTCGGCGGCGGGCGGCCCCCAGGTTACCGACAAGGGGAAGATGGCTGTAGACCTTCCGCCCGCGCTGCTCGGGGCGTGTCTGCCGGCAAAGCCGAAAGGCCCGCTCCTTCCGCGTTTGATTGCAAGTTGTTTTCCGGCGGACCCACGCCGCGGACAGCCGGCCCGAGGGAAGAAACGGACTACGCCGCTGTATTCGCGGCGCGGCGGAGTCCTGGCAACAAGGCGCGGGCGCAACGGCCGCCGCCCGAAAGCGGCGCAGCCAGGGCGACAGCCCGGCGGATTACTCTTCGAAGGGGATCTTCTCCACCTCCGAATCCGGGACTTTCAATGCGATCACGGTTATATTCGCATCCTTGAAGACACCCGTCATTTCGAGAACATCGCCGCGAATCGCGTATTTCAGCCGCGCATCCCACGCGGGGATATCCATGATGTCGCCGTCAACGGAACAGAGACAGGGACCATTGATTTCCACTTCCTTGAAGGCGCCGTCAATCAACTTCAGAAAGACGTTCTTTACGTAATCGCCCCCCTCCCCCGCCTTATACTCAAAGTACGGGATGCCTTGATAGAACCCATCTTCGTCCTCCGGATTCTCATCGGGATAGAATTCCGGCGCGCCCCCCTCCTCGCTTTCCATGACCACCTGCCAGGTGCCCTCCAAGACACTGTCGACTCGCGGGATCTTCACGGTCAGCAAGTTCAAGTCCTTGTCTTCATCCCCATCTTGAACGCTGCCCGCCATTACGAGGAAATTGCCTCTGAGGGTATGAGCCAGGTCTTCCGATATGTGCCTGAACTGAGGCATTTCGTCCCAGTACGTCTTGCAGAAATCCATCAGCTCGCCGTACTCGAACTTGTACCAGTACTCTTGGGGAGGTGTTTCGTAATCGATCCATTTCCGGACATCCCCCGCCAATGTTTCTCTGATGATCTGCCACCGGCCGGGCAGCTTTTCGTTTTCAACTCGGCGGGCGGTCGTCGCCATCTTCACCGGATCCCCTCCGGTGGACCTGATGGTTCCTTCCATGGTGAGTTTGTCGCCGGAGGCCAGCCTTTCGATGGAGTAGGTCACGTCGCAAGTGTAGTCTTCGCCCGTGATATTAAGCCGATTGCCATCGCGGGTATAAGCGGCTTCGTCCACAAGCTTGGCTTTAACCACATCGCCGGCCTTATTCGTCGCGAAGGTCGTCATCTCCTTGCATCCGGCGAAGAAATACACCTGTTCTTCACCGCCGTCTTCAGGCAAGTCCACCGGGTAGACGGTCTCATTGCCGTCAACAACCTCCCTTTCCACTATCCACGTGCCTTTGAGGTCAGCCGAACCGCCGTGATAAGAACCACCGCAGCCACCCAGCAAGCCGACGATCGCCGCCACCGCAAAGAGGGCCGACATACTCCTGATCATCCCACCACCTCCTTGACCAAGTCATTCCATTGAAGCGATTTACGGAGGGAATCAGATCCGCCCGGAGAGACGCGGATCCCACTGGTCACTATCGACCCACAAGGCTTGAGCCTTTAGCAATCGCCGGGATCCGGGCGCTCCCCCTTGTTTCATGCCTTTGCGCCGCTGAAGCGGTCTCTTATAGGCCCCGAGCGGACGAGGAGAGCCGATAGCTTTCGACGCATCGGCATCTTCGTCCATGGCCATGATCGAAAACATCCCGGCCGTGGGGCCGCCCGCACGGAGCCTCTTGAAACTCCGCGCGCACACGGGGCCGGTCTACGAAGGAAGTCGGGCCGATCGGGGCTCCCCGTCGTCACGAGCCCGGCGCCCGCGGCGGCGCGCTCACGACGTCCGCCGAGGCTTCCCACCCTCCTCCGAGAGCCTTATACAAGGCCGCGAGCTGCATGGCGGCCTCGGTCGCGGCGCGCGCCGCGGCGGCCTCCGCTTCCCTGAGCAGACGTTCCGCCGCCAGCAACTCCATCAGCGCAATGTCGCCGGCGGCGTAGCGCGCCTGGGCATGTTCCCGGCTGCGGCGGCCGGCGGCCACCGCCGCCCGGCGCCGCTCCAGCGTCTCCAGGCCGAAGCGGTAATCCCCCAACGCCCGTTCGGCATCCCCCAACGCCGCCAGAACCGCCTGCTCGTACGCCAAGGCGGCTTCCCGCTCGGCGGCCTCGCGGGCGCGGATCTCGGCGCGCACGCGGCCGCCGTCGAACAGTCGCCAGGAAATCAGGGGCAAAATTGAAAACCGGGTGCTCGCGGAATCGAACCACTGGCCGGCATCGAGGGCCTGAAAGCCCCCGCCGACGCCGATGGAGAGCTTCGGGAACAGCTCCGCCTTGGCGACGCCGATATCGGCGACGGCGGCGGCCAGACGCCGTTCCGCGGCCAGCACATCCGGCCGGCGGCGCAGCACGTCGGCGCGCTCACCCACAGGGAAGGGCGCCGGGGCGAACGCCGCGGGGGCCGCCTCCGCAAGGGCCAGCTCCCGCTCCGGCAGGCCGCCCAGCAGCACGCCCAATCCCAGGACGGCAGCGCGCCGCCGCGCCTCGAGGGCCGGCAGCTCGGCGTTGGCCGCGGCCCACTGCGCTTCCGCGGCCTCCACCTCCGCCGAGGCGGCCGCGCCCAGCTCGTGACGCCGGCGCACCAGTTCCAGCGTCTGTTCGAGCGCCGCGACCGCGGCCTTCCGGGCCGCCAGCTCGCGGGCGGCGCCGACGGCGCTGAACCAGGCGCGAGCCACTTCGGCGACCACGCGGATTCGCGCGCCCGCGGCCTCGATTTGCACGGCCTGCAGCCTGGCGCCGGCGCTTTCCAGCGCACGGCGTTTGCCGCCGAACAGGTCGATCTCCCAGGAGGCGTCAAAGCCGATGTCGTGGATCGTCTGCGTGGGCTCCAGCCCGGGGATGACGCCCACCGGCAAGGGGCCGTTCTCGCTCTGCCGGCGGTAGTTCACTCCGGCGGCGGCCGCCGCCGCGGGCAGCAGCCCGCCGGCCGCCCGGTCGCGCAAGGCGCGCGCCTCGCCGATGCGCGCTTCGGCCCGGCGCAAATCGAGGTTCTGGGCCAACGCCGTGTCGATCAAGCGCTCGAGCACCGGATCGCCCAGCGTCCGCCACCAACGCGCCAGGTCCGCCGGCCCGGAGGCGCTCGCGACCGGCAGAGTCCAGCCCTCGCCCGGATCCACCGCCGGCGGCTCCCGGTAATCCGGACCGACGGCGATGCAAGCAGGCAGCAAGGCGGCGCTGAGAAACGCCAAGGCGGCGCGCAGCGCCCGCGGCGCGGCAGGCCGCCGGACCCTCTTCAGACTCGTTTCCACGCAACGGAGGAATTTCATTGCAACCGTCCTCGCACAAACATGGTAGCCAAAGTCAATGTCACCGCGGCAATGACCGCCAGGGGCCAGAGATTCATGAAGATATCTCCCGGCGGCATGGCCTTGAGAAAACTGCCCTCGACGATGACCAGGAAATGCGTGAGGGGAATTCCCTGCGCCAGCCACTGGAGCAGGACCGGCATGTTCTCCACCGGCGTGGCGAAGCCCGACATCAGGACCGACGGCACGCCGACGGCGAAGGCGCCGAGGATGGCCTGCTGCTGGGTCGCGCTGACGGCGGAGATCATCAACCCGATGCCCACCACCGACAGAATGAACAGAACCAGGCTCGCCGCGAGAAGCCCGAAGGAGCCCGTGAGCGGGATCCCGAACAACCCCGCCGCCGCCGCGATCATCAACAGGCCGAGCAGCGATCCGATGGCGAGCGCCGGCAGGGACTTGGAGATGATGATCTCCGGGGTGGAAGTGGGCGACACCAACAACTGGTCGAAGGTGCCCAGTTCCCGCTCCCGCGCGATGGAGAGCGCCGTGATCAAAAGCGCGCTGAAAAGCGCCAGAATTCCCGTCAAGCCGGGCACGGTGAACCAGCGATAGACGAGGTTCGGGTTGAACCAATGTCGGACCGCCGCAGGGGCCGTTTCCGGCGCGGCCTCGGCGCCGGCCTCGGCGCCGACCTCGGCGGCGATGGCGGATAGATAACCGGCGACGATTTGGCCGGAATTGCTGCGCCGGCCGTCGATCAACGCCAGAACCCGTCCGCCGTCCCCCGCGGCGAGGCCGCGGGAGAAGTCCGCCGGGATCTCCAGCGCCGCGATCGCCTTGCCGCGGTCAAGCAGATCGCGCAGAGCGCCGGCGCTGCCGACGGACCGCACCTGCGCAATGAATCCGGCGCCCTCCAAGCGGCGGATCAGTTCGTGCGACCAACGCCCCGCGTCCTGGTTGTGCACGGCCACATCGACGTTCCGCACTTCCAGCGTGGCGGCAAAGGCGAACACCAGAAGCTGCAGCAGCGGCGGCATGAACACCACCATGCGGCTGCGCGGATCGCGCAGGGTGCAAAGCACCTCCTTCGTGAACTGGGCCCGGAGGCGGGCGAAGCTGAGGCGGCCGGCGCGCTGAGCCATCCTTCATCACTCCAAGCTTTTGCGCGTGGCGCGCTTGGCCAGCAGGAAGAAAACCAGGCCGATCGCGGCCATCGTCAGCAGGTTCGGCAGGAAAACCGAGCCGATATCGCCCGCCAGGAACACCGTCTTCAGCGACGCGACGAAATAGCGCGCGGGCACCAGGAACGTGATCGCCCGGATCCAAACCGGCATGGAGTCGATCTCGAACAGGAAGCCCGACAGCATGAAAGCCGGCAGAAACCCCGAGAAGAGCGCGATCTGCGCCGCCAGGAATTGGTTGCGCGCCAGCGACGAAATCAGGAGGCCCTGCCCCAGCGCCGGCACCATGAACACCGCCGACAGCACGAGCAGCGCCGGCAGCGAGCCGCGCAGCGGCACCTGGAAGACGAAGATCGCCAGCCCCGCCGCCGCGAGGGTGGAAAGCATGCCGAGCACGAAATAGGGCGACAGCTTGCCGATGAGGATTTCCGCCACCGAAGCGGGGGTGGAGAGCACCGCCTCCATGGTGCCGCGCTCCCATTCCCGCGCCACCACCAGCGCGGTCAACATGGTGCCTATAATGGTCATGACGATGGCGATGGCGCCGGGCACCAGCGAGCGGCGGCTTTCCAACTCCGCGTTGAACCAGTAGCGCGGCTCCAGCACTAAGGCGGCGCGCGGCGCCTCGGGTCCCGCCCCGGCGCGCCAAGTCTGCACCACGCCCTGGGCGTAGCTCGCGACGAAGCTAGCCGTGTTGGGCAGCGAACCGTCGGTGATGACCTGCGTCAGGGGCCGGCCCCCCGGTTCGGCCAGCCGGTGCTCGAAGTCCTGCGGGATAACCACATAGCCGCGCAACGCGCCCGAGACGATCTTGCCGGTCAGCTCGCGCCGATCGCGGGCGAAGGTCACGTCGAGATACGGCGTGGCGGCGAAGGCGGCGGCCAACGCCTGCGCCGACGCGCCTTGCGATTCCAGGACCAGGCCGATGCGCACCCGGCGCACGTCCAGCGACACGGCGTAGGCAAACAGGAACAGCAGGACGGCGGGAAGCACGAAGGCGATCAGCAGCGTGGACGGATCGCGCCAGGCTTGCAGGCTTTCCTTGCGGATCAGGGCGAGGAGGCGCCGGAGGTCGAAGCGGCGCGCGGCCGCCCCTTCGATCTCCGCGCCGCGCCGGTGCCGGACGCGGTTCATGCCGCCGCCTCGTCCTCGGCCTCCACCAACCGGATGAAGGCGTCTTCCATGGTCGGATCAGGGCGCGCCGCGCTCGCCGCGCCGCGCTTCAGGGCGTCGGGCGTGTCCAGCGCGATCAGGCGGGCGCGATAGAGCATGGCCACGCGGTCGCAATACTCGGCCTCGTCCATGAAGTGCGTGGTGACCATGACCGTCACGCCCTTGCGCGCCAGGCCGTTGATGTGAGTCCAAAACTCGCGCCGCGTGATCGGATCGACGCCCGAGGTGGGCTCGTCCAGGAACAACACCGGCGGGCGGTGCATCAGCGCGCAGGCCAGCGCCAGGCGCTGCTTGTGCCCCAGCGGCAGCGTCTGGGGCGGAGCTTCCAGCCAGGCGCCGAGATCGAAGATCGCGATCATTTCCCCGATGCGCTCCCGCCGCGCGGCGCCTTCCAGCCCGTACACGCCCGCCGCGAATTCCAAATTCTGGCGCACCGACAGCAGACCGTAGAGCGAAAACTTCTGCGCCATGTAGCCCAGCCGGCTCTTGGCCGCGCCGGTGGCCCGGCGCAGGTCCAGGCCCACCACATGCGCCTCGCCCCGAGTGGGCTTGAGCAGGCCGCACAGCATCTTGAAGGTGGTCGACTTGCCGGCGCCGTTGGGGCCGAGCAGGCCGAAGATCTCGCCCTTGCGCACCTCGAAGCTCACGTTGTCGGCGGCGATGAAGTCGCCGAAGCGCTTGGTCAGGTTGCGGCAGGACACGGCCACGTCCGAGGCCAGATCGACGGGCGGCATGCCTTCGGCCAAGGCCGAGGTGCCGCCCGGGCCGCCGCCCAGCAAGTCGATGAAGGCATCCTCGAAGCGCGCCGGCGCCGGCGCGAGGCGCGCGCCCTCCCGGGCGGCCAGCGCCCGAATCGGCGCGGCTTCGGCGCCCGCGCGCAAGACCACGCGCACGCCGGCGCCCTGGATCACCCCATCGCCGACGCCCGCAAGATCCAACGCTTCGGCGAGCACGGCGCGGCGCCGCGCGCCGAGGCCCTCCAGGCGGAAGCTGCGCTCCCTGAGGCGCCCCGTCAAATCCGCGGGCGGTCCGTCGAAGGCAAGCTCCCCGCGGTTCAACAGGAGCACGCTCCCGCAGCGCTCGGCCTCGTCGAGGTAGGCCGTGGACCAGACCACCGCCATGCCGTCGTCGGTCAACGCCTGCACCATGCGCCACAGGTCCTGGCGGCTGACGGGATCGACGCCGACGCCGGGCTCGTCCAGCAGCAGGACTTTGGGCCGCGCCATCAGCGCGCAGGCCAGACCCAGCTTCTGCTTCATGCCGCCGGAGAGTTTTCCGGCCAGGCGCTGGGTGAAAGGCGCCAGGCGCGTGAAGGCGAGTAGTTCGGCGAAGAGATCGGCGTTGCGCTCGGCGTCCATGCCGCGCAGCCGCGCATAGAGGCGCAGGTTCTCCATCACCGACAGGTCTTCGTACAGGCCGAAGCGCTGCGGCATGTAGCCCGTCGCGACAGGGATGGCCTCTTTGTCCGCCACCGTGTCGAAACCGGCCACGGCGGCGCGGCCCGCGTCGGGAGCCAGCAAGCCCGTCAAGATCCGCATCAGCGTGGTCTTGCCCGCGCCGTCGGGTCCCACCAGACCGGTCAGGCGGCCGTAGCGGATGCGCGCCCGTAAATCCCGCAGCGCCCACACCGCGCCGAAGCGCTTGGACACGCCGTCGATGACGACCGCGTCCTCCGTGCCGGCGCGCGGCGCTGCGGCGGCCGGGGCGTCGCTCGGTCGCATGTCACGGGCCCTTGCCCGGCGCGGCCGGAGCCTCGACGTCGATCGTCACCGGCATGCCCTGGCGCAGGGCCTCGTCGGCATCCTCCACCACGATCCGCAGGCGATAAACCAGGTCGGTGCGCAGATCGGCGGTTTCCACCGTCTTGGGCGTGAACTCGGCGCGCGGCGAGACGAAGCCGACCCGGCCGCGGTAAACACGCTGGGAGGAATCGCTGCGCACGCGCACCGGCATCCCCGGCGCAACGCGCCCCAGGTCCGGCTCGCCGACGTAGGCGCGCACATACACGGGCGTGTCCAAGCTCAGGCTGTAGACGGCGCTCTGGGAGGCCACCATGCTGCCCGGCTCGCGCACCCGCGCGATGACGGTGCCGGCGCTTGGCGCCAGCAGCTCGGTGTCCGCCAGAGCCGTGGCGGCTTGGGCGCGCGCGGCCTCGGCGGCGGCCAGACGCGCTTCGCCGGCGGCGATGTCCTCGCGCCGGAAGCCTTCCGCCGCTTGCGACAAGGCGGCCTCGGCGGCCTTGACGCCGGCCGCCGCGCGCTCGTGCGCCGCCCGCGCGGCGTCCACCGTGCGCCGGCTGCTCGCGCCCGAGTCGAGCAATCCGCTCTGGCGCTGGAAGTCCAGCTCGGCCTCGGCGGCGAGAGCCCGCGCTTGGTTCAAAACCTCGCGCGCCTGGTCGATCTCCTGTGGGCGCAGGCCGCGCCGCAGCTTCTCCAGTTCCGCCCGCGCCAACTGCACCTGCGCTTCCGCGACCGCCAAGGCTTCCTGGTAAGGCTGTGCATCCAGCGCCGCCATGCTCTGGCCGGCGCTCACCCTGTCGCCTTCGTCGAAGGCCATGCGCGCGATGCGGCCGGGCTGGCGGAAAGCGAGCTGCACTTCGCGGATGTCGACGTTGCCGTAAAGCCGCAGCGCGCCCTCGCCGCCGCGATCGCGTCCCAGCCCCAGAAGGCCCGCGGCGAGGGCCGCGGCAGCCGCGCCCCCGATAATGAGGAAGATCGGGCGCTTCATGACGCCGCCTCGATGCCGCGGCGATAGATGGCGAAAATGCCCGGCGCATCGCGGCGGATGCGCGCCACGTCCCCCGCCAGCAGGGACTGCATCACCAGCCCTTGGATCAAACCGATGAACAGGGTGGCGGCGGCTTCCACGTCGAGCGCCGCCGCCAGCTCGCCTACGCTCTTGCCGTTTTCAAGCAGGCCGCGCAGGCGCCGGCGGTAGGCGCGGAGCAGGGTCTGCACCGTGCGCTTGGGCGGCGTGTCGCCCGGGCGCTGGAGTTGGCCGAAGAGCATCCGCGGCACTCCGGGATGGCGGGCCACGAAATCGATGTGGGCCTTGAAAACGGCCTCGAGCGCCGCCAGCGGCGTGGCCGCGCCCCGGACGGCCTTGTCCACCCGCGCGAAGAGACGCTCGGCGACCCAAGCCACCGCCGCCTGGAAGATGGCTTCCTTGCCGGTGAAGTGCCGGAACAGGGCGCCCTGGGTCAGGCCCATGCGCTCGGCGATGGCCGCCGTGGTGATCTCCGCGGGGTTCCGCTCCGCCGCAAGGCCGATAACCGCTTCCACCGTGGCGGCGCGGCGCTCCTCCGCGGGGAGGTGCTTGCTAGATTCAGTCATATCCTCGGCCCCGGAAAAAGTAAGTAATCAATTACTATTGTACCCGCTCGCCGGCGGAATGCAAGGGGGTAGGAGGCTTTGGGCCGAGAGGCCGCCCGCGCCGCAAGCGGCGGAGCCGCGGCTCACTCCTCGATGGTGATCGCCGTAACCGGACAGGATTCCGCCGCTTCGCGGCAGCGGTCTTTTTCATTCTCCGGCACGGGATCGACCTTGACCTTGGCGACGGCTCCGACCATCTCGAACACCACCGGGCAGATCTGCTCGCACAAGCCGCACCCGATGCAGGTGTCCTCATCGACGAACGCTTTCATGGCATTGCCTCGTTTCTCGCTTCCCGGGTTTCGCTGGACCGTATCCGCGCCGCCGCCTCAAGCCGCCCGCTCGACGCCGTGGCGCCGACGGAAGGTCTCGAGGCCCCCGGCGCGGTTTCCCTAGTCGTGCAAAGGCGGCGCTCCTGGATTTGGCGCGGACCGCGGCGACGGAGACCGCGGCCGCGACGGTCCGCGTGCCGCGGCTGGTCAGCCGCGGTTGCGCCCTTCCCTCCCTAGGGTCGGCCGCTCACGGAAACGCGCGGAATCTCCTGACCGCGTTTTCTTTCCGCATGATTCTAGCGGGCCGTCCGGAGACGGTCAATCGTCCGCGAAGGAGCCCTTTCAAATCCCGGCGGATTCCGATAGACTTCTTCCGAGCCGCGTCTTCGCCTCCTTGTGGATCGTCCGCGCGCCGATCCGGCGAAACCCGGGCTCCGCAAGGCCTGCCCGACGGCGCCTTGCACGCCTTCAACCGATCACGGATGCGCGCGATGAAAGGAAATCTCATGATGTCGCTTCTCCGCCTTCGAAACGCCCGCGCGGCGGCCGCCGCCCTGATCGCGGGCCTGGCCGTCCTGGCCGCCGCCGGCTGCGCCGCTTCCGGGCAAGCCGCCGCAGTGCCCGGCGGGTCCAACGTCCTGCTTGCCGAGTGGAGCGGTCCTTACGGCGGAGTGCCGCCCTTCGACCGGGTGAACGTGGCGGATTTCAAGCCCGCGCTCGAAGCCGCCATGGCCGCCGAACTGGCGGAGGTCGAGAAAATCACGTCCGACCCCGAGGCGCCCACTTTCGAGAGCACCATCGCCGGGCTGGAACGTAGCGGCAGGATGCTCAACCGCGTGGCGGCCGTCTACAGGGTGTGGTCCTCCAACCTGTCCTCCGAAGAGTTTCGGGCGGTGGAGCAGGAGATGGCGCCGAAGCTCGCCGAGCACGGCGACAAGGTGCTTCAGAACCCCTTGCTGTTCGCCCGGATCGAGAAGGTCTACGAGGCGCGGGAAAACTCGGGGCTCACGCCCGAACAGCAGCGTCTGGTGTGGGACTACTACACGGATTTCCTCAGAGAGGGCGCGAAGCTCGACCCCGAACGGAAAGCGGCGATCGCCGACATCAACAAACGGCTCGCCGATCTCTATACGCAGTTCAGCAACAATCTCCTCCACGACGAGGAGAGCTACGCGCTCTATTTGGAGAAAGACCAGCTCGACGGGCTCCCGGAAAGCTATGTGCAGGCGGCGGCTCAAGCGGCGGCGGAACGCGGACAACCGGGCAGGTACGCGGTTTTGAACACCCGCTCCTCCATGGATCCCTTTCTCACCTATTCCACGCGGCGCGACCTGCGCCGGCAGGTCTGGCGCACCTTCTACAGCCGCGGCGACAACGGCGACGCCTGGGACAACAACAAAGTCATCGCCGAGATCATGCGCCTGCGCGCCCAGCGCACGCGGCTGCAGGGCTATCCGACCTTCGCCCACCGGACCCTCGAAAAACAGGTGGCGAAGACTCCTGAGGCCGCCATGGCGCTGATGACGAAGCTATGGCCCGCGGCCGTCGCGCGCGTGGGGGAAGAGGTGGCGGACATGCAAGCCATCGCCCGCGAGGAAGGCGCGAACCTGACCATCGAGCCCTGGGACTACCGCTTCTACGCCGAGAAGGTGCGCAAGGCGAAATACGATCTCGACTCCAACGAGGTCAAGGAGTATCTGCAGCTCGAGAGTCTGCGCGAGGCGATGATGTGGGCCGCGGGCCGGCTCTACGGGTTCCGGTTCGAGCCGCGGACCAACGTGCCCGTCTACCACCCTGATGTGCGCGTCTGGGAAGTGACGCGCCATGGCCGGCACGTCGGGCTCTGGTACTTCGACCCCTATGCGCGCCAGGGCAAGCGGTCCGGCGCCTGGATGAGCGCCTACCGGAGCCAACACCGCCTGGACGGCGACGTGACTCCGATCGTTTCGAACAACTCCAATTTCGTGAAGGGCGCGCCGGGCGAGCCGGTGCTCCTCTCTTGGGACGATGCCGAGACTCTGTTCCACGAGTTCGGTCATGCCTTGCACGGGCTGTCCTCCAATGTCACCTACCCTTCCCTCGCGGGCACTTCCGTGCCGCGGGACTACGTGGAACTGCCCTCGCAGATCAACGAGCACTGGCTCCTGACGCCCGAAGTCTTGAACCGCTTCGCCCTGCACTACAAGACCGGCAAGGCGATCCCGGACCGCCTGACGGCGAAGATCGAGAAAGCGTCGAAATTCAATCAGGGGTTCCTCACTGTCGAGTTTCTGGCAAGCGCCTTCGCGGACATGAAGCTGCACACCCTGGCGGAGCCCGGAGATCTCGATCCCGCCGAGTTCGAGCGGGAGACTCTGGCCGCCTTGGGCATGCCGCGGGAGCTGCCGATGCGGCATCGCCTGCCCCAATTCGCCCACGTTTTTTCCGGCGAGGGCTATGCGGCGGCCTACTATGCCTACCTGTGGGCGGACGCGCTCACCGCGGACGCGTGGGAAGCCTTTGAGGAGGGCGCGGGCCCCTGGGACGCCGAGGTGGCCAAGAGCTTCCACGACCACATCCTGAGCAAGGGCAACACGGTGGACCCCGCCGCGGCCTTCCGCGCCTTCCGCGGCCGCGACGTGGACACGGACGCGCTGATGCGGGATCGCGGTTTTCCGGTGAAGTAGATCCGGGCGCGGCCGGCGCGCCGCCTCCGCGGTCAGCTCGGCGTTCCCTCGATCAGGGCGTGTTTCGCCCGGATCGTGTCGGCCAGGGCCTCGATGGCGGCGAGGGTGTCCTCCCGGGGAAGCCCCTTGCAAAGCACCGTGCCGAGGACCTCGACCTTGAGATTGGGGATAAGGCCGGAGAGCTGCTCCACGGCCTTGGTCCCCCAACCGTAGGATCCGATGATGGCGGCGTACTTCAGCTTCGGGCGCAGCGCGTTGACCAGGTGCGTCGCGGCGTAAACGCTGGGATGCGCCCCCACGTGCACGGTGGGCGTGCCGATCACGATGGTCGCCGCGTCCACCAACGCCATGGCGAGTTTTCCAATGTCGGCGCCGGACAGCTCGAACTTCTGGACCTTGACCCCGCGCTCCGCCAGGGCGGCCACCAGACAATCCACCATGATCTCCGTGCTGCCGTGCATGGAGATATAGGGCAGCACCACAAGGTTCGACACGCGGTCCGAAGACCAGTCATCGTAGGCGGACAGGATGCACTCGGGGTTGTCGTAGATCGGTCCGTGGCTGGGCGCCAGAAGGTCGAAGTCGCAAGCGCGGACCTTCTTCATGTTGCTTTGGATGATCTTGCGGAAGGGCATCATGATCTCGGCGTAGTACCGCTTGGCCGCTTCGCACACGTAGGGCTCGCCGCCCGCGCAGAGATCGGTCGTGGCCAAGTGGGAGCCGAAGAAATCGCAGCTGAACAGGATCCGGTCCTCCGGAAGATGCGTGCACATGGTCTCCGGCCAGTGGACCCAGGGCGTGTGAACGAACCGAAGGGTCTTGTCCCCCAGCGAGATCGTCTCGCCGTCTTCGACCGTCTTGATCCTCTCAGGCGGCACATCCAGGTGCTCCAGGAGCATCGGCTTGGCTTTGGGCGTGCAGACCAGGACGGCTTCGGGATAGCGGTTCAGAACGGCGGGGATGGCCCCGGAATGATCCTGCTCGGCGTGCTGCGACACCAAGTAATCGATGCGCTCCACCTCGGCAAGCTGGCGCATGAGGATGCTCGTCATCGACGGATCGACCGCATCGAGAAGGGCGGTTCCCTGCGATCCGCGGACCAAGTAGGCGTTGTAGCTGGTCCCGTCGGGAAGCGGGATCAGGCAATCGAAGAGGCGTCGATTCCAGTCCACCGCGCCCAGCCAATAGACGTCTTTGCGGATCAGTCTCGGTTTCATCGGGTGCTCCTTTCGTTTCTCGCGCCGAACGCGCCGCGCGCGGCCGGCCCGGGAGACTGGATTGTAGATTATCCCCACGTTCTTGCCGGGTGATTCCACGGGCGGGACGGCCTCGGGGACCGGTTACCATGTCCTGAGGGCATGGTAACAAAGAAGATCTCATGGCCGCAAGGGGGGAGACGGCGCGCTGTCGGCGGCCTCGGGCGACGCGCGGGGCCGGCTAGAGCCGCTCCGTCCATTCGGGCGCGAGGTAGCGCTCCCGCGCCAGCGCCTCGCCCCGCGCCGCGAACTCGGCGGGAAGTTCCCGCGGCGGAGCGGCGCCCAGCGCCGCCGCGAACGCCGCCGCGAACTCCTGAAATTCCACCGCGGCGCCCAGCGCCCGCAGGTCCGTCACGAACTCCTCGTGCGGGCGGCCGCGGCGGTATTCCGGCTCCCGCGGCGGGTGTCTGAGCACCGCGCTCATGGGAAAAGGAAAAGCCTCGGCCAGCAGCGTCCCCTCGCAGAGAACGCCCCGGCGGGTGCGTTTCTGAGAATGGCCCGCCAGCTTGCGAAGCTCCCCGCCGGGCGCCCGCGCCGCCAGGTCGGAGACCGCGACGCTCTCGGCGGCGACGCCGAACCGTCCCAGCGCCGCAATGACGACGCGGTGCAGCCATGCGAACGCTCCTTGAATGCTCCCCGGATCGATCCCCCGCGACAGGACGCAACTGTAGCACCAGGTCTCAGGACCGATGAGCACGGTGCCGCCGCCGCTCGCGCGCCTGAACACCCCCAAGGCCCGGCGCCGGCACTCGTCGCGGTGGACTTCACCGCCGAGCCGGCAGGCGCTGCCCAGCACGACGCCGCGGGCGCGCGGCCGCCAGAGATACGCGGCGACTTCGTGCCCCTCGGCGCGGGCGGCCGCCAGCAGACCCTCCACGGTCCCGAGGGCCGCGGCCGTCTCGGCGCGCGGCTCGACGAAGACCGCCGCGGCGACGTCGCCCGCGCCCAGCTCCGCCATGGCCCGTGCGCGTTCAGCGCGCCATGTCGTAGGTGAGCACGAGCTCGCGCGCGGCCTTGGCCTCGTCGACGCGGCCCACGGGAGCGTTCTGCGGCGCCGCCTTGAGCTTCTCGGGCGTCTCCAGCGCCTCGGCCGCGATGGCGCGCATCGCCGCGGCGAAGGCATCGAGCCTCTCCCGCGGCTCGGTTTCCGTGGGCTCCACCATGAGGGCCTCGTGGACGATCAGCGGGAAGTACACCGTGGGCGGGTGAAAGCCGTAATCGATGAGCCGCTTCGCGATGTCGAGGGTCTTCACGCCCTGCTTGAGAATCGCCGCCGCCGGCGCCGCCACGAACTCGTGCATGCACGGCCGGTCGTAGGCGGGCGGGAAGTCCGCCGCCAGGCGGGCGGCCAGGTACCGCGCCGCGAGCACCGCGTACCGCGCCACGCGCGCCACGCCCTCGCGGCCGAGCATCGCGAGATAGGCGTACGCCCTCAGGAGAACGCCGGTGTTGCCCCCGAAGGCTCCCGTGCGACCGATGGATTGCGGCGGCGCCTCCGCCCGCACGAAGCGCTCGCCGTCCCGGACGATACGCGGCGCCGGCAGGAAAGGCGCAAGATGCGCCTTCACCCCCACCGGACCCGCGCCGGGCCCCCCGCCGCCGTGCGGCGTCGCGAAGGTCTTGTGGATATTGACGTGCACGATGTCGAAACCCATGTCGCCGGGCCGCGCCACCCCGCAGATGGCGTTCAGGTTGGCGCCGTCGTAGTAAAGGAGAGCGCCGGCCTCGTGCAGCACGGCGGCGATCTCCTTGATGCGCGTCTCGAAAAGCCCCAGCGTGTTGGGGTTCGTCAGCATGAGCGCCGCGGTTTTCGGGCCTACCGCGCGCTTGAGCGCGTCCAAGTCGACCTCGCCCTCGGCGTTCGACGCCACCGCCCGGACCTCGAAGCCCGCCACGGCGGCCGACGCCGGGTTCGTCCCGTGGGCGGAATCGGGCACGAGAACCTCGGTGCGCGCGTCGTTGCGGGCATCGTGATAGGCCTTGACGATGAGAAGCCCCGTCCACTCGCCTTGGGCCCCGGCCATGGGCGCCAGCGTGAACGCGTCCATGCCGCAGATCTCGCAGAGCTGCCGCTCGAGGTTCCAGAGCAGCGCCAACATGCCCTGGCACAGCTCGTCGGGCGCGTGCGGGTGCAGCCGGGCGAAGCCCGGCAGCCGCGCCGCCTCCTCGCAGAGCTTCGGATTGTACTTCATCGTGCACGAGCCGAGAGGATAAAACACGCTGTCGACGCCCACTTGCCGGCGCGAGAGCGCCAGATAATGGCGCACGACATCGAGTTCGCTCAACTCGGGAAGCGCGGGCGGAGCCGCGCGCCGCAGCTCGGGCGGCACGAGCGCCTCGGCCGCGGGGCCCGGGTCGGGGACGTTGGCCGCGCCGCTTCCGGCGCTGTGTTTCTCGAAAACAAGCTCCATGCCATCACCTCGCGGCGCTCACGGCCTCGCGCAGCGCCGCCGCGTAAGATTCGAGCTCCGCCGCGGTTCGCTTCTCCGTCACGGCGACGAGCACATCGCCCGCCTGCCAGGGGCCGGTCCCGAAGCGCGCCGCGAGGGGCACGCCGGCCAGGATGCCCTTCGCCGCCAGAAGCTCGCAGAGGCGCTCGGCCGGGAGCGGCGTCCTGACGACGCACTCGCGCCAATGCACGCCGGGGAAAAGCGCGACGCCGGGAATCGCGGCGAGTTTGGCCCGCAACGCCGCGATGCCTCCCAGGCACGCCAGGGCGCAGCGCCTGATTCCCTCGCGGCCCATGAGCGCGAGGTACAGCCCGGCGGCGAAGGCGCAAAGCGACTGGTTCGAGCAGATGTTGCTGGTCGCCTTCTCGCGCCGGATGTGCTGCTCGCGCGTCTGGAGGGTGAGCGTGAAAACGCGCCGCCCCCGGCTGTCGACCGTCATGCCCACCAGCCGCCCCGGCATGCGGCGCACGAGCTCCTTGCGCGCGGCGAGAAAACCCAGGTACGGACCGCCGAAGTTCAGCCCCAGGCCGAGCTCCTGGCCCTCGCCGCAGGCCACATCGCAGCCCATCGCGCCCGGCGGCTCGAAGATCGCCATGGAAAGCGGCGCCGCCGCGCCGATAAGGAGCGCCCCCCGGGCGTGCACGGCCTCGGCGAGCGCCTTGCAGTCGGCGTAGCGCCCGAAGAAATCGGGGTTCGGGACGAGCAGCGCGGCGGTGCTCGCATCCACCGCCGCGGCGAGCGCCGCCCCGTCGCGGCCCCGCTCCAGGTCCCCCCCGGAAACCTCGACGACGGCGATCCCCATGCCCGCCGCGCCGGTCCTGATCACTTCGCGCCAGCGGGGGTTCAGGTTGGCGTCGACGACGACGCGCGTCCGGTTCGTGTGCCTGACCGCGAGGCCGAGCGCCTCCAGGCACGCGGTCGCGCCGTCGTAAAGCGACGCGTTGGCGACATCCAGGCCCGTCAGGCGGGCGACCATGGTCTGATACTCGAAAAGGGCCTGGAGCATGCCCTGGGCAATCTCGGGCTGGTACGGGGTATACGCCGTGTAGAGTTCCCCCCGCCGGAGGATCTCGCGCAAGGCGGCCGGCACGTGATGGTCGTAGGCGCCCGCGCCGAGAAAGCAGACGCCCTCCGCCGCGCGCTGGTTGCGCGCGGCCAGGTCCTCCAGCTCGCGCTCCACCTCCAACTGCGTTCTGCCGGGCGGAAGGGCGAAGGCGTGCCCGCGCAGGTCCGCGGGAATGTGGGCAAAGAGCGCGTCCAGGTCCTTCAGGCCCAGTTCCCCGAGCATCGCCGCGGCGTCGGCTTCCGTGAGGGAGATGAAGGGCACGGGCTACTCCTTGGCGATGGCCGCGTAGGCTTCGGGCGTCAGGAGCGCGCCGGCCTGGGCGGGATTCGCGACGCGCATCTTGACGAGCCAGCCGTCGCCGTAAGGGCTCCGGTTGAGGCCGCCCGGCTCCTCGATCAGCTTCGCGTTGTTTTCGAGGACCTCGCCCTCCAAGGGCGCATAGATATCGCTCGCCGCCTTGACCGACTCGACGACCGCCATGGTGGCGCCCGCCGCGAAGGTGCGGCCCGCCGGGGGCAGTTCCACATAGATGACCTCGCCGAGTTGGTCCTGCGCGAAGTCGGTGATGCCCACCGTCGCCACATCGCCCTCGAGGCGCACCCACTCGTGCTCGCGCGTGTAGCGCAGCTCTTCGGGAATCTTGCTCACGCTTTCCTCCTGGAATACAGCGGGCGCGCCGCGAGAATCGCCTCATGGTGCGCGCCGCGGATTTCGATCGTCACCGTCGTCCCCTCGACCGCGGCATCGCGGTCGACCATGCACATGCCGCCCGAGACCCCGAGGCTCGGCAGAAAGGTGCCGCTGGTCACCACACCGGCCGGGCGCCCGCCCGCGTGGACGGCGTAGCCGGGCCGGGCCGGCGCGCGGCCCGCCATCTTGAAGGGCATGCTCACCCGGGCGGGCCCGTCGGCCGCCTGGCGCGCCAGAAACTCCTTGCCGAGAAAGTCCTTCTCGAAGGACACCGCCCACTTGTAGCCCGCCTCGATGGGCGTCAGCTCCAGCGAGAGCTCGTGGCCGTAAAGCGGCAGGCAAGCCTCGGTCCTGAGAGTGTCGCGCGCCCCCAAACCGGCGGGAACGAGCCCGAAGGGCTTCCCCGCGGCAAGGAGTTTCTCCCACAGGGCGACCACGGCCGCGCGCATGGTGAAGATCTCGAAACCGTCCTCGCCCGTATAGCCGGAGCGCGCGAGCATCACCTTGACTCCGCCGAGTTCCAGGAACTCCGCCTGGAAGCGCTTGAGCGCGATTTCCCGGCCGGCCAACTCGGCGACGATCCGGGCGCTCATCGGCCCCTGGACGTCGATCTTGCCCGTGAGCGGCGAGAGGTCCTCGACGACGGTGTCCTTGGCGGCGTGCGCCTTGATCCACTCGTAGTCTTCCTGGATGGCGCCGGCGTTGACGCAGAGCAGATAAAGCGGCGGAGCGTGCTCCTCGGGCATCGCGTAGAGGATGCAGTCATCCACCACGGTGCCCCGTTCCGTCGTGAGAAACCCGTAGACTCCGCGGCCGGGTTGCAGGGCCGCCACGTGCCGGGTGAAAATCGCCTCCAGGGTGTCGAGGGCGCCCGGTCCGGCAAGGCCGATTTCGCCCATGTGGCAGGTGTCGAACATGCCTGCCGCCGCCCGCGTCGCGAGGTGCTCCGCGGTGATCGAGGTGTACTGAAGCGGCATGCGCCAGGGTCCGAAGGTCGTCATCTTCGCGCCCGCCGCGACATGCCAGTCGTGAAGAACGGTAGGGAAGGCCTCCACGTGCGTTCGCTGTCCTTTGCAGAAGTCCTTGGGAAACGCCGCCGCCCGCGGCGCGAGCCGCAAGCTCCGCCGGCGAAAAGAGATTGAACCCGTATCGACTGCGCCTGTCAAGGGCGCGGCGCCGCCCGCGGGAGTGTTACAATGATGGCGGCGGAGGCGGCCGCCGCCGGGGCAGCCGGCGCCGGGCGGTGCCGGCGTATTTTCGTCCGCGCGGGCGGCCGCGAGGACTCGAGGAGGACCCATGACCAAGCTCCATCCGCGCCGCGTCGCGGCGCCGGCCTGCGTGCTCGCGGCCGCGTGCGCCCTGCTCGCCGCCGAGGGCGGCGATCCCAAGGGCGCTCGCAATCTTGCTCCCGACAGCGGGCTTCCCCGCGGAAACGGCTGCGCGGCGAAGTTCGCGGCCGACCGCGGCATCGCCGCCCACCCCGCCATCATCTTCGCCGACGACTTCGAGGGCGGCGACTACGGCACGAAGTGGGACAGCGACCGCGACGACGCCGACGCGGTGCTCGCGCTGGTCGATCTCTCCGCCGAGGATGCCCGCCTCGGCCGCAAGACGCTCAAGGTCACGGCGACCCTCGGGAAAAACACGGGCGGCGGCGTCACGAAATGGTTCGCCTCGGCCGACACGCTCTTTTTCCGCTTCTACGTCAAGTTCGACCCGGCCTGCGACTACGTGCATCACTTCTGCACGCTGCGGGCCAACAAGAGCCTGACCGGCCGCGACCGCTGGAGCGGCTTCGGCGGCGCGGGCCTGAAGCCCGTCGGGGACGAGCGCTTCTCCACGGCGCTGGAGCCGTGGGGCGATTGGGGCCGGCTGCCGCCGCCCGGCCGGTGGAACTTCTACAGCTACTGGCACGAAATGACGAAAAGCCCCGACGGCAAGTACTGGGGCAACGCCTTCCAGCCGGCGGCGCAGCCCGACATCCGCCGCGGCGCGTGGATCTGCGCCGAGTTCATGCTCAAGCACAACACGCCGGGCAAGCCCGACGGGGAGCAAGCCTTCTGGATCGACGGCGAGCCGCGCGGCCATTGGCGCGGCATCAACTGGCGCACGAGCCCGACCCTGTGGGCCAACGCGTTCACGCTGGAGAGCTACGTGACGGACTCCTGGACGAAAAATCCCGTCAACGTCGTTTACTTCGACAACGTGGTCATCGCCAGGGAGTACATCGGGCCCGCGGGCGCGGCCAAGTGACGCGGCCGTCGCGGCCGGCAAGATCCGCGGCGGCCGGCCGCTCCGAACTCGGAGAACCGCGGCGGCGGCGCTCGGCGCCGGGGGGTCGGCGCATTGCCCGGCGCCGACCGCCCCGCTCTGCGCGCCGGGGCGCGGCGTCTGCGCCGGTTCCGCCGCGCCGAACACTCCCGCCCCGCCGCCGCCGCGCGCTCAGGCCGCGCCGACTTCCGCGAATACCTTCTTGAGGTACGCGAGGGACTTGATGGCTTCGTCCTCGGTCCCGCACTCCACCGACAGGACGCCTGAGAAACCCGCGCGCATGAGCGTCCGGACGATGCGATGCCAATCGATGACGCCCTCGCCGCAGGCGCACCCCACCGCCGTGCCGGTTACCTTGCCGCGTTCGGCCTCGGCCTGGGCCACCGAGATATCCTTGGCGTGCACGTGCACCACCTTCTCCACCACGGCCTCGAGCATCGCGTAGGGATCCTCGCCGGCGAGGAAGGTGTTCCCGCAGTCGTAGTTGACGCGGATCCAAGGCGAGTCGACCAGCTCCAGGAGACGCACCATCTTGGCGATCTTCGCGGTGTAGGGGCCGTGCTGCTCGACCCCGAGCCAGACGCCGTTGTCGGCGCAGGTCTCGGCGATCGCCCGCAGCGTGACCCGCATCGTCTCGTAGGCATCCTTCTCGGTCATCCAAGCGGGCGGGTGCATGTTCTCGGTGATTTGGACGATGTTGGTCCCCACCGCCTTGGCGTACCTGATCCCGCGCCGGGCGTAGAGGACGCCGAACTCCGGATCGAGAAGATCGGAATGGGAGGACAGCGCGCTGATCGCCACCCCGGCCTCGGCCGCCATGTCCCTGATGCGCTTCGGCTCGGTGTCCATGCTCGTCACATGGCAGTACCCGCCTTCCGAGAGGAGACAGCGCCCCATCAGAAAGCAGGGCTCGACGTATTTGAAGCCGATCTCGCCGGCGCGCTTGACGCCGTAGGCCAGGCTCTTGTCCGCGTGCCGCACATACTCAAGGTTGATGCCGATTCCCAGGCCCTTTCGCGGCGGCGGAGCGCCCGCCGGCTCGGCCGCCGCCGAGGCGGCGGCGCAGCCCGCGGCTCCCAGCGTCGCGCCCGCCGCACCCGCGGCCTCCAGAAACGTGCGCCGCGTGACATCGCGCCGATCGATGCTTTCCATACCCGCGTTCCTCCGCCCGGCAAACCGTGGTTTTCGTCGCCGGCCATCCTAGACGCGGAGCGCGGCCCCGTCAATGCGCAGAGCGCCGCCTTCCCGCGGGCGCGCCCGTCACTTGAGCGGCGCCGGCGGCGGCCCGTTCAGAAAGATGTACTGCAGCACGTAGATCGAGTCGGCGATATTGAGGCGGTCGTCGTTGTTGGCGTTGAAGACCGGGCGGCAGCCGGCTTCCGCGCAGGCGCAGTACGGGCTTCCGCCCGCCCCGAAGAGGCACGCCAGCAGGTTGACGGCGTCGGCGATATTCACCTTCCCGTCGAAGTTCGTGTCGCCCCGCTGCCAGCACAGCGTCCTGGCCCCGAGGTTCGCCGCGCCCATGGGGAGCCCTTCCTCTTCGTGGGTCCAGACGGCGTCCACCGGCGGATCGCCGACCTCCTCGTCGCAGATGCGAACGGTTCCGCAGGGGATCCCCTCGATCTCGAACACGAAATCCTCCCAGCCGCGGACGAGCCGATCGGTGCCCACGACGGTCGGGCCGATGATGTCGATGATCACGGAGCGCGCGATACCACGCTCGGACAGGGTGTACACATCCCAGTCGGGCCGGCCGCCGCCCTTGGCGACGATCGTGTCGGCGCCGGCGGACATGGCGCCGACCCGAAGGTCCCCGTTGAGGCACACGCCGTAACTCCAGCCCTGGAGCGGACAGCGGGGCACATCGGGATCGGCCCTGAGCATTACGGCCACCTTGCCCTCGTAGGTGAAGATCGGCTCGACGCGCACCTTGCCCGACGGACCGCAGGCGCCGAAGGCCCCCCCGCGCTCGGGCCAGAGGGACGCGCCGCCCGCGGAGAACTCGGCCGGCGCCGCGAGGCTCCCGATGGGCTCGCGGCAGAAGAACGCCATGCCGCCCATGCAGGCGCCCGGCACGCACCGGTACCTCAGGACGAGATCCTCCCATGCGGAAAAGCCGTTCTCGGGCAGACCGCGGGCCGGGTCATCCGCGAGCGTCACCTTCACGGCGACGCCGCCCGGGAGGCGATCGATGGCGACGGCCGCCGTCCCCGCGGCGGCAAGATCGGCGCCCGGGCCGACCTCGAGCACTTCGATGCCTTCCCCAAGGCAGACGCCGTAGCTCCACCCTTGCACGAGGCGCGCGGTGGCGGCGGCAAGCGAGTCGAACCGGACGGCGATCGTCGCCTCTTGGGCGCCGCGGACAAGGGAAAGCCGGATTTGGGCCGATCCCTGGCCGTGAACGGCGACGGCCCACAATGACAGCGCGGCCGCAAGCGTTCCGCGCGCGCGCAAAACTCTCACGCGTTGCTCCTTCACTCCCGCGTCGCTTCCCGATCCTCCCGCCGCCGGCGCGGACGGGGACGGACCGATCCCTCGATTTAACCACACAAACGGCCCCGCCACCACGTTCACGGCCGCAAACCGAGGCCGCTCTTTCCCCTACCTCAGGCGACGCCCGAACTTGTCACTCGCCGCGCGGCGGCGGCGGCTCGGCCGGGCGGGTCCATTCGCGGTAGATGCCCGCGATATCCGCGTCCTTCTCGGAGCCGGCGTGCACGACCACGCTGTACTTGAGCGCCAGCGTCGCGCCCTTCGCCAGCTTGAATCCCTCCGCGCCGATCCAGTTGAACGGCGTCGGCGAGAAAAACCCGTAGTCCCGCGTGAACCACCGGCAGGGCGCCCAGGGGTTGCCCGGCCAGTCGAGAATGGCAAGGCCCTCGACCTTCCCGCCGTTGTCGCCGGAGAAGTCGCACCACGCCGAAGGAGCGCCGAACGTGCCCTTCTCCCCCAGGGCGCCCTCGGCGTTGACGAGGCGCCCGCCCTTCGGCACGGACAGAGCCGGAACCACACGGGCGCTGAAGAGCGAATGGTTGGTCTGGGCGATGCGCACGTCTTCCTCCGCCGTGAGCACGATCTCGACATCGATTATCCGGAGATCGCGGGAGGGGGCGCAGCAGGCGAAGCGCCGCACGTCGCTCAGCGGCTCCGGCGCCCCGGGCCGCCGCCATCTGCAGCGGTCTTCGAACTCGACGCGCGGCCCGCGCGCCGTGACGATTCTCGGCGTCTCGGAGGCGATCCGGCCGCGTTCGTTCCCCTCCTGCCAGTAGTTGCCGCCGTTGACCCGGTCGCACCCGAGGAAAAGCGAGTGGTGGTGCGGATAGGGCTCCGACGTCTCCGTCGTGACGCTCGCTCCCGAGCGCGGCCCGTTGACGGGCCAGAAGTAGGGATACTTCTGATCCGGCGCGAACTTGTAACAGGCGAAGAGCGTCCCGTCCACGGTGATGCGCACGCTCGCGCCATCGAGCGCCGCCTCGAGGATCCCCGCCGCGGCGGCTTCCCCCGCTCCACACAGACAAAACACAAGAAGCATGGAGGTCATCGATCGGCTCTCTCTCGCTGCTTCGCGGCGAAGCCCAGCACGTACCCGATCCGGCGCCCCGTCGCGCGCATGAGTTCGCGGGCCCCGCTCATGGCCTTCGCGCGCGAAACCGGGCCGGAGACGATGGGGAAGAAGCCGCACACGCCTTCCTCGCGCAGCGCCTCGGCCTCGGGTCGAATCTCGCCGCCCACGATCATAACCGGAACGCCGGCGCGCCGCGCGAGGCGCGCGACGCCCAGGGGAACCTTGCCCTGCAGCGTCTGCGCGTCCACGCGGCCTTCCCCCGTGATGACGAGCCCGGCGCCGGCGATCTCGCGCTCCAGTCCCGCGAGCGCCGCGATGGTCTCGAAACCGGACACAAGCCTGGCGCCGAAGAGCGCCACGAGACTCGCCGCGGTTCCGCCGGCGGCGCCCGCGCCGGGCAGGGACGCAACGGCCCGGCCGCAATGGCGCTCGAGCACCTCGCCGAGGGTCTTAAGCCCCTCATCGAGGACGCGCACCGCCGACGGGCTCGCGCCCTTCTGCGGTCCGTAGACGCGGGCCGCGCCGGCGGGGCCGCACAGGGGATTGCTCACGTCCGTGGCGATGGTGATCTCCACGCCGGCCACGTGCAGCGGCACCCCTTCCGTGTCCACCGCGCGGATGCGAACCAGGTCGCCGCCGCGGGGCGGGACTTCGCCGCCGCGGTCATCCAGGAACTTGGCGCCCAGCGCCACGGCGATGCCCGTGCCGCCGTCGTTGGTCGCGCTGCCGCCGACGGTCAGGATGATGCGCCGCGCTCCGTCGTCGATGGCCCGGCGGATCACGACGCCCGTGCCCCGCGTCGTCGCCGCGAGCGGGTCGCGCTCCGCCGGCGCGAGGAGCGTCAAGCCCGAGGCGGCGGCCAGCTCGACGACCGCGGTCTCGCCGCCCGAAAGCAAGAGATACGCGGCGCGTCGCGGCCGCTCCAGCGGGTCGAACGTCTCCACGGAGACCAGCCGGCCTTCGCAGGCGCGCGCGAGCGCTTCGAGGGTGCCCTCGCCGCCATCGGCAATGGGAACCTTGAGGATCTGGAGGGCCGGATCCGCATCGAGCAAGCCGGCCGCGAGGGCGTCCGCGCCTTGGGCCGAGCTCAACGAACCCTTGAACGAATCGATCGCGATGACGATGCGCATGGGTCTGCTCACCTTTGCCGCGCCGCATCTTACTTCAGATTCACGCTAACTCAACACCGCGCCGTCGCGCTCCGGAAATCGGGCGGCGGCGCCGGGAAGTTGTCGCGGAATCGTTCCGCGCGTATCATTGTAGAATGTAGGCGGTTCTATTAGGCCCGAAAAGGCCGGCGGTCGCGCGGCGGTGGAAAGAAAAGCGTGCAGGGACACAGACACGGCATCTGGATCGTTACAACGGCGGTGTTGCTTGCGGTGGGAGTCGCGCCGGCGGCCGCCGCAGACGACGTTCTCATCACCGAGATCGCGGCTTCGAACAGCACCGTTCTCGCCGACGAGGACGGGCAGCATCCCGACTGGCTCGAGATCTTCAACGCGGGCGCGGCCTCCGTCAACCTCGACGGCTGGTTCCTGACGAACGACAAGTTGGAGCTCAAGAAATGGCCGTTCCCGGCGCTGGTCCTGGCGCCCAAGGAATTCCGCGTCATTTTCGCCTCGAAGAAGGATCGGCGCAACGCGGCCGGCGAGCTCCACACGAACTTCAAGCTCGCCCGCGCCGGCGGCTTCGTCGCTCTCGTCAAACCCACGCGCGAGATCGCCTGGGCGTACGACCCCTACCCCGAACAGACGACGGACTACACCTACGGGTGCGCCCAGAACGGTCTGCTTGAACGCGCCGTCGCCGCCGACGGTCCCGTGCGCGTCCTGGTGCCCGACGACGGGACGCTCGGGCTGACTTGGACGCAGCCGGCCTTCGACGACACGGCGTGGCGCCAAGGAACCGGCGGCGTCGGCTACGACCGCGACACGACCTTCGGCGTCCTCATCGGGGTGAACGTCGAGAGCGAGATGTACAACCGGCGAACCTCGGCCTACATCCGTTGTCCCTTCGCGCTGACGGCGCCTCAGGCCTTCGACCGGCTCACCCTGCGCGTCAAATACGATGATGGATTCGCCGCCTATCTCAACGGCCTGAAAGTCGCCGAGCGCAATGCTCCCGCGACGCTCGCCTGGGATTCGCGCGCCACGGCGAACCATGACGACAACCTCGCGCTCGTCTACGAGGAGTTCGACGTGACGAGCGCCGCCGGGGCGCTCCTTCAGGGCGCCAACGTGCTCGCGATCCACGGGCTCAACAGAACCACGGGCAGCTCGGACTTCCTTATCGCGGTCGAGCTGGAGGCCGGCAGCTCCGGGCAGCTCGATCAGTCGACGATCCTCTTCTTCCCCCAGCCGACGCCGGGAACAAGCAACGTACAGGGGTACCCCGGCGTGGCGCCCAAACCCGTCGCGGATCCGCCCGGAGGAGTGTTCAACGGCGCCCTGGCGGTGGCGCTTTCGGCGCCCGGCGCCGAGATACGATACACGCGGGACAACACCGAGCCCACTGGGAGTTCCACCCTCTACACCGCGCCGATCCAGCTCACGGCAAGCGCGCTCATCCGCGCCAAGTCCTTCGCGCCCGACCTGGCGCCGAGCCCCACGGCGAGCTTCGGTTTCATCGGCCTGGCCGCCGACGCCGTGAACTTCACCTCCGACATCCCGGTCATCCTGATCGACAACTTCGGCGCCGGCGCCGTGCCGGCCGACCCCCTGCAGCCCGCCTACATGGCGATCTTCGAGCCGGCCGCGGAAGGCGGCAGGACTTCCTTCGCCGCCGGCCCCAACCTCCAGACGCGCATGGGATTCAAGCGGCGCGGATCCAGCACGATCAACGACCCGAAGAGTTCCTACACCGTCGAGACCTGGGACGAGCGCAACGACGACAAGGACGTCCCCGTGCTCGGGATGCCGCCGGGGTCCGACTGGGTGCTCTACGGCGCCTATTCCTTCGACCTGGCCCTCATGCGCAACGCGCTCATCTACGAGCTCAGCAACCAGGTGGGCCGCTACGCGGTGCGCACGCGCTTCTGCGAGGTATTCGTCAACCGGGTGGGCGGCAGCCTCGCCTACGGGGACTACATGGGCGTCTACTCCTTCATGGAGCGGATCAAGCGCGGCAAGGAACGGGTCAATGTCGAGCGGCTCACGGCCGGCGACACGGCCGTGCCCGCCATCACCGGCGGCTACATGCTCAAGGTCGACCGCCGCGACCCCGGCGATGCCGGCCTGTCGGCGGGGGGCCAGCCCTCGCTGTGCTACGTCTACCCGGACGAGCAGTACATCCGCGGGACGCCCCAGGCGGCGTGGATCAAGAACTACCTGGACAGCTTCGCCGCCGCGCTCAACGGCGCGAATTTCCGCGACCCGGTGTTGGGCTACGCCCCCTACGTCGATCAAGCCTCGTGGATCGACCACCACATCCTGAACGTCCTCCCCATGAACGTCGATGCCCTGCGCCTGAGCACTTACTTCTACAAGGCCCGCGGCAAGCCGATCGAGTACGGTCCGATCTGGGACTTCGACCGATCCATGGGCTCGACCGACAGCCGCGACGACAATCCTTACGCTTGGAACGGCACCGGGGATTCGAGCATCTACTTCACCTATGACGCGCGCTACCCGTGGTGGTCGCGGCTCTTCGCCGACGACGATTTCATGCAGCTTTGGAAGGACCGTTGGTTCAGGTTCCGTCAAGGGCCCCTCTCCACCGCGAACATGCACGCCGTCATCGACCGCTTCCACGCCGTCATCGAGGAGGCGGCGACGCGCAACTTCACCCGCTGGCCCCTCATAAGGCCGAACCAATTCCTGGCGCAGATCAACGTGCTGAAGACCTGGCTCGCCCAGCGCGCGGGCTGGATCGACTCCCAGTTCCTGACGCCGCCCGCCTTCAGCCATGCCGGGGGCCGCATCACGCCCCCGCTGGCCCTGAGCATGACGGCGCCCCAGGGCGCGATCTACTTCACGCTCAACGGCTCCGACCCGCGGGGGGACAACGGCGCCATCGCCGCCGGCGCGATTCCATACACGACGCCCATCGAGATCGACATCAACACGCGCGTCACGGCGCGGGCCTACGTGAGCGCCTCCAATTGGAGCGCGCCCATGGCCGCCACTTATCTCACCGTCGATCCGTCCCGCATCGTCGTGAGCGAGATCATGTACCACCCCCAGGATCCGCCCCCGAGCAGCCCGTACAGCGACGACGACTTCGAGTTCCTCGAGATCCTCAACGCGGAGTCCACGCCCGTCGACTTGAGCGGCTACCGCTTCACCGACGGCATCCAGTACCGGTTTCCCGAAGGGACCGTCATCGAGCCGGAGGAGCGCCTGGTCATCGTGAAGAACGCCGCCGCCTTCGCCGAGCGCTACGGAACCGCGATCACCCCCCTGGGATCCTACGACGGCAATCTCGACAACGACGGGGAACGCCTGGCGCTGGAGGGCGCCCTGCTGGAGGAAATCTTCGTCTGCACCTACGATGACGCGTGGGACGAGCTGACCGACGGCCAGGGGTTTTCTCTCGTTCTGATCGACCCCTTCGATCCCCTGTGCCGGTGGAGCGACCCCGAAAGTTGGACCAGGAGCGACGGCTTGCACGGCTCCCCCGGCGAGGCCGACACCGGAATCCCGCTGGAAGGCGGCTGGCAGCGCCCCGGCGATGCCAACCAGGACCGGCGCCTGGACGTCTCCGACGTCGTCGCGCTCCTACGCTATCTGTTCGCCGGCACGGCGCTCCCGCTGCCGTGCGAGGGCGAGAGCCTCCGAAGCGGCGGCAACCGGCTGCTCCTGGATCTGAACGGCGACGCGGCCCTGGACATCGCGGACCCGGTCTACCTGCTCGCCTATCTCTTCGGGAGCGGCGCGCCGCCCGCGCTCGGCACGGCGTGCGTCCGCATCGAGGGCTGCCGGAACGTCTGCTGGTAGGCCGGCCGCGGCGGCGCCGACGGAGGAGATGTCCCATGGCCGGCAACGACAACGGCGCGCCGCACACGCCTCCTCCCTGGCATCACGCTCACGGCTTTCTCGGCCCGGCCCACGACGCGCACGAGAGACGGACCCGAGCCGTCATCGTGCTCGCGGCCGTCACCATGGCGCTCGAGATCGCGGCAGGCATCGCCTACGGCTCGATGGCGCTGCTGGCCGATGGGTGGCACATGGCCAGCCATGTCGCGGCCCTCGGCATCGCCGCCCTGGGCTACAGACTAGCCCGCCGGCATGCTTCCAACGCGGGTTTCACGTTCGGCACCGGCAAGATCGGGCAACTCGCGGGTTACAGCAGCGCGCTGGTGCTCGGCATGATCGCGCTGCTCATGGGCTGCGAATCCCTGCGCCGGCTCTTCGCGCCGGTCGCCATCGCCTTCGATGAGGCCATTGCGGTCACGTGCCTGGGCCTGGCCGTTAACATCGCAAGCGCCGTCATCCTCAGGGGCAGCGGAGACCGCGCGGACTCCGGCCGAGCGGAGGGCGACCACAACATCACGGCGGCTTACGCCCACGTCCTCGCCGATGCCCTTACCTCGATTCTCGCGCTGATCGCGCTCGGCACGGGGCGTTTCCTCGGGTGGATGTGGATGGATCCCGTCATGGGCATCGCCGGAGCCGGCATCATCGCCCGCTGGTCGTACGGCCTGGCGCGCCGGGCGGCGCGGACGCTTCTCGACATGCTGCCCGACCCCGATCTGCCCGAGCGCATCCGCGCGCGCATCGAGTCCGATCCTGAAACGCGCGTCACCGATCTGCACGTGTGGAGCCCCGGTCCGGGGCACACGGCGATACTGCTGAGCATCTCCGCGCGGGCTCCGAAGTCCCCCGATGTCTACAAGCGGCGCCTGCTGGAACTCGCCGAGTTCTCGCACGTCACCGTGGAGGTCAACGCCGGCGGCGATGCGGCCTGAGCGCCCCACTTGCCGCTTGCCCCGCCCTCGGTCACAATTGCATCGCCCCTCTTACGGGCGGCGGCGATTCCACCAACGCGGGCGGGCTCAAGGAATCGATTCAAAGGAGAGGAAAACCATGGGAAAACTCAGAATCGGGCAGTTGTGCGGAACGGGCGCGCGGATTTTGTGCCTCGTTGTCTTCATTGCCTCGACCCGGGCCGCCGCGGCCGACTGGCCCGCGTGGCGCGGGCCGAACCGCGACGGCGTCTCGCCCGAGGCGGGCTGGGAGGCGCCTGCCGCTCAGCCGAAGGTCCTCTGGCAGCAATCGATCGGCGTGGGCTTCTCTTCGGTCTCGGTCGCCGGCGAGCGCGTCTACGCCATGGGCAACGCCGACGGCAACGACACCGTGTGGTGCCTGAAAGCCGACACCGGCACGCCGGTTTGGCGCTACGATTATCCCTGCGATAAGGGCAGCTACCCAGGCACGCGCATGACCCCGACCGTCGACGGGGACATGGTCTTCACCTTGAGCCGCGAGGGCCACATCCACGGCTTGAACGCCAAGACCGGCACGCTCGTCTGGGCGAAGCACGCCAAGGAAGACTTCGGCGTCAAGGAGGAACCCGCGCGCTGGGGCCTGTCGTGCTCGCCGCTGGTGGTCGGAGACCTCCTCGTCTTCGATCTGGGCAAGGTGCTGGCTTTCAAAAAGGCCGACGGCGCCCTCGCCTGGCAGGCCGGCGACGATGCGCCCGGCTTCTCTTCGCCCGTCAAGTTCAAGCTGGAAGGGAAGGAGTATCTCACGAGTTTCAACGTGTCGGGCCTGGTTCTCTACGATTTGGAGACCCGCCTGGAGGCGGCGCGCTACCCCTGGAAGACGCGGTTCGACGTCAATGCGGTGACGCCGATCGTGGCGGGAAACGCGATCTTCATCTCCACGGGCTACGACCGCGGCTGCACGCTTCTTAAGTTCGACGGCAAGAGCTTGAAGCCCGTCTACGAGCACAAGGAGATGCGCAACCACGTCAACAACTGCGTGCTCGTCGACGGCCACCTCTACGGCTTCGACGGCCAACAGGGCGCGAGCGGCGCCCTCAAGTGCATGGAGTTGGAGACCGGCAAGATCAAATGGTCGCAGAAGGGTCTCAAGGTCGGCGCGCTCATGGTCGCCGGCGGCAGGATCGTCGCCATGCTCGACGGCGGTGAACTCCTCATCGCCGAGGCTTCGCCCGCCGCGTTCACGCTCTTGACGCGCGTCAAGGTTCTGGGCGGCCAGTGCTGGACTTATCCGGTATTCTGCGGCAACCGCATCTACTGCCGCAGCAATGAGCAGAAGGAATTGATCTGCATCGACGTGAGCGGCAAGTAGCCCCGACCGCGGGCTGCCGCCGGCGCTCCCGGCGAAAGGAGCAAGACACCATGCTTAGCAAAGCTCGAGCGAAGACTGGCCTGGCCGCCGCGGCGCGGTTGAGCCTGGCGCTTGCCGCCGCGGCGGGGCTCGCCCTCGCCGCGCCGGCCGGCGAGGCGCCGGCGACGCCGCCCTACGCGCCCGTCGACCCGGGGCCTCCCGGCGGGCCGCCCTCCGACGCCATCGTGCTCCTCGGGCCGGGCTTCGACGATGCGGCCCTTGCCCTTAGGTGGACGAGCCGCAAGGATCCGGAGCGCAAGGCGCCGCCGCCCTGGAAGGTGGAGAACGGCGTCGTGACCGTGGCGCCCGGCACGGGCGACCTGGTCACGCGGGAGAGCTTCGCCGACGTGCAGCTTCACATGGAGTGGATGCTGCCCCCCCGCGAAAAGGCCGCGACGGAGGGCGAGGACGCCGGCAACAGCGGCATCAAGTTCCACGAAACCTACGAGATCCAGATCCTCGATTCCCACGGCAGGACCGGCAACGCCCTCGGCCAAGCCGGCGCCGTCTACAAGCAGCACGCGCCCCTCGTCAACGCGACCAAGCCGCCCGGCCAGTGGCAGAGCTTCGACATCGTGTTCCGCCCGCCGCGCTTCGCGGGCGAGAAGCTCGTCGCCGACGGCCGCTTCACGGTCTGGCACAACGGCGTCCTGATCCAGGACAACGTGAAGATCCTGGGCCGCACCAACGATCCGCGCCCGATGCCGCGGGAGTACGCCCTGCCCTTCTTCCTCCAGGATCACGGCGGCAAGGTGAGCTTCCGGAACATCTGGGTCCGGCGCCTGGCGCCGCGCGCCGAGTGAGGGCGGGCGGGTCCGCGCTTCCGCGGCGGGCCGCCCCGGCGCCCTTCACGGCACGATCGGCAGCAGGACGTGCGAGGAGTTCCCCCGGTCGTGGTACACGCTCTGGTCGGCGGCGACATGCGCTCCGTCCCGGGCGAACTCCCCGCCCGTGTTGAGGTTGCGGTCGAAGCGCGGGAAGTTGCTGCTCGAGATCTCCAGGCGCATCGCGTGGCCCGCCAGGAACACGTTGCTCGTAACCCACAGGTCGATGGTGTAGGCGTAAACCTTGCCGGGCTCGATGAGCTCGGGCGCCTTGTCCGAGGCCCGGTAGCGCGCCCGCACGATGCCGTCGGTCAGATTCCACGCCGTGCCGTCGGGACAGACGTCGACGAGTTTGGCGGTGAAATCGGTGTCCTTGGCGCTGCTCGCGGCGTACAACACCACCACGACGGGGCCGGTCACCTCGACCGGCGCGGCCAGCGGCGGCGTCGTGTAGACCAGAACGTCCTTGCGCTTCTCGACCTCGCGCTGATCGTAAGGGCCGATCGGCGCGAGCACGAGGTTCGCGCCGCCCATGGTGGGAACGGGGTCGGCCGGATCGTAGCGGAAGCGGTCGCAGGGCTCGTCGCCGGGCGGTTCGACGGCCAGGACGCCGTCGCCCGCCGCGGTATTGGCGCCGCCTTTGCCCCGCAGGTAGTACTTGGTCCAACGCGTCCGCGCGAGGGGCCACTCGTGCTCATCGCGCCACTGGTTGATGCCCATGACGAAGATCCGCACGGGCGCCTCGTCGTCGACGCCGTTCGGGATGCCCTTGAGCCAGCGGTCGAACCAACGGCGCTCTAGGGCGCCGACGTCGATGTTCGCGGCGGCTCCGAAATCGCGCGCGCCGATCTTCGAACCCAGGCCGTGGGCGCCGGGCCCCATGACGACGCGCTGCGCCTTGCGCAGGGCCTCGGTCGGCGCCTCCTTGCGCATGCGGGCGAAGTTGTCCAGCGTCGCCTTGGCGAAGATGTCATACCACCCGCCCACGCCCAACACCGGCGCGGCGATCCGGGCGTACTTGTCCTTCACCGTCGCCGGCCGCCAGTACTCGTCGTTCTCGGGGTGCGCGAGCCAATCGTTGTAGAAATCGATCTGGCGGCCCAGGAGCCTCGGGTAGTCCGTCAGCGGCAGGGTCCGCAGAATCCCCTGCACGTCCTTGGCCAACAGCGCCTCGCCCGGCGGGCTCGAGACCATCGCCCCCCACCCCAGCGCGAGCGAGAGTTGGAAGGCCCCCCCGACGTACATGACTTCGTGGAAGTCGTCGAAGGTGACGACCGGCACCATCGCCTTCAGCGCCGGGGAGCCGAGCGGCGCCGGCAGCCATTGCGTGAAGCCCACGTAGGAGCCGCCCGCGGTGCCGATGCGCCCATCGCACCACGGCTGGGCCCGCACCCACTCCTGAGTGTCGAAGCCGTCCTCGGCCTCGTTCAGGAAGGGCGCGAAGCGGCCTTGCGACTGCCCGCGCCCGCGCGTGTCCTGCACGACGTAGGCGTAGCCGGACCGGGCATAGGCCCGTGCGCCGCCGTTCTTGGCGTCGCCCTTGCCGTAGGGCGTGCGCATGAGGATCACGGGAAACCTGCCCTCGCCCGGCGGCAGGAACACGTTGGCGGAGAGAAGCACGCCGTCGCGCATGGGAACCTTCACGTCGGTCCTGACGACGATTTCGCCCTCGGCTCCGCGCAGGAGCGAGGCGAGGAGAACGGCACACAGGCCGCGGCCGAGAAGTTTCATGGCTGCTCCTTTCGCGAGGAAACCGCGGCGGCGCGCCCGCGCCGCCGCCGAATTCCAGAATGCGCGCCGCCGGCCGCGCTGTCAAGACGCGGCGCCCCGCGGCGCGCGTCATTCACCGAGGCCTTCCCGCGCGCCGCCGGGGCGGTTATGGTAAGGGACGGCCTGCAATCAAGGAGGCGCTCATGGAAGGACGGCTGCCCTCCCGCGACGAGGCGCTTGCGCTTCTCAAGGAGTACAACCAAGACGAGCACCTGATCCAGCACGCGCTCGCCGTGGAAAGCGTGATGCGCTTTATCGCCCGGGCGCGGGGGGAGCCCGAGGATACATGGGGCATCATCGGCCTGGTTCACGACCTCGATTACGAAAAGTATCCCGAGGAGCACTGCGCCAAGACGGCCGAGATTCTCAGGGCGCGTGCCTGGCCCGAGGAAGCCGTGCGCGCCGTCGTGTCCCACGGCTGGGGAATCTGCTCGGACGAGGAGCCGCGCACGCTGCTTGAGAAGACGCTCTACGCCGTCGACGAACTTACCGGGCTGGTGGCCGCGACGGCGCTAGTCAGACCCTCGCGCTCGGTGTTCGACTTGGAGCCCAAGAGCGTTCTGAAGAAGTGGAAGGACAAGCGCTTCGCCGCGGGCGTCAACCGCGAAGTCATCGAGAAGGGCGCCGCGATGCTCGGCGTGGATCTCGCCGAACTGGTGGCCCAGGTGATCATGGGCATGCGCGAGGCGGCCGCGGCGATCGGCCTGGCGGGGACCGCGCCGCCGCGATCGGAGTGATCGCCTCCCCCGAAAAAAAAATCGCCATGGCCGGTTTCAAGGAAGCTTTCCGAACCATCGCCTTATCGAGCCTGCTGGGCGGATTTGCCGCCCTCGCGGCGCCCCTTGCCACGGCCGGGGCCGACAGGCCCGAGCGGGACTTCCAGGCGCTTCTGAAGAAGAAGGACTCCGACGAGAGCGAGCGGCGCGCCGCCTTCAAAGCCCTCGTTAAGTCCGGCGTCTCCCCGTCCAAAGACCTCAAGCGCGAAATCGAGCTGGCGTGGACCGCGGCGCTTCGGAATTTGGCCAAGACCGCGACGCCGCGCGCCATCGCCCAGGAGGCCCAGGGGATGGTCCCGACCCTCGTCGCCGCCGGGGTCCGCATGCAGGGCATTGTCGCGGCCGACCAGGCCGCCAAGCAGGATATCGACCGGGAGCTCGCCCTCGTGACAGAAGCCACCCGAAACCTCCACGAGAAGCTCCTCCGGAACGGCGACTACCGCGATGCCCGCGTCCGGCTCTTCGAGATCGGGGGCTACGCGGCCTGGGCCGGCGTCATTCGGGAGTTCACCGAGCCGCTGGGGATCACCGTGGCGGACCTGGCCTTCATGCAGAACTTCGTCGCCGCCAAGGACCAGGGAATCTTCGAGTTCAACAACCTGATGGCGTTCCGCGTCGATGCCGCCGAGGCCGAGTGCATGGCCCGCACGAACCTCCACCGGATCAGGCTGGGCCTGCGCCCCGCCGAGATCGACCTCCGCCTTGTCGCCGCCGCGCGCAAGCATTCCGAAGAGATGAGCCGGCTGGGCTACTTCAGCCACGATTCGCCGACGCCGCACCTCAGAACGCCCTGGATGCGCGCCGCCCGGGACGGCGTCGCCGCGACGGCGGAAAACATCGCCCAGACCGAGCATCCGAGGGAAGCCTTCGAGATGTGGGTTTACTCGGCCGGCCACCACCGCAACATGATCGATGCCGGGCAGGCGTCGATGGGCATCGGCGCCTCGGCCGGAATGTGGACCCAGCTCTTCGGGGCGGTTTCGATCCGCGCGCGCCACCGGACGATCGACGCGCTCGCCTACGTCCCGTTGCGCTACGAAGCGGGCTCCGACGTCGATAAACTCTTCCAGCTTAGCGCGTGGTGCGTGTCGCAGAAATTGACGTCGCAGGCCGAGGACGAACTGGAACGGGTTCTTGCCCTCAAGCCCGACCACGGCCAGGCGCGCGCCCTCCTGGCGAAGATCAGACCGTAGCCGGCTCCGCTTCCCCCGGGGCGCCGCCGGGAAACCGGGGCGGCGGGCCCCCAGGCCGCTGCCGACGGGCGGGAACTTGCCGCTCGGAGCCACGGCGGACGAGTCCAAGTCAAGGAACGGATCAGCGTCGCTTCGAAAGGTCGTGCGCCACCAACGAGACGTCGGAAACGGACCGCCGGCTTTCGCGGGAGCCCGGCCGCGCACCGCTACGCCGAACCCGGCCGGAACACCATTCCCTTGACCGTCATGGAAGACTGCGGCGTGCTCGGGATGGCGACCCGGCCGATCGATGTCAGCCCCGCATCCAGCGCGTGGGGGGCCCGGACGCGATCAACGAGCGGCGAGCCTTCCACGTGTGCCGGGAAACGAAAGGCGATGCCTTCGCGGGCGCCGTGTCTGCTCGCCGTCATCGCGCGGGCGCATGACCGCTCGTGGGCCGCCGGCGAGGGCGCAACCGGCGGCAATCCTTCGCGGCGACACGCGTGCGCACGGAAAGGTTGACATCCACACCGACCGCGCGCCGAGGACGCGACGGCGCGAGCGCGCATGTATACGGACGATAGAGCGCTATTACGAATCGATCGATGCGGGTAACCGCTCACGGTTACCAAGGACGTTCTCTCGCACTCGAAGCGACCGGTGCTCGATCTTGAGGCCGAGGCCTCTTTCCACCGCCGCATGTGCGCCGGAGTACGTTCGACTGCTAGTCGGCGGTTCCGCCTTGTGGGCATTCGCGATGAAGAGAAAAGGGAACACCATCTCCACGCCACCAATCTTCCCGTCGACAAGATCCCGGCTGCGGATATCGGCGTGATCTACCGCGAGCGCTGGGCGATCGAGCTGACGTTCAAGCATCTGAAGAGCAGCTTCCACATGGCGGAGATGCCCAGTCTGAAGAAGGACGTGGTCGAGCCCCTGATCTGCGCGAGCGCGCTGACGCTGACGCTTCTTGTCGGAAAGCAACTCCTCGCGGCCATCCACCACAAGCACCGCCCGGGTTACAGCGCGGCCTGACCCGTGGCAAAACAGCGTCATAAGAACCAAATCTGCAGAGGGTTACGACGGCCTATCCCAAGCTTATGGTTGGACGCTGCCAATGCCACGGGCGGGGTTTTCAAGATCGTGCTTGAGTTTCGGGATACAGGTCAATAATATAGCCTTGTTCCATATGTCAGAGTTCTCACGAGCCGCAGAGACGGCTGAGGTGGTTCGGGTTGTGTCGCTCGGCCAAGGGCCAGAAAGGTGGAGTCATGCGAACCAGGTCGTCTGTCTCGATCTTTATGTTGTACCTTGTGGCGTGCGCTCTTCTGCCGATGGTGGTTCGAGGGCAAACGCCTGACGTGGGAGCGTGGGTCTCGCAGCGCATGCTCGACGGGCTCGCGCCCACGGTTGCCATGGAACGGCAGGCGGCAGTCGCCAAGGCGCTTCAGGATTACCCCGGCAGCCTCGAGGTCTTCCTTCTGGGGCTTGCCAGCCGCTCGTATCTTGAGGATGCGTGGACGAATCCGGGCAGCGTGCTGCTGGTTCCCCTGAATCCCGCCACTCCGGGGAGTAACACCTGGGTTGCCGGTCGCACAGCGGGCTGGAACTTCGCGCCTGAGGGACCCATCGAGATCATGATAGACGGCGGCGGGTACGAATGCCGGTTTGCCGGGTACGTGAGTCCTCTTCTGCTCGACATGAACGGCGATGGAGCCGCCGGCGTCGATGGCGGGGTCTGGCAGCCGCACCCCGGCGGCGACCTGAAGGCCGCTCATCTTGTTCCCTTCGATATCGACGGCGATGGCTTCGTCGAACTCACCGAATGGGTGAACGAGACCGATGGGTTGCTCGTGCTTCCCGAGGAGCCCGGCAAGGTGGTTTTTGATGCCATGATGGGGCTTACCTGGTCCGGACCGCTGAGCGGCAGAGATCTGCTCGGCACGGCAGGCGGGTGGCGAAACGGCTTCGAGAAGCTCGCTGGACGTGACGACGACTGTGACGGAATGATTGCGGGGAAGGAACTCAATGGGCTCTACATCTGGATCGATGGCAACCGAAATGCCGCGATCGATCCCCGCGAGCTCACGACGCTCGCGGATCGCGCGATCACGGCATTGAAGCTGCCGGCGCCGGGGCAGGGCTCATCGACGTTCGCACGCGAGGGGTCCACGTTTGCATGGTGGGATTGGTGGCCCAATTACCTGTCGGTGAAGAAGCTCCCCGCGGCGGGAACGGTGACGCCACCGGAGCGACTCTGGCTCGAGGCGCGCCTCTTGCCGGGCAATGTCCTCCCGTACTTCTACTCGCTGCCCTTTGACGAGGAAGGGTGGGTAACGCGCGGCACTCTGGAGAACATCGGCATCGACTGGAACTCCGTGCAGCTCCTTGCCGCGGCCCCCGACGGCTCGAGCCTGATTCTCTACGATCGCGAAACGGAGCCCGCTGCCATCGCGGAGGGATTGGCCATTCGTCTGTGGGTTCTCAGGAAGAGCGCGGATGGGCTCAGGGGGCGGAGAATTCCCTTGCCGCTCGTCGAGATCATCCAGGCCGTCTTCGAAACCACGGAGAGCATAATCATCATTGGAGACGCGGGTGCGCGGATGATGCACGTGGATCTGGCAACCGAGGAGCGGGCACTGTACGACAGGCCCGCGGCAGGTATGGGCGGATTCCGGGCGGGTCCTCTGGCGATGCGCAGCGGCCGCGACATTCTGCTCACGGGATATTTCTACAACGGCAAGGACGAGGCATCCCGGAACATGATCGCCCGCTACGATAGGCTGCCCCTCGGCGCATCGCTCGTGCCGGTCGGCGATCTAGATGCCGTCGAGGAGACGGTCCGCGGCCTCGGCAAACTCGCCATGAGGTTCGTCGTATCGAAAGAAACAGCGTTCTTTCTCGTCGAGGACGCACGTGATGGCGCGCTCGGCGTCGCGGCGTACGACCGGGGCGAGGCGAAGCTCATCGAGACGGGCGTGAGGCTAGGCGTTCTGACGGCATGCGGAACGCGAGTCCTCTATCTGAGCGAGGGCGATGGGTCCCGGCCGGCAGAAGCCGTGGTGTACGACATCGCGACGCGGGAACGATTCTCACTCGGCCGCGGCGACTACCTGTATCCCTATCTCGAAGACGGCGGCCGCAATGCCGTCCTGAGTACGATCGACTGGCGATCGGGCGCCATGACATTCTCCAAAGCCGCCGTCGGAAGCAAGAGCGCTCTCGTTCCTTTCTTCGCCGCGCCCGGCATTGGCGCGGTGCGCGTCTCCCAGGATGGCGCCTTTTTCGCCTATCTGGGGCCGCGCGGGCTTTACTACCACCCGATCGCGGACATCCGGGCGGTTCCGTTCGTGCGCGGCAATGCCAACGCATCGCCGCTGGAGAGCGGCGACCTGCGGGATTCGATCGACATCGCGGACGCGGTTTTTCTGTTGAGCTACCTTTTTGCCAGTGGAGAGAACCCGCCGTGCGCCGACGCGGCCGATGCAAATGACAGCGGCGAGATCGACATTGCCGACGCCGTGACGGTGCTGGGGTACCTTTTCACGAACGGCGGCCCGCTTCCCGAACCTTTCAGCGCGTGCGGTTTCGATTCGACTCTCGACGGACTCGACTGCGCATCGTTTCCGCCGTGCCCCTGAAGCGCGGCCGCGGAATTGGTAACCGTTCACGGTTTTCCCTGAATTTCTGGAAACGTCTAGACTTCCACAGCTCCGCGTAGTATACCGGGCGCCGTGCACGACAAGGACATTCCGATTCAACAACTGAAGCGCGAGAATGCGCTCCTGAGAGAAACGCTCGCGAATCTGACAGCGGAACGGACCGCCATGGTGGCGAAGATCGCGGCGCTGGCGGCAAAGATCGCACGCCTGACACGTAACTCGAGCACAAGCTCGAAGCCGCCGTCGTCGGACATCGTCAAGCCTCCGCCGTTCGGGATATCGGGGAAACAGCAGAAGCGAAGCCCCGGCGGACAGCCTGGGCACGCGAGGCATAAACGAACCGCGTTTCCACCCGAGCACATCGACCGTGTGAAGACGTACGAGCTGACCAGAAAAAAGCCAGAGGTCTTCGACCGCTCCGCGAGTGGTCCGTGGTTCAACAGGCAGCCCTCGCCGACCGTCCTCTGCTCGTGACCGAGCACCGCGCTCGCAAGTACTTGGACCGCCGCACGGACCGTGTCGTGTAGGCGCCGATGCCGATCGCGGTTCCTGCCGGGGGGTCATAGGACCGAAGCTCGCAGCGGCGGTCGCGTTCTTGAAATGGAAATGTCACGTCTCCTATGCCTGCATCCAAGCGTTCCTCGGTGAAGTGTTTCAGCTCCCGGTGAGCTCCGGGGAACTAGATGGTTCCAGCAGATGTCCGGCGCGCTTGCGCAGCCCTATACTGAACTTCGCGGGGCGTTTCCCGCGCAACCGCATCTTGGCGCAGACCAGATCGGCCATCCGGGAGCGGGCAAGAATCGGTGGGCATGGTGTTTCAGGGCCGACGACTTCACCGTGTTCCACATCGCTCCTTCGCGTGGATCGAGGGTTCTGCGGGACATTCGCACGGAAACATTCGAGGGGGTGATCGGCTGCGACTTTTTTTCGGCCTCCGTGAAATTCATGGGCAATGCTTCAGTCACCGTGCCGTTTTGCATGGCGCATCTGATTCGCGGAATTCGGTTCCTCATTGAGCACCCCGACGAGGAGCTCGCTCGTTGGGGCCGCAAACTCCTTGCATGCATGAGGACCCTCTTCAAGGCACGAAGGGGAACGGCTCGGAGAGGCGGCCTATCTGCGGCGGGCACATCGTGTTCTGAAGAAAATCCCGGCCATTGTTCGGCTTCCGCCTCCGTGCACGGAAGTGCACACGCTTGCACAACGCTTCATAGGGAAGAGGGCCGACAACTATTTCGCCTTCCTGACCATGCCCGGTGTCGAGCCCGCCAACAACCTCACCGAGCAGGCGCTTCGGCCCCTGGTTATCGATCAGCGAACCACCCGGGGTACACGCAGCCAGGCCGGCCGCGGCTGGCACGAACGCATATGGAGCGTCATTACGCCGTGCCGTCAACAAGGCCAGAGCGTCTTCAAATACCTTGTCGCTGCGGCCGAGGCGCATCTGCAACGTCAGGCGCCTCCCTCGCTTCTATCCGCGAAATCGTGAACGGTTACCGCGGTGCTCCCCCCGTCGTGGCGCCATGGCCGCTTGGAGGAAGGGCCGGCAACGCAGGGTGTGCCCGGGCGCACCGCCTTACTACGCCCGAGAGATATCGTCCCAGGCGATACCGATCTTCCCGATCGCGTAGCCCACTTCCCGCAGGTAATCGCCATAGCCGGTCATCCAGTGGAAGCCGGGCATATGCCGGGCCAGCACGTCGTCGGAGCATTCGTAGCGGATGTCGATCTGGGACCGGCAGATGGGCAGGAAGGGCGCCGTGTCGACCTTGGCCAACAGGCCGGTCCAGCGCTCGGACTTGAAGTCCGGCACGATGTTCGTGATGACTTGGCCCGGCGTCATTTCCACTTTGGGCGCGGCGCCGTAGTCCGATTCGAAATGCGTCATGATCCGCGCGGGCTCCAGGTGCCGGCCGTTCATCCGCCGCGGCGCGGAACAATGCGCCAGGGTGATGATTTGATCGTGCGGATAGGTGGGGTCGTTCATGAAGACCGGCCGCCCCGAGATATTGGCCAACAGGATTCCGGCGGGAACCACCACGAAATCCGATTCGCAGTAGGCCTGATAGCCCGCATCGTTGAGCAGGCTCAAGGTCAAACATGCCGACGTTTCCGCGATCGGCATGATGGTGCTCATGCAGTCGTTGATCGTCAGCGCGCGGCAACCGGCCTCGGCAATGATCCTGTGGAACACCTGTTCCAACAGGAAGGCGTTGTCGATGAAACTCTGCGCCGTCTCGACGGTGGTGCCGGGCAGTTTCACATAAGCCGCGGCCCGCTGCCGGGCCAGTTCGACCGCCGCCTCGTCGCGCTTGGCGGCAAGGATCAACTTGCGCAGGTCGTCATAGGACAGGGTCTGGATGTCCAGGTTCCATTTCGCCCGCACGAGATCCGGCACTACGCCCCTGGGCTGCGCCCATGCGCTCGGGCCTCCCACCGCGACGACCCGATTCCCCAGCGTGCTGTGCAGCCCGCACAGCGACCGCAGGCGCCAGAGGACTTCGTCCAGCGAGTCGACCACCACATCCTCATAGCCGATCGATTTGGTGGCCAGCGTGTCCGTGTGCTGGTGCAGGAACCGCGCCATCGCGCCTTCGTACCAGTAGTACAAGGGTCCCGACCGGTGCCGCACGAAGAAAACGACGTGCTTGCCCAGCGCATCGATCTGATTCACGTTCGACATCAGGTTGTCGCCCCCGTCGCCGGCCGAGTAGAACAGGAGCGCGTCGGCCTTCCGGATGTCGTCCATGTGGGCCGCCAGTTCGTCCTTCGTGCGCATGCTGGCCAACGGCAGGAAGCTCAACGGGAAATCGGCCTTCGCCAGAAGCTGATCCAGCTCGCCCCGGATGCGCCCTTCTTCGTCGCGCACATCCCTCTCGGTCTCGATCCCGCCCCAATTGCGCCAACTGGTCATGGGGGTGCGCTGCGGCTTGGGATAGGTGAAGATCGGCTTGACCACCAGCGTCCGGCGCTGCGGCGGTTCGGCAGCCTGCGCGGATGACGGCGTCGCCCAGGACAAGCCGGTCAAGGTCGTGCCCAGCAACCCCAGGCCCCCGGCCGCCGCGAGGAATTCCCGGCGCGTCGCGCCTTCCCCCGGAGCATGCGGAGCCTGGCCACAGGGACAACAACCGGCGCGGATCGGTCCTCGGGAACGGAAATCGCGGGAATTCATGGGGCAACACCTTTCACAGAGGGTTTCAGGGTTCCATTGCGTATCGCGGAAAGACTCCGACTTGAAAGCGGCGCCTGCAGTTTGCATGGCCCTGCCGGCCCGTATTGTACACGCGATTGGATAGAATGTGAGTCTCCGGCAAGCATGCGTGGGTCGTAGAATTCTCCGTAATCTTGGGCAGAGATGCGCGCGGGCGTCGGACTGCGACGAGTCGCCTCTACGACGGCTCACCTTCGCTCTCTCGCCCCTCGCCTGCCACCGAGGCCACCGCTTCAGATCGTCTGCCGTCTATCTGAAATTGTCGCCGTAGAACCGGCTGACGTCGAAGGTGATCTCCGGCTCCTTCTCCGCCCGATTGGTGACCAGCACGTCCATGTGCTTCTCCTCCTTCGAGATGAGCCTCTGTCCTCTGGACGTGAGGCCCCACATGGCAAGGCATTGGTACTCCTCGTTGACGCTGTTGGCCACGTACGGCTCGGTCCACCGTGGGGGAGGCGCCGCCTTCAGGTGCTCGAGCTTGCCCGGCTTGAATGCCGGTGCGTCGAAGCCGATCCGGCCGGCGGTTCCCTTCGGCTGCCACGGCTCTCCGATGCCTTTGGCCATCGCCGGACTCTCGGCCACCGTGATGGCCCCGTCTTTCTGCACGGTGATTGAGAGCTTCTCCACAATGTTCGCGCGCTGTCCCGCGACGATGGTGTCGTCCCTCGCCGCGCCCGCTCGCGTCTTCCCCGGACTGAGAATGTTGTGCGAAAACCCTTCCGCGCCCTTCGAGTCGGCCGCCGTCCGCGCGCATTCGTGAAGGATATTGTTTCTAACCGCCAGGTTCATGATTCTGCCCGAGAGGTCGATCGCGGGACCACTGCTTCGCACGAACACCGAATGCCTGATCCGGGGGCCCTCCTCGAGGTTGACTGCCCGAACGCACGTCGCCTGGGCGCAGAAGAGGCTATTGCGGATATAGGGAGCACTCGCGTCGCAGGCGATGCCGAGCTTCCCCCGCATGAAGAGGCACCCCCAGACCGTCGGGGCGGTCTTCCTGCTGCACTCAATGCCGGTCTCGCAGTCGATAAAGCTCGAGCACACTACGTCGCACAGCGGCGAACCTTCGAAGATGATCCCCTTGGACAGGTTCTCGAACCGGCAGCCTTCTATGCGCAGCGAGTGGAGGCCGGCCTTGAGACCGATCCTGGTCTTCTTGTTTCCTATGACGACGAGATTCCTGATGACGACCTCTTCTCCGGCCAGCGAGATCGCCGTCTCGAGGCTTCCGGTGATGATGGATTTCATCGACGGCGCGCCCTGGATCGTCACGCCAGACGTGATGCTGAAAGACCCCGAGTAGGTCCCGTCCTTCAGAACGACGACATCCCCTTTCCCGGCGCCTTTCAGCGCCTTGACAAGCGTGTCCTTGCCCGGGGAGACGGGAATCTCCTTCGCGAATGCGCCGGTCCAGAGGAGGAGGTAGGCGGCGAGCGACAGGAGTTGCCGAGTAGTGCTGCGTTCCATGGGCACCTCCGCACCTTCGTTGTACTCACGGTCCGCCGTGCCTGCAAGAGACGCTCACGCCCCGGGCGTGAGCCCGTGATCGTGGATCTCCTTGCAGAGCGCCGTCGGAGCCATAGGGACTCTGGATCAGGTTCACATCGACTGGGAGCCTATTGCTCCAGCTCGCCGCGGTCAATGGACGGCCGGCAGCCCCGCCGTCCCACTCGCCCCAGCTCGCCTCGAAGCCCCAGCTCGTCAGTTTTCGCCATTACTGGAATTGAAGCTGTCACCTTCGCCACGCACGCATGGGAAATGCCGTTCGCGTTTTCATTATCCACTAGCGTAATCGCGGGCGGCGCCGGCGTTGTCATGGCCGCGGGCCGGGCACGTCGTCGCCGGGCTTCAGCAGCGTCGCGGCCAGCGCGGTCAGGTCGACGTCGGGGTCCCCAGTGAGCTCGTCCAGGCGCTCGACGGTGAGCCGCTTCCCCGGGCAGAGCTCGGCGAGCGCACTGGCGGCGTGGGATCGGACGCTCTCCGAGTACTCGGGGCTCTTCGGCCCCTGGAAGATGGCGAGAAGCGCTTCCGCCTTCATCGTCGGACTGGCGATGCACCCGGCCAGCTCCATGCGGTAATCCGGCTCGAAAGACCCGGCGCGCGCGACCTCCAGCAGCGCCGGATCGAGGATGGTCTTGAAGTCCGGGGTGCGCTCGACCAAGCTTTGCACGGCCATCAAGGCCATGCTCTGGCTATACTTATTTCCCGACCTGATGATCTCGGCCAGCGCGAGCGCGACCCTCTCCTCCAAGTGCGTGCCGAGGACGCTGAAGGCCGCCCAGCAGACCATCCTGCGGGGATCGCACGCAAACGGCAGGACGGCGTCGAGCACCCGCGGCGAGTTCGTGCACCGCAGAGACCAGAGAGTGCTCTCGCAGAGTTGGTCCACCCCGCGGACCTCCTCGAGCCGGGCCAGCAGGAAGGTCACGTTCTGCTCGTCGTGGTAGTTGCCCAGAAGTCGGAGCGCAACCGCGGCGACGTCGGGGACCTCGTCCCTGACGGCGGCCTGGAGCCGCGCCTTCATGCCCTGAATACAGCGGTTCCATTCCTCCCACTTTGGCCCCCGTTGGTCTTCGACCATAGACTCCCGTTCCTCCCACTCTGGCTCCCATTGGCATAGGACCATGGGCTCGAGGAACCGCGCCGCCAGGTAGCGCGTTTGGGGATCCGGGTCGGCCATGAGGTCCGCCAGGCAGTCCGCCGACGCCGTCGAGGGGTGGTCGAGGTACCAGTACTCGATCGCCATCCCCACCGGGTCGTTGATGGGCGCGAGCCACTTGACCAGCAGTCGGGTGCGCAGCCCGGGGGACAGCGCCAGCGCCAGGGCGAAGAGAGCGAGCGCGGCGGCGGCGGCCAGCGTCGTCTTGAGCAGCAGCCGCTTCGGCCGCCGGGCCCACCGGTCGGCCAGGCGAGCGCGGAACCGCCAGCCGACCACCGCCGCGGCGGCCAGGAGCGCCAGGGCCGCGGCCGGCTTCCAGGGAAACTCCCATCCGTGCCGGCGGGCGGGGGCGGCCTTGAGCCGCGCGCGCAGAGAGTCCTCGTCCGGGCAGCCGGCGCACAGGGCGCGGAACTCCTCGCGGGTAAGCGCCTCCTTGCCGGGGCTCTCGAACTCGAGGAAGACGTCGGTGGGCAGATATCGGACCGCGGGCACGAAGACCGGCTTTACCTCCCCGAACACCCTCGGCAGCTCGCAGTAGCTGTACCTGGCGATCTCGAGCTTGACCCCGCCGGTGGCCCAGTGCCGGACCGGCCCGCCGGGCCAGCCGGAGATCGGCGCGGCGACGCGGGTGTCGGCGGCGAGGTCCGGGTCGCGGTCGAGGACGGAGAACCAGTCGGCGGCCTCGGAACGCGCCGCGGCGCGATCCTCGGGGGTCATCTCGCCGTCGAGGTAATCCGGGCTCCGGCCGATCTCAAGGCACAACTGTTCGTGGAGCCCGTAGCAGAGGAGCGTCATCCGGCGCAGCTCCTCGTCGAGGTCGGGGCCGCCCGCCCCTGAGTGCAGCCTACTGAGCGTCGCCTCGCCGAGCACGCCGCGCATGGCGTTCCGGAGGAAGCGGTAGCCGCGCGCCGAGCGCAGGTAGACCGTGGCGGTCGGCTCGACGCAGAACTCCGGAGCCACTTGGACCTCGGGGGGTACCCTCCCGTCGTGCAAGGTCTCAATGAGGTTGATGACCGGCAGGTGCTTGATGTGCGTCTCGCGGTTCTTGGTAAGCTGGGCCTTGAAGGCGTTCTCCAGGCGCTCGCGGTAGGCCGCGGTCAGGAGGAGCTTGGGGGCCTCCGGGGCGCACTCGGGGGCGCGCTCGGGGACAAGCAGCGTCTCGAGCGCGTGCCACTGGTAGTCGTACCAGCCGGAGTCGGGCCGCGGCTCGAGCCGCAGCCGGCCGCTCCTCACCGCCGCGACGACAAGCGGCATGGTCTCCCCGCCGTCGGACCAGCCGCCGCTCACCAAGGCCCGGAAGAGCAGGTCGTACTCCTTGCTCTGCCCGTAAGCCACCAGCGCGAAGCCGGCCCGCTCGCCGAACCTCTCCCTGGCGGCGGTCTTGAGGGCCGCCAGACTCTCGGGGGCAAGCGCGTCGGCCGGCCGCGTCCCCGGCGGCAGGAGCGCGAAGAGCTCCGCGCAGGAGACGCAGCGCTCCGGCGGGGCGGGCATCAGATCGGGGTCGACGTACACCGGCTGGTTGGTGAGCTTCGAGTCGAACTCCCGGAGGCGTCCGAAGGCCTCCACGAGCTGCGGGTCGCCCGCGGCGGCAACGGCTATCGCGGCGCAGACCGGCACTATAGCGCTCAGCGGAATTCACCCGGCGCTGCTCAGTGGAATTGACCCACCCAGGTAGGCGGCGACAGGGACGGGTGGCGAGAGGATCGAAGG
>MWEK01000004.1 GCA_002070955.1 Planctomycetes bacterium ADurb.Bin069
TCTTTGAACGTAATCATGTACCGCCAGCCATGCTTCTCGCAGAGCTTCAGGACCCGATCGTTCACGTAGAGGCTGTCCAGGAGCACGCAGATTCGCGTGCGAGGGAATTGCGCCTTCAGGCGCGGGAGCAGCCGGTACAGCGCCTTGAGCTCGCAGTCTTGCTTCGAGGCGTTCGGATCGGCGTTCTCGACGAATTCGGACCCCACGGAGAAGGCCAGCCCGTCCGGCGTCACCAGCTTCGCCTCGAGCACGGTGTGATAGTACGTCACCCTGCCATTCTCGTGCTTCTGCGTCAGGCACGTGGCGCAGTGCCGGTCGCCGAAGGACAGGACCCCGGTGCCGTCGATGGCTATGAGATAGTGGCCCCGGACCCGTCCCTTATCCAATACGCGGTTTCGCATTAAGGTATGCACACACTTGGTCGACAGGGTCGCCAATGCCTCGGAAGACAGCCTCTCCATGAGGTACACCAGCGTATCCGGGTGAGGAACCGCTTCCTGGACCGATCCTGTCAGCCGGTTAAGGTTGGCAAGATACGCCGGCGTCGCGCTCGCTGCTCCAAAATCCCGCCGTGAACGCGCCCCGCAGAGCAGCGCCAGAATTCCTGTCCACAAAACCGTCCCCACGGGGTAACATATCCTGAGCGCGTTGCGCGTATCCGGCATGTTTCCGAGCCACTTGCTAAAGTCCGGAAGTGCGTGACGGACCACAGCGCGCAGCTTGTGCGCCAGATTCGGCAACTCCGGTGTTGTTTTCGGCCGTCGTCCGCGTCTGGCGCCTTTTTCGTTTCCCGCCTCATGCGTCATCCGCCACGTCCTCCACCGTCTGAAGCTCCACGATCCGTCGTGCAATCCCGGCCATTGCCTGGTTGAGCTCCTCAAGACGCTTCACGTCGCGCTTGAAAGTCTGCCAATTCCCGACGAGCTTCCGGGCGCGCGCGAGGTCCTTGCGCCGGACGTAAAGCGCCGTCGTACGCCTCTTCTGACCGGCGCATGAGATGTAGTAATAGGGCGTGCTCGTCCCGTCCTTGTTCCTGTGCTCTATGGTGGCGATGCTGCCCTCGAAGTACTCCCGAGAGCACAGCATGCGCCGCTCCACGGCCGTACGCGACTCCGCCAAGCTGTGGAATTGCCGACGCAACCGGATGACCTTCTCTCGCACGTCTTCCATGACTCCCCTCCCTGCCCTCGAGATCAATCCACTCCGTCCTCTCCGAGAAGCCTTTTTGCTGCCGTAGAGCGTGCCGGAACACCCGGCACGCGCCTCTAATGATGCGGCACTATACCCTAAAGCATCATTTTGTCCATCGAAAAACCGCAAAAAAATTGCAGTGCGAAGAAAAAATCTCGTACCCTGATCGCCCTAGGTCAACCGGCAAAGAACCCCACGGCTCGTAACTCTCATCTGGGGGATGGGTTACGACGATTGCAGCCTTCCCCGGGCCGTCTTCACCTCAACGCGAAGAATCCTCATTCTTCAGCGCTGCGCCCCTCGGCGCCGCGGCAGGCCCGCGGGGCCGCGGAGGTTCGCGCCGCCGCGGACGCGCTCGGGCCCTCCGGGAGGCGCCGCGCGGCGGAGGCCGCGGGTAAGCCCGGCGGCGAAGCGGCCGTCCGCGTCGCGTTCCTCTCAGCGCGCGCCGGCGACGGCGATGCGCACCTCCGCCGGCGCAAGCCCTTCGGCCCGCGCCGTGAGCGTCGCCTGTCCCGCCGTTCGGCCGGCCTTGAGCACCGCGAGGCAGCGGCCCCGGAACGCCTTTCGTTCCGGCTTCTGAAAGCTCTCCATGCTGCGCGGATCGCCGCTGCAAACGCCGGCGAGCGTGGCCGGACCCTCGATGGCGAAACGCACGCGATCGTCCGCATCAGGACAGAGAACGCCGCGCTCGTCGAGCACCTCGACGGTCACGAAGGCGAGATCCTGCCCGTCGGACCGCAGCCGATCGCGGTCGGCCGCGAGGCGAAGGCGCGCGGGCGCGCCCGCCGTCGCGAGCTCCCAGCGCGCGATTTCGTTGCCGGCGGCATCCAGGCCCGCGGCGGTCAGCGTCCCCGGCTCGTAGGGTACCTTCCAAGAGGCGAGAAAGCGCGTGGCGCGGTTCGTTTCCTTCGCGCCCACCGTCCGGCCGTTGAGGAGGAGGCGGACGCGCGGGCAGGCCGAATACACATCGACCGTCAGCGGCCTGCCCTCCAGGCCCGGCCAGGTCCAGCTCGCGCGCACGTCGGGCCAGCTCCAAACGCTCGCCGCGATGCGCGTGCCCTCCGGATAGGGCGGGTGGACAAAGGCCGCGACGCGCGCGCCCCTCTGCCAGAGGACATCGCGGTAGTACGACGGCGGGCGCTTGAAGCCGCAGAGGTCCAGATCGCCGCACTGCGCCGTGACGGCAAGCCGGCGGTCCCGGTGGGCGTCGACCTGTTCCCAGCGCGTGCCCGCGTAGGGGAGGCTCCACCCGTCCGCGCCCTGCTCGGTCACGGTGGCCACCAGGTTGATGGTCGTGCGCCCGGGGCGCTCGTCGTAGGGGCCCCAGTAGCCGAGCGCCGCCTCGCCCAGGTAGTCCATCGCCGTCCAGACGAAGTCGCCCATGACGTGCGGGTGGTCCAGGACGCCCATCCATTGGTCGAAGGCGTAGAGGGGAAACGATTCCGTGCCGATGGTGGGCGGCGGCGCGGCGCGCTTCGCGTCGGCGGCGTAGCGTTCCCATTGGTAGTTGTAGCCGCGCACATCGACGGCGGCGTGAAGGTCCTCGGGCGCGCCGGCGCGGGGAATTTCCGTCGGGCAGTCGGCCAGCGTGACGGGGCGCGACGGATCGAGCGCGCGCACGCAGTCGGCGAGCTGCTTGGCCACGGGGATGGCCTCGGGCGAGTTCTGGCCCGGCACCTCGTTGCCGATGCTCCAGAGGAACACCGATGGGTGGTTGCGGTCGCGAAGCACCATGGCCTCCAGGTCGCGCCGCCACCACTCCTCGAAAAAGCGGCCGTAGTCCTGGGCGGTCTTGCCCTGCCGCCAGCAGTCGAAGGCCTCGTCGATGACCAGCAGGCCGAGGCGGTCGCAGGCATCGAGGAGCGCCGGAGCCGGCGGGTTGTGGCTGGTTCTGAGGGCGTTGAAGCCGTTCGCCTTGAGAAGCTCCACGCGCCGCTCCTCGGCGCGATCGAAGGACGCCGCGCCCAGGCAGCCGTGGTCGTGATGGATACACCCGCCGCGGAGGACAAGCGGGACGCCGTTCAGGAGGAGCCCGCGGGCCGCGTCGATCGCGATGGCGCGGATGCCGAACGGCGTCTCGACGCGATCGCCGTCGCCGCCGGCCGCATCGCCGGCCGGCGCCTCGCTCACGCATGTGTACAGGGCGGGCGCCTCAGGCGACCAGAGCGCCGGCGCGCGCACCTCGATCTCCTGGAAGAAGGTGTGGCTCGTCCCCGGCGCGATGCTCGCGGCCGGGGCCGCCGCCCGGGCGGCCGTCTTCCCCGCGGCGTCGAGGATCGTCGTGCGCAGGCCCGCGCTCCGCGCGGCGCCGCCGTCGTTCCGAAGCGTGGTCGCGACGCGCACGACGGCGCTCTCGGCGTCGACGCGCGGCGTCGTGACGAAGACGCCCCACAGGTCGATATGAAGGGCGGGAACGGCGATCAGCCACACGTGGCGCCAGATGCCGGAGCCGTGGTACCAGCGGCTCGGGTCGCCGCTCGCGTCGACGCGCACGGCGATGACGTTGTCGGCATCGCGCCGCAGATGCGGCGTCAAGTCGAAGAGGAAGGGCGTGTATCCGTAGGGATGCCCGCCCAGGACCGCGCCGTTGATCCAGACCCGCGCGTCCATGTAGACGCCGTCGAAACGGATCATGACGCGGCCCTCCGGCGCGGTCCGCGGCGCCGCGAAGGTCTTGCGATACCAGCCGACGCCGTTCACGGTGTAGCCGTTGTTGCGCCCGCCGGTGGTGACGTCGGGATCGAAGGGCCCGCCGCGAAACGCCGTGGGGGCGTCCCCCTCGGCGTAGATCCCGCCCCGCCCCGCGCCGTCAAAGACGCGCACGGCGACCACGTCGCGGCCGTCGCCGCGCACGAGGGCCGGATCGACGGTGTAGCGGCGCGTTCGGTCCCACGCGCTGGCGAAGGCCGGCGGAAACGTGCCCGTGCCCCCGATTCTGACCCCGTTCAGGAAAGTCTCGTCCACATCGTCGATCTTCCCCAAGTCGAGCGCGAGGGTCTTGCCGCGCAAGTGGGCGGGAATGGCGATGCGGCGGCGGAACCAGCCGTAAGCGTTGTCCTGGACGTAACCGGAGTGATCCTCCCACGCCGCGGGGAGCGCCACCTCCTGCCAGTCCGCATCGTCGAGGTCCGGCTCCTTCCACGCGGGGTCGTCGCCGGGCTTGAAACGCCACACGCCCCGGACGATGGCGACGACGGGCGGCTGCGCGGCCGGGGGCAGGTCCTCGATGCTCCAGTCGTGCGGCAGATCAACGCGCCGCCACGAGGAGTCATCGAAGCGCGGCTCGGAGGCTTCGGCGGCGTCGCCGCGGAAAAAGCGCCAATCGGCGTCGAAGGGCATCTCGCGCTCCGGCGCCGAGGGGGCGAACGCGCCGAGAACCGAGGCGAAAGCGACGGCAAGCAGTCTCGCGCCCATGGCGGTCCTCCTTCTCGCTGGCCGGCGTGAACCGGCAGCGGTCATTATCCGCGCGCGCCGGCCGCCCGCAACACGCGGGCGCGAGCTTGACAGTGCTCAGGCGGGCGGCGTAGCATGCCGGCGACAGGGTCGAGGATGTCCTCGCGCGTTGCCGAGCGGCAAGGAGGCGGCGGCCATGAAGCACAAGGTGCGGCGGCGGGAGTTCTTGGGGGTGGCGGCGGGCGGCGCCGCGGGCGTCGGCGCCTGGACGCGTGTCGCGGCGGCCCCGGCGGCGAACGCGCTCGTGAGCCCGGGGTGCCGCGGCACGAAGGTGCGCGTCGCGAAGATCTACCTCGGACGGCACGGCGCGCTCTGGCCGTCGCCGCGCATGGACCTCGATGCCGAGGTCGCGCGCTACCAAGGCGAGTTCGCGCGCATGCGGAAGGAGTTCGCCGACGTGGAGTTCCTGGAGGGCGGGCTCGTCGCCACGAAGGAGGCGGCGGCGGCGCTCAAGCCCGGGCTCGAGGATGTCGACGGCGTCCTCGCGATCCATCTCTCCATGGGAGGCGTCCTGCCCGCCATCCGCGAGATCCTCAGCGCGGGGAAACCCACCATGCTCTTTGCGGCGCCGTACTCCGGCCACGAGTGGGTGGGGTTCGGGGCGCTCCGCAAGGAACCGGCCGGCGCGCTGCTTGAATGCATGCTGACGAGCGACCTCGCGCAGCTCGCCGCCGCCGTGCGCCCCTTCCGCGCGATCCATCACCTCCGCGAGGCCAAGATCCTGAACGTCACCGGCCGCGACATGCCCGCGGACTACCTCGAGGCGGTCAAGGCGAAGTTCGGGACCGAATTCGTGAAGATCGGCAAGGAGCGGGTCATCGATGCCTACGAGAGCATCGCCGACGCCGACGCGCGGGACGAGACCGAACGCTGGATCTCGGGCGCGGAGCAGGTCGTCGAGCCCACGCGCGAGGAGATCTTCAAGGCGTGCAAGCTCGCGCTCGCCCTGGAAAAGGTGGTGAACGAGGAAGGCGCGACGGGAATCACGAGCGATTGCTACGGCACCATGTACCGCCAACTGCCGGCATTTCAGTGCATCGGGTTCACGCGGCTCAACGACCTGGGCTTGGCCGGCATCTGCGAGTCGGATCTGCGGAGCGCCATGACGCACATTATCTTTCAGGGGCTTTCAGGGCGGCCCGGCTTCATCAGCGACCCGACGGTGGACGAGTCCTGCGGGGGAATCGTGCTGGCGCACTGCCTGGGGACGAGGAAGATGGACGGCCCCGAGGGCCGCGCATGCCCCTACCGCCTCCGCACGGTGCAGGAGCGCCAGGAGGGCGTCGTGGCGCAGGTGCGCATGGACGTCGGCCGGAAGGTCACCCAGGCGATCCTTGCCGACGTCGATCTGCTCCTCTACTTCACGGGGGAGATCATCGCCGTGCCGGATGTGGACCGCGGCTGCCGAACCCAGATCACCGTCAAGGTCGACGGCGACGCGGCGAAGCTCTGGCAGAACTGGTCGAGCGGCCTGCACCGGGTGACGTGCTACGGCGACCTGACGGCGGACCTGAAGCGCTTCTGCCGGTTCAAGGGGATCGCGCTGACCTGCGAGGCGTAGCGCGCGCGGACCTCACAGCCCCCGCGCGAGGTGGTAGTAGAGCTCGTTCCAGCGCAGCTCCTTCTTGAAGGCGGAGAGCCGCGTCCCGTCGTCGATCGCGACGAACTCGATGTCGGCCATGGCGGCGAAGTCCTCGAGGTGCGCCGCGCCGATGGCAAGGGAGTAGCCCGTGTGGTGCGCCCCGCCGGCGAGGATCCAGGCCGTCGCGGCGGTCTGGAGATCGGGCCGCGGGACCCACACCGCCCGGGCGACGGGCAGCTTCGGGAGCGGCGCCGGCGGCGCCATCACATCCACCGTGTTGACCACCATGCGGAAGCGGTTGCCCAAATCGATCACCGTGGCGTTGACGGCGGGGCCCGTGCGCGAGTTGAAGACCAGGCGCACCGGATCGTCCTTGCCGCCGATGCCGAGGGGGTGAATCTCGCAGGAAGGCTTCCCCGCCGCGACGGACTCGCAGATCTCCAGCATGTGCGCCCCCAAGACGCTCGCGCCGCCGGGGTGGAAGTGGTAGGTGTAGTCCTCCATGAAGCTCGTGCCGCCCGGCAGGCCCGTCGCCATGACCTTCATCGCGCGCACGAGCGCCGCCTGCTTCCAGTCGCCCTCGGCGCCGAAGCCGTACCCGGCGGCCATGAGGCGCTGCACGGCGATGCCGGGAAGCTGTTTCAGGCCCTGCAGATTCTCGAAGGTGTCCGTGAACCCCTTGAACCCGCCCTCGGTCAGGAAGGCGCGCAGACCGAGCTCGGTCCGCGCCGCGTACCGCAGCGCGGCCCGGCGTTCGCCCTGCGGGCGCAGCGCGGGGGCGACCTCGTAGCGCGCGTCGTACTCGGCGCACAGGGCGTCGATCTCCGCATCCGTGACGGCGTCGATGTAGCGCAGGACGTCGCCGACCGAGTAGCCGTTGACGGCGTACCCGAGGCGGATCTGCGCCTCGACCTTGTCGCCCTCGGTGACGGCCACCTCGCGCATGTTGTCGCCGATTCGCGCGATCTTCCCGCCCTGGGCGTCGTGCCACGCGCAGGCCGCGCGCGCCCAGACGTCCAGCGCGGCCCGGACGCCCTCATCCTCCCACGGCCCGGCGATGACCTTGCGGTTCTGCCTGAGACGGGTGCAGATGAAGCCGAACTCGCGGTCGCCGTGAGCGGCCTGGTTCAGGTTCATGAAGTCCATGTCGATGGTGGCCCACGGGATCTCGCGGTTGAACTGCGTGTGAAGGTGGACATAGGGCTTGGCGAGGATCCGCAGCCCCGCGATCCACATCTTGGCGGGCGAGAAGGTGTGCATCCACGCCACCAGGCCGACGCACTTGGCCGCGGCGTTGGCCTCCAGGCACAGGTTCTTGATGGCGTCGGGGGTCGTCAGGACGGCCTTGAAGACCACCCGGACCGGCATCCGGGGCGCGGCGTCGAGCGCCTGGGCGATCGTCTTGGAGTTGGCCGCCACCTTGGCGAGCGTCTCCGCGCCGTAGAGGTCCTGGCTGCCCGCGACGAACCACACTTCGTATTGCTTGAGGTCGTTCATGACACCGTCTCCCATCGGTTTCTAGACCTGCGCACGCCGGCGCGAAGCGCCCCGCGGCTCGACCAGTATAGGACGGCCCGCCGCCGCCAGGCAAGGGCGCGGCGGCCGCGCTGGGCGACCCCTCAGCGGTGCCGGGCAAGCCGGCCGCGCCGCGGCGGACCCGCCCTCAAAATTAAAGAAAACTCCCGAATTTGCCCCACTTGACGTTTAAACAAACACTTGTTTAAATTCTCGGGAGGCGGTCTGACGATAAGCAGTAATGGGAGCCCTTCACGCGGGTCCGAACGCCGCGGCTGCGGCCGGCAGTCGGCGCGGGCCCGCGAATCGCTTACCGAGGTTTGTCATGACAACGACCGACGGCACGGTTGCGCTGCAGGACACGCGCGAGCGGCTGCTCGCCGCGGCGTGCAGCCGCTTTGCCGCCCACGGCTTCCGGGGCGTCGGCGTGCGCGACATTTGCGCCGATGCCAAGGCCAACGTCGCCGCCGTGAGCTACCACTTCGGCAGCAAGGAAGGGCTGTACCTCGAGGCGCTGCGGCATGCTTTCGCCGTGCTCCACACGCCGCTGCCCGGCCTTGCCGAGGGGAGCGATGCGCTCCAGGCTCTCGAGGAGTGGATTCAGGCCCGCGTCGTCCGGAGCCTCGCGCCTTCCCAGCCGCGCTGGCCGGCGCAGCTTCTTTGGCGCGAGCTGCTGGATCCGACCGAGGCCATGGACGCCCTCGTCCGCGAGGTCATGGCTCCCATGTTGAAAGAGTTCCAGAAGCTTCTGCGGACCCTCGCGCCGTCGCTCACGGACAAGGAGAGCATGCTCTGGAGCTTCACGATCCTGGGCCAAATCGTCCTGCACGACTTCGCGCGCACGCCGGTGCTGGCTCTCATGGGCGCGGGGGAATATACGGAGGAGCGCATGGCGCAGATCGCCGCGCACCTGACGGACGTCGTCGTCAGGGGACTGGGTATCGGCAGGACGCGCCGGGAGCGGTGAGGAAGCAAGACGCGCCGCGCGCGCGGCGATTTCAGGGAGAACAGGGATGAACGACTGGAATGCAGCTTGCCGCGGATTGTCGCGGCTGATCGCGGTCTCCATGGTTGTCGGCTGCGGCTTCGCGCCCTTCGGGTGCGGGCCCGGGGGAGGCCGGCCCCTCGCCGGAGCGGGGGGGCTCATGCCCGAGGTGGCCGTGGTGACGGCGGCGCCCCAGGCGGTGGAACTGGCGACCGAATTATTGCCGGGCCGCACGGCTCCCTACCTCATCGCGGAGATCCGGCCCCAGGTCGGCGGGATTATCCAGAAGCGGCTCTTTCAGGAAGGATCGAACGTCAAGGCCGGCGATGTGCTCTACCAGATCGAGCCGGCGCCGTTCCAGGCGGCCTTCGACAACGCCCAAGCCTCGCTGGCCAGGTCCGAGGCCAACCTGCCGGCGATCCGGTCGCGGGTCGAGCGCTACAAGGAGCTGCTTGCCGACAAGGCGGTGAGCCTGCAAGACCGCGACGATGCCGAGGCGGCCTTGAAGCAGGCCGAGGCCGATGTGGCCTACTGGAAGGCGGCCCTGGAGGCCGCCCGCATCAATCTGGGGTTCACCCGGATCGTCGCCCCCATCTCCGGCCGCATCGGCAGGTCGGCCGTGACGGACGGCGCCCTGGTGACGGCGCACCAGCCCGCGGCGCTGGCGACGATCCAGCAGCTTGATCCCATTTACGTGGATGTGCCGCAGTCCACCGCCGAGCTGCTGCGGCTGCAACGCCGCCTGCGAGACGGCCGCCTGGACCGGGCAGGCGTGAACACGGAGGAGGTCCGCCTCTTCCTCGAGGACGGCACGGCCTACGAGCTGCCCGGCACGCTTCAGTTTCAGGATATCACCGTGGACCCGACGACCGGCTCCGTGATCCTGCGGGTCGTCGTCCCCAATCCCGCCGGGGTGCTCCTGCCCGGCATGTTCATCCGGGCGACGGTCAAGGAAGGCGTGAACCCGCGCGCCATTCTGCTTCCCCAGCAGACCGTGGCGCGGGACATGAAGGGCAATCCGATCGCGATGGTCGTGAACGGCGAGGACGTGGTCGAGCTGCGGATGCTGGTTCTGGATCGCGCCATCGGCGATCGCTGGTTGGTCGCGTCGGGGCTCGCGGCGGGTGAGCGCGTCATCGCCGAGGGCCTCCAGAAGGTCCGGCCCGGGGCCGCCGTGAAGGTCGTTCCGTTCGAGCCCGCGGAAGCGAAGTAGCGGAGGCACGCATGCTGTCGCGATTCTTCCTGGAGCGCCCGGTCTTTGCCTGGGTCATCGCCATCGTCATGATGGTGGCGGGCTGCCTGGCGATCTACAACTTGCCGATCTCGCAGTATCCTCCCATTGCGCCGCCCTCCATCGCCATCCAGTCCTTCTATCCCGGCGCGTCGGCGGAGACCGTCGAGAACAGCGTGACGCAGGTCATCGAACAGAAGATGACCGGCTTCGACAAGATGCTCTATCTGTCCGCGAGCAGCGATTCCGCCGGTTCGTCCCGCCTGGAGCTGACCTTCGCGCCCGGCACCGATCCCGATCTGGCCTGGGCGCAGGTGCAGAACAAGCTCCAGCTCGCCATGGCCAGTCTGCCGGAAGTGGTCCAGCGCACGGGCGTGCGGGTGTCCAAGTCCACCCGCAACTGGCTGATGATCGTGGGTTTGATCTCCGACGACGGCAGCCTGGAGGGCAAGGACCTGCGGGACTACGCCCAGTCCAACCTCGAGAAGGTGCTCTCGCGCGTGCCGGGCGTGGGCGAGGTGGAGATCTTCGGCAGCCAGTATGCCATGCGCGTGTGGTTGGACCCCGACAAGCTCACCAGCTACTGCTTGACGGTGGAGGACGTGATCCGGGCGCTTCGGGCCCACAACGCGGAAGTGTCGGCGGGCCAGTTCGGCGGCGCGCCCGCCGTCGAGGGCCAGCGCCTGAACGCCACCATTATCGTCCAGACTCTGCTCAAGACGCCCGAGGAGTTCGCGGCGGTGCCGGTCCGCACCAATCCGGACGGCTCCGTCGTGCGGATCAGCGATGTGGGGCGGACGGAGCTCGGAACGGAGTCCTACGACATCCAGGCCTACTTCAACGGCAAGCCCTCCGCGGGCCTGGCCATCCGCCAGGCGGCCGGCGCCAACGCCCTGGGCACGGCCGAAGCGGTCAGGGCGAAGATGGAGGAGATGAGCCGCTACTTCCCCCCCGGCATGCGGGTCGTGTATCCCTACGACACGACGCCCTTCATCAAGGTGGCCATCGGGGAGGTGGTCAAGACGCTCTTCGAGGCGATCGTGCTCGTGTTCCTGGTGATGTACCTCTTCATGGGCAACATCCGGGCCACGCTGATTCCGACCATCGCGGTGCCGGTCGTGATCCTGGGGACCTTCGCCGTGCTGGGGCTCTTCGGGTTTTCGATCAACATGTTGACCATGTTCGCCATGGTGCTTGCCATCGGGCTCCTGGTGGACGATGCCATCGTCGTCGTCGAGAACGTGGAGCGGATCATGAGCGAGGAGGGCCTCCCCCCGCGGGAGGCCACGCGCAAGTCCATGGACCAGATCACGAGCGCGCTTATCGGCATCGGCCTGGTGCTTTCGGCGGTCTTCGGCCCCATGGCGTTTTTCAGCGGGTCGACGGGCGTCATCTACCGCCAGTTCTCGGTGACCATCATCGCGGCGATGCTCCTCTCGGTGGCCGTGGCCTTGATCCTGACGCCGGTCTTGTGCGCGGCGTTTCTCAAGCCCGTGCCCAAGGGGCACCGGCCGTCGGACGGCGGGCTCTGGCTCCTGCGGCCCTTCTTCCGGTGGTTTGACCGGGTGTTCTTCTGGGCCCGCGACCGATACATGCTCCTCGTCGGGCGGTCGCTCGCCCACCGGACGCCGTACCTGGTGGTGTTCGTCATCATCGTGGCGGCGATGGCGTACCTGTTCCAACGGATGCCCACGGCCTATCTCCCCGACGAGGACCAAGGCATGCTCATGGTGCAGGCGACGCTGCTGGCCAACTCGACGCTGGAGCAGACCGACGGCGTCATGGACCGCGTCAGGAAGCACTTCCTGGAGAACGAGAAGGAGGCGGTCGAGAGCTGCATGACGGTGTCGGGCATCGGCTTCGCGGGGCGGGGGCAGAACGTGGGCCTGGCCTTCGTGAAGCTCAAGGACTGGGATCTGCGCGATCGCGCCGATCTGAGAGTCCTCGCCGTGGCGCAGCGGGCCATGCGCGTCTTCTCCGGAATGCGCGACGCCCTGGTGTTCGCGTTCCCGCCGCCCTCGGTCGTGGAACTCGGGCAGGCCAAGGGGTTCGATTTCCAACTGCTTGACCGCGGCGGCCTGGGCCATGACGCCTTGATGGCGGCGCGCACGCAGCTTCTCGACATGGCCTGGCGGGACGAGCGCCTGGCCAACGTCCGCCACAACGGCCTTGAGGATGTGCCCGAGTACCGCATCGATGTGGACTGGGACAAGGCCGGCGCCCTGGGCGCGCCGATCACCTCGATTCAGACGACGATCTCGGCGGCCTTCGGCAGCGCCTACGTCAACGACTTCATTCAAGGCGGCCGCGTGAAGCGGGTGTACGTCCAGGCCGACGCGCCCTATCGAATGCTGCCGGCCGATCTGGAACGGCTCTACGTGCGCAATCTCACCGGCGCCATGGTCCCCTTCTCTTCCTTCGCCTCCGGCCGCTGGACCTCGGGTCCTCCGAAGCTGGACCGCTACAACGGGTTCCCGTCGGTCAACATTTTGGGCGAGCCCGCGCCGGGCCGGAGCTCCGGCGAGGCCATGCGGGACATGGAGGAATTCGTCGAGAAGCTGCCCCAAGGGATCGGCTTCGACTGGACGGGGCTTTCCTACCAGGAACGGCAGGCGGGCGCCCAGGCCGCGCCGCTGTACGCCTTCTCGATCTTCGTCATCTTTCTGTGCCTTGCGGCGCTCTACGAGAGCTGGCCGATTCCGATCTCGATTCTGCTGTCGCTGCCGCTCGGCGCCATCGGCGGTGTGATCGCAACGTCGCTCCGGGCGCTCCCCAACGACGTGTACTTCCAGATCGGGATCTTGGCGACGCTGGGCCTCACCACCAAGAACGCCATTCTGATCGTTCAGTTCGCCAAGGCGCGGGTGGAGCAGGGCATGAAACTGATCGATGCGACGCTCGAGGGGGCGAAGCTGCGGCTGCGTCCCATCGTCATGACGTCGCTCGCCTTCGGCTTCGGCGTGCTGCCCCTGGCGATCGCGAGCGGGGCCGGCGCCGGGGCGCAGAAGGCCATCGGCACGGCGGTGGTGGGCGGCGTGGTGACCTCGACCTTTCTCGTGACCCTCTTCGCGCCGCTTTTCTACGTGCTGATCTACCGGATGTCCTTGACGCACAAACGGGCCGAGGCGGCCAAGGCGGCCGCGGCGGATCCGCCGGGAAACTGATCCATGAGTAGATACTCCGCTTTTCTGCTGGGCGCGGCGCTCGCCTTCGCGGGCGGTTGCACGCTGGCGCCGGAATACGAAAGGCCCGCGGCTCCGGTTCCCGACGCCTGGCCGGACGGCCAGGCGCGCCCGGACGCCGCGGACGGGCGCGAAGCGCCGCTTGCCACGGAGCTGGCGTGGCGGGAGTTCGTCGCGGATGCGCGCCTTGCGAAGCTCATCGAGACGGCGCTGGCCGGCAACCGCGATCTCAGGACCGCCGCCCTGAACGTGGAGCGGGCGCGGGCCTATTACGGCGTCGCGCGGGCCGAGCTCTGGCCGGCGGTGGACGCGGCCGCCGGCGGGAGCAAGCAGCGCATCCCCGCCGGCGTCATGGGATTCGGGCAGGCCTTGGAGATCGAGAGGTACGATGTCAACTTGGGCGTCAGCTCCTGGGAGATCGATTTCTTCGGCCGCATCCGCAGCTTGAAGGAGCGCGCGCTCCAGGAGTTCCTCGCGACGGAGCACGCGCGCCGCGGCGCGCGGATCGCCTTGGTCGCGGAGGTCGCCGGCGTGTACCTGACGTTGGCGGCGGACCGAGAGAGCCTGGCGCTGGCCGAGGCGACCCTCGAGACCCAGCAGGCGGCGTGCGACTTGATCCGCAGGCGGTTCGAGGTCGGGTTGGCCACCGAGCTCGACTTCCGCCGCGCGCAGACCACCGTCGAGGCGGCGCGGGTGGATATCGCCTTCTACACCCGCCTCGTCGCGCAGGGAAGGAACGCGCTGAATCTCCTGGCGGGCGCTCCCGTGCCCGAGGAACTCCTGCCGGCCGGCCTGGGCGACGTCGTGCCCCCCGTGGAAATCTCGCCGGGCGTCTCCTCCGAGGTGCTGCTCCTGCGCCCGGACGTCCTTCAGGCGGAAAGCGGTCTCAAGGCCGCGAACGCCGACATCGGCGTCGCGCGGGCGGCGTTCTTCCCGCGCATCTCGCTCACGGGCGCCATCGGAACGGCAAGCGACGAGCTGAAGGGGCTTTTCGAATCGGGCTCGGAGGCCTGGAATTACGGCGGGCGGATCGTGTGGCCGATCTTCGACCTTCGCACGTGGTCGGCGCTGGACGTAATGAAGGCGCAACGGGAGCTCGCCGTGGCCCGGTACGAGAAGGCCGTCCAGGCGGCCTTCCGGGAAGTCGCCGACGCGCTGGCCGCCCGGGGCACGGTCGCGGAGCAACTGGCGGCGCAGGAAGCGCTGGTTGCGGCCGTCGCGGAAACGCATCGTCTGGCTGACACGCGCTATGCGAAGGGGATCGACAGCTTCCTCGGAGTCCTCGACGCGCAGAGGACGCTCAACGCCGCGCGGCAGGGACTGATCGCCCTCAGGCTGGCGAAGCTCGTCAACCGGGTGCGGCTCTACGCCGTCCTGGGCGGGGGCGGCGACGAGGCCGCGCCGCCCGAGGGCGACCGAGCGTGAGGCGGCCGACCGCCGCGCAGCGCGCCCTTACCGCCCCGCGGCCGCGCGGGACGGCAGCGCCCGGGGAAGGTCTTCGCGCCGCGCGCTCTCCGCGCCGGTGCAGGGCGTGACCCGCCCGTCTACAATCCCTCGACCTCCCAGCCCGCGCGGTAGGACCGCTTGAGGAAGGCGTTCGCGTCCGCGATGTTCGTCACCTGCATGGCGGGGCCGTCCCACAGCAGCGTCTCGCCGGGGCAGCGCAGGGCGACGGTGCCCAGGAGCACGATCTCGGCGAGGGGGCCAGAGCGCTCGAAGGGCGCGATGGTCGCGCCGCCGCCGCGGCACGCGTCCACCCAGGCGAGGTAATGGTCGGCGGGGGGCGGCGCGGGCATTCCGCGGTCCTTGAACTTCTTCTCGGGCAGCAGCTTGGCGTCGCCTCCGTGGGGCAGGAGCAGCGCGCCGTCCTCGCCGAGGAAGAGGGCGCCTTGGGTGGGAAAATCTTTGCCGCCCAGGACCAGCTTCACGCGGCGGCGCGGATACTTGCCGCCGTCCGACCACACGATCTTGATTGTCTTTCCGGCGGTGAGATCGGTGCCGGGGAATTCGTACTGGACGATCTCCCACGTGGGCCAGGTCTCGGACCGCCGGGCGGGCGCGGCGGCCCACGCGGGTTCCACCTGGGCCTTGACGCTGAGCGGCGCCTGGAGCCGCAGCGCCATGTAGGGCGCGGCCCAGATGTGGCAGCCCATGTCGCCGAGCCAGCCGGTGCCGAAATCCTGCCATCCCCGCCACCAGGTCGGGTGGTACGTGTCCGCCGCGAACGGCCGCGCCGGCGCCGTGCCGAGCCACAGATCCCAAGCGACGCCGGCGGGCACGGGATCCACCGCCGCGGGCCGCGGGCCGGTGGGCCGATAGCGCTCGGGCGGCTTGTTGGACCAGAGATGGACTTCCCGCACCTTCCCGATGGCGCCTTCGTGAATCAATTGAACCGCGCCGCGGTTGGCGCTCCTCGAGCTGTGCTGAATGCCCATCTGCGTGACGGCTTTCGCGCCGGCGGCGGCCGCCGCGAGGCGCCGAGCCTCGTACACGTCGTGCGCGAGAGGTTTCTGGCAATAGACGTGCTTGCCGGCGCGGAGCGCCGTCATGGCGATGGGCGCGTGCATGTGGTCGGGCGTCGCGATCGCGACGGCGTCGACGGCGGCGCCGTCCTTGGCAAACAGCTCGCGCCAGTCGACATACGTGCGCGCGCCGGGGAAGGCGCGCGCCGCCCGGGCCAGGCGCTCGGCATCGATGTCGCACAGGGCCGCGATGGAGACGCGCGGGCTGCGCGCGACGGCGTGGAGATCGGTCCAGCCCATGCCCCCGACGCCGACGCAGGCGACGGCGAGTTTGTCGTTCGCGCCCAGGCCGCGGGCGATGCGGGGAAACGCGATCGCCGCCAGCCCGGCGGCGCCGCTGCCGGCGAGAAACCGCCGCCGGGACCATAGCCTTGCCATACGCCACCTCGTTGTGCCGCGCGACCGTTCGCGGGCCGTCCATTATACATTGGGGCGTCGGAGGCGTCCGCGGGCGAGCAGGGAAGGCCCGCCCTCCGCGTGCCCCTCGTCCCCCCCTCCGCTCCTCGGCGGCCGGATTACTTGCCGAAGTGCGCCGTCAGCGCGTCGTATTCTTTGCGCGAAATCGGCCGCATCGAACCGTGGCGCGCCTTGGCGGTCACCTCGTACTTGTTGAACTCCTTGCGCGGGGTTCCTCCCGACGCCTGGAACCACGGGCCGCTCAAGCGTGCCGCCACCGACAAGCCGTAGGAGACGCCGGGGTATTGCTCGTAGTAGAGATACCACGCGCTGCCGTCGGGCGAGGGAATCAGCGTCGGGGCCTCGCGGAATCCCGGACTGACCGGCGGACCGGGCTCCGTGTAAGGCCCCAGCAAAGTCGCGGCGCTGCAGATCCGAATCGTCTTGCCTGTCGTCCAGTCCAGCGTCGGATAGCGTTCGTCCTTGACGAAGGCATAGTAGCGCTCCCCTTCCCGGCGGACGATGGTGTCGATGGTGGCCATGTCCCAATCGAACAGGCGGCGCGGCGGATCGGAGAAGGTCTTCAAGTCCCGCGAAAGGACGTAGATGGTCCGCTGGCTCGCCCAATAAGGCTCGGGCAGATCCGTCTTGCCCAAATCGTGCGGCGTGTGCCAAGTCAGCAGGAACCGCGAAGCGGCTTCATCGAAGAACAGCTTCGGCGCCCCGATGCGCGACAGGGCCTTGGGGTAATCCGGAATCCCTTTGAGATCGGGCGTGTAATCGCCGAACTTCTTCCACGCGATCAAGTCGTCGGAGACCCAGAAGTTGATATCGGGCCGGTCATCGCCCCGGTTGCCCACGAGATAATAGCGCCCGTCCGGGCCGCGGCAGATGTCCGCGTGGCCGCGGTAGTCCTCGAATACCCGTTTGCCGCCGTTCAGGAGCGTCCAGTGCAAGCCATCGAGGCTGACGCTGTAATAGAGCCGCCAGTAGTCGTCGTCCATCATGTGCGCGAACAGGTAAGCCTCGTTTTTCGGCTTTTCCCCCGGCCGCGCCTGTCCCGGCGGATCCGGCATTTGCGCCGACGCCGCGGCGCAAAGCACGAGCGTCGTCAAGCGGGCCGCCGCGCCGGTTCGCTCGCGCAAGCGGCGGGGCAAAGTCAGGCGGCAGGCGGGCGGCATGGCGTCTCCAGCACGGGCGGATTCTTCCGGTCGGGTTCGCGATCGGGGCCGGGAGTCTACGACAAAGTCCTTAGAGCGGCGCAATGTACTCCGGCGGCCCGCGGCAGTCAAGCTTGCCTCGGAACCGGGACGGGCCTTGTTTGCGGTGGCCGTTCACCGTTTGCCTGAATGCCTGGAAGTGTCTAGACTTCCACGGTTGCCGGTGGTACACCGGCGAAGTAGACAACAGGGATATTCGGATTGGACAACCGGAGCGCGAGAAAGCGCTCCTGGGAAAAACGGTGGCGAATCTGACGGCGGTGCCGACCGCCATGGCGGCGGCGATCGCGGCGCCGGAACCGAGGATCCCATGCCTGCGACGCAACCCGGGCACGCGCCGCTTCCGCCGGCGGAGACCGTCAAGCCTCCGCCGTTCGGGGTGTCCGGGAAGCGGCACGAGCGAAGCCCCCTCGGGCGGCCTGGGCCGCGCGGCGTGCACGGACCGGGGTGTACCCCGCGGGCGTCGCCGCCGCGACAGGCGGGGTTTTCTGACCGGTTGGGTTCGTTGATTTGCCATCGCCATGGAATTAGGATGGCGGAAAAGTCTCCGGGATTCACGGTACTTTGGTTTCCTGCGCTTACAGGCCTTTCGGTCGTATTTTCTCCTCGGAGAGGAGGTTGCGATGCGGTGGTTTTTTGTGAGGCTCGTCGTCGGTTTGGTTCTCGGCGGCGGGGTGCTGTGCTCGTGCGCGATTTCAGTTGCGCCGGAATCGCGCGCCCTGCCCGCGACCGGGCAGACCCAGTGCTACGACAGGTTTGGAAACGTGATCGCCTGCGGCAGCGCGGATTATCCCGGTCAGGACGGTTTCTACCAGGCGGGCTGCCCGACCGCGGGGCGGTTCACCGACAACGGTGACGGGACGGTGACGGACAACCGCACGGGGCTCATGTGGCAGAAGAAGACGGCGCTCGGCACGTATATGTGGCAGGAGGCGCTCAAGTATTGCGAGAATCTGAGCCTCGCGGGGCACGACGACTGGCGCCTGCCGAACGTGAGGGAGCTTCAGAGCATCGTGGATTACGGGCGGCGGAATCCGAGCATTGATCCTGTGTTCGGCGCGGTGTCGTCGTTTTACTGGTCGTCGTCTACCTACGTCCACTATCCGCCCTACGCGTGGATCGTCAGCTTCCACTACGGCTACGTGGGCGGCCACGATAAGACGTTTGGCCACTATGTGCGCGCCGTCCGTCGTGGCTCTTGATCATTCGCTGATTTGAGTCATTTGATTATTTTCCTTTCGGCGGAGCGAAGCGAGGGCGGACGGTTATGAAAACGGAGGGCGTCCCGTTTCCCGTTGGAATTCGGGGCAGGCCCGCGCGAGCACACCCGCCTCCGCCGCGAACACCTCACCCCACCGACACCCCGGCGAGCAGCTCGACCTTGGGCGGCGAGAGTAGCATCGCCGCTTCGTCTGCGGAAGCCGAGACATTTCCAGGAATTCAGAAAGGCCGTGGACGGTCGCCGATTGACAATATCCCGGCCGGCGCCCTGGACCTTCGCTCGCCGGAGATGGTATGCTGCCCCGTCATGTGCCGGAGTTCGACGCGACCCGAACCGGAAGACGCGCCGGGCGCTTTAGGCACTCGAGGAGCCATCGTATGAGTGACGCGACATGTAGACCGGGTGCGCTGGCGGGGCACCCCAAGGGGTTGTACGTCGTTTCCTTCACCGCGTTGTGGGAGCGGTTCAGCTTCTACACGATGCGCGGGATCATGACGCTCTACATGACGTACGTGGCCTTTAAGGCCCTGGGGGAGAAAGAGGCGGGAGCCTACGCGGTTGCGGTCTACGGAGCCTACCTGGGATTCGTCTACGCCACCCCCTTGCTGGGTGGAATGCTGGCGGATCGGCTGCTGGGACAACGGCGCGCCATCTATATCGGCGGCGCGCTGATGGCCTTGGCCCAGTTCCTCCTGGCGGCGCATGCCTGGCTGGTGGTGCGGTGCGAGGCGCCCGTCGAGTCGCTCCAGTGGCTGTTCTTCCTGGGGCTGTCGTTGCTTTCCACAGGGAACGGTTTCTTCAAACCCAACATCTCGACCATGGTGGGCGCGCTGTATGAGACGGCGGACACGCGGCGCGACACCGCGTTCAACCTCTTCTACATGGGGATCAACATCGGCGCGCTGGCGGCCAGCTTCTCCGCGGGTTTCGCGCAGAAATTCGGTTGGGAGCTGGGGTTTCTGCTGGCGGGGGCCGGGATGATCGTGGGCATGATCATCTTCGCGTGCGGGCGAAAGACGATCGAGGGGCGAGGGATGCCGCCGGACGGCGCCAGCCTGCTTAAGGTCGGCCGGCTCGGCCTGCCCAACGGCATCCTTCTGCTGCTGGGGATCGCCGCGTGCATCCCGCTGTTCGCCTATCTGATCTCCCGACCCGGGTGGGTGCAGAATCTGGCGGTGATCATCGCGGGTCCGGTTCTGCTTTATCTCCTGTGGGAAGTGACGAGGGGCACGCGGGAAGAGGCGGGCCGGATGATCGTCATCCTCGTCCTGTGCGGTTTCTCCGTGGTGTTCTGGGGGTTCTACGAGCTGGCCGGCAGCACCATCACGCTGTTCACGCAGGAGGTCGTGGACCGCAACGTGTTGGGCATGGAGGTGCAGGCGGCGTTCCTGGCCAACTTCGTCAATCCGCTCTTGGTGATTGGCATGTGCATCCCCGCCGCCGCGGTGTGGGTCTGGTTGGACCGCAGGCGCCTGGAGCCGTCCTCGCCGCTGAAGTTCGTGCTGGGGCTCGGGTTCCTGTCGCTGGGATTCGTGATGCTGCTCCTGGGTGCGAAGGAAGCCCAAGCGGCGGACACGGGCAAGTGCGCCATGATCTGGCTGATCCTCGGCTTCTTCTTCCATACGACGGGCGAGCTGTGCTTGTCGCCCGTGGGGTTGTCCACGATCACCAAGTTGTCGCCGGCGCGGTTGGTCGGTCTGTTCATGGGCGTCTGGTTCATATCCAGCGCCTTGGGCAACGTGTTGGCCCCGTGGGTCGCCGGTTCAGCCGAAGGCCGCCCGTTCGACTTCGTCTTCACGCGCATCGCCGTCATCACGGCCGTGGGCGCCGTCGTGCTGCTGGCGCTGGTGCCCCTGCTCAAGCGCATGATGCACGGGGTCAAATGAGCGCCGCCGCGGGAGCGCTCAAAGCGGGCAAGGCCGCGATGTAGGCGGCGTTCGCCGCGGGCGGCCGCCTCGGTCTCAGAGGCTCCAGCCCTCGCGGTGTTCCCACCTGACCCAGCGCTGAGCCTCCGGGTTGTTGGTGACCTTGAGGTTCGCGGAGTCCCAGGCGATGCGGCCCTCGACGCGCTGGGCGATGCCGCCCAGGCAACACGTCTCCGCGACCGGGCCCGAGATGTCGAAGTTGGAGCACGCGGGCGGGCCGCCCTTGCAGGCCCGAACCCAGTCCATCTCGTGGCAGTCGGGCACGCGCGGCAGGGTCTTGGGCGGCGGCGTGGACTCCCGCATGCGCGCCTCGGGAAGCAGCCGCGCCCCGTTGCCGTAGACGCCGCAGGTGAGCATGCCCTCGGAGCCCTTGAAGGTGGCGCCACCCTCGGGATCGCCGACCGCGTCCGCGGCGTCGATGCCCTCCGGAAGCGGCGCGCGCATGCCCTCGTACCAGTTCAGCGTCACGGGGGGGAGGGCGCCGCGCGCGGGGAATTGGTAGGTGACGATGGCCGCCAGCGGGTGCACTTCCTCGGAATTGCCGCACGACACGGCCTGAACCGTCGCCGGCGCGCCGAGCTTGAGCGCCGCGAACACCGGGCCGAGGGTGTGCGCGCCGCGGTCGCCCATCATGCCCGAGCCGAAGTCCCACCAACACCGCCAGACGCGCGGGTGGTAGATGGGGTGGTACGGACGCATCTTCGCCGGGCCGATCCACACGTCCCAGTCGAGACCCGGCGGCGGCGCGGGCGTCTCGGCGGGCCGAACGCCGGCGGGCGCGCTCCAGCTCGCGTGGCCCCAGGGGTAGTACGAGAGGCTGCACCACGCGTCGACCTCCCTGACCGCGCCGATGGCGCCGCTCCAGATCCATTCGCAGATGAGCCGGTGGGGCTCGCCGGACATGCCCTGGTTTCCCGTTTGCGTGGCGACCTTGGCCTCGCGCGCCGCGAGGGTGAGCGCCCGCGCCTCGTAGACGTCGTGGGTAAGCGGCTTCTGGCAGTAGACATGCTTGCCGGCGCGCATGGCCGCCATCGCGATGACGGCGTGGGTATGGTCCGGCGTCGCGATGACGACGGCGTCGATGTCCGCCTGCTCCGCGAGCATGACGCGGTAGTCCTTGTACCTCTTCGCGGCGGGGTAGCGCTTGAAGGTCGGCGCCGCGTATTCGAAGTCGACATCGCAGAGCGCCACGATGTTCTCGGATGCCATGTTGGCGAGGTTCGCGGCGCCCATGCCGCCGACGCCGATGCCGGCGATGCAGAGCTTGTCGGAAGGGGCCGCGACCGTTCCGCCGAGCACGCGGCGCGGCAGTACCGTGAACGCGGGCGCCGCGGCGGCGGCGCCCATGAACTTCCGCCGGGAAAAGGTGGGCGATGGCATCTGTGACTCCTTTCTTCGGCGCGGGAAACCCGCGCGCGCGCCTGCACGTAAGATGCTATCCGGGGCTGTGCGGCGGGGCAACGTGCGCGCCGGCGCGCCCGCCTTCAACCCGGCGCCGATCTCAGGTACCATCGAGAGCATGACGCTCCAAAGGACTGCCTTTGCGCTGCTTCTCTGGGCGGCCTCGGCCGCCGCCTTCGGGGCGGACGAGGGCGGCACTCGGTACGTGAGCGACATTGCCGAGCGCGTTGCGCTCGCGTGCGAGCAGGGATGGGGATCCCTCGGCCTGGATACCGCCGTCAAGCCGCCCGACGGCCGGCCCGCGGCACCGCTCAGGCTGGGCGAGAAGGAATACGCCAAGGGTCTCGGGCACCACGCCCCCGGCCGCATCGCGATTCGGTGCAACGGCAAGTACGCCGAGTTCGAGGCTCTCGCCGGCGTTCACTGGCAAGGCGGGCGGCGGGGGAGCGTCATCCTCGAGGCGCTCGTTGACGGGAAGAGCGTGTTCAAGAGCGCCAGGCTCGCCGACAGCGACGCGCCCGTGCCGCTCAAGCTGCCGCTGGCCGGCGCGCGCGAACTCGTGCTCGTGGCGCGCGACGCGGGCGACGGCATTGCGTGCGACGCCGTCGATTGGGTCGAAGCGCGGCTCACGCGCGACCTCGCCGTCCCGAAGGAGGGCCGGGCGGTCGTGACCCTCGACGGCGCCTCCGCCCCGTCGCCCAGTCCGCGCGCCTGCGGCTTCGCCCTCGTCGCCGGCGCCGACGGCCCGCAGGCGGCGTTCATGGAGCCGCCGCCCATGCTGGCGCTCTGTCTCCGCGGGGGCGAGACGATCGACGTGGATCTTCCCATCGAGGCCGTGGGCGGCGGCCTGGCCGCCGCCGTCGAGGCGGCGGGCTGCGCGGGCGCGGCGTTCCAGGTCCTTCTGACGCTGGACGGAGACAGCGCAGGCGCGACGCTCCGCGGCGAGGAGCCCGTGCGCTTGCGCGTGGTCTCTTCCGCGCCGGGCAAGACCCACGCGCTGCGCCTGCGCGTCCGCGGCCTGGACGGCGAGGGCGTCGCCCGCGTGCACGGTTTCGCCCTGGAAGTCGGGGCGCGTTCGTTTCCGCTGGAAGTCCGGCCGGATGGCGAATCCGCGGCGGTTCCCGCCCGCGCGCCCGCGCTGCGCGATGCGCTGGCGCGGGTGTTGATCGAATGGGACTGGCGCATGCAGGACGGCATCGGCACGCCGCGGGCGCCGAGCGGCTTCGCGCCGGCCATCGATGGCGCGCTTCAAGGCTGCGCGGAGGCCTTGGCGGCTCGCGCGGCGACGGGGGAGGTCGTGACGGAGGCCCAGGCGCGTCTCGCGGCGCTCCGCCGGGCGCGCGTCGATTTGGGCGTCGCCGGCGGGGATTCGCGCGCCTGGGAGCGCCTCTGGCGCGACGCCCGCGGCCTCAGGCGGGCAACGCTTCTTTCCCATCCCCGCGCCCGGTTGGGCTCCATCGCCTTCGTCAAGGGCGCGCCGGGCGCCTTCAGCCACCAACTGACCCAGTACTACGGACGCTATGCGCGCCCGGGCGGCGGCGTCTTCATCCTGGAACGTCCGGGCGAGTCGTTCCGGTGCCGCGAGCTTACCTCGGCGCTGCCGCTCGGCAGCTACCAGCACCTCGATGTGTCCTTCGAGGGCGACCGCCTGCTCTTCGCCTACTGCGAAACGCCGTCCCCGCCCCGCGATGCCTTCGAGGGGGAGCGCGGCCGTTATTACCACCTCTACGAGGTGCGGCTCGACGGCGCGGCCCCGCGGCGCCTGACGGGCGGCGCCTTCGATGACTTCGCGCCGCGGTTCCTCCCGAACGGGAGGATCGTGTTCGTCTCGACCCGGAGGCTCGGCTGGCACCGCTGCGGCACGCCCGGCTGCGAAAACTACACGCTCGCCCAGGCCGAGGCCGACGGCTCCGCGCCGCGGCCGATCTCCTACCACGAGACCCAGGAATGGGATCCCGCCGTTCTGAACGACGGGCGCGTCATCTACACGCGCTGGGATTACGTCGACCGCCACGCCGTGTACTACGAGCAGCTCTGGTCGGTGCATCCCGACGGATCGCTCCCGGCCGTGTACTACGGCAACAACACCTTCAACCCCGTCGGCCTATGGGAGGCGCGGGCGGTGCCCGGCTCCGAGCGCGTCATCGCCACGGCGGGCGCGCACCACGCCATGACCGCCGGCTCGATCGTGCTGGTGGATGTCGCGCGGGGTGTCGACGGCCTAAGCGCGCTGGAACGCCTCACGCCTGATGCGCTTTTTCCGGAAAGCGAGAAGACGGTCGCGCCCGGCTGGCATGCCCCGGCGGGAATCGGCGCCCCGCCGCCCGTCCCCGTCGGGGAGCGGCGCTGGCCGGGGCACTGCTACCGCAGCCCGTACCCCCTCGACGAGGATCTTTTCCTGGCGGCCTACAGCTTCGACGCCCTCATCGGCGAGCCTTCCGCCAATCCCGTCAACATGTGGGGAATCTATCTGTGCGACCGCTTCGGCGCCAAGGAGCTGCTCTATCGCGATCCCGCGATCGCGAGCCTCTGGCCCATGCCGCTCCGGCCGCGCCCGCGGCCGCCCGTCCTGTCGGCGCCGGGCGCCGAGGACGGAGGGCGGGAGGGGCTCTTCGTGCTCCAGGATGTGCACGCGAGCCTGCCCTCCGTGCCGCGCGGCGCGGTGAAGCGCCTGCGCATCCTCCAGGTGCTTCCCAAGTCGACGCCCGGCGCCAACCGGCCGACGGTGGGCCTCCCGCACGCATCGCCGGGCAAGCAGGTGCTGGGCACCGTGCCGGTGGAGGCCGACGGATCGGCTTTCTTCCGCGCCCCGGCGGGCGTGCCGCTCGCCTTCCAGGCGCTCGACGAGCGCGGGCGGGCGCTTCAGGTCATGCGGAGCCTCACGTATCTCCAGGCGGGGGAGCGCGCGGCCTGCATCGGATGCCACGAGCCGCGCACGACGGCGCCGCGGGCGGGCGGGCGGCCGCTCGCGCTCGCGCGCGAGCCCTCGGCCATCGCCCCGGCGCCCGACGGCGCCAAGCCGTTGAGCTATCCGCTGCTCGTCCAGCCGGTGTTGGACCGGGCCTGCGTGCGCTGCCACGGCGGGGAGAAGACCGAGGGCGGGATCGTCCTGACGGGGGCGCCCGAAGGGCGGTACACGGCGTCGTACAACGCGCTCGCGCCGCGCGTGTCGTTCTCGGCCTGGGGCGGGAAGGACGGCGATTTCCGCGTCGTCAACTGCGAACCCCTGAGCGCGCCGGGTTTCTTCGGCGCCGCCGGCTCGAGCCTGATGAAGCTGCTTGACGGCGCGCACGGGGGCGTGGCCCTGGAAGGCGAGGACCTCGAGCGCCTGGTCACGTGGATGGATGCGAACGCGCTCTTCTACGGCACGTTCGATCCCGAGGAGCAACGCCGCCAGCAGCGCGGCGAGCGCATCGCAGGCCCGCAAATCGAGTGAGGCGCGCGGCCCGCCGGAACTTCTCGGCGCTCCTCCGGGCGGCGGGCGAATCCGCTCAGCGCCCCGCCATGCGGATGACGCCCTCGACCCGCGCGAGCGCGTCGAGGGCCTCGAACTGCAGCGCTCCCGGCACGTTGAGCTCGAGCGTCGCCTTCCACAGCGAGCCCGCCCGCTCGATGCTGATGCCGTCGGGGTCGATCTGCAAGGCCCTGAGGGCGTCGAGCACGCCGCCCGTGTTGCTCCGGTCCAGAATGAGATCCACCGTGTACACCCCCCCGCGGCGCCTCACCGCGCGTTCGACATAGGGCACGAGGGTGAGCGTGAGGAAGATGAGCAGCATGCCCAGGACCGAGAGCCAGTAGTATCCCGCGCCGATCACCAGGCCGAGGGCCGCCAGCGCCCAGATCGTCGCCGCGGTCGTCAACCCCGAGACGTGGAGCTGCGACCTGATGATGGCGCCCGCTCCGAGAAAGCCGATGCCGGTCACGACCTGCGCCGCGATGCGCGAGGGGTCGCCGCGCGCGCCGGCCGTCTTCGTGATTTCCTGGGAAATGATCATGAGGAGACACGCCCCCAGGCAGATCAAGATGTTCGTGCGCATGCCCACGGCCTTGCCGCGCACCTCGCGCTCGAAGCCGATCAACCCGCCCGCGAAGATCGCGGTGCCGAGCCGCAGCCCGTACTCAAGCCAGTTTTCCATGTGCGGGAACTCCCGGTGGGATCGCCGCCCGCCGCCGGCGCGCGGGAATCCTTCACCATTATCGGCACCCCGCCCCTGCGACTTGCGCGGGGCTCCGCGGGCGCGGATAGGATGCGTTCCGCGGGGCCGACGGCGACTGGGGAGGCGCGCGGCCGGAACCGGCCGCGTGCGCGCCGAGGAGGTTTCCCGCGCGGGCCCGCCGTGAATGCGGCGCCGCCGCGCAAGGGCGGCTACCGGACGGCGAAGACTTCCAGGGCCTTTTCGCGCGATTCGACCACGGGGAACACGTGGCAGATGCCCAGCAGATCGAAGATCTCCTGCACGTTCTCCCGGGGCGCCACGACCACGATGTTGCCATCGTTGGCCTGCGCCTTCCCGGCGGCCCCGATGAAGACTCCGGCGCCGGCGCTCGAGATGTACTCGAGCTTGGGAATCTCCACGATCACCGTGTAGATCCCGCGGTCGAAAAAGGAGTCGAACGTCTGCTCGAGCTGCTCGTAGTTATGGGCATCGAGCACTCCCGCGACGTCGAGCACGGGAACGCCCCCCTCGACCTGGGAATGCCGAATGTCGACTGTATTCATGCCGTCTTCCCCCGGGAAACCGCGTTCTTACTCCTGGGAATTCTACCATCCATGTCCGGGCGCGGCGAATGCGGGCTCTCCTTGAACGGCAGGGGGGCTTTCGCTATTATCGGAACGCAGTCCCGGAAAAACCACCGGCCGCCGCCGCGGCCCTTCGCCGCCGCTTTCGGAGGCGCTCGTGAGGATCGTCGTCATCTCGGACACGCACATGCCGCTGCGCGCGCCGGCGCTGCCCGCGGCGGTGGCCGACGCCGCCCGCGGCGCCGACCTGATCGTTCACGCCGGGGATTTCACCGCGAAATCCGTGCTCGACGAGTTGCGCGGGCTGGGACCGTTCGTGGGCGTGGCGGGCAACATGGATCCTCCGGCCGTCCGGCAGGCGCTCGCCGAGCGGGAGATCCTTGACATCGACGGCGTCAGGATCGCGGTGGCGCACGGTTTCGGAGCGCCGGCGCCGCTGCCCACGGCGCTGCTGCGCGAGTTTGCGAAGGACAAGGTCCGCGTGATCGTCTTCGGGCACACGCACGCGCCGTGCAACGAGGAGGTCGGCGGCGTCCTGCTCTTCAACCCCGGGAGCCCCACGGACATGCGGTTCGCGCCGTATTGCTCCTTCGGGATTCTCACGGTTCAGGAGGGCGAGGCGCGGGGCGAGATCGTGAGGCTGTGAGCCGCCGGGCGCGGCAGGGGGGAAGCGTGAAACGCGTTTTGATCGTGGCGGGATCGGACTCGGGCGGCGGCGCCGGCATCCAGGCCGACCTCAAGACCGTGAGCGCCCTCGGCGCCTGGGGATCCACCGCGATCACGGCGCTGACGGCGCAGAACACCTTGGGCGTGCGCGGCGTGCATGCCGTGCCGGCGGAGTTCGTCGCCGCGCAGATCGCCGCGATCCTCGAGGATATCGGCGCCGACGCCGTCAAGACCGGGATGCTCTTCACCGCGGATATCGCGGCGTGCGTCGCCGAGGCGGTCGCCGGCGCGAGCTCGGTGGTGGTGGACCCCGTCATGGTCGCCAAGGACGGCACGCGGTTGCTGGATGACGCCGCCGCCGCCGTCGTGCGGGAGCGGCTTCTGCCCATCGCGGCCCTCGTCACGCCCAACATCCCCGAGGCCGAGGCGCTGAGCGGCGCGCCCGTGCGCGGCATCGAGGGCATGGAAGAAGCGGGCCGGGCGATCTGCCGGCTGGGCGCGCGGGCGGTGCTCGTCAAGGGCGGCCACGGGAGCGGGGAAATCGTCACCGACGTCCTCGTCGAGGGCGACATGGTCACGCACTTCTCGCACCGGCGCCTCGCGACGCGCAACACGCACGGCACGGGCTGCACGCTGAGCGCGGCGATCGCCGCGCTGCTGGCCCGCGGCCGCGGTCTGGCGGCGGCCATCGCCGAGGCGCGCGCCTACGTGCGTCTGGCTATGGCCGCGGCGCCCGGGATCGGCGGCGGCCACGGCCCGCTGGAGCACCTGGCGGCGCTGCGCCGCGACGCCGAGCGCCACACGGTTATCGCGGCGCTGGAGGACGCTTTCCACGCCCTGTCCGCCCTGCCCTTCGCGCAGCTCATCCCCGAGGTGCAGAGCAACTTCGCCTACGCGCTGCCCCTCGCCGAGGAGCCCGGGGATGTGGCGGCGTTTCCGGGGCGCATCGTGCGGGTGGGGGACGGGATCGCGATCGCGCACGGACCGGCCTTCGGCGCCTCGCGGCACTGCGCGCGGATCGTTCTGACCGCCATGCGCCGGGATCCGGAGCACCGCGCGAGCCTGAATATCAGGTATGGGAAGGACGTGATCGCGAGCGCCCGGGGCGCGGGCCTCGCCTGCGCGTCCTTCGACCGTTCCGCGGAGCCGCCCGATGTGAGGGATTGCGAGGGCTCGACGCTGGAGTGGGGGACGGATTTGGTGTTGGCCCGGGAAAGCGGGATTCCCGATGCGATCTACGACACCGGCGGCCCGGGGAAGGAGCCCATGGTGCGCGTGCTGGGGCGGACGCCCGCGGAGATCGTCGCGAAGATCGGGCGGATCCTCGGGGTGCGGTGACGCGGCGGCGGCCCGCTACTTCTTGATCTCGGGCACGTCGCCGAGGAGCAGGGGCGGCAACTGCAGGTAGCGCGTCGTCCGGCGCTTGCCCTCGATGTCGCGGTAGACGCGCTCGATCTGGGCGGGCGTTAACCCCAGGACCGCGGCGGCCTCCCGGGCGGGCACCGCGTGGTTGTGCGCCCAAAGCGCGAGATCCATCTGCTCGTAGGGAAGGACGAAGTAGAATTCGTCCTGGCCCTGCGGCATGCTGTAGGTGTCGGTGGTGGGCCGCACGCTGCGCAGGTCCTCGGGCAGCCCGAGGTGGGCGGCGAGGGCGTAAACCTGGGTCTTGTAAAGATGCGCGATGGGCTTGATGTCCGCGGCGCCGTCGCCGTTCTTGACGAAGAAGCCCTGGTCGTACTCGAGGCGGTTGGGCGTTCCGGCGACGGCGTAGTTGAGGCGATCGGCGTGGAAATACTCCAGCGTCTTGCGGATGCGCTGCTTGAAGTTCGTGGAGGCCACGATCTGGAGATACGGCTCCAGGGGCAGGCGCCGCACGGACTCGCGCCCCTGGGGATCCTCGACGTGCAGGCGGAAATAGTTGACGCGGTCGCTCTCGTCGATGCTCCCCGAGATCGTGATCTTGTTTTTCCACCCCGGGCCGTACTCGGGGAAAACCCGGCGGATGGCCTCGTCGCGCCGGCGGTAGCAGCCGATGGCCTCCAAGGCGGGCGCGATATCCTCGACGATGGGTTCCAGGCCGAGGTGCGCCGCCAGCGCCAAACCGCGCTCCTTGCTCCGGGGCGATGAGTCGCGCTCCGGCATGACCAGCGTCGCCACGTTCCGCGGGCCGAGGGCGCGCACGGCCAGCGCGGCGCACACCGTGCTGTCGATGCCGCCCGAGGTGGCGACGACCAGTCCGCGCCGGCGCAGCGGGTCGCGTAGCGCGCGCCGCAGCTCCTCGCAGATCCGCGCCGTCTCGGCGGCGCAGTCCAGCTCCAGCACTTCGCGCGAGAACGCCATGCAATCCTTCCTTCCGCCGCGGGGCCTCCGCGGCCCCGCGGCTCAGTCCCCGTCTTCCTCCGGCGCGCCGGCGCCCGCGGCTTCGGCCTGCTCCTGCCGCTCGCGCCGGATGCGGTCGAAGCGCTCCTCCAGCACGGCGGCGCGCGCGGCGCGGTCGTCGAGCTCGAAGCGCAGCACGGGGGTGAAGCGCGTCTTGAGCTGCTCGCCGAGCTCGTGTTGGATGAAACCGCGCGAGTGGTTGATCGCGCGCAGCGCCCGGTGCTTCGCGGCCTCCGTACCCAGCACCGAGAGGCGCACCACGGCTTCCTTGAGGTCGGGGGTCACCTCGGCGTCGATCACCGTCACGAAGCCCACGCGCGGATCCTTGAGCCGGAAGAGAATGATCTGGCTGACGATCTCGCGCACGCGCGCGGCGATGCGCGCCGTGCGCCGGGCGCTCATAGGGTTCGGCGTTTTGCCACCATGCGGAAGCATTCGACCACATCCCCTTCCTGGCAGTCCTCGAAGGCCGCGAACTTGATGCCGCACTCGAAGCCCTCGCGGACCTCCTTGGCGGAGTCTTTGCCGCGCTGCAGCGATGACATCGCGCCTTCGTGGACCTTTTCGCCTCCGCGGAAGACGCGCACCTGGTCGGCGCGATGAATGACGCCGTCGCGCACCATGCAGCCGGCGATGCTCCCGAGCTTCGACGCGTGGAAGATCCGCAGGATCTCGGCGTGTCCGCTCACGACCTCCTCGTAAAGCGGCGTCAGGCGGTCCTCCAGGCCGGCCTTCACGTCGTCCAACAGCTCGTAGATGACGTGGTAGACGCGGATCTGGACTCCCCGTTCCTCGGAGAGCGACCGGGCGCGCTCGTCGATGGTCACGTTGAAGCCGATGACGATGCCCTTGGAAGCCTCCGCGAGGGTTACGTCGCCCTCGTTCACCATGCCGACGCCCGCGCTGAGGATCTTGACATGCACCTCGTCGGTGCCCAGATCGATGATCTGCTGCTGAATGGCCTCGACCGAGCCCTTGACGTCGGCCTTGAGCACGAGGCGCAGTTCCTTCTCCTCGGCTTCGCTGAATTTCTTGAGGAAGCCCTCCAGGGTCACGACCTGCTCGGTCTCGGAGCGCTTCAGCTCGCGCCAGCGCCGCTGGCGCTCCTCCGCGATCGAGCCGGCGAGCGCCGGGTCGCGCAGCACGTAAAACTTGTCGCCCGCCTCGGGGACGAGGGGCAGGCCCATGATTTCCACCGGCGTGGACGGGCCGGCCTCGGTGATCGCCGCGCCGGTCGTCGTCGACCACAGGCCGCGGATGCGGCCGTGCGCCTGGCCGCAGAGCACGTAGTCGCCCACGCGCAGGGTGCCGTGCTGGACGAGCGCCGTCACGAGGATGCCGCGCCCCCCCGAGGACTTGGCCTCCAGCACGACGCCGAGGGCGTCGAGGGCCGGATCGGCCGCCAGATCCTTGACCTCGGCCATGAGGTTGATCGTCTCCAGGAGGTCCGGGACGCCCTGGCCGGTCACGGCCGAAACCTGAAGTATCTCCGTGTCGCCGCCCCATTCGGGCGGAATGAGGCCGAGCTCCGCGAGGCGGTGCTTGGCGCGGTCGGGGTTCGCGGCGGGCAGATCGCACTTGTTGAGCGCCACGATCACGCCCACGTCGGCGGCGCGGATGTGGTCGAGGGCCTCCTCGGTCTGCGGCATGACGCCGTCGTCGGCCGCCACGACGAGCACGGCGATATCGGTCACGCGGGCGCCGCGGGCGCGCATGTTGGTGAAGGCCGCATGGCCGGGCGTGTCGACGAAGGTGATGCTGTGGGCCGGCAGATCGATGCGGCAGGCCGAGATGTGCTGCGTGATGCCGCCGGCCTCGCGCTCGTGGATGTTGGTCTTGCGGATGTAGTCCAGGAGCGATGTCTTGCCGTGGTCCACGTGCCCGAGGAAGGTGACCACGGGAGGCCGCTTGCGCTTCTCGGTGCTCGCGAGCGCCTGTTCCTCTATGACGCGCAGCGGCGCTTCCAAGTCGAATTCCTTCCTGACCTCGATCTCCACCTCGAAGTTGATGCCCAACTCCTCGAGCATGTCGTTGCTGAGGTGCGAGTTCGCGTTGACGATCTGCTTGCGCATGAGAAAGAACTTGAGGATCTCGCTCTGGCGGATGCCCGAGACCAGCGAGAACTCCTTGACCGTGACGGGCAGCGTGACGTCGACCTTCTCCGGACGCCGCGCCGCCGCGCGCTGTTCCGCGGTCTTGTGTCGTTGGATTCCGCGGGGGATCTGAGCGCCGCTCCACTGTTCCTCATGGTGCTCGACGGGGAAGAACCGCGCCTTGCCGCGGGCGCCCCTCCGCCGGGGCTGCCCCTTGGCGGGGGCGCCGGGCGCGACGCCGAAGGGCGACGGAGGCCGTCCGTCGGAGGGACGCTCGCCCTCGGCGCGGCGCGGGCCGGGCGCGGGTCGGGGCCCGGGGCGGGCCGCGGGCCGCGTGAGCGGCGTTGCGGGCCGCGTGATGAAGGGCTTGGGCCCCCCGAGCCGGTCCAGCATCGTCACGACCCGGCGGGTCTTGCCCGTGCGCGGCGGCCCCATTATCTTCGCGGCGCCCTGGTCCATGACGGGCGCGGGCGCCTCAGGCGCTTCGGGCGCGAGCGCAGCCTCCCTGGCGGGCTCCGGCGGGGCGGCGGCAGGCGTGTCCGGCGCGGTTGGTACGTCCGGCGCGGCGGAGATGTCCGGCGCGGCTGGTATGGGCGGCGCGACGGAGACGTCCGGCGCGGCCGGTGCGGCCGGCGACGCTACGATGGGCGCTTCCGGCGGAGCGACGGGGAGCGCCTCGACAGGGGGCGCGGACGCTTCCGCGACCGCCGCGGGCGCAGGCTCCTTCGGCGGAGCGGGCGCCGTGATGGCAGGCTTGTCGATTTCCTTGACCCCGGGGTGCCGCGCGCGCTCGACGGCGCGCTGCTTGCGCCGCGCCAGGAGCGCGGCGATCTGGGCCGCCAGATCCTCGAGCTCGGCGACCTTGGCGGCGATCCGGGTGACGCGGCCGTCGTCGGCCGGAACGACGGCGGGCGCGGATCGAGGGCGTTTTCTTGGCTTGGGCGCCGGGGGCGCGGCCGCCTCAGGCGAGGCAAACAGCGCAAACGCCACCGCCTCCTGTTCTTTGGTGAGGCAGGAGAAGTTGTTCTTGACGTTGATGCCGCGCTCGTTCAGCCGATCCAGCAGATCCTTGCTGGAGACGCCGATCTGCTTGGCCAAAACATGAACTCTCGTTGCCACCTTCGGGTTCGCCTTTCACGTTCGTGTCGGGGTGCACACCGCGGCCGCTGATGGCGCCGCGGCGTGTCACCCTGCTTCTTCCTCCGGAGAAGCGTCCGGTTCCTCTACGGCCGGCGCCTCCGTCGCGGTCTGCTCGGGAGCGGATGCGTTCTCCGCGTCGGCGGCGGGCGCCGTGCCCGGGACTTGTCCGGGCTCGGGCTCTTCCGGCTCGGGCTCTTCCGGCGCGGGCGCTTCCGGCGCGGGCGCTTCCGGCGCGGACTCTTCCGGCGCGGACTCTTCCGGCGCGGACTCTTCCGGCGCGGACTCTTCCGGCGCGGACTCTTCCGGCGCGGGCTCGATCTCAATGTACTCGATGGCCTTGCCGGCCGCCTCTCCGGGGGCCCGTTCCTTGAGGGCGGTGTCGGCGTCCGCCCCGCCGCGCGCCGTGCCGACGAGCGTGCCGATTTCGTCGCCCTCGTCGACGTCCTCGGTCTTGAGGCGCCGGATGTCATCCTCGGACACCGTCACGACGTCCAGATCCCAGTGGGAAAGCGCCGACGCCAGGCGCACGTTCTGGCCGCGCTTGCCGATCGTGATGGACTGCTGGTCGGGGGTCACGTAGACGCGCGCCCGCCGCGTGTCGTAATCCAGGTCGATCGACACGATTTCCGCGGGCTTGAGCGCATTGACGATGAAGAGCTCCGGCACCTCGTTCCAGGGCACGATCTCGATCTTCTCGCCGAACAGCTCCTCGCGGATGCTCTTGACCCGCGAACCCCGCACCCCCACGCAGGCGCCCACGCAGTCGACGTTGGCGTCGGTGCTGGACACCGCGATCTTGGTGCGGTGGCCGGGCTCCCGCGCGATATCCAAGACCTCGATGGTCTTGTCCCTGATCTCGGGCACCTCGATCTCGAAGAGCGCGTTGACGAAGCGCGGATCGCGGCGGCTCAGGATGATCTTCACCTGGTTGCCGTTCTTCTGCACGTCGAGGATGTAGGCCTTCAGGCGGTCGTTGATGCGGAAACGCTCGGACGACACCTGCTCGCTGCGGGGCAGGTAGCCCTCGACCTTGCCCAGACCGACCACGATGGCCGACCCCTCGTAACGCATAACCGAGCCGGTCGCGATGGTCCCGAGCTTCTTGGCGTACTCCAGGTACACCACCTCGCGGCTCGCCTCGCGGATCTTCTGAAAAAGGACCTGCTTGCCGGTCTGGGCGGCGAGGCGCCCGAGCTGCTCTCGGAGCTGCTCGTGGCCGAGGGCTTTGTCGCCCACCGTCGCCGTCACCTCGCCCGACTTGCGATCGATAAAGACCTGGACGGCCGTCTCCTCGCCCCATTTCTTGAGGAGGGCGGAGGAGATCGCCGCCTCAAGGCCGATAAACACGGCCTCCTGCTCGATGTCCTTCTCCCGATGGATCTGGTCGACGAGTCGAAGTATTTCTGCTCGCATGGAAAAAAGGAGGGCGGGGCCCTCCTTCCTCTCCTACCAGAGCGCTTTCTCCGAACCCCTGCGAAGACCGCCCGCCGCATGCGTTCGGCAACCCCGCCGCGCACAGGCCCGCGCCGCGGAAGGTCTTCGCAACAGGCTCTGCTATCGTGAGTTACATTAACGAAAACTAAACCACTCTAAGTCACGCGCGCGCCCGTGTCAAGACCGGACGCTCACCTTCCGCCCGGAGGCGGACTCCCATGATACCGCATCCGCCCGGCGATCGCCGCTCGCGCGAAGGTTTCTCCGCGAGGCAGCGGGAGGAACGCGGCGCCGCGGCCGCGCTCCGCTCGGGCGGTTTCCTCCATCTGATTCTATTGATCGGGCCGCGGCCCCGTCTTCTGAAGAATCCCGGAAGACGCGCCGCGCCCACCGGCGCAAGCGCCGGCCGGGAGCGGCCGATATGTAGACATCGGCGTTTCTTGACAGCGCGCTTTTCGTGAGGTACCATCGCCCTCTGTACATAAGTTATTGAAAATAAAGGATTTGTAGATGCTTTGTCAGAACTGCTCCAAGCGCGCGGCCACCGTGCACCTCACGGAGGTCGTCAGCAACACGAAGAAGGAAATCCACCTGTGCGAGGAATGCGCGCAGTCCAAGGGGGTTGCCATCAAAACCCACATCCAGGGCCTGGAGATCCCGGAGTTCTTCGGCCAACTGGCCCAGAGCCACGGCCAGACACCCTCGGGCGCGAGCGCCGAGGCGCAGACGCGCTGCGATTCCTGCGGGCTGACCTTCGAGGCGTTTCGCAACTCCGGCAAGTTCGGCTGCCCGGACTGCGTCGCCAGTTTCAAGAAAGGGCTGGTGGGGTTGGTCGAGCGGATTCACGGCGGCACGCAGCACCGCGGCAAGGTCCCCAACCGGGCGACCGAACGCATCGCCAAGCAGAAGGAACTCATGGAGCTCAAGGAGGAGCTCAAGCGGGCCGTGGCGGAGGAGGCGTACGAGCGCGCCGCCCGGCTCAGGGACACGGTGCACAAGCTTGAGTCCAAGCTGGGCTACCACACTTAACAGGCGGACGCATGATCGAGCTGTCTCAGCTACAAGTGCTTTCCGGCGAGTGGCTCAGCGGCGGCGGTGCGGAGGCCGATGTCGTCGTGAGCAGCCGCGTCCGGCTGGCCCGCAACGTGGCCGGATTCCCCTTCCTGACCCGCGCCGCCGAGGAGAAGCGCGCCGCGGTCGAGGGGCTCATCCGCGCCGCCGTCAAGGATAGTTCGCTCCGGTCCCGGATGACTTACCACGACCTGGCGGCCATGGAGCACGTCGAAAGGCAGTTCCTGGTGGAGCGCCACCTGATCAGCCGCGACCACGCCTTCGCGCAAGGGCCGCGCGGCGTGGCGTTCACGGCGGACGAGCGCGTCAGCATCATGGTCAACGAGGAGGACCATCTCCGGATCCAGAGCCTGCGGGCGGGCCTCGAGCTCCGGGCGGCGTTCGAACTCGCCAACGAAATCGACGATGCCCTCGAGGAGCGCGTCGACTACGCGTACTCCTCGCAGTTCGGCTACCTGACGGCTTGCCCCACCAATCTGGGGACGGGCATGCGGGTCTCGGTCATGCTGCACCTGCCGGCCCTGGTCATCACCCGGGAGATCGAGAAGGTGTTCCAGGCCGTGAACAAGATCAACCTGGCCGTGCGCGGGCTGTACGGCGAGGGCACCCAGGCCTCGGGGGATTTCTACCAGATCTCCAACCAGGTGACGCTCGGCAAGACCGAGGACGAGATCGTCGACAACCTCGTCAGCGTCATCCCGCAGATCGTGAAATACGAGCGCAAGGTGAGGCAGACGCTGCTCCAAGCCAAGCGCGTCATCCTGGAGGACAAGATCTGGCGCGCCCTCGGCGTGCTGCGCGTGGCCCGCACCATCACCTCCGAGGAGACGCTCGAGCTTCTGTCGCTCGTGCGGCTCGGGGTGCATCTGACGGTCGTCGAGGGCATCTCGACGAGCACGCTCAACGAGCTTCTGGTGCTGAGCCAGCCGGCGCACCTCCAGAAGGTCGAGAGCGCGAAGCTGAGCTCCCACGAGCGCGACGTGGTGCGGGCGCGCTACATACGCGAACGACTCGGCAAGGACATGGGGCCCGTGGGATAGCGGACCGCGCCCCTGCCTGGAAGGCGGACGGATGGAAAATATCTTCGACCGTTTCACGGAACGGGCCAAAAAGGTTCTGGGACTCGCCCGGCGCGAGGCCCAGGAGCTGAACCACGATTACATCGGCACCGAGCACCTGCTGCTCGGCCTCGTGCGCGAGGGCGGCGGCGTCGCCGCGAACGTGCTGCGCAACCTCGGCGTGGACAACGACCGCATCCGCGAAGAGGTCATGAAGTACATGCAGCCGGGCCCGAACATGAAGGTCCTGAGCAAGCTGCCCTTCACCCCGCGCGTCAAGAAGGTGCTGGAGCTGTCCCTCGAGGCGGCCATTGAACTCGGCCACAATTACGTCGGCACCGAGCACCTGCTGTTGGGCCTGATCCGCGAGAACGACGGCGTGGCCGCCCACGTGCTCCTGGATCTCGGCCTCCGGCTCGAGGAGGTGCGGGACGCCGTGCTCGAACTCCTCGGCAGCCCGCAGTCCCAGGCGTCGGAGGCGTCCCCGTCGACGCCGGCGTCGCTCCTCGGCTCGTCGTCGGGGCCGAAGCGCGGCAAGTCCAAGACCCCCGCGCTGGATTCCTTCGGCCGGGATCTCACGGAGCTGGCCCGGGAGAACAAGCTCGACCCCGTGATCGGCCGGCGCGAGGAGATCGAGCGCGTGATCCAGATCCTCGTGCGCCGTTCCAAGAACAACCCCGTCCTGCTGGGCGAGCCCGGCGTGGGCAAGACCGCCATCGTGGAGGGCCTGGCCCAGGACATCGTGGATGGCAACGTGCCGGAGCTGCTCCGGGACCGGCGGCTCGTGGTGCTCGATCTCGCCATGATGGTGGCGGGCACGAAGTACCGCGGGCAGTTCGAGGAGCGCATCAAGGCCGTCATCAACGAGGTCAAGCGCTCCGGCAACATAATTCTCTTCGTCGACGAGCTGCACACCCTGGTGGGCGCGGGCGGGGCCGAGGGCGCCATCGATGCCGCCAACGTGCTCAAGCCGGCGCTGGCGCGCGGCGAGGTCCAGTGCATCGGCGCGACGACGTTGGACGAATACCGCAAATTCATCGAGAAGGACGGCGCCCTGGAGCGCCGCTTCCAGACCATCATCGTGAATCCGCCCAGCCCCGAGGAGACCGTTCAGATCCTGCAGGGCCTGCGCGATCGCTACGAGGCCCACCACCGCGTCAAGATCGAGGACGCGGCCCTGCGCGCCGCGGTGGAGATGTCGACCCGCTACATCAGCGGCCGCTTCCTGCCCGACAAGGCCATCGACGTCATCGACGAGGCCGGCTCCCGCGTCCGCATGCGCACCATGACCCGGCCGCCCGATCTGCGCTCCATCGACAAGGAGATCGAACGCCTCACCAAGGAAAAGGAGGAGGCGGTCGCCGAGCAGGACTTCGAGCGCGCGGCGCGCGTTCGCGACCAGGCCGATCAGCACAAGAAAAAGCGCGAGACCCTCAAGCGCGAGTGGCAGGAAAAGTCCCAGGAGTTCAACGGCGTCGTCGACGTCGAGGTCGTGGCGGAAACCGTGTCGAAAATGTCCGGGATTCCGCTGACGCGCCTGGAGCGCGCCGAAGCCGACCGCCTCCTCAAGATGGAGGAGGAGCTGCACAAGACGATCGTCAGCCAGCAGGAGGCCATCAAGACCATCGCCCGGGCCGTCCGCCGCTCGCGCTCGGGTCTCAAGGACCCGCGCCGGCCGGTGGGCTCGTTCCTCTTCCTGGGGCCCACGGGCGTGGGCAAGACGCTCGTCGCCAAGTCGCTCGCGCAGTTCATGTTCGGCTCGGAGGATGCGCTCGTCCAAATCGACATGTCGGAGTACATGGAGAAGCACAACGTGTCGCGCCTGGTCGGCGCGCCGCCCGGCTACATCGGCTACGAGGAGGGCGGCCAGCTCACCGAGAAGGTCAGGCGCATGCCCTACGCCGTGGTGCTCCTGGATGAGATCGAGAAGGCGCACGCCGACGTCTTCAACATGCTGCTGCAGATCATGGAGGAGGGCCACCTCACCGACAGCTTCGGGCGCCGCGTGGATTTCCGCAACGCCGTCGTGATCATGACCTCGAACATCGGCGCGAGCCTGATCAAGAACCGCTCCGGCCTCGGGTTCCGGCAGACGGGCGGGGATCGCTCCTACGAGGAGATGCGCAAGGAGCTGATGGAGGAAGTCAACCACAACTTCCGGCCCGAGTTCCTCGGGCGCCTGGACGAGATCATCGTCTTTCGCGGGCTGACCGAGCAGGACATGCGCCGGATCATCGAACTGGAGTTCGAGCGCGTGAAACAACGCTTGAACCAGCGCGGCATCGCCATCGAGCTGGGCGACAGCGCCAAGGAGTTCCTGCTGGCCATCGGCATCGAGAAGGACGCGGGCGCGCGGCCGCTCAAGCGCGCCATCGAAACGCATGTCGAGGACCCGCTCGCCGAGGAGCTGCTGCGCGGCTCCTACCCGGAGGGCGCCAAGGTGCTCGTGGTGAAGGAGGGCCCGGGCCTGAAGTTCACCTACAGCCCCATCGCCCATCCGACCGTGAGCGCGGACGTGAAGCGTTGAGCCCGGAGCGGCGGCCGTTGACCGGAGAAGGAGCAGGCGTGGTGACGGGAGAGGGGGGCGCGGGCGCCGCCCTGCGGCGGGTGCTCGTGTCGCCTTGCAAACTCGCTGCGCCCATCGACCTTCGCGTGCTGCTCGCCGCGGACGTCCTCGCCCGTTGGCGGCGCGCGCACACCGCTCGGGTGGAGGTTGCCTTCGCGCTCAATCACGGCGGCAAGTGGGCTTCCGCCGGCGTGCATGCTCTCGAGGATTTGCCCGACGCCGTCGACCGCCGGCGGAAAAAGTTCCAGGATGACATCGCCGCCGCGATCGCACGCCTGGGCCTGAACTGCGGCGCGCAGGTGCGTTTCTCGCTGGATCCGGACTTCGCGCGGGGCGCCCAGCGGCTGTTCACGGCTCTGTTCGCCCGCGGCTGCATCACCCGGGACCGCGTCGTGGCTCCCTGGTGCTTCTCGTGTCTGACCGCGCTGGACTCCGACCGCAAGCGCCAGGCGCGGGAAGAAACCGTCGCCGCGGTGCAGGTCCTGTTTCCGCTCAAGGGCACCGACAAGAAGCTGCCGGTGCCCTTCCGATCGCCGGAGTTGCTCGGGGCCACCGTGGGTGTGGCGATCCATCCCGGCGACAAGACGCTCGAGCCCCTCATCGGCCGGACGGTTCGGGTGCCGCTCTACGGGCGCGAGGCAAAGGTGTTCGGCCTGGCCGAGTCGGGCCTGGCGGGGACCGTCAGGCCCGTGTTGCCGGCGTATGACCAGGCGGACTTCGAGCTGGCCCAGGCGAACCACCTGGCGGTGGTCGATGTGCTCGGCGGCGACGGGAAGCTCAACGCCGCGGCGGGGAGATACGCGGGCAAGACCGCCGCGGAGGCTCGCGAGCTCATCCGCCAGGATCTGGCCGAGGCCGGCGCTCTCGGCGGAACGGAGTCGATCGCCGTCACGCGGCCGGAGTGCGAGATCTGCGGTCAACCGCTCGGGGCCCGCGCGACCTATCAGTGGTTCGTGCACCTGGAAGCGTTGGGGGGCGATTTCGATCACGCGTGGCTCCGCGCGCACGCCGCGCCCGCCGCGTTCCGGCGGGCGCTGGAGGCCGAAGCCGGCCGCGTCCGGTGGTGTGTCAGCCGGCAGTCGGAGTGGGGCGTGCCGCTCCCGGCGTGGTACTGCGGCTCGTGCGGCGAGTTCACGGTGGCGGTCGGCGCGCCCGAAAACTGCGCGGCGTGCGGCGCGACGGCTTTCGCGCAGGCGCCGGAAAAACTCTCCTCGGGCTTTCTGGCGGCGGTGTGGCCCCTGCTTGCCGCCGCGCCGGGCGCCGACGAGGACGATGAGCCCGAGCCCGCCCTCATAACGGCGCTCTTCGGCGAGCGAGAGGCCGAACTGGCCTACCTGACGCTGCGGACGGCGCGCGGCGTCGCCTCGACCCAAGAGATCGAGCGCGCCGCCGCTGTTAAGCCGAGCGCGGCGGGCGTGCCGCCGCCGGGAGCCGAGCCCGACGCGCTGCGCGTGAGCCTTCTCATGAAGGGCGCGCGGGGCGAATGGTACGAGCAGGCGCGCGACGCGCTGCGGGCGTTCGTCGCCTTTTTCGCCCGCGTCGCCGCGGCGCAGGCCGAACCGCTCCCGGCCGGCGGAGAAATGCCGCTGGTCGAGCAGTGGCTGGTCCACTCCTGCCGCCAGGGGGAGCGGTTCCTGCGGCGGGCGCTGGAGGAGGCGCGCTTGGGTTTCCTGGGCGAGACCCTCCGCCGCTTCGTCCTCGCGCCCCTCGCCGACGTGTACCTGCCGCGCCTGCCTACGCGCCCGCCCGCGGCGGCGGCGCTCGCCGCCGCCGGGCTCAAGGCGCATGCGCTTCCGTATCTGGCGCTCCTCGCGCCGGCCGCGGCCGAGGAGATCCGGCGCGCCGGGTTCCGCGATGATTCCGGCGCCGGGGATGCGGCCGCGGAAGAACCCATCGATCGCGTGCTCCTGAGACGCGTGCGCCAGCTTCTGCGGCTGGAACGGCTGTTCGGCAGGGAGCCGGCCCGCGCCGCGCGCGCGGCCATCCGCGGCCCGGCGAGCGAGGCCGCGGCGCTGCGCCTCGCCGCGGAGGCGTTCGGCGTCGCGGCGGTGTCGGCGGCCCTGGCGCGGCCGCGCGAAACCGGGACGCCCTACCGGGGCGAGATCTTCGGCGAGGTGGTGCTGCTCACCCCCGCCGGGGAGAGCAATCTCGATGGGGTCATCGAACGGCTCAGGCGGCGCCGCGCCGCGCAACGGCGCGACGCCGCCGAGAGCAACGAATTCATCAACGAGCTCAAGCGCGCGAGCGAGCGCGCCGGGGGCGGAGCCTAGCGCGGCGGCCGGGCCCGTCCGCAAGGAGACGCATGGGACCAATCCGGTTCATTGCGGTCGCCGCGGTGGCGCTGGGCCTGCCGCTCCGAGGGCAGGAGGCGCCGGGAACCGCGGCGCTCAAGGCGCTTCTTGACGCGCCCTCGGAACGGATCGATCTGTACGCCGGCGTGCTGCTGCTGGGCGCGCAGGCGGGTCGCGCGGTGCCGCCGCACTTGGATTACCTCCTGCGCCTCACGAAAGCGGCCGGCGAATCTATCGCCGCGGGCGACGGCTCGCACGCGGCCTGCCTGGCCGCCGCGGCCGGCGTCGTGTTCGGCGCCGAAGGCTTTCGCGCCGATCACGAGGATCTGTCGCTGGAGGCTCTGACCCTGCCGCGGGCGATCGAGCAGAAACGCGGCCCGCCCATCATGATCGTCGTTCTGGTGCTGGCGGCGCTGCGGGATGCGCCGGCGGCCGCCCAGGTCATCTGCGCGGGAGGCCGTTACTTCGTGCGCATGGGCCCGGCGGGCCAGGAGCGCTTCCTGGACGTGGAGAGCGGCCGCGTCGCGGCCCCCGGCGATCCGCTGCTGCGCGGCGCGCGTCTGGAGGGTGCGCCGGCGCTCAGCACGCGCCAGATTCTCGGGCACTACGCGCTGTGTCTCGGGCGCGCGGCGCAGCGGGAGCGCCGCGATGCGCTGGCCGGCCGCTTCCTGAAGATCGCCTGGCATCTGGCGCCGCAGAATCCGGAGCTGTACGTCGTCGAGGGGCGTCGCGCCCTCCTGCGCTGGGAACTCGCCAAGGCCGAACGCTGCTTCGTGCGCGCTCTCAGGCTCGACCCGGTTCTCAGGGACGGGCACGTGGGCATGGCGGAGATCTTCGTCCGGCAGCGGCGTTTGAACGAGGCCGCTTCGGCCCTGGAGAAGGCGTTCGCCGCCGATCGTGAGGATCCGGAAGCCCTGCGCGTTCGCGGCGAGCTCTTTCTGGCGAAGGGCGACTTCCGCGCCGCGCAGGATCTCTTCGAGCGCTTCGCGCAGTGGAAGCCGCAGGACCCGCGCGCCTGGAGCGGGCTGGCGCTGGCGCACATCGGCCGCAACAATCGGGCCGGGGCCCGCGCGGCGCTGGCGCAGGCCGAGGCGCGGGCGCCCGCCGGGGTCGAGACGCAGTTCGCGGCGGGCGAAATCCTCGCGCACGAGCAGGACTTGGACCGCGCCTTCACGGCGTTCCGCAAGACCATCGAAGCCAACGCCCGCTTCGCGCCGGGGTATCTGCGGCGCGGCGCCATCTACGAGGCCTGGAACGTGCCCGGCGCGGCGCTGCGCGACTACCGGATGTGCCTGGAGCTTCTGGAGCTGCCCCGCGAGCATCCCTTCGCGCGCGACATTGCCGCGCGCATCGCGAAGCTGCGCGCGGACCTGGGGGCCGAGGGACCGGGGGAAATGCGGTAAGGCGGCGGAGCCCCCGGATTCACGCCTCGACGCTCAGCTTCTCCCCGTACGTTTCCAGGAACCGCGCGAATTCCTCGGGCGGGAGGGCGGGGCTGTAGAGAAACCCCTGCGCCTCGTCGCAGCCCGCTTCCTTGAGAAACCGCTCCTGGGCGGAGGTCTCCACGCCCTCGGCCACCACGGTGAGGCCCAGGTTGTGCGCCATGGCGATGATGGCCTTGACGATCGCGGCCGCGTCGGGGTCGTCGTTCACGTTGCACACGAAGGAGCGGTCGATCTTCAAGGTGTGAAAGGGCAGCCGCCTGAGCGCGTTGAGCGATGCGTAGCCCGTGCCGAAGTCGTCGATGGCGAGCTGAACCCCGAGGGTTTTCAGCGCGCCGAGCGCCGTGGCGATGTCGGCGGCCTCCTCCATGAGGAAGTTCTCGGTGACCTCCAGGATGAGGCGGTTGGGCTCGACGGCCGCCCTGGCGAGCGCCTTGCGCACCGTGCGCGCGATGGTGCCCCGCTGGAACTGGTAGCCCGAGAGATTGACGCTGACATCCAGGGGGGGCGCGCCCGCCGCGTCCCATGCCTTGACCTGGGCGCAGGCCTGGGACAGCACCCACTCCCCCAGCGGCGCGATGAGCCCCGTCTCCTCCGCGAGGGGGATGAACTTCGCGGGCTCGATGAGTCCGGCGCCGCCGTGCCGCCAGCGCAGCAGCGCCTCGGCGCCGATCAGCTTCCGGTCCTTGAGCGTGACGAGGGGCTGGTAGTAAACGAAGAGCTCGTCGTGCTTCATGGCGTGCCTGAGATTGGTTTCCAGGAGCACGCGCTCCAGGGCGCTCACCGTGAGCTCCGACGTGTAGGTGCGGTAGCTGTTCTTGCCGTCGCCCTTGGCGCGGTACATGGCCGCCTCGGTGTTCTTCACCATGGTGTCGGCATCGTCGGCATCGTCGGGGAACACGCAGATGCCGATGCTCGCCGAGGTGTAGAACTCCTTGCCGTTCAGGATGAACGGCGCGGCCATGGAATCCAGGATCCGCTGGGCGAGGACCTCGGGCTCCTTGAGGGGCGACACGTCCTCGATCAGGACCGCGAATTCATCGCCGCCCAGCCGGGCGAGGGTGTCGTCGGAGCCGACGTGCGCCTGGAGGCGCGGCACGAGGGACTGCAGCAACTGGTCGCCGACGGCGTGCCCCAGGCTCTCGTTGATATGCTTGAAGCGGTCCAGGTCCAGGAAAAGGAGCGCAATTTTGCGTTGCGAGCGCCGCGCGTTCATGATCGAAAGCTGCAGCCGCGCGTTGAAGAGCAGCCGGTTGGGGAGCTTCGTCAGGGGATCGAGATTGGCCAAGCGGGTGATCTCGGCCTCGGACTCCCGCGAGGCGCTCAGGTCCTCGAAAGTGCCCACGTAGTTGATGCAGCGGCCGTCGGAGTCCCTGACCTCGTTGATCGTGAGCCAGGCGGGGAAGAAATCGCCGTTTTTGCGGCGGTTCCAGAGCTCTCCCCGCCAGTACCCGGTCTCCCTGAGCGCGGTCGAGATCTGTTCGTAGAACGCGGTGCTGTGCCGTCCCGACTTGAGCAGGCCGGCGCGCTGCCCCGCCGCCTCCTCCTTGGAATAGCCGGTGATTTCCGTGAAGGCGCGGTTGACATCGAGAATTGTCCCGGCGGCATCGGTGATGAGGATGGCCTCGACCGTGCTCTCGAAGACCTTGGACCACAGGCGCAGATGCTCCTCCGAGGCGACGCGCTCCGTGACGTCGGTGAAGGTCACGGCGAAGCAGCCGAGCCGGGGCGCGAAAGCGCTCACCTCGAAGTGCTTGCCGAGGGACGGCGCGTGGAACTCGAAGCGCGTGGGCGTACCCGTCACGGCGACCTCGAGATAAAGGGCGGTCCACTTGGGATCGAGGTCCGGCATCACCTCCCGCGATGTCTTCCCGACGACCTGGGCGCGGGTCAAGCCCGTCAGGCGCTCGAAGGCGGGGTTCACATCGAGGTAGCGGTAATCGCAGGGCCGGCCCTGGGCGTCGCGGACGATCTCGTGGAAGGCGAAGGCGCTCACCATTTCGTTGATGATCAGGCGCAGCGGCCGCTCGCTGGCCGATCCGGACTGAGCGTTGGGGGAACGCGTGACGACCAGGGCGTAGCGCTGCTGCTCGAAGATCTGGCGGCGGATGATCGTGCGCCCCAGGAACGTGCTGCCGTTGCGGCGGCGGAACGTCATGGTTTCCGGCGGCGCCGTCGGATCGATGTCGGCGCCGGACCGCTCCTCCGGCAGGACGCCGATGTCGCGCAGGCTCAGGCCGCGCAGCTCCTCGCAGGCATACCCGAGCTGAGCCGCGGCCGTCTCGTTGGCATCGACGATGCGTCCGGAAGGCATCTCGGCCACAAGGATGATGTCGGCCGCGCGATCGAGCAGCGCTCGAAAACGTTGCAATTCCGCTAGGATGGGCTCTTTCATGCCCCGTGCACTGCCTCCCGGTGGATCTGGCGTGTGTGGGCGCGTCGCGCCTCATGGTGCGAGGATTCTCTTCCAGTGTTACATGGAACTTGCCCGGAGGCAGGAGAGCCGGGCGCGAGGATATATCCGCCGGTGCGAGCGAGCGTTGTGCCGCAAGAAATGTTTTTCACGGAAACGCGCGCGGGGACGTTACCGGAAGGACGGCGGGCGGGCTGCGCCCGCGTGGAACCGCCGCGTACAATAGGAAGAGGACGCGCCCCGGCGGAGGAATGCGCGCCATGCGCATGCTGAAAGAACACGCTACGCTCTTTGCCCGGCTGAATCAGTGCACCGACGCCCTGGCGGCGGGCGCGGCGGCCGGAGCGGCGGCGCGCTTCGCGGCGTTGGCGGCGGGGGCGGAGCCCTCCTGGCGGCAGGACGGACTCCTGGCGCTTTGCGCCGCGGCGGCGCTGCCGCTGATCGCGCGCTTCGACGGGCTGTACGAATCGCACCGGCGCGATCGGATCGCCGCGGTAGCCGGCGCCGCGGCGCTTGCCGCCCTTAAGACGGCGGTCGTGCTCCTGCCCGCCGGCGCGCTCGCCGGGCATCCGGCGGCGGGGGCCGCGGCCGTGCTCGGCGCGGCCGCAGCGATGCTCGCGCTCGCCGCGAAGTACGCCGCGCTGCATGGGATCCTGCGCACGGCGCGCCTGCGCGGCTACGACCAGCGGCGCGTGCTCATGGTCGGAACGAGCGCGGAGGCCGCCGCGTACGCCGGCGCGCTGGCGGCGCGCGGCGGGTGGGGGCTCGCCGTCATCGACCACCTCGACGAGAGCCCCCTGCTGGGCGAGCCCGGCGCCGCCGGACCTTGGCGGCCCGGCGCGGTTTCCGCCCGCGCCCCGGTCACGGCGTTGGCGGAAGTGCTGGCGCGCGAAGTCGTCGACGAGGTCGTGTTCGTGCTCCCCAGCGCTTCGCTCCCCGCCGCCGAGCCGCACCTGCGGCTGCTGGAGGCGCGCGGCGTGTCGTACCGCGTGATCTCGCCGCTCTTGTCCTCCCCCCTGGCCTTCAAGGCCGATCCGGTGCCGTCCCTCGTGTTCGAGGCGACGCGCCTGACGCCGGAGAAGCTGTTCGCGAAGCGCGCCTTCGATTGCGCCTGCGCGGCGTTCCTCGTGCTCGTCCTAGGTCCGGCGCTCGCCGCCGTTGCGCTGGCGGTGCGGCTCTGCGACGGAGCGCCGATCTTGTTCGCGCAGGAGCGCGTCGGGCTGCGCGGCCGCCGGTTCAGGCTGTACAAGTTCAGGACCATGGTGCCGGAGGCCGAGGTGCTCAAGACGGGCCTGGCGGCGCGCAACGAGGCGCAGGGACCCGTGTTCAAGATGCGGCGCGACCCCCGCGTGACGGCGCTCGGCGCCTTCCTGCGGTTCTTCTCCCTTGACGAGCTGCCCCAACTCCTCAACGTGATCAAGGGCGATATGTCGCTGGTGGGTCCGCGGCCGGCGCTGCCGGACGAGGTGGCCCAGTACGACGCGCGGCAGCGGCGGCGGCTCTCGGTGCCGCCCGGCATGACGTGCCTCTGGCAGGTGTCGGGCCGCAGCGAGATCCCCTTCGAGCGCTGGGTGGCCCTCGACCTGGCGTACATCGACAACTGGAGCTTTCTGCGGGATCTGGCCCTCCTTGCGGCGACGATTCCGGCCGTGCTCGTCGCCCGGGGGGCGCGCTGATGGCGGAGCCGCTCAGGGTGGCGATGCTGGGGCAGCGGGGCTGCCCGCCGCTTTGGGGCGGCATCGAGCGCCACGTGACGGAGATCGCGGCGGCCCTCGCCGCCCGCGGCCACCGTGTCACGGTGTACGCCCGCGCGGCGTACCGGCGCGAGGCCCGCGCGCGCGGACTCGGCGCGCCGCCCGGCGTGCGGGTGCGGGTGCTGCCCGCGGTGCGCGCCAAGCACCTCGAGGCGCTGACGCACACCCTCGCGGCGGCGGTGGCGGCCGCGGGCTCCCACGATGTCCTTCACTTCCACGGCATCGGCCCGGGAAGCGTGGCCGCGGCAGCGCGGTTCCTGGCGCCGCACGCGCGGCGCGTGCTCACCGTTCACGCCCTCGACTGGCGGCGCGACCGGTGGGAGCCCTGGGCGCGGGGGCTGCTCCGGCGCGGCGAAGCGGTCGCCGTGCGCAGCGCCCGGCGGGTGATCGCCGTGTCCGAGGACATCGCCCGCTATCTCGAGGCCCGGTACGGCGTCGCCGCCGCCGTGATTCCGAACGGCGTCGAGGCGCCCGTCCCGCGGCCGCCGGGCCCGCGTCTCGCGGCGCTTGGCCTCGCGCCGCGGCGATACGTTCTGAGCGTCGGGCGACTCGTGCCGGAGAAAGGGCTTCACGTCCTTGTCCGAGCCTTCGCGCAACTGCGGACCGACTGGCGCCTCGTCATGGCCGGACCGGCGCAGGACCCGCGCTACGCCCGGGCGTTGCGGGCGGCGGCCGCGGCGTGCCCGCGCATCTTGTTTCCCGGGACGTTCCAGGGCGCGGACCTCCAGGAGCTGTACTCCAACGCGGGCGCGTTCGCGCTGCCGTCGCGCATCGAGGGTTTTCCCATCGCGCTTCTGGAGGCCGTGTCCTACGGGCTGCCCGTGATAGCAAGCGCCATTCCCGGCGTGCGCGAGGCGCTGGCCGCGGCAGGCGTCGAGGACGCCGAACTCTGCGCGGCCGGCGATGCCGGCGCTCTGGCGGCGGGCCTCGCCCGCGTGCTGGCGCGCCCCGCGCCCGCGCGGGTCCGCGCCCGCGGCGTGCCCGCCGGGCTTTCCTGGGAGGCCGCCGCCGCGCGGACCGAACAGGTCTACCGCGCGGCGGCTCCCGCCCGCTAGGTGGCGGCGGGCGGGCTCCGCCCATATACTTGATCCTTGACGGGAGGTTCGCGCGCCGGCGGGCGCCGGATCTCCGGCCGAGATTGCGAGGAATCTCCCCATGCGTGCACTTGTCGCCTTCTGCCTTGCCGGCGCGGCCGTGAATGCCGCCGATATCGATGCCGGCGGTTTCTTCCTGCGATGGATGCTGCTCGGCCCCTACGGGCAGACCGGCGGCGACAATCCCGGCTGCGTCGCCATGGAGCGCGACTACCTGACCGACGGCGTCGTGACCGAGGCCGACGTGAAGCCGTACCCCGGCCTCGCCATCAACACGAACTACGCCGTTGCCGCCAGCACGGCCCTGCTGGCCACCCCCGGGAATCCACAGGCGAACCCCGGCGGGATCCCGACCTGGTACGACAGCCAGTCTCCCTGGGACACGATCGATTTTCAGGGCGGCGCGGCCTACAACACCGACGTCGACTACTGCATGGCCTATGCCTGCATCTACGTCAAGAACCTGACGGGCGCGGCGATCGCGAACTGCCGCGCGCTGATGAGCAGCGACGATGGAATCCAGCTCATCGTCGGCGCCACTTCGGTATGGTGCAACAGCGTGCCGCGCGGGGTGGGCGAGGCGGGCTACACACCCGACACCAGCGGCCTCTTCACGCTGCCGGCCGGCATCACGCGCTTCATGGTGAAGGTGTTCGAGGGCGGCGGCGGATGGGCGTTTCGCTTGAAGCTCCAAGACGGCGCGGGCGCCCCGCTCCTCGGCAACCGGATCGCCTTGACGACCCTGCCTTACGGCCCGTGTCCCACGGCGAGCACGGTGACGGCCTTCGCGGATGCGTGGTCCCGGCGCGCCGTGATCCAGTGGGAGCACCCGTACTCCCTGGTCCGGATCTACGAGGGCGGGCTCAAGCTCGCCGAGACGAGCGACTACCGGGCGCAGGAACTCGTCGTGGGGGACCTGGACCTCGGGCCTCACGTGCTCGAGTTCCGCGCGAATATCGGCGAGGGCGAACCGGCCTGCGCCGTCGTCACCAAGCTCGTCGAGGTCACGCCGGTGTGGCCCGCGGATTTCCAGTGCGCCTACGACGATCTGAGCGGAAGGATCCTCTTTACCTGGCGCAACATCGAGCCGTACTACGAGATCCTGAAGATCCAGGAAAACGGCGTTGATGTGTTGGGCCTGAGCTACGGCGTGGACTCGGCCGTGCTCGTTGCCGGCGCGCCCGGAACCTACACGTTCACGCTGGTCGCGGAACTGGCGGGCTACGCCAGCGGCGGGATCGCATGCACGGTGGAGGTGGCGGGCCCGTCGCCGGCGTTCCGGCGCGGCGATGCGAACGCCGACGGCGTGACCAATATCGCCGATGCGGTGTTCGCGCTGGCGTACATGTTCACGCAGGGGGCGGCGCCCTCGTGCCCCGACACGGCGGATGCCAACGATGACGGCACGCTGGACATCTCCGATGTCGTCGCCGTTCTGCGCTACCTGTTCACCGGCGGCAGCATTCCCTTGCCCGGGGCGCAGGTCTGCGGCCCGGATCCCACCTCGGACACCCTGGGCCGCTGCGTGTACACGGCCTGCGACTGACGCGCCGCGCGCCTTTCCTCCCCGCCGCCATTTGACCCCGGGGCCGTTCTGTCTTATTGTTGAGACTTCCGTTCCCACGGCGCGGGACGCCTTCAGGGGTCCGCGCGCCGCGCCGAATAAGACAAGGTCGGGCTGCGCCCGGCGCGCGGCCGCGTTCCCGCACAGGAGCGAAGGACGGCATGTTTCCGCAGGTTTCGACGACGGTCAAATTCCCGCGCCTGGAGGAGAAGATCCTCGATTTCTGGACGGAGCGCGAGGTCTTCGCGCGCTCCATCGCCCAGCGCAAGGGCCGCCCCGAGTACGTCTTCTACGACGGGCCGCCCTTTGCGACGGGGCTCCCGCATTACGGCCACCTCCTGGCCGGCACGATCAAGGACGTGATCCCGCGCTACCAGACCATGCGGGGGAAGCTCGTCGAGCGCCGCTTCGGCTGGGACTGCCACGGCCTGCCGGTGGAATACGAGATGGAGCAGACGCTCAAGATCTCCGGCAAGCGCGAGATCGAGTGCTTCGGAATCGACCGGTTCAACGAGGCCTGCCGCGGCATCGTCCTCAGATACACCGCCCAATGGGAGGAAATCGTCGCGCGCATGGGCCGGTGGGTCGACTTCAAGAACCACTACCGCACCATGGACCCCGATTACATGGAGTCGCTGTGGTGGGTCTTCAAGACCATCTGGGACAAGGGCCTGCTCTACGAAGGCACCAAGAGCATGCCCTACTGCCCGCGCTGCGCGACGCCGCTTTCGAACTTCGAGGTCCAGCAGAACTATATCGAGGTCGAGGACCCGGCGCTCACCGTGCGCTTCCGCTCGCGGACGCGGGAGCGCACGTACTACCTGGCGTGGACGACGACGCCTTGGACGCTGCCCTCCAACGTCGCCCTTGCCGTGGGCGCGGAGATTCCCTACGTCGTCGTCGACGACAAAGAGGACGGCAACAGCTACGTGCTCGCCGAGGCGCGCGTGGGGATGTATTGGCGCTCGGAGGAGCAGTACGCGGTCCGCGCGCGCTTCCTCGGCGCGGAGCTGGCGGGCGAGACCTACGAGCCGCTTTTTCCCTACTTCGCCGGCAAGGCGGAGGAAGGCGCCTTCCGGGTCCACGCGGCGGATTTCGTCGCGACCGACGAGGGCACGGGCATCGTCCACATCGCGCCCGGCTTCGGCGAGGAGGACCATGACCTGGCCCTGCGGAACGGCATCCCCGTGGTGTGTCCGGTGGATGCCGAGGGGTGCTTCACCGCCGAGGTTCCGGACTGGCAGGGCATGTTCGTCAAGGACGCGGACGAGGCGATCCTGGGCCGCCTGAAAGCCGAGCGGAAGCTCGTCCGCCGGGAGAAGTACGCCCACAACTACCCGCACTGTTGGCGGTGCGAGTCGCCCCTCATCTTCCGCGCCATTGCCACGTGGTTCGTCCGGATCGAACCCATCAAGGAGGCGATGCTCGCCGCCAACCGCGCGATCAACTGGGTGCCGGCGCACATCAAGGAGGGGCGCTTCGGCAAGTGGCTCGCGGGCGCGCGGGACTGGGCCGTGTCGCGCAACCGCTACTGGGGGACGCCGCTCCCGATCTGGAGGTGCGCCTGCGGCGAGGTGGTGTGCGTGGGCTCGCGGGAAGAGCTCGAGAAGCTGAGCCGCGCGCGGCTTGCCGACCTTCACAAACACTTCGTCGACAAGGTGACGATTCCCTGCCCCGCCTGCAAGCAGGCCATGGCGCGGGTGCCCGAGGTGCTGGACTGCTGGTTCGAGAGCGGCGCCATGCCCTACGCGCAGAGCCACTACCCCTTCGAGCACAAGGCCCGGTTCGAGGCCAGCTTCCCCGCCGACTTCATCGGCGAGGGGCTGGACCAGACCCGCGGGTGGTTCTACACCTTGGTCGTCCTCGGCGCCGCGCTCTTCGGCAAGGCGCCCTTCAAGAACGTCGTCGTGAACGGCCTGGTTCTGGCGGAGAACGGGCAGAAGATGTCCAAGCGCCTCAAGAACTATCCCGAGCCGCGCGCGGTCATCGATGCCTACGGAGCCGACGCGCTCAGGCTCTACCTGCTGGACTCGCCCCTGGTCCGGGCCGAGGATCTGCGCTTCTCGGAGAAGGGCGTCCAGGACAAGCTCCGGACGATTCTCCTGCCCCTCTGGAACGCGCTGTGCTTTTTCACCGGCTACGCGAACATCGACGCCTGGACGCCGGACCAGGCGGCGGAGCCCGAGGAGCTCATCGACCGCTGGATCATGTCGAGCCTGCAGCGCTTGAAGCGCAGGGCCGCCGCGGCCATGGATGCCTACGACCTCCAAGGCGCCATCGAGCCGCTGGTCGCCTTCATCGAGGATCTCACCAACTGGTACATTCGCAGGTCGCGGAGGCGGTTCTGGAAATCGGGCGACGGCGCCGACAAGCGCGCGGCCTACACGACGCTTTACCGCGTCCTGAAGGAACTGGCCCGGGCGATCGCCCCCTTCGTCCCCTTCATCGCCGAGGAGATCCACCGCGCGCTGCGCCGGGACGACGAACCCGAGTCGGTGCACCTGTGCGATTACCCCCTGCCCGATCCGCGCTACGAGAACGAGGCGCTGGACGCCCTCATGGGCCGCGCGATCGAGGCCGCGGGCCTGGCGCGCGCCCTCAGGGTCAAGCACAAGCTCAAGATCAGGCAGCCGCTGGCGGCGCTCATCCTCGTCACGCGGGACAAGGCCGAGCGGGAAGGCCTGGCGCGGCTGGCCGAACTCCTGCGCGACGAGCTCAACGTCAAGGCGATCCGCCTGGCGGAAAACGAGGACGACCTGGTGGACATCACCGCCAAGGCGGATTTCAAGGCGCTCGGCCCGCGCCTGGGGCCGAAAGTCAAGCGAGCGGCGGCGCTCATCGCCGAGCTCGACCGCGCGACGCTCAGGCGCCTTGAGGCGGGCGGGAGCGTGGAACTGTCCCTCGACGGCGAGCCGGTTCCCATCGCCTTCACCGACATCGTGTTGAACCGCATCGAGAAGGAGGGCCTCATCGTCGCGAACGCGGGCACCCTGACCGTGGGTCTGGACACGCATCTGACGCCGGAGCTCATCGCCGAGGGCCTCGCGCGGGAGTTCGTCAACAAGGTCCAGAACATGCGCAAGGAGGCGCAGTTCGAGGTCACGGACCGCATCGCCGTGCGCTTCAAGGCGGATGCGGAGGTGACGGCGGCCCTCGCGGCGCACAAGGACTACGTCGCGGGCGAGGTCCTTGCCGAGGCCATCGAACCCTGCGCGAAGGCCCCGGCGGGGGCTGAAACGTGGGACTTGAACGGCCGGGAGGTGGCCATCGCGGTGGCGCGCAAGGGCCGGTGACCGCGCGGGCCTCAGGTGTGGTGAAACAACTCCGTCCGGCGAGTCCGGCAGGGCGTTCGGCGCGCGAAGCCGACATGCGCGCCGTGGGATCGCGGTGGAGTCTGCGCAGGCGGCGGGAGCGCCTGCCGGCGCGCTTGACGGGAAACCGGCTTCCCGGCGGCCATTGCAGGCTGAACGCGGCCGACGGAACCTCCAAGGGATCGTCGGCCGTTTGAAATCCAGAGGATCCGCGTGTAGGAGATCGAGCTGTCATGACTCCCGTCATTTGCGCGCTAGTCGCTGTGGCAAGTCCGGGCGCCGCGCCCGCCGACAGGGTTCCCTGGCACGGAGACCTGTGTTTGAGCGGCGGCGACCTGTGGCACAGTCGCCTGAGCATCCAGGTCCATAACGACATGCCGCGCCCGGCCAAGGGCGATCCGGTGGACCTGGTGATCGGCCGCGGCCCGCGGCAAGCCGACCTGGCCGGCGTCCGGGTCGAGGCTCTCCGAGTCTGCGACGATGGCGGTCAAGAAGTGTTGTACAACGTCGTCGGGCCTGAGGGGCATGAGTTGCACGCCGGCCCGATAGCCGAGGGAAGCCGGCTGGTGTTGCCGGCCCAATGCGCGGCGGGCGCCGCGGCTCGGTATTGGGCGTACTTCGACAACCCTTCGGCCTGGGGCGTGCCCGATTGGCTGCCGGCCGGCCTGGGCGTGCGCAACGGCGGGTTCGAGCTGGGCGACGGAGCGGAGCCTGCCCAGTGGCGCAACGACCCCATGGACGCTCGGCACCGGATCGCCTGGGTCGACGAGGATCCGCGGTCGGGCCGGCGTTGCATGAAGACGATGGTGGACGCCGGTGCGCCCGCCACCTGGATCGCCACGCGACAAGGAAATCTGCGCATCACAGGCGGAGCGCGTTACGTCATGCGCGCCTGGGTCAAGGCGCACGACGTGGTGGGCTATGCCGGCTGGTACATCCACGTTGGAAACGAGCGGAACGCCATGCTGCTTGCCCCCATGCTCTCCGGCGGCGACGGCAGCTTTGGCTGGAAGGAAGTCGTCACGGAGTTCACCGCGCCCATGGAGGCGGACCGCGCGGATTTGGGGACGGTGTTGCGCGGGACCGGTACCGCCTGGTTCGATGATGTGACGCTCGAATGTCTGGACCCCGTTCGTCTGTCGGCCGCTGCCGGGCCGCGCGAATCACTGAGCGTTGCGGAACGCGGCGCCGACGCGCCTTGGTTCCGGGACCCCGCCGCCGGCGACGCCGTCTGGGACTACCGCTTCCCCGTGCGTGTGGCGAATTTCGGCGACGCGCCGGAGCGCGCGGGCCTGATCTCCGTCGATCTGACCGGCGTTTTCGGGCGCTTGCGCGGCGAGGCGGATCGGGCAAGTCTACGCACGGTCGTCGACGACCGTGCGGTCAGGTCGTATCGCCTCAAGAACCTGCTGCTCATCGAAGGTGAAGCGGTCCCGCCGCGCACGGTGCAGACCTACTACGTCTATGTGGCCAAGATGACTAAGCAGGACAAGGGGGGTGCCGACCTCCCGGCGGCTGAGGCGGCACTGACGGAGCCGGCGGCGGCCGGGAGTCGGGATTACGAGGCGCTGCTCGCGAGCCGCCGCAATCTCGTCCGCAATCCGAGCTTCGAGGCGGGCGCCGAACTCCCGGACGACTGGCTCGGCGGCGCCTCGGCCGATCATCCTCCGGCGGTCGCGATGAGTGCCGTTGCACCCGGCTTGTTCGGCGCCCGCTGCGTCCGTTTACGGGTGCCGCGGGATTCCCGGGCGAGCTGGTGCGGCTGGCGGCAAGATGTCTCGGTCGAGCCCGGCCGGTCGTATCTTTTGGCGGCGTGGCTCCGGTGCGAGGACTTGCAAGGCGGCCTGCAACTGCACGCGCATTATCGCAATGCCGCCGGCGAGTTGTGCGCCGCAGCGCAAATGACCGGCGTCGGGCCGGCCATCGCCGGCACCACCGACTGGACTCTGTTTTCCGGGCTCTTCACCATGCCCGAGGATATCGCGCACTTTCAACTCCATCTAACGATGAACGCCGGCGGCACGGCCTGGCACGACGGAGTGGTGTTGGTCGCGGTCACCGCCGGTCGGATCGGTCCCCCGCAAGCCCGCGCGAGTGCCGTCGACCGCGGCGTTCGGGTCTGGGCCGTCAATCCGGTGGTCAAAGTGTTCCAGGAGGACGTGCCGCCGCGCGGTGCCGAGCCCGCGCGCATCAGCCTGGCCCGCAACGAGTATGAGCCGCTGCAACTGGCGATCCGATCGGATCGCCGGCTCGAGGGAGTCCAGGTGCGGGTGGTCCCCCCGCGCCGCGCGGACGGCGCCACGCTGAGCAATCCGGCGATCGGGGTCGTGGGCTACGTGCCGATCGATTACCCCACGAACTACTACAACACGAAGACGCCGGCCTGGGTCCGCAAGTACCCCGCGACGGCGCCGGCCTGCGACGGCTGGGCCGGTCTGTGGCCGGACCCGCTGCTGCCCCGCGACACCTTCGACCTCGCCGCGCGCAGCACGCAGCCCGTATGGGTCACCTTCCGGACCACCGCGGACACCGCCCCCGGCGACTACACGGGCGCGGTTAGTTTCGTGCGCGGCGGCGAGGAGGTCGCCCGCGCGCCGTTGACGGTGCAGGTGTGGGACTTCGCGCTGCCGCGGGAGAATCACGTCGGCGCGATCTTCGACCTGCGGATGAACAGCCGGTGGAATATCCCGGGCAAGACGCCCGAGGAGGCCCGGCGCGACTTTCTGAAATTCATGGCGGACCGCCGCGTGTGCGCCGACACCATCGAACCGGCGCCGGATATCCGCTACGAGAACGGCCGGGTGACCGCCGACTTCACCGCCTTTGATCGGGCGGCCCGATACGCGCTGGACGAACTGGGCATGAGGCACTTCTACACGCCCTGGTACTTCTACCTGTTCGGCTGGGGTTTTCCGCCCTCCGCGAAGTTCGGCGAACAGCCTTACGACGGCGATTACCCCTTCGCGGGCGTGGACCGCCGCAAGCTGCGCCCGCAGTTCAAGCAGGCCTATCAGGCGGTCCTCAAGACCTATTGGGATCACCTCAAAGCGCGCGGTTGGGACAAGAAATGCGTCCTGTACATCTCCGATGAGCCGTTCTACAGTCAGCCGGGGATCATCGAGCAGATGCAGGCCCTGTGCGCGATGATCCACGAGGTGGATCCCGGGATCTTGATCTACTGCAGCACCTGGGCCCACATCCCCCAGTGGGACGGCTACATCAACTGTTGGGGTATCGGGCACTACGGCATTGTCGCGCCGGACGTCATCGCCCGGCGGCGGGCCGCCGGAGATCGCATCCGCTGGACCACTGACGGCCAGATGTGCACGGATACGCCGTACTGCGCCATCGAACGGCTGCTGCCGGCATATTGCTTCCAATACGGCGCCGAAGCCTATGAATTCTGGGGCATCAATTGGCTGACCTACGATCCGTACAAGTGGGGCTGGCACAGCTACATCGCCCAGAGCGACACGCCGGAGAACTCCTATTTCGTGCGCTACCCGAACGGCGACGGGTTCCTCGCCTATCCCGGCGCGCCGATCGGCCATGACGGGCCGGTCGCCTCCATCCGCCTGGAACAGGTCCGCGAGGGCTGCGAGGACTACGAATACCTGTATCTGCTGCGCGCGCTGATTGAGGACGCGAAGACCGCCGGCCGGGACACGGCCGCGGCCGAGCAGGCCATGGCGCTGGCCGCCCGGCTCGTGACGATCCCGAACGAGGGCGGGCGCTACAGCACGCGCATCCTGCCCGACCCCGACCTAGTCTTCACGGTCCGGCGGCACGTGGCGGAGGCGATCGAGCGGTTGAACGACGAGGCGCGGCGCTCCCGCGGCGCGCCGGATTGATCCGCGGCCTCAGCGATCGTGAACCGTCCCTCCCGCGCGGGGACTCGTCGTCAGCCGGGCCGCGCCGCGCGCGGCGCGGCGTCGGGGACGAGCACGGGGGAGCTTCCCGGCGGCCCGGACCCTCGCGGCGCCGGGCTCCCCCGGGATGTTGCGCGAGTTCCCGCGGCGCTGTTTGACTGGCGAGGAGCATCCGATTATGATCCCGGGTGACGACAATGCCCACGAGAACTCCGATCGGGGGTGCTCAAAACGGGATTTCCGGACGGGTGATTCTGGCTGATCCTCAGGGTGCATTCGACCCGCGCGGTCTTTGGACGCGGTGCAAGCTTATATGAAAGAAACAGAGCCGTCGGGACTCAAAAACAGCACGATCTGTTTCTTCAACACCAACAAAGCGTGGGGCGGCGGAGAGAAGTGGCATTTCGAGAATGCCCGCGGCCTGCGGGACCGCGGCTACCGCGTGTGCGTTGTCGCCTATAAGGACGGACCCCTCCAGGCAAAAGCCCTTGAAGCCGGCATTTCCTCTTTCGGCTTGGCGCTGAACAATTTCTCGTTCCTCAATCCCCTCCATCTCAGACGAATCCGGCGGATCTTCTCGCAAACCGGGACGGCTCTGGCGCTGTTCAACCTGGCGCGCGATATCAAGGCGGGCGGCCTGGCCGCGCGTCAGGCGGGCGTCAAGCGCCGGATCTACCGCCGGGGCAGTGCCATTCCGGTGAAGAACAGCTTTTTAAACCGGTATTTTTTCAAAACCGTGGTCACGGAGATCATCTCCAATTCCCACGAAACCGCGAGAACGCTCACCTGTCTCAACCCCGCGGCCGCGGAGAAGAAAATAACGGTGCTCTACAACGGGATCGACACCGGCCGGTTTTCCCCGTTGTATCGGCCGATCCGTCCGGACCGGCCGCTGGTTATCGGGAATGTCGGCCGCCTGTCGCCGCAGAAAGCGCAGCATCACCTCATTGAGCTCGCCGGTCTTCTGCGGGCCGGAAGGATTCCCTTCGTCATCCGGGTGGCGGGCGAGGGTGAACTGCGCGAAAACCTGGCGGCGGCGACCCGGGCCGAAAGCCTGCAGGAGCACCTTCGCTGGGAAGGTTTCGTCGCCGACATTCCGGCCTTCCTGAACAGCCTGGATGTCTTTGTCCTGACATCGCACTGGGAGGGGTTCGGCTACGTTCTGATCGAGGCCATGCTGTGCGGTCTGCCGGTCATTGCCTTCAACATCAGCAGCAACCCTGAAATCGTCGAGGATGGGAAGACGGGGTACCTGGTGCCGGCCTACGATGTTCCGGGCTTGGCCCGATGCATTGAGCTTCTGCGCTCGGATCCCGCGCAGGCCAAGGAAATGGGCCTGAGGGGCAGAAAGAGGGCGCTTGAGCTTTTCGACTTCCAGAAATCCCTGGACAGGCTTGAAGCTCTACTGAACGACACCGTGCCCGGGTGATCCCGTGTCCGCGGGCGTCCGTTCGGCCCGCCGGAGGGCGGAGAGGGGCGCCGGGAGCGGGTGATCGCGGACGTGCCGCCGCCTCCCCGAACGCCGCCGGCAAAGGCGCGTTTCCCCCTCATGCGGCGCGTTCGACCCAGCCGTAGGCGGCCTTGGCGTTCTCGGCGAAGACCTTGCGCTCGGCGTCGCGGCCCCGGGCGCGAAAGTAGTCCGCGGCGAGCGTCTGCACGGTGGCAAGGGCCGCGAAATGTCCGCACACCGGCCAATTGCTGCCGTAAAGGAGGCGGTCGGGGCCGAAGCGGCGCCAGAGCGCATCAAGCACCGGGCGGTAGAAGGCCTGGTGCACGGGGAGTTCGCGCCCCTTGCGGCCCGTCGCCTCCACGAGCCCGGAGACCTTGACGAAGACGCGCGGGTGGCGGACGAGGGCCCCAAGCGCGGCCAGCCAGTCCTCGGGCGGGGCCTTGCCGTCGATGCGCACGCCGGCCAGGTGGTCGATGACGATGGCGAGTTCGGGCAGGCGCTCGGCCAAGAACTTCGCCTGCGCGAGGATCTCCGATCCGCCCACCAGATCGAGGGCGAGCCTCCGCTCCGCCAGAAGGGCGAGGTCCGCCAGGGCGGCCTTGTCCTCGATGCCGCGGGGCGGCTTCGGGTCGCGGATGCGCACGCCGCGGAAGAGCGGGTTCGCCGCGAAGCGCTCCAGGAGATCGGCGAAGACGTTCGTCCCCACGGGCAGGTTCCCGACGACGCCGACGATCAAAGGCTCCTCCGCGGCCAGATCCAGGATCCAGCGGTTGTCCTCCACCCAGGGGCTCGCCTCGACGACGACCACGCCCGCGACCTTGCGCGGCACGGGCTGGGCCCGGTAGTGTGCGGGCAGCGTCGTCTTGTAGAGCACGGCGTCCCGTTGGTCGGGCCACGGCACGCCCTGGGGACGCGCGGGATCGTAGAAGTGCGCGTGCGCGTCGACGATGGCAAGCGGCGGTTCCGCGCCGTCCTCCGCGACGCCGCGCGCGGGCGCGGCGCACGAACCCAGGGCGGCGCAGGCCGCGCCTCCCGCCATGGAAGCGAGGAAATTGCGCCGGTTCATGGCCCCTCCTCGGCGGCCGCGGCCTTCGGCGCCGGCGGCGCGATGGGAATCTCCTGCACCGTCTGGCCGTAGGCATCCTCCATGACGAAAAGCAGCACCGGCGCCGGCGCGGATCCGGCCGCAACGGCGCCGGCGGCCAGATCGAGGAGTTCCCCGGCGCGGACCGAGCGAAGCGGGGCGCCCGCAAGGAAAAGCCGCCCGTCGCGGAAGAACACGAGCTTTCCCGCCAGCGCGCCGCCCGACCAGGCGGGCGGCTCGAAAATCGCGGTGTTCTCGGTGACGTAATAGACGGGGCCCGCGCCCCGCCCCAAGTGAAGGCGCGTCGCGAAGGCGTACTTCGAGCCGGGCGCCAGCGTGATGTAGGGCGACGAGACCTCGCTCTCGAGGCGCGGGGGCTCGCCCGCGGCGCCGTCCGGTCCGACGGCTTCGCAAGGGCGTGTCGTGAACGCGACGCTGGCGCCATCGGGATACTCCGCGCCGGGCTGAGCCGGGAACGTGTGGGCGTAGAGGTATCCGGCGGCGTCATCCGTCACGGCAAGCCACTCGGCTGCCACATCGAGGGCGGCTTTGGCCGTCTCGCGCCCGCACTCCAGGCGGAAGAGCCTCCCGCCGGGACTGGCGATGGTGGTGAAATGCGGGTTGTCCTCGGGCCCGAGCAGTACCCGATAGCCCTGTGGATAGCGGGTGTGCCGGTAGACGGGGGCCCAAGCGCGCAGCTCGGGGCCGCCGCCGTGCCGCGTGACCTGGCGGATTCCGGACCGGACGGGCCGGCCGGCGATGTTGTCCATCGCCGCGACGAGATCGACCGAGGTCCTTCGCGGTCTGAGTCTGATCTCCCGGGAGAGGCGGATTCCGGCCGCGGGATCCTCCGGGCTCGTGAGCCGGACGGCGGCTTCCCCGGAGTGGTTCGCGAGGATCTGAAGGTCCCAGGCGGCGCGGCCGGCGCCGGTTTCCGGCCCGCGCGGATCGGCCGGCGCCGGCCGGAGCTCGTCGCCGCCGCAGTCGGCCGGGCCCCCGCCGGCAAGATCGCGGTCGCCCCGCAGATAATCGTGGCCGTCGAACCTGAGCTGGACGATGCGTCCGCCGCGCCGCGGCGCGACGACGACGGCGATTCTGCCGTTGGTCAGCTCGACGCATCGCTCGCCGTTGTAGGCCATATCGCGCACGGCGCAGCGGTCGGCGCCGCAGCCCGCAAGAAGCGCGCAGACCAACGTCGCTCGCATTTCACCTCCGTGGATGGGAAACCGCTCCGGAAGATCGTACCCCGAGGGAACCCGGTTCTCCAGGGAAATCACGGCCGCCGGCGGACGGGGCGGCGTGGCGCGAGCCCCCTCCGGCCGGTACACTCGGAGGATAGAGAAGACACGAGGACGCCATGAGTTCGACTCGACGGCAGACTGGGCTCGGCATCGCTTCCGCGGGGCGGCGGCGCGGCATCGTGTGCGCCGCCGTCGCCGCGTGGTGCGCCGCGGCGTCGGCCGACGTGGTCGTGAGCGAGATCATGTACCACGACGCCGATCCCTCCCATGACTTGGAATTCGTCGAGATCCACAACAGCGCCGCGACGCCGGTCGTCCTGAGCGGGTGGACGATCCGCGGCGGCATCAACTTCGGCTTCCCCGAGGGCGCCGTCCTCGAAGGCGGCGCCTACGCGGTCATCGCCCACGATCCGGAGGATCTCGCCGCCTGCTACGGCGTCGAGGCGATCGGCCGCTTTTCAGGCCGGCTCGGCAACGGCGGAGATGCCTTCGAGCTGCGGGACCACCGCGGGCGCACGGTGACGAGCGTCGCCTACAGCGACGGGTGGCCGTGGCCGGTTCTGGCGGATGGCGGCGGACCGTCGCTGGAACGCGTCGATTTCCGCCTGGCGGCGGCGGACGACCCCGCGGCGTGGATGCACGCCGACAACGGGGAGGACTGGCGTTTGGTGGAACGCGTCGGCCACGCCACCGCGACGACCTACGTCTTCTGGCTCGACGCCGCGGGGACGTGCATGATCGACGACGTGCGCGTCACCCCCATCGACAATCCGGCGAAGGATCTGGTCCGAAACGGCGCGTTCGATACCGATGCGTCGACGTGGGTCTTCACGGGCACGCACTCCAGGTCCGGTTGGACCGGCGAGGACGGCCGCGCCGCGCCGGGGTGTCTTCAGATCGTCGCGACGAACACGGGGTCCGAAGGCGCGGGCGCGCGTTTCACGCTGGCCTCGAACCCCACGCCGTGGGGCCTGTACCGCGTGTCGTACTACGTCAAGTGGGTGGGCGGCGGCCGCTCGCTCCGCAGCCAGTTCGTGGGCGGCGGCGCGCCGGCCCATGTGTCGCTCTTGGGGTGCGGCACGCCCGGCCGCGCCAACAGCCGCGCGTACGCGGTCAGGCCGCCGGTGGTGCGGGCGCGGACGATCGCGCCCGAGCTGCCCCGCGCCGGCGACGCCGTCGTCGTGACGGCGCGGATCGAGAGCGAGGCTCTGCCCTCGGAGGTGGTCCTCACCTATCGCGTCAACTTCGGGACGGCCGTCGATCTGCCCATGACGCCGGCGGGCGCCGGCCTGTGGTCCGCCGTGGTGCCCGCGCAGGCCGCCAACGCCCTGGTGCGTTACGCCATCGCCGTCGCCACGCCCGAGGGACGGTTCACGTTTCCGCCCCCCGACGACCCGACGAACTACTTCGGCTTCATCGTCCAAGCGGCGGGCCAGGACCCCCTCATGCCCTGCGCGTGGCTTTTCATCGCGCCGGCCGACTTCGCGCGCCTCAACGGGAACCCCTCCTCCGACTTCTACGTGCCCGCCGCGATCGCCATGGACGGCGAGGTCTACGACAACGTGCGCATCCGCTATCGCGGCGGTTCGGTGCGCAGCCACCCCAAGAAGTTCTACAAGCTCAAGTTCAACCGCGGCCGGCGCTGGAACGGGCAGCGGACGATCAACCTCAACGCCGAGTATCCGGACTACTCGCGCATTCGCACGCACATCGCCCACACGCTGTTCGCCGAGGCCGGCGTGCTGGCCTCCATGTCCGATTTTTACCGCCTCTATTTGAACGGCTCGTACCAAGGGGTCTACCTCGCCGTGGAGGATCCCGAGGAGCCTTATCTCGCCCGCCAGGGCCGCGACGACGGCGGCAACCTCTACAAATGTTATTCCACCGACGAGATGAAGGGCTCCGTGGCCGAGTTCTATTCTTACGCGATCTACCGCAAGCAGAGCAACCAGGAGGGCGACCGCGACGACCTGATCGAGTTCATTACGAGCATGAACCAACTGCCTCAGAGCCGCCTCGAGGCCTACATCGAGGATCATGTGGAGGTCGACCGCGCGCTGGCCTATATCGCCATGAACTCGGTGCTCGGGAACCGCGACTGGGGCCACAAGAACCACTACCTGTTCCACGACCTGAAGACGGGCAAGTGGGAGTTCGCGGTTTGGGATGTGGATCTCGTGATGGGCAAGGACTGGGATCCCAACTGCACGGGAGTCGGCGGCGCGCCCTGCGGCGGCGTCTTCTGCCACCAAGGGGGCTACATGCACGATATCGTCGGGGCGGGGGCGTTCCTCCTGGTGGCCGGGTTCATCATCTCCGTTCCGAAGTTCAGCGCCCGCTACCAGGAGATCCTGGGGAACCTCCTCCAGGAGCTCTTCCCCTCCCAGCGCATGCTCCCCTGGATCGATGCCCTGTACTCGTACCTGGGGCCCGGCGTCGTCGAGGAGATCACGAAGTTCAGAACTCATTGGTGCCAGATGACCGAGACCCAATACTGGGGGCAGCAAGAGGCGCTCAAGCGTTGGGTGCCGCTGCGCACCGCCTATATCTCCTCCCAGATCGCGACGCCCGTGAGCGACGTGGCCTGCGCGGCGGGCCCCGCGAACTCCATCGCGGTGACGTGGACGCCCGCGGCCGGCTACAGCCGCATCAGAGTGCTCGTCGACGGCAAGATTACGGCCACGCTGGGCGGCGCCGCGTCGAGCTTCATGACGGCGCCGCTCAAGCGGGGCGCCCACGAGATCTGCGTCATCGGCGTGAACACGATGGGCAGGCAGAGCGCGCCGCGCTGCTGCGGCCTGACGCTGGATGGGCTCGCGCCGCCGGCGAAGCTCGCCGCCGCGCTCGCCGGCGCCGAAGGACGGCCGGCGTTGCGCGTGACCTGGGAGAACGCGGATGCCTACGCCGCCGTCAACGTCTATCTCGACCGGGGCGACGGCTTCGTCCCGGCCGCGACCGCGGAGGGCGATGCCACCGAGGCGCTCCTGGAGCTGGGCGATGCCGCGGGGTTGACGGAGGTCGCCATCGGAGTGGAAGGCGTCGGCGACGGCGCCACGAGCGCCATGACCAGTCTTGTCGCGCCGGTGGAGGGCCCGCCGGTCAACGTCGTCGTCTGTCTGCGCGAGGGCGGCGGGCGCGGCGTGCGCATCTTCTACGACCCCGGGGAGATCCCCGGCGGCGCCTGGGACGCCATCGAGGTTCTCGCGAACGGCGCGCCCGTGGCCCGGTTCGATCCCGCGCAGTCGCCCCAGTCCTTCGTCTTCGAAGCGGACGGGAGCCTGGCGGGGCGCGTCATCTTCGCGCTGCGCGGCGCCTGGCGGGGGATCGTCTCGGCCGCGGGCGCCGAGTGCGAAATCGACCTGGGCGGCGGCGCGCTTTTCATCCGCGGCGATGTGAACCGCGACGGCGTCGTCAACGTGAGCGATGCGGTGCGGCTTCTGCGCCAACTCTTTACGCAGGCGCCGCTTACCTGCGCCGACGCCGCCGACGTGAACGATGATGGGCGGCTGGATCTGGCCGACGCGGCGGCGCTCCTCGAGTGGCTTTTCACGGGAGGCGGCCCTCCGGCGCCGCCATTTCCCGAGGAGGGCGTCGATCCTACGCCCGATGACCTGGGCTGCGAGTGATTTTAATGTGCGGAGGACGACGCCTGCTCCGGCGGGCGCCGGACACCGCGCCGCGATTGGCGATTTTTGGGCTTGTATTTCATCGGCGTTTTTGGTACTTTGGATATTGGTCGTTGCAGTTTCGTTTGTTGTTTTCTTTTCTCCCAGAAACGAGGTGTTGGTATGAACCCATCCACAACCAGGTTAGTTGTCCTGCTTTTGCTTGGCGCGATGTTCGCATCGGTCCAAGCCGGCGAGGCCGACCCGGCACGGGTCGTCATCTACACCGGCCAGACGGGCTGGATCGGCAAGGCCGACGCCGATGTCCAAGCCCAAATCTGCGTCAACAAACTCAATGCGTGGGGTATCCCGAACAAGTGGTTTCAAGTTGCGACTGACAAGCCCGCGCTCGCCGATTGGATGACGGAGAAAACGGGCAACGGGGAAGTGGACGTCTTGATCCTTTACGGCGTCTTCCCCGAGACGATCTATCCCGCCGGGAACGCCATGACCAACGGCTCCATCGCGGAGCTTTTCATCGAATCCACCGACGGCGACATGATTATCAACCACGGCGATGCCATGTTCTACGTGACGGGCGCCGGCGCGAACAACGGGTACGCCGGGCTCGAGAACATGATGGACACCGTCGGCATCACCCAGATGGCCGACAACACGCCCATGAAGATCACGGCGGCCGGGAAGGCCATCGCGTCGAGCCTGACTCCGTTCTGGAGCGACCGCATGTTCTTCCCCGCGCAGTTCAAGGGCGAGTGGTTCGTCGAGGCGGCGCTCGGCGTGAATTACACCGGTGCGGCCGTGGAGCCCGCGATCGTCCGCGACGGCAACCGCGGCCGCCTGATGATGTGCTTCCAGACCAACGGCGAGCCGTGGAACCCGAAGGGCGCGGTGGCGGCCGAGGTTTGCGCCTGGGTCTGCAACGTTCACCGCGGCGCCCCCGTCAGCGTGGGCGTCCGAGCCGTCAACGCCATGCGGGCCGAAATCCCGCGACTGACCGGCGGCGGGAGGACGGACCCCACGGCGGTGGCTTGGGCGGGGGAACCTCTCGAGGTCACCGTCGATCTCCTCGAGGCGACGGGCAGCGGGACCACCGCGACCGGCGACGTGACGGTGAACCTCGGCTCCAGCTCCGCGACGGGGAGGTTCGACACTTCCGCGGGCGGCAGCTTCGACGGGTCGGTGACGTCCGTCGTCATCCCGGCAGGCTCGACCTGTGTCGACGTCTACTACCTGGACCGCGCGGGCGGCACCCATACCTTGACCGCCGCCGCGGCCGGCCTCTCGGTGGGCTCGCGGCAGGTGAAGCTGTTTGCGCGCAGCTACGCGCCGGGCGGCCAGGTGGCGTTCTACACCGCCAGGGCAAGCTGGTGCACCCCCGAGGTCGCCTACGCGCAGTCCCAGATCGCCATGGCGAAGCTGAACATCCTCGGAATCACGAGCACCATTTTCCCGACCCTCGCCGACGAGGCCGCTCTCGCGGCCTGGATGACGGCGCGCACCGGCAACGGCGAACTGGACGTGCTCGTTCTCTTCGGAGCCGTTCCGCCCAGCATCTATCCGGGCAGCAACGCGCAGCCGGACGGATCCGTCGCGGAGTTGTTCATCGAGTCGACGGACGGCGACGCGATCATCAATCACGGCGATGCCTTCTGGTACGTGAGCGCTCCGAACAACACTTATGCTGGGCTGCAGCACCTGACCGATCTCCCGCTCTTCAACCAGAACCCCGGGGCCGTCGCCGCGGTGGTGACGCCGCTGGGCGAGCTGATCGCGCCGAGCCTCGTCAATTTCACCGCCGACCGGCCCTTCGCGCTGGACATGCTCCTTAACAACTGGCTCGTAGAGGCGGCGCTGGCGACGGATGCGACCGGCAAGCGGGCGGATCCTGTGTGCATCCGCGACGGAGACCGCGGGCGGATCATCCCCGTGATGCAGCGGAACGACAACAGCCTCCCGAAGGGCGCGGTGGCGGCGGATATCATCTCCGTCCTCCACGGCTACGCTCCGGCGGAGCCCGTTCAGTTCGGCATCGCGGGGCGGTCGCTGGGCGGCGCCGCCGAGCCCCTCAGGTTCAAGGCGCAGGTGCAAGGTCTCACCGGCAGCCCGACCAGAGCGCCGGCGGACACGGTGGTGGCTTTGAACTCGGACTCGCCGACCGGCAGGTTCGACATCGCCGTGAACGGCGCCTTCAACGGCTCGGTGACTTCCCTGCTGTTGCCCGCGGGCACGAAGGAAATGGTGTTCTACTACAAGGACACGGCGGACGGCGAGCACGTGCTGACGGCGTCGGCGGCGGGATTCACGCCGGCGACGAAGAATGTGAAGCTCTTCCCGAAGACCGCCAAGCCGGCGGGCGAGGTGGCGATTTACACCGGCGCGACGTGGTGGTTCGACAAGGGCTTTGCCGATGCCGAGGCCGACATTTTCGCCGCCAGGCTGGCGGATGCGGGAATCACGGTGACGCTGTTCCGCAACTTCGCCGACCAGCTCGCGCTGGCTGATTGGGTGAGCGCCAGGACGGACAACGGGAAGGTGGATGTCCTGATTCTCTACGGCGTTTTCCCGCGGTCGATCTACCCCACCAGCGGCGCGTTTACGGACGGCACCATCGCCGAGCTTTTCATCGAATCGACGGACGGCGACACGATCATCAACAGCGGCGACTGGATGTTCTACTGCGATGCCGACGAAGGCCCGGGTGCCCCGCGTTACAACAACGGAGCGGCCGGCCTCCAGAGCATGATGGACACCCCCGGCATCGGCATGTCGGCGGACAACACGCCGGTTTGGGTCACGGAGCGCGGCAAGGCCATCGCGCCCAGCATGCGGAGCTTCCTGACCGATCGGCCGTTCTTCCCGGAGCAGTTCGGGGGCGAGTGGTACGTCGAGGCCGGAATCGCCTGGGACGCCTCTGGCACGCGCGTCGAGCCGGCGGTGGTGCGCGACGGGAACCGCGGGCGGCTGGTGGCGCTCCTGCAGACCAACTGCATCGATGCCAACCAGCCCCGGGAGCCGAAGGGCTCCGCGGCGGCCGAGATCGTCGCTTGGATCATGGACATCGAGCTCAAGCCGGTGAAGCTCGGAATCGGCAACGAAGGCGGCGCCGCCGTTGCCTTCGCCCGCGATCCGGTGAAACTCACGGTCAATCTTCTGGACGCGACAAACGTTCCCACGCCGGCGGCGGCCGCTGTCACCGCCAATCTGGCGAGCAACGTCCCCGGCGCCTTCGATTTTGACAAGCACGGCAACTTCGACGGGTCGGTGACGTCCGTGACGTTCCCCGCGGGCACGGCTTCCGCGACGGTGTATTTCCGGCCGAGAGTGGCGGGAACGGCCACCGTCTCGGCGACCGATGCCGGCGCCGTCCTGGGCGGAGGGGACCTGGCGGTGAAGGTTTACGAGAGTCCGGTTCTCCAGCCGGGCTCCGTGGCGATCTATACCGGCACCGTCGGCTGGACCTCCAAACCTGATGCGGACGCTCAGGCGGAGATCTGCGTCGACCGATTGAATGCCGCCGGCATTCCCAACACGTGGTATCCCAACTTCGGCGACGAGTTGGCGGTGGCGGATTGGGTCAGCGACGCCACGAACAACGGGAAGGTGGACGTCCTCGTTCTGTACGGGTCTCTCCCGCACACGATTTATCCCTTCCCCGGCAACCCGATGATGGACGGCTCCCTGGTGGAGCTCTTCATCGAGTCTCTCGACGGCGATTTGGTCATCAACCACGCCGACTGGATCTTCTACGTGTCCAGCGCGGGGTGCTGCAACGGGCAGGAAGCCCTCGAGTTCCTGATGGACAGGCCGTCCTGGACTTTCCCGCTGTGGGGCGACGACATTCAGATGTACGTCACCGAGGAGGGCGCCGAGATCGCTCCGAGCCTGAAGCCCTTCTGGAGCGACCGCGCGTTCCGGATTCCCGATCTGTGGGACGAGTGGTCCGTGGAAGCGGCGCTCGCGCGGGACGCCTTCGGCACCCGCGCGGACCCGGTCATTGTGCGCGACGGCCCCCGCGGGCGCCTGGCGCCGGTGTTCCAGGCGGCCAACCAGCCCGACCCGAAGGGCGCCGTGGCCGCCGAAATCATCACCTGGATCATGGACACGATCATTGTCGACACCGTCCCGGTGGCCGCCATCGCGGCGGCCCCGCTGGCGGGCAAGGCGCCGCTCGAGGTGGCGTTCAGCGCGGCGGGATCGATCCATGACGGCGCCGTTGCGACGTACTCCTGGAATTTCGGCGACGGCGGGACGGCCGAGGGCATGGAAGTGGTCCACACCTACACGGGGGTGGGCACTTACGTCGCCACGGTCACGGTGACCGACGACATGGGCGACACGGGCACGGCCAGCGTGACGATCACGGCCGACCTGGCGCCGGTGGCGGTCATCTCGGCGGCGCCGCTGGCGGGCCGGGCGCCCCTGGAGGTGAGCTTCAGCGCGGCCGGGTCCACCGACGACGGCACGATCGAGAAGTACGCCTGGGACTTCGGCGACGGCGAGACGGCCGAAGGCGTCGAGGTCAGCCACACCTACGCGGCCGGGGGCGAGTACACCGTCGTGCTGACGGTGACCGACAACTTCGGCAACACCGGCACGGCCAGCGTGGAGATCGCCGTCGAGCCGGCGGGCACGCGTTTCAAGCGCGGCGACACCAACGCCGACGGCACGGTCGACCTCGCCGATGCGATCTGCACGCTCGGGTACCTCTTCGGCCCGGCGAGCGACCCCTGCAAGGCGAAGGTCGCGAACTGCCTCGATGCGGCGGATGCCAACGACGATGGCGCCATCGACCTCGCGGATGCGATCAAGGTCTTGAGCCATCTCTTCGGAGATGGTGGACCGCTCCCGGAACCCTTTGCGGCGTGCGGTCTCGATCCGACCGACGACGCGATCGGGTGCGAGGTCTTCCCGGCTTGCCGATAGCTCTTGCCGGCAGGCGACAAGCGACCGGCGCGGGGCCGGGCACGATGCCCGGCCCTGCGCCGTTTTTGGTATGCCCGGCGCCTCGCGAGGGCCGGCCCTTCCGCGGGGCGTGCCGCTCCTCACTCCAGGCCGATGGGTAGGATTCCCTTGAGCCGCTGCCTGAGCGCCGTGTAGCGCACGGAGGCGCTCAGGGTGTTGACGGCGATGCCCACGGCGCGCGCGCTCCCCAGGAGCACCACGAGCCTCCTGCCGCGGGTGATGGCGGTGTAGAGGAGATTGCGCTGGAGCATCATGTAGTGCTGGGTGTGGAGCGGGATGATCACCGCCGGGAACTCGCAGCCCTGGCTCTTGTGGATCGTGATGGCGTAAGCGGGCATCAGCTCGTCCAGGGCGTCGAAGGCGTAGACCACGGGGCGGCCGTCGAACTCGACGGTCGCCTCGCCCAGTTCCGTGTCGATGCGTTGGATGTAGCCGATGTCGCCGTTGTAGACGTCCTTGTCGTAGTTGTTCTCGAGCTGCATGACCTTGTCCCCGACGCCGAAGGTCATGCCGTAACGCTCCGTGCCGCGGTCGGGCGCGGCCGGGTTGAGCTCCTTCTGCAGGAGGGCGTTCAGGGCGCGCGTTCCCAGCTCGCCGCGGGTCATGGGGGCGAGCACTTGGATGTCCCGCACCGGATCGCAGCCGAAGCGGGCGGGAATGCGCTCCTTGACCAGCCGCAGGAGCAGGCGCCGGCCCTCCTCGGGATCCTCGGCCGGAACGAAGTAGAAGTCCGAGAGGTGCTCGGGCGCCGCGAGCCTCGGCATGCGGCCCTGGTTGACGAGGTGGGCGCTGACGACGATGGCGCTGGCGCCGGACTGCCTGTAAATCTCCGTGAGCCGCGCGACGGGGATCTGCCCCGACGCGATCATGTCCGCGAGAACCAGGCCGGGTCCCACGGAAGGGAGCTGGTCGACGTCGCCGACTACGAGCAGCGCCGCGTTGGACGGCGCCGCCGAAAGGAGGCTGTGCATGAGGGGCAGATCGATCATGGACGCCTCGTCCAAGACGATCAGGCGCGTCTCGAGGGGATTCTCGCGGTTGCGGCGGAAGGAGCCCCTGACCGGGTCGGCCTCCAGCAGGCGGTGAACCGTCTTGGCCTCCATGGCGCAGGCCTCGCCGAGGCGCTTGGCGGCGCGGCCGGTCGGGGCGCAGAGCGTCACCGCGAGACGCTGGCGGCGGTACAGATCGACGATGGCCCGCACGATGGTCGTCTTGCCCACGCCGGGTCCGCCCGTCAGGATCATGACGGTCGAATGCGCGGCTCGAAGCACGGCGTCGCGCTGGCTCGGGGACAGCGCCAAGCCGATCGCGCGCTCGGTCCAAGCGATGGCGCTCTTCGGGTCGCGCAGCCGCAGGGGATGGGGGCGCCGCGCGCATTCGAGCAGCATGCGCGCGACGCCGTTCTCCATATGCCAGAGCTGCGCCAGGTACACCCACGCGGCGCCGTCGACCGTCTCCCTGAGCACCGCGCCGGCCGCGCGTTCCTCGACGAGGGCTTCCGCGAGGCGCTCGGCGGGAATGTCGAGCAGATCGCGCGCGCGGGTCAGGAGATCCTGCTCCGGGTAGGCGACGTGGCCCTCGCCGACGAGCTCGCCCAGCGTGTAGCGCAGGCCGGCTCGGGCGCGTGCCGGCGAGTGGCGGTCGATGCCGAGCCGCTGGGCGATCTTATCGGCGGTGGCAAAACCGATGCCGCGCACGTCATCGGCGAGGCGGTACGGATTGGCGCGGATGATGCCCACCGCGGCGTCGCCGTAAGTGCGGTGGATTCTGGCGGCGCGCTCCGGGCCGACGCCGTGGTCGAAGAGAAAGAGCATGATGGAGCGGACCGCCTTCTGCGCGTTCCAGGAAGCGACGATGGCCTCCTTGCGCTTCGGACCGATGCCGCGGCACGTCGCGAGAGTTTCGGGCTCGTGCTCGATGATGTCGAAGACGCGGGCGCCGAAGGCGGCGACCAGGCGCGCCGCGTATTCGGGCCCGATTCCGCGCACCAGCCCCGACGCGAGGTAGCGCCGGATTCCGTCCGCGGTGGTGGGCGGCGTCGCTTGGAGCGTTTCGGCCTTGAACTGCATGCCGTACTTGGGGTCGATGGACCAGCGGCCGCGGGCCTCGACGAATTCCCCGACGTTGACCACGGGGAGCGTGCCGACGACGGTGACGAGCTCGCGGCGTCCCGGCGTCTTCACCTGCAGCACGGAGAACCCGCTCTCCGGGTTGTGGAAGGTGATGCGCTCGAGTGTGCCCGAGAGGGTTTGCTGATCCATGGCTCGCGGCCATGATAGCCCCGCGGGCCGGGACGAGAAAGGCGGCGGCGCGGCCGCCCGCGCCGGAATCGCGGCCTTACGGCATTGACGCCCGCGCGCGTTTCGTGATAATAGTACGACTGCGGCCGTTGCCGGCGGCGGATCCTGCGCGCACGGATGCGTGTGAGGCCGCGCCGGGCCGGGCCGCGCAGCGGTAGGCGGAGAAGAAGAAAGGCACAGACGTGAGCGCGAATTTCGAGAAGCTCGTCAAGATCGTCGAGGAAACCAGGCCGGACATGGAGAAGGCCGAAGCCGGCAACAAGTCGGCGGCGGTGAGAGTGCGCAAGTCCATGCAGGAGGTCAAGCAGGTCGCGCAGGACATCCGCAAGGACATGATGGACGTGAAGAAGGCCGAGTCGCAGCCGTAGCCCGCGCTCGGCCCGTGCAATCCGGCCGCGCTTGGGTCCGGCCGGGGCGCGCGCCATCCGTTCCCGCCCGGCGCCTATCTAGAGGTTCCCTGCCGCGAGGAGCAGGCAGACCGCCGCGAAGGCAAGCAGCGTGCAGAGGATCGTGCGCCAGTTCGTGCGCTCCTTGAGCCAGATCCGCGCGATGGGTATGACCCACAGCGGGAAGGTGGCCAGGAGGGCGCCCGTCACGCCGGCCTTGGCGTACTTGGCTGAGAACGACTGGAGAAACACGCCCCCGAAAGTGCCGAGCACCGCCGCGGTCATGAGGGCGAGCGCGCGGCGCCGCGGGGCAAAAAGATCCCGGAAACGCATGGCCGGCGGCCGGGCGCCGTGCAGGGCGCCGAGCAGGGCGACGGCCGGAACCAGCCTGATCAGCGCCCCGAGAAGCGGGTCGTTGCCCTGGAAGGCGTCGCGCTGCAGCACGAGCCCGACCCCCTGGCAAAGCGCCGAAAGCGCCACGTAGGCCGCGCCGGCGGCGGCGACGCGGCGGCCGGGAGACGCGTGCGGCGAGTCGGCCGCGGTGCCGAAGAGAATGGCGCCGCACACCCCGCCGATCGTGAGCGCGATGCCCGTTCCCTCCGCGGCGTTCAGCGTCTCGCCCAGCGCCGGCCACGCGATGACCGCCGCGAAGGCGGGCGACATGCACCACCCGATAGAGGTCGCCTGCGCGCCGAGGCGCGCCAGGGCCGCGAAGAACGCCGTGTCGCCGATGGCCAGGCCGACCGCTCCTGAAAGGGCCAGCAGCACCCAGTCCCACGCGTCCGCCGGCGGCGCCGGACGGAGCGCCGCGGCCGCGGCGGCGAAACACGCCGCCGCCACGGCGCATTTGAAGTAATTGAGAAGCTGCGGGGGAATCCCGGCGCCCCAGCGCTTGTACACGCACACGGTGAGCGCCCAGATGAAGGCCGCCGCGAGAGCCGCGGCTTCCCCCGCGAGGGGAAAGGGCGGCGGGGACTGGACGAATGCGAGCACCATGGGTGACGCCGACCTCCGGACTGCGGCGCGCGAGAGGCGATTGTAGCCGATCCCGCCTCCGGCCGCGCGCGGAGGCCGCGCTTCACGCGTCGCCGGCCGTTCCGCGCGGCAGCCTTACCGTGAAGGTCGAGCCCTCGTTCTCGACGCTCGCCACGTCGATCGCGCCGCCGTGGGCGGCGACAAGGCGCTTGAGGATCGCCAGTCCCAGGCCCGTGCCGGTCGTCCTGCGTTTTTTGGCGTTGGAGGCGCGGAAGAACTCGGAGAAGAGCTTGGGGAGGTCGCGGGCGGGAATGCCGATGCCGGTGTCGGACACCGTGATCTCCGCTTCGCTCTCGCTGCCCGAGAGCTCGACGCGAACGCGCCCTCCCGCCGGCGTGTACTTGACGGCGTTGGAGACGAGGTTCTCCAGGATGAGAAGCACGTCATCGCGGTCCGCGAACACCGGCAAGGGTTCGGCGGGAATCGCCGCCGCGAGGGTGATCCGCGCCTCGGCGGCCTGGGGCGCGAAGAATTCGCACACGCCGCGCATGGTTGCGCCTAGATCGAAGCGGGTCTTCTCGGGCGGAGTCTCGGCGCGGGCGTGAACGAGGCGCAGGAGATCGCCCACCAGTTCGATCATGCGCTCGGCGCGGGCGTCGGCGCGCAGGAGGAGCGAGCGCTGTTCCTCGGGCAGCGGCTGCGCGTAGATGCTGAGAAAGGTCTGCAGGATGCTGCGGATGCCCGTGAGAGGCGAGCGCAGCTCGTGGGCCACGAGCTGCATGAAATCCGCCTTCTCCCGGTCCACGGCCCGCAGGCGCGCGTTGGCCGCCTCCAGGTCGGTCTTGAGGTCGAGAAGTCGGACGACTTTTTCTCCCAGCGAGCGGCTGATGGTCGAAGCGAGAAACGACGACACGAAAAAGGTGAGCACGAGAAAGAAGTACATGGCGCCCGCGAAGGCGAAAGAGCCATAGGAAGCATGGGTCTCCGGGGTCAGCGCCGCGAAGTGGGCGACAACGCCCGTCGCCTCGCCCAGCGCGACCAGCCCCATGAGCATGCTGGCCAGGAGCGCGTCCCAGTAGGCGCTCTGGCCGGGCAGCAGGATCGACGCGACGATGATGTGAAAGACGAAGAAGACCGTGACCGGGCTCTCGATGCCGCCGGTGAGGTGGATAATGGCGGCGAGGGCCAGGTAGTCCAGGAGGATTTGGGCCAGGCAGAACACCTGGAAGAGGCGCGGGGGAGGCGCGCTCGCCCGCAGCATCTTCCGCCACTGCAGCCCTAGCGCCGCGTTGTACGCCGCGATGACGGCCGCCATGATTCCCAGCGGGAGGACGGGGACGGGATACCCGAGCGCCCACCCGGCGCCCGTGCCCGCCGCCACGCCGGCCACGGCGACCCAGCGCAGGTGAATGAACCACCCGACCCGCTCGATCAACTCGCCGGTCAGCGGGACCACGGAGTGGCTCGGCGGCGCTCCGGATTCCTTCTCGGCCACGGAATTCCCTCTCACCTTCGGGCGGTTATATGGTAGTTAGGGGGGCGGGCCGACGCAAGATCCCGGCCCGCCGGCATTTGTCGAACCGGAGGCGGTCTTGGCGGCTCCCGGGCGCGGTGCTATAATCGATGCTTGGGGCAGTTGCGCGCATCCACATGCATGCCGGGGGCGCGTTGCCGCCCTTCGTCGTGAAGCAAGAAGGAGGAACACATGGCAAAGCTGCGGGGTCCTTCCAAGCTCGCGCGCGGTCCCAAGGGCGGCAAGGGTCTGGAGAGAGGTCCGAGGAAGAGCCCGAAGCCGCCGCCGCCCGCGCCCGCCGTCAAGATCGAGCGCGCCGTCCCCGCCGTGTGCAGCGAGTGTTTCGGGGATTTCGACGTGTCGACCGCGCCCAAGAAGGACAAGATCATCTGTCCCGCCTGCGGGCACGTGGGCCTGTACGATGCGCAGCTCTTCGCCGAGATCGCGGTCCGCCGCCAGGCTCACCGCAAGAACTTCATCGTCGCGCTGGTCGTGAACGCCCTGGGGCTCGCATTCCTGATCGCCTGGGCGCTTGCCAACTCGCACCTCTGCGCGGGCACGGGCGGCGCGGACTCGACCACGAACATGGCCACCATGGGGCTGGGCGCGGTGCTTCTCATCGCGGGCTTCATTCTCGTGTTCAAGTACGAGAAGAGCCGGGTGGAAGTGTACTTCTGACCGGGGCGGCCGGTCACGGGCGATCGGCGCTCGCCTCCGTCGGGTCGAGAGCGGCCTGCTTGGCGGCCAGTTCCTCGATGAGCTTGTCGGCGTGGAACGTCGCGACGAAGGCGGCGGGGTGCTCCCCGCGGAAGCGTCTGCATTTCGTGATCGCCGCGCCGATCCCATCCGGATCCTCCACGCCGGCGTGAATGCACTCGCGCGCCAGGGCGATGAACTGCGAGCAGGCGTACGCCTCGTATGAACTGAAGAGGATGAGCGCCGCCGCGACCACCGCCGCGGCGGCCGCCGCGATCATGCCCGCCGGGCGCGCGCGCCGCGCGGCCGCGACGGGAGGCTTCCAACGCGTGACATTGCGGGCGCGCGGCGACACCATCCTTCGGGCGCGGGCGGCTCGCAAGCCGTACGGCCGGCCCCGCAACCCGCCGGCCGGCGGCGGTTCGTTCGTATCCGCGGGCGCCGCACCGGCGGCCGGCGCTTCGTTCGCGTCCGCGGGCGGCGTTCCCTCGTCCGGCGCTTCGTTCGCATCCGCGGGTGGTGCGTCCTCTGTCTCCGGTTCGTTTGTGCCTGCGGGCGCCGTTCCCGCGGTTGCCGGCTCGTCCGTCGCCACCGCCTCGGCGCGGGGCTGCGGCCGGGTGACGGTGGAATCTTCCTGGTTCACGCACCTGAGCAGGCCGTGTTTGACCAGCTCCGCCGCCTCCCGGAAAACTTCGCTGCGGCTGAAGGGGAGCGAATCGGCGATCTCGCCGATGGAGCGATCAGGTCTCACCCGGGCGAGAATCGCGGCGGCGATCTCGTTGCCCTTCCCGGCTTCCAGCTCCTGTTGGGCGCGGGAGGCGCACGCGAGCACCGTGCCGGGCCCCACGATGTAGCGGTGCACGAATTCCCAGTGATCGTGCCGGCGCGCCGATTCGAGGATGACTTTGGTCACGGGCAGCCGCACGTTGAGGGCGGCCCAGTTCTTGTCGTCGAGGAACTTGTTTTCGCTCATCTCCACGCGGCCGTGGCGGAGCATCAGAACCTCGCACAGCTCGTCGTAGATGAACTCGATAAAGAGGGCGCGCAAGCGCTCGGCCTTGATGAAGGCGCCGTCGATGAGGATCTTGGCCAGCGCCTGTTTGCGCGTCGTGCCGAGAGCCTCCCTGAACTGCTCGGCGGTGAGGATGCCATTGTCGACGAGGCGGGGCCAGAAGTCGTGGGGAGGCCGGCGGTTCAGCCCGACGATGGCGCCCTCGCGGAGGGACAGCAACCATTTCCCGTCGCGCGTGATGATCTCGAGCAAACCGCTCTGCTGGCGGGATGCCATGCTTTGCAGCAGGTCGGAAAGATCGATGCTGCGAAGATCCCCTTGGAATCCCATAAACACCCTATTGTCGGGGAACGGCCCATCTCTGTCCACATAAGTATAGTCCGGCGGCGCGAAGGCCGCAAAGCGAAGCGCCGGTAACATCCGACGCGGCCGCCGGCGCGCTCGTTGACTCGGCGGAACCCCTTCTCTATGATTGACTTCCGCGGGGTGCCGCTGGCGATGGGCGCGGCCCCGGCGGGACCGTGCCGCCCGAGGCGAAGGACGAAAGTGGAGAGCATGCTGGCGCTCGCGGGGACGTGCGAGGGCGATCTTCTCGCCTTGGCCGCGGCGCTGCCGCTGCTCGGCGTGGGCGGAGCGGTCGCCTCGGGTTGGTTTGCCCACCGGCTTCCCGGGCGCGGCCGAAGGCTGCGCGCGGCGCTCGGGTGCGCGGCGGCGGCGGGCTTGGCCGCGGCGGTGTGGCTGTGGCACGCCTGCGGCGCGCCGAGCACGGGCGCCGCCCTCGGCGCCGGGTGGTGGGGCGCCTTCGTGACGGTTGACGCGCACCGACTGCTGGCCGCGTGCGTGCTGACGCAGGCGGCGCTGCTCGCGTATCTAAGCGCGCGCGTGGACAAGACCCTCCCGCGACGCTCCTTTGCGGGCGGGATCGCGTGGTTGTGGGCGCTGGGTCTGTGGATCGTGTGGCTGGACAACGGGCCGGCGCGAGCTTGGGCGTGCACGCTTTGGGCGCTGAGCCTCCCCTTCGTGGTGGTCGGCAGCCCGGTATCGATCGCGCGCGCGCGCGCGGCGTTCGCCGCCGCCGGCGCGCCGGCCGGAGCGGCGCTGCTCTGGCTGTGTCTCGAAGCGTCGGTGCCGGGCGCCGCGTGGCCGCGCACCCTCTGCGCGGTCGTATGGGTTTGCGCGCTTCCACTCCCCGGCATGATGCGGCTGTGGTCGGAAGGCTTCGCCCCCGGGTTCCTCTTCGCTCAGTGCGCCGGCGGCGTGCTCGCCGTGCTGCTTGCCGGCGGGGGCGGGGATGCGCCGTGGGCCGCGGGGTTGTGCGCGGCCGCGGCGCTGGCGGCCGGGCTGGGCGCGTGCCTCGCGCAGCAGGCGGGGCGGTTCGCGGCGTTCGCGTTGATCGCGTTTCTGCAGCAGGGCGCGGCGGCCGCGTTTTTGGGCGATCCCGCGAGCGCGCTGCTGTTCATGACGTTCTTTCCCCTCGGCGCCTTCGCCCTGTACGCCGTGGCCCGGGCGGGAAGGCGCGAAGGAGGCGACATTCGCGAACGCGCCGAGCTCCGCCTCCCGAAGTGGGCGGGGTGGTGTCTCACGGCGGCGCTTTGCGGCATCCTCGGCGGCATCCTGCCGGGCCCGGTGCTCGCCGTCAGACTCAGGGTGCTCGCCGAGCTATGGGAGGGCGGAGCCTGGGGCTTGGCCGGCACGGCCGCGTTGCTGGGGAGCGTGTGCTGCCTGCTCATCGGAAGCGTGCGCTGGACGGCATGGCGCGACGGCGGTCCGAGCGCGCCGGTGCCGCGGCACGTGCGGGCGGCGCTTTGGGCCTGCCTGGCGGCGCTGATCGCGCCGGCGGCGCTGCAGCTTCTTTTTCTCCGCGGTTTCGTCCCGGCTTCGGGCTGGTTCCTGCCGCTTGCCGTGCTCGCGCCGGCGGCGGCTCTCGCGTGTCTGGTCCGCTGGGGGACCGGCGACGGCGTCACGCGCCTCTGGAGCTGGACGAGCCCGGCCGTCGAGGATGCGGTGTACGCGGCCAGCGGACCCGCGCCGGCCGCGGCGCTCCTGCGCGCCATGGGCGCCGCCGCGCGCGCGGCGGACGGAGCGCTGCGCGGCCTCGCGGTTCTTATATGGGCGTTGTTCCGCGCGGCGGGGACGCTCGCGCGGGAGCTCGAGCGCGGTCGGACATAGGCCGGCCGCCGGCATTCTGTCGGCGGGTTCATGCTTTCGGGACACGGCGCCGCCCGCGGCGAGCCGCCTTCCGGGTGCCGCGCCCCCGCCACTCGCTTCCCCCCCCGGGGTTCATAAGTATATAGATCCATGCGCGGCCCTCGCCGGTCAGGTCTTCCCGGGCCCGGCGGCCCCGGTGGCCAGAGGTATGAAAAAGTCCTACGATAGCGGGAAGCGCAATCGCGTTGTGAAGGGGCTGTGCGCGGCCGCCGCGATGATTTTCTTGTCCGGCTGCGCGGCGGATGCCTCTGCGGATGTGCGCCAGCGAAAACAACTTGCGATCCTCGATCTGATCGAGACGCTCGAGCGCGACACGGCGGCCTTCGCCGCGTCGCGGCCGGGCGTGCACAGCGCCCAGGCGTACATTCGCGCAAACCGCGCCGTGGTGCTGCTGACTCCGGCGGATCGCGCGGCGGTGCACGCCCGAACGGTCGCGGAGATCAGCGCGTATGTCGCCGAGCGCACCGGGATCGACGAGGACCGGATTATAATAAAAACGCGCGATGCGCCGAGCCGAGGAACAACGCCATGAGAGTGTTTGTGTCGACGGTCCTGTTTCTGGTTCCGTTCCTCATTGTGATCGTCGCCGGCGGGCGCGCGGAAGCCCCGGCGCAGGATCCCCCGGCGCCCGCGGCACCCGCGGTGGCGCCGCCCGCGGAGGTTCGCGCGCCGGAGGAGCCGCCCGCGTCCGCGGAGGCTTTCACCCCGCTCCCCGCGGCGCCTGCTCCGGCCGCGCCGGCGGAAAAACCCGCGCCCGGGGAAGCGATCGCCTCGGAAGCGGCGGAACCGGCTTCCGCCGCGGCGGGCGGCGAGGACGGCGCGCCGCCGCCCGCCCCCGGCAAGGATGAGATCGCGCTCAACTTCTCGGGCACTAACCTGAGGGAGGCTATTAGGGTCTTCGAGCAATACTCGGGCAAGCGTTTCCTGTTCGACGATGCCGTCGTCGGCAAGCGGCAGGTGTTCCTGCTCTCCAGCGAGCCGATCCCCGCCGAATACCTCGACGATGTCTTCGAGAGCATTCTCGAGATCCACGGGCTCACGCTGATCCGGAGCGGCGAGCCGAAGGCCGAGCTCTACAAGATCGTGGAGATCAAGACCGCGGCCGGCAAGGCGACGCCGACCTTCACGGCGGCGACCCTCGCCGAGGCCCCCGGCGGCGACCGTGTGATTACGCTGCTTTACCAGCTCAAGTACATGCTTGCCGATCAGGTGGCCGAGGCGTGCAAGAATATGACGAGCGTGCCGGAGGGCGTGCAAGCCATTCCCGGCACCAACCTCCTGCGGGTCACGGACTACGCCTCGAACGTGAAGCGCATCGGCACCCTGCTGGACGAACTCGACAAGACGGGGCCGCGCTTCATCCGCGAGACGATCAAGCTCCGGCACGCCGATCCCGCCGAACTCGTCGAGGAGCTCCGGCCCATCCTGGACATCGAGAATCGGGTGTTCATCGCGGAACTGGAGCGGCAGGCCGAATTCCGCATGCAGCAGATCTTCGGACGGCGCGAGGGCCAGCAGCAAGGGCCGCCGCGCCGCCTCTCGCCGATCAACCTGCAGGCGGCCATGACGGTGGCGGCCGTGCCCCGGCTGGGCGCCGTGATCGTCGCGGCCACCGAGGAGAAGATCGAGGATCTCAAGCGGCTCATCGAGACGCTCGACATCCAGGATCCCGATGAGAAGCTCGTGGAATACTACGCGCTCAAGCGCCAGAGCCCCTCGCGCTTGGCGCGCACCCTGAGCTCGATTTTCGCGGACGGCGCCGCCGGCGAGCGCCCGGGGGGAGGGGGGCGGCCCGGCGGCGAGCGGCCGGCCGAAAGCGCCTTCGGGCGCGCCGGCGCCCGGCGCCCGGCGAAAGCTTTCGCCATCATGCCCGAAGAGGATGCCGGCCGGATCATCGTCGTCGCGCCGCGGCGCGTCCACGACGAGATGAAACCCATCATCGAGCGTCTGGACGCGACGCCGGACGAGGAGGAGCGCGAGCTCCGGTACTTCCCGGTGAAGCACGCGGACCTGGAGGCGCTCGCGGGCACGATCGGCCGGATCTTCGGACTCGCGGCGGCGGACGAGGGGCGGATCGCGCGTTGGATGCAGCGCCGTCCCGAGGGCGGCGGCGAGGGGCGGGCCGGCGGGCCGGTCCGATCCGGCGCGGCGGGCGGGTATGCTGCGGATTTGCTCATCCCCGACCACAACCTCGGCGCGCTCATCGTCATCGCCGGGAAGGAGGCGCTCGACAAGATCGGCGCCATGGTGGAGCAGCTCGATGTCGCCGGCGGGAGCACGAAGACCATCGAGTACTACTCCCTGCGGTACATCCGCCCCGACGATGCTTCGGAAACCTTGACGGCGCTCTTCGGCGCGGGCCGCCGGGCGCGCCGCGGTCCGCGGGAAGCCGAGGCCGCGGGGCAGGGAGGCGGCGCGGTCGTCGTCATGCCCAAAGGGCAGCCGTCGACGTTGATCGTGCTGGCCGAGAAGGACACGCACGCCGAGATCGGGAAGGTGCTCGCGAACCTCGATGTCGAGGGCGTCGTGCTCGAGCTCAAGTACCACGCGGTCGTTAACGCGGATCCCGGGGAAATCGCGGCGACCATCGGCCGGCTCTTCAACCTGCCGGTGGGAAGCGATGGGGCGCGGTTCAGGCGCTTCGACGGACGCGAGGGCGCCCGCTCGCAGCCGGGCAAGAGCGGCATCTCCGAGGAGCCCGTCGTCATCCCCGATCAGAACCTCAACGCCCTTATCGTGCTGGCCGAGAAGAAGACGCAGGAGCTCGTGGCCGACGCCTTGCGGCGGCTGGACGAGGAGGGGCCGGGCCAGCGGGTGATCGAGCACTACCGCCTCGCCTACGCGCGGCCCGAGGCGGTGGCGCAGCAGCTTCAGACGCTCTTCAGCGGGAGCCGGCGGGCGCCCCGGGCGCAGCGGCAGTGGGCCCCCTGGGAGAGCGGGGGCTGGCAGGGCGCCGATCGCGGACGCCAGCTCGTCATTGTGCCCGATGAGAAACTCGGGACGCTGATGGTGGCCGCGGACAAGGAAACGCACGGCGAAATCAAGCGCGTCCTGGCGAATCTCGATGTCGAGAGCGCGGCGCTCGAGCTCAAGTACTACCCCGTCGCCCACGCGGACGCGGCCGAGCTCGCCCAGACGATCGGGAGGCTCCACAAGCTGTCCGTCGGTTCCGATGCGGCGCGCCTCAGGCGCTTCGACGCTCCCGACGGGACGGCCGGGCGTCCGGGCCGGGGCGGCGTCACCGACGAGCCGGTGGTCATCCCCGACCAGCACCTCAACGCGCTCGTCGTGCTCGCGGACGGCAAGACCCATGAGCTGGTGGCGGCGGCGCTCAAGGAGCTCGATGTCGAAGGGCCGGGCGAGCGCACGATCCAGTACTACAACCTCAAGTACGCCGCCGCCGACACCGTGGCGCGGCAGCTCGAGGCCCTCTTCGGCGCGGGCGGGCCGGCGGCGCGCGGGACGCGGCGGTGGGGCGGGCCCGAGCAGAGCGTCCGGCAGACGTTCCGGGGCGGCCGCGACATCGCCGTCGTGGCGGATGCGAAACTCGCGACGCTCATGGTGCTCGCCGACAGGGAGACGCACGCCGAGATCAAGAAAGTGCTCTTGAATCTCGATGTGAAGGGCGCCGAGCTGGAATTGAAGTATTACCCCGTCGCCCATGCCGAGCCGGCCCAACTCGCCCAGACGATCGGACGGCTTTTCAAGCTCCCGGTGGGCGCGGAGCCCGCCTCCCGGCGGCGGTTCCAGCCTTACGAGGAGATGTGGATGGGCGCGCGCGGGGAGGACGGCAAAGTCTCCGACGAACCCGCCGTGATCCCCGACCGGAACCTCAACGCGCTGATCGTGCTGGCCGAGGGAAAAACGCAGGAACTCGTGGCGGCGGCGCTCAAGGATCTCGATGTCGCCGGGCCCGGCGAGCGCACCATCGAGCACTACCGGCTCAAGTACGCGCGGCCCGAGACCGTGGCGCAGCAGCTCCTCTCGCTTTTCAACGCCGGCCGCCGGACGTCGCGCGCCCAGCAGTGGGGCGGCGGGTGGTCGTGGGGCGGATGGGACGGCGGCGCGCGGGAGTCCCGCGATGCCCGGGAAGAGATCGTCATCACCTCCGACGCGAAGATCGCGACGCTCATGGTGCTGGCCGACGCCGAGACGCACGCCGAGATCAAGAAGGTGCTGGCCAACCTCGACGTCGAAAGCGTTCTGCTCGAACTCAAGTACTACCCCATCACCCGCGCCACGCTGCGGGACATCGCCCAAACGGTCGGGCGGCTCTTCAATCTGCCCGTGGCCGCCGAGGCCGCGCCGAGCGGGCAGTTCGCGCCGCGCCGGGACGGAGCGGCGGGGGCGGCCCGGGGCGGGCTGCCCGAAGATCCGCTGATCGTTCCCGACGCGAATCTCAACGCCCTCATAATCCTGGCCGACAAAAAGACGCACGAGCTTATCGCGCCGGCCCTCCTCACGCTCGATGTCCGCGGCCCCGGGGAGCGGGTGACGCGTTTCTATCGCATCACCCACACCTCGGTCGCCGAGGTGGCGGCGACCCTCACGGCCGTGTTCGGCGAGACGCGCGGCGGGGCGGCCGCCCGCCCGCCGGCCCCCTGGCAGGCCCGCGGCGCGGCGGGTAGAGCGGCGGGCGCGGGCGAAGTCGTCGTCGTCGCGGCCGAGGAGCTCTCCACCGTGGTCGTGAGCGCTTCCGAGGAGCTCCACAAGGAGATCGCCGAGGTCGTCGAGAGCCTCGATACGCCCAGCATCAAGGACAGCGTCCTCAGGTACTACAAGATCGAGAACAGCGAGCTTGAGGACATCGCCGATACGGTGAGCACCCTCTTCGGCCTGACGAAGAGCGAGAGCGGAACCGCTCTCGTCCCTCGCCGTCCGGCGGCCCCGGGGCGCGGGCAGGAGGCGCAGCGCAGCCCCTACACCGACGAGCGCGTGGTTCTGGTGGACTACAACCTCGGCAGCCTGCTCATCGTGGCGCCCCTGGAGGTCCAGACCGAGATCGAGGCCGTCATCAAGGAGATCGATTCCCTCGGCCCCGGCAAGCGCGAGATCGCCCATTACCGCGTGCCGCGCACCAACGTCCGGGAGATCGCCGCGACACTCGCCGGCATCTTCGACCTCGAGCTGGCGAGCGCCGTGCCGCGGGCGGGCGCGCCGCGCGCCGCCGCCGCCCGCGAAGCGCGCAAGTCCCTCGTCATTCCCAACGAGACCCTCGGCGCCGTGATCGTGGTCGCGCCGGCGGAACTCCAAAAACGCATCGCCGAGGTGATCGCCGGCCTGGAGACCATCGGCCCCGACGAGAATGAGCTGCAGTACTACACCATCGAACGGGCCGATCTGATCGAGGCGGCCAACATCATCTCCCAGGTCTTCGGCATTCCCCTCGGCACCGTGGAGACGGCCTTCCGGGCCCGCGGCCAGCAGTCGGCCAGCGATCTGCTCACCAAGGAGCGGGTCGTAATCCCCAACGAGAATCTCAAGACGCTGCTCGTCGTGGCGCCCCGGGAGATGCAGAAGGAGATCGCGGACACGGTGAAGCGCATCGACACCGTGGGGCCGCGGGACAACGTCTTCAAGATGTACGAGGTGGCGGTATCCGAGGTCACGACGGCGGCGCAGACCATCAGCCAGCTCTTCGACCTGCGGCTGCTTCAGGGCGGAGCCGCCGCCGCGCGGGCGCGGACGACATCGCCGCTCACCGGCCCGAAGCTCACCACGCAGCCCTTCATCATGCCCGACGAGGAGATCGGCGCCCTGATCATCAACGCGCCCGAGGAGATTCACAAGGAGATCGCCCAGGTCATCGAAAAGCTCGTCACGATCGGCCGCCAGGAGAAGATGTCCATTCGCTTCTACCGCCTCAAGAACACCAACCCGGAAGAGGTGGCGGTCAAGATCGGGAACCTTTTCAACATCACCGTGGGCGATGTGTCCACCGCGCTCCGGCGGACGACCACGCCGGGAGCGGCGGGCGCGACCACGACGACGCTGTCGGCGGCGCGCACGACCCGCACGACGTCGGCCCGGAACGCCTACGCGGCGCGCCGCGGCCGCTTTTCCCTCGATGAGGAGGAAGGCCGCGCCCCGGGGGTCGAGGGGCCGGCGCCGGCCGAGGCCGTCGTCGCGGCTTCGTCCCGGCCGGGCAGCCGCAAGGAGTTTTACTTCGAGGGCGAGTCGGTCGTGATCCCCGACACCAACCTGAGTTCGCTCATTCTCATCGCGCCGGAGTACATCCACGAGGAAGTCAAGACGGTGTTGGCGACGCTGGACGTGCGCCGGCCGCAGGTGCTCTTCGAGGTGGCGATCCTCGATGTCAAGAACGACGGCGAGATCAACTTCGGAACCGAATGGACCACCATCGATCCGCAAGGCGGGTCGCGGATCCGCGGCAGCGGATTCTCGAACTTCGGCGCGGCCGAGCGCGACCACACCGCCGGGGCGGGCTTCCCGGATCTGACCACGGTGCCCGCCGATATGGCCGGTGTCTTCGTCGGCATCACCAAGGGCGAGATCGGCAACGTGCCCCTCCTGATCCACATGCTCCAGCGGACGACGGATGTGAACATCCGCTCCACGCCGCTGCTTCTGGTCAACGACAACCAGGAGGCGTCGTTCAGCAGCCTCCAGGAGGAGCCGACGACGACGACCAGCCAGGGGACGTCGACGACGAAGGTCTCCTTCGGAGGCTTCGTCGAGGCCGGCACGGTGCTCAGAATCACGCCGCACGTGTCCGAGGGCAACTACATCCGCGTCGACATCGATTTGAAGGCCGACAATTTCTACGGCAAGTCCATGGAGCCCGGCATCCCGCCGCCGCGGGCGTCGAACCAGTTGGTCACCTCGATCACGGTCCCCGACAGCCGCACCGTGGTGATCGGCGGCCTGACGACGACGAAGCGCAGCACCGTCGTCACCGGCGTGCCGCTCCTGAGCCAGATCCCCCTCCTCGGGTATCTTTTCTCCAGCACGACCGAGGAGGATATCACGACCCGGCTCTTCCTCTTCATCAAGCCCCAGATCCTCGACGACGTGGACTTCAAGGATCTCAATCAGATTTCCGTGGGAAAGTCCTTCGAGGTGCAGAAGCTGACGGGCGAGGAGATCGTCTCCAAGACCGAGGAGGACGAGGCGCTGGAGAAGTACCGCCGGAAGGCCGCGACGGAGAATGCCGCCGGAGCGCCCGTGACGGCGGCGCCGGAAACGCCAAAGGCCGCGGAGACGCCGGTCTCGCCGGAGACGGCGATCCCGGCGGGAGCAACTCCGGCGGAGGCAACCTCGGCGGCGACGACACCGACGGAGACGACACCGGCGGAGGCAACCCCGGCGGCGACGACCCCGGCGGCGACGACCCCGGCGGCGACGACCCCGGCGGCGACGACCCCGGCGGCGACGACCCCGGCGGAGGCAGCCGCGGTGGAGACGACCCCGGCGCCGCCCGCCGGCGCCGAGGAGCCCGCGCCCGCCGCGGCGGCGGCCGAGGAGGGGTAGCCGATGATCGAGGCGGTGCTGCACAGGCTCATCGACGCGGGTCGGCTGTCCCCCGAGGCGGCCGAGGCCGTGCGCGCCGAGCGGCGCCGGACGGGCAAGCCCCTGGCGGCGGTCCTTGTCCAGGCGGGCCGCGTGCCCGAGGAGGCGGCGCTCGAAGCCCTGGCCGCGCACCTGGGAATTCCGCTGCTCGCGGACCTGGACGGCACCCGCGTCAACGTGCAGTTCATCGAGAGGGTGCCCATCGAGTTCGCGCGGCACCACGCCGTCGTCGCCCTCAACGGCGCGAACGGGGCGCTGATCCTGGCCACGGCCGATCCCCTCGACACCTATCCCATCGACGAAGTGGGTGTCCTATTGGGCCGGGAGGTCACGCCCGCCGCGGCGCCGCGGGAGAAAATTCTGGCGCTCGTCAGCAACGCGTACGAGATGGATCTGTCCGCCGTCGACACGGTGCTCGGCGGCCTGGACTCGGCGAGCCTGGAAGGCATTACCAAGGAGATTTCCGAGTCCGAGGATCTGGCCGACATGGCCAACAAGGCGCCCATCGTGAAGCTGCTCAACACGATTCTCTTCCAGGCCCTCAAGCAGCGCGCATCGGATGTCCACATCCAGCCCTACGAGCGCCACGTCCAGGCCCGCTACCGCATCGACGGCATCCTTTACGACGTCATGCGCATTCCCAAGGCCGTCCAGGAGGCCGTGATCAGCCGCATCAAGGTCATGGGCAAGATGGACATCGCCGAGCGCCGGGTGCCGCAGGACGGCCAGACGTCCTTCGTCGCCGGCGGCCGCGAGGTCGACGTGCGCATAAGCACCATCCCCAGCGTCAACGGCGAGCGCGCCGTCATGCGCCTCCAGGACAAGTCGACGGGCGTCTACGACCTGCGCAGGATCGGGCTCCTGGAACGCGATCTGGAGACCATGACGCGGATGATCGCCATGGCGCACGGGATCATCCTGGTGACGGGCCCGACGGGCAGCGGCAAGACGACCACGCTGTACGCGGCGCTCAAGGAGATCAACGGGCCGGAGCTCAACATCATCACGATCGAGGACCCGGTGGAATACCAGCTCCCGGGCATCAGCCAGGTGCAGGTCTCGAACAAGAAAGGCATGACCTTCGCGACGGGGCTGCGCTCCATCGTCAGGCAGGACCCCGATGTGATCATGGTGGGCGAAATTCGCGACTTGGAGACGGCGGGCATCGCCATCCAGAGCGCGCTCACGGGGCACCTGGTCTTCAGCACGCTGCACACCAACGACGCGCCGGGCGCGGTGAGCCGCCTGTTGGATTTGGGCTGCGAGCCGTTCCTGGTCAACTCCGCCCTGGTGGCCGTCGTGGCCCAGCGGCTCGTGCGGCGGGTGTGCCTGGCCTGCCGCGAGGCGTACGAGCCTTCCGGCGAGGAATTGGCCGCGAACGACCTTACGCCCGCGCAGCTCAAGGACGGCCGCCTCTTCCGCGCCCGCGGCTGCCCGGCCTGCCAGTCGACGGGCTACATGGGGCGCATGGGAATCTACGAAATCCTGCAGATCGACGACGCGGTCAAGGATTGCATCGCGCGGCGGGAAAGCTCCGCCGCCATCAAGAAGGACGCGATCGAACGCGGCCGGCTCGCGACGCTCCGCCAGGACGGGATGGCCAAGGCGGCCCTCGGCCTGACGACGATCGACGAGGTGCGCCGCGTGACGCAGCTCGACATAGCGTAGGGAAGCATGCCGGTATACCGCTACACCGCGCTGGACGCGGACCAGAAGGTGACCACGGGGGTGATCGAGGCCGCCAACGCCAAGGATGCCCGCGTGCAGCTTCTCGGCGGCAACCTCTATCTTCTGGATCTGGACAGCGCGACGGGCGGGACGGCGGTCCGGAGGAACGTCGCGCTCTCCAAGCGCAGTGCCAACGAGCTGGCCCTGGTCACGCGGCAGTTCGCGACCCTCGCCAAGGCGGGGATCCCCCTGGCCGACGCCCTCGCGGCCCTCGCCGACGTCATCGAGGACCCCCGGCTCCAGATCACCTTCCGCGATGTCAAGGAGAACGTCACGCACGGCATGAGCCTCGCCGAGGCGCTCAAGCGCCACCCGCGGCACTTCAGCCCGCTGTACGTGAGCATGGTCAAGGTGGGCGAGGCGAGCGGCAACATGACGCTGGTCCTCAACCACCTCTCGGACTACCTGCACACCCACGCGCGGCTCAGGACGAAGGTGAAGCAGGCCCTGACCTACCCGGTGCTGATGCTGACCGTGGGCGCCTTCGTGGTGGGGTTCCTCCTCGCCTTCGTGATCCCGAGGATCACGGACATGCTGCTTGAGTCCGGGAAGGCGCTGCCCGTGCCCACGGTCATGCTGATCGGGCTGAGCGGGTTTCTCGGCCGGTTCTGGTGGGCCATCGCGGCGGCGCTCGCCGGGCTGTACGCCGCTTACCGGGCGGCCGTCGCCACCGAACGCGGCGCCCTGGCGCGGGACGCGTTCGTGCTGGCGGCGCCCGTGGCGGGGACCCTTCTCAAGAAGAGCCTGGTGAGCCGCTTCGCCATGACGTTCGCGACTCTGCTCAGGGCCGGCCTGCCCGCGGTGGAGAGCCTGGCCATCGTCAAGGAGACCGTGGGCAACAAGGTGCTGGAGGCGACCATCGGCGCCATCCACGACCGGATCATTGAGGGCCAAGACATCGCGGAGATAATGAAACGCGGCGGCGTCTTCCCTCCGCTGGTGGCCTACATGATCGCCGTGGGCGAGAAATCGGGGCGGTTGGAGGAGATGCTCGGCATCGTGAACGAGTATTACGATGAGGAGATCGAGGCGGCGACGGCCCGTTTCACGAGCGTGCTCGAGCCGGTCATGATCATCGCCTTGGCGCTGATCGTCGGCTTCGTCGTGATGGGGGTCATTCTGCCGATTCTGGACATGGGCAAGATCGTGTGACGCGGTGTTTCGACAGGGAGAGGCGAGATGCAGGAGACACGTCGCCGGCGGAGAGGCTTCACGCTCATCGAGATTTTGGTCGTGATCGCGATTCTGGCGGTCATCGGCTCGGTCGCGGCGGTGAAGTACATGGCGTATCTGAAAGACGCAAACATCAAGACGGCCGGGATCAAAATTCGGGAGCTGGAGAAGACGATCGAGCTGTTCTACTCCCAGCACCAGCGGTATCCCGAGACGCTCGAGGAGCTGGTGACGCCCGTCGAGGAGGGGCATCAGAGCGTGCTCAAGCGGAGCGGGCTGCTCGATCCCTGGAAGAACCCGATTCGGTACGAGCTTGCCGAGGGGCAGGAACCGCCCTTCGATCTGATCTCCTCCGGCCCCGACGGGCGCGAGGGCACCGAGGATGACATCTCCCTGAGCATGCTGGAGGCCCTGGCGGAAGAGGAGGCGGTGAGGTAGGTGGCGCGGGCGCGGCGCGGATTCACCCTGATCGAAATGCTGGTGGTCGCGGCCCTCATGGGCGCGGTTTTCGCCGCGGCGGCCGCCCGGTTCGACCGCATCTTCGTGCGCACGCACCTGGAGGCGAGCGCCCACGGCCTCGGGGATCATTTCGCGTACGCCGTTCAGCGGGCCTATACGACGGGATCGTACCATACTTTCGTCCTGGATCTGGAGGCCGGCCGGTACCGGATCAAGCTGGGGCGCGAGAGCGAGGAGGCGCGCGAACTTCTGGAGCGCTCCCTCGGGCGCGGCGTCCGCTTCACGGACGTGCAGGTGGCGTTCCAGACCTACCTGCCGCCGGGCGTCCTCCAGATCGAAATCTCGCCCCTCGGCGTCACGAACGACATCGTGATCAATCTGCGGGACGCCAGGGAGAAGGAATTGGCCGTGGCGCTCAACGCCCTGGTTCAGAGCATCGAGTACTTCGACGAGCGCAAGGACTACGAGGAGCTGCAGGATGATCCGGCATGGTAGCGCGGGCGGGTTCACGCTGCTGGAGGTGCTGGCGGCGCTGCTCATCGCCGCCGTGGCGCTGGCGTACCTCCTCGAGAGCCAGATCGCGGGCATCAGGCTCGCGAACGCCACGCGCGAGCTCCGGGAGGCGACGTTGCTCGCGAAGGCCAAGATGCAGGAATTGGCCGCGGGCATCGAAAGCGCCGAGGCGGGCGCCTTCGAGGGGCGCGAGCGGTGGGCCTGGGAGGCGCGGCGCGAGGAGGTGCCGGAGGCGCTGGGCATGGAGAAGGTCGTCCTGACGGTCACGTATTTTTCCGCCGGGGCCGATCGGACGCTGGTGCTGGAGCAGATCGTCCCATGAAACGGGCGCGCGGCGGTTTCACCTTGCTCGAGATCATGGTCACCCTCGTGATCGTGGCGATGTTCTCCTCCGCGGTGTACGCCATGTTCCTGCGCGCCGTCGTCGACACGCGCTCGGTGCAGGAAACCACCGCGGCGGGGCGCCTCTGCCAGTCCATTTTGAACCTGATCGAACGCGATCTGGCGGGCTGCCTGCCGGCGTCCGAGGAGCTTCCCCACTTCGCGGGGGGGCTTGGCGCGGACGGGGCGGCGGAGCTGGAGTTCCTCACGGCGGTGGACGCCCGGGCCGCGACGGCGGCTGCGGCGGACCTCGTGCGCGTCGCCTACGTGACGCGGCCCGGCGAGGAGGCCGAGGGCCCCCGCGCGCTGTACCGGCGCGAGGCCTGGGACGCGGCGGGCGGCGTGGAGGAGCGTTGGGTGCTGCTGGACAGGAGCGTGAAGGAGTTCGCGCTGGAGTATTACGACGGGACCGACTGGCACGAGGCGTGGAGCGAACCCGAGGCGCCCCGCGCCGTGCGCGTCACGCTGGTTCTCAAGCGCAGGCTGCAGCTCGGCGGGGGCGCGCCGGCGGCGGATACGGATTTCACGGCGAGCGCGGTGGCCGTCATCCCCGCGGGCGCGTGACGGAGAGGCCATGGGCATCGGCATCTTTCCGGGACAGACGGCGGTCACGGCCGTCCACCTGAAAACGGGGACGCGGCGGCCGCGGCTCCGCGCGATCGTCGAGACGCCCCTTGCGGGCGGCTCCGATCTCGCGGCCGTGCTCCGGGGACACGGCCTGCCCGCCGGCCCTCTCGCCTTGGCCCTGCCCACGCGCAGCGTGACGGTGCGCAAGACGACGGTGCCGCTCACGCAGCCGGGGCAACTGCGGCGGACGATGAGATTCCAAGCCGAGAAGCTGATCCCGGGGCTGGCGCCGGAGGACGCCGTCGTCGATTACTACGTGACGCGGCAGGGGAAGGAGCACACCGAGCTCCTGCTCGTCGTGGCCAGGAAGGCCGACATTAGGGCCTGCCTCGCCCGGGCGGGCTTGAACGGCAACGTTCCGAAGACGATCACGGCGGAATTCGCGGCGCTCTTCAATCTGCTCGCCCAGGGCAAGGCGTTCGACGGAGCGGCGCAGGCCGTCGTCGTCGACACGAGCGGGGAGGGTGTTTGCCTTCTCCACGTGGAGGCCGGGATTCTGCAGGCGGTGCGCATGCTGGCGCCCGGGCCGGCGGACCAGGCCTGCGAGCGCATCGCGCGCGAAATCGCGTACACCCTCGCGGCGGCGGCCGGCGCGCCGGCGCGGCCCGACCGCGTGATCCTCGCCGGCCCGGCGCGGGACGGCATCGACCAGGCCCGCCTGGCCGCGGCCCTGGGCTGCGAGGCGGTCACGTTCGATCCCTGCGCCCACATCCGCGCGCCCGGCCCGGCGGCGCCCGCGCTGCCCTCGGCGCTCGCCGGCCTCGGCGCGGCGCTGGACACCCTGGGCCCGACGGCGCTGCCGCTCAACCTCGCCCGCGAGGATGCCCGTTACGAGACGTCCTACGAGCGGCTCAGAAAACCCATCTTCCTGTGCGCCACGGCTCTGCTCGTCCTGCTCGCCGCGGCGTTGATCCGGGAGACCATGGCGTCCGGCGACGGCGAGCGGCGCCTGGAGGCGCTGCAGAAGCACGCCAAGGTCCTCTATTCCCAGGTCGTGCCCTCGGGCAAGCCGAAGTTTTCGTCCGCGTTCCACAAGGACATCGAGAAGATCGCCAGGCAGAAGGCCGCCGCCGGCACCGCCGGGCAGGAGTGGTTGAGCTTTCTGGACTTCATGAAGGTGTTGAGCGAGCACCTGCCGGCCGGCCGGGACGCCGTGATCCAATCGGTCGCGTTCCGGGGTCAGAAGGTGATGATCCGGGGCGAGGCGCGGGACACGGAGGCGTTCGAAGCCCTCGCGCGCGGCTTGGAGAAGGCCGGGCGGTTCGATGTCCGCACGCCTTTCAGGATGCGGAGCGGACGGCCGAACGCGCCGGCGCGGCTGGCCTTCGCGATCGAACTCTCGCCGAGGATCAAGTGATGGAAAGCAACGGGCGTCCCACCTTCGCCAAGGATCTGCGGCTTTTCGTCCTGCTCGCGGCGACGGCCGCGGCGCTGGCCTGGTTCCTGGCGGACGAACGCGCCCTGCACGGGGAGCAGACGGCGAGGATTGCGGACCTCGAGAGCCGCCTCAGGGAGGCGCGCGACACCGTGCGCCGGCACCAGGATGTTCTCCTCCCGCCCAAGGAGCGGATCCTCAATCCCAAGCTCCTGGCGGAGAAGAGTCTCATGGCCGTGGTGATGGAGGCGGCCGAGAAGATCGGCATCGCGGCGAACCTCGAATCGCTCGACCCGAGCGAGGACAAGAAAGCGGGCCTGAGCAAGGCGCGCGTGACCCTCAGGGATGTCAGCCTCAGGCGGATTGTCGAGTTTCTCGTGGCGCTCAAGGGCCTGTCGGCGGGCATTCGCGACAACGAGGCGACGCTGCGCATGCAGGGCCACAACCAGGACGCCTGGCGCCTGGAGGTGATGCTCGAGGCGCCGCTGGGCAAGCTGTAGGCGCGGCGCTAAACGCCGCGGAGGACGATGAAGACGCGGACGGCATGGCGTTCACACGGGGCGCGGCGGAGGGAGCGCGGCGTCGTGCTTCTCCTCGTGATGCTCGTCGTGAGCATCCTGTTCGTCATTCTCGGCCAGTTCTCCTACTCCGTGCACATCGACCGGGCCCTCGCGGAGAACCATGTCCGCAACGCGCAGGCCTGGAGCGATTTCATGAGCGCCGTCGCCGTCTGCAAGGCGGCGGTCTCCCGGGGCGGCGCACCGGCGGCGCTGTCCTTCGAGCTGGCCGGCGGGGCGGTGGCGGTGGCATGGACTTCCGAGTCGGGCAAGTTCAACCTCAACAACCTCAGGGCCGAGGACGCGGGCATCCCCACCGAGCAGTGCGAGCGGCTCTTCGAGACGCTGGAAGGGAACGGCACCCTGACGGTGTTGGGACTCGGCAAGCAGGTGATCGAGTTCGTGAAGGCGTCCCCGCGGCCGCTCCTCACCCTGGGCGAGCTGCGCGGCATCGAGGATGTGACGGAGGAAGTCCTGCGCGGCGGCGATGGAGCCGAAGGGCTCGCCAAATTCCTGACGGTGTACTCCGACGGCGCGATCGACCTGTCGACAGCCCCGGCGGAGGTCATCGCCTGCCTCGACGAGAGCCTGAGCAACCCGCGCACGCTCGAACTGCTCAAGGAGAAGCTCGGCAACCCCTCGGCGGAGGTGCCGGGATACGTCGAGGAGCTGGCGCGCCAGCTCCGCGATTCCGTGACGGTGGATGCCCCGACTTACATGGCGCGCGTGACGCTCCAGGGCGCATTCGCCGCCCGCAGGCTCGACGTCGCCGTCAGGAAGACGGAGGCGGGCGCGGCGGTGGTCCTGTGCGACGAGATCGGTGAGAGCAATGAGCCCGATGACGAATAAAATCGCGGCGGCAGGTTATGCGGCGGCGGCCGTCCTCTTCGCCCTCGCGGCGTACACCGCGGCGGACGCCTTCTTCCCGAACGCGTCGGGATCGGGCCCGAACGAACTCCTGGCGGACATCCGCCCGAACGCGAGTCTCGCGGCGGAGCCGGCGAAGCTCGAGGACTACGCCGCGATCACCTCGGAGCGCTTCATGAGCTTTGTTCCGACGCCGCCGGCCTCTCCTGGCGCCGGGCAGCCGCGTCCGGGCGGCGCGGGCGCGGCCTACGTGCTCAGGGGCGTGGTGTTCCATTCCAATCCGGCGCTCTCGCGCGCCTTCATCGAGATTCCCGGGGTGGAGGAGGAGCGCGCCTACAAGATCGGCGACACGGTCCACGGCATGTCGATCGACGCCATCGGCGAACGTTCCGTCCGAATCGCGCGCAACGATCAGGTCTACACCCTCGAGCTGCGCTTCGACGATTCCGGGAGCGCGCCGCCGCCGGCGCCCCGGCCTCCGGACGAGGGGGACCGCCGGGAACGCCGGGAGCGGCCGCCGGCCGGCCCTGAAACCCGCGGAGAACGCCGGGAATGGCCGCAAAACGCGGCGCCGGGCGCCGCGCCGCGCCCGGCGCAGGACGCGGCGCAAGGCCGGCCGGAGGCGCTGCAGAACCTGCCGCCGCGGCTGCGCGAGCGCTTCCAGGCGCTGGAGCCCCAGGAGCGCGAGCGCTTGATGCGCATGTCGCCGGAAGAGCGGGCCGAGTTCTTCCGCGGCAGGTTCAGGCCGATGCGCGATCAGGAGCGCGGCCCCAAGCAGCGCTGATCCCCAAGACCGTGCTGTTGCCACGGACCGGGGGCGGTGAGTACACTTGGGCCATGCGTGCAGGCGCGAGCGTGGCTAGAAGCGGCGCCAGAGTGGCGTCTTGCGGCCGGAGGCCGATCCGATGAGCGCGGCGATGGCCGCCGTGCTGGCCGCCGCCGGATTCGGCGCCTTGTTCCTGCGGAACCGCCGCGTGCGCGCGATCCGCGTCCTCGCGCTGATCGCCTCCGGCGCAGCCTTCGCGATAGGGCTGGCCGGCGCCGCTGCCGGGCAGTGGATGCCGGGCGCGTCCGCCCTCGTCCCGCGCGAGGCCTGGATGCTCGCCGTCCTCGCGGGGAGCTTCTTCCTGACCTTCATTGCACGGGGCCTGGCCGCCAAGACCGAGAGCGTTGCGACGCTTTTCATGATGGCGGCCGGCAGCTTCGCCGTGGCGGCGCCGAGCCTCGAGAGCTTTTTCGCGGCGGTCGCCATCCTCTGGATGAGCGCCGGCGCGCTCACCCGGCTCCGCGGTATCGATGGAAGGGCGGCGGCGTTGCGCGCCTTCGGAGCCGCGGCGGTGCTGAGCCTCGCGCTCGGTCTGGCGGCGCTGCTCACGGAGCGGCAGCCCGTGGTGTCGCAGTCGCTGCGCTGCTTCGCGTTCCTGTGCCTCCTGGGCGCGTTCCCGCTGCATTTCTGGATGCCCGTGGCCCTGCCGGGGGCGCCGTTTCTGCTGGCGACGCTCGTGCCCGTCCTGTTCGCGCGCGTGGGCGCGGCGGGGTTCGTGCATTGGGCGCCGGTCGAGCCCGCGGCGGGGATCATGCGGGTGCTCGGCATGATCGGGATCTGCTGGTGCGCCTGCGCGGCGCTGGCCGCGAACAATCTCCGCGAGAAGGCGGCCTATCTTCTCTGCGCGCAGTCGAGCCTCTGCGCCTGGGCTCTGGGGAAGGGGCTCTTCGGCGAGGCCCAGGTGCTCCTCCTGGCGACGACTCCCGCGGCGGTGCTGATCGGCATTGGCCCGAGCATTCTCTACGACCGGCTCAAGTACCTGGACTGCGCCCGCGTGAGCGGCATCGCGGAGCATCTCCCGCGTATGCATTTCCTCCTGGCCGCGGCGACGCTCGGCCTGCTCTTCCTGCCGGGGAGCGTGAGTTTCATGGGACTGCAGCTCGTCCTGCCCCACGCCAAGACGGCCTGGGAGCTGTGGCTGCTCACGGGGGCGCTGCTGGTTCTTCTCGTCGCCGGCGGCCACACGTACATGTCGGCGTGCTTCGGCGAGGGCAATGAAGACCTCAGGCGCGCGGGCGACCTGAACGCGCGGGAGCTCACGGCGGCGATCCCGCTGGCGGCGTGCGTCCTGGCAGGCCTGTGGCCGGGGCTCGCGCGGGTGCTGCGGGACCTGCTGTAGCAGGGGGCGCGAAGGGAAGGGCGCGGCGGGCCGCGGGCGCGTGGGGCTCGCGTTCACTCCAAGCGCAGGATCGTGAAGGAAAAGGGCGGGAACGCGTACTCCATGGGGCCGTCCGCCGCCTGATGCAGCCACACGCGCTCCCGCGGCGCCACCCGCGGATCCTCCCCGGGCGCGTTCGTGTCGTCGAGCCCGCCGGCCAGCTCGCTGACGCGCGCCGAGGGCGCCGCCGGCGTGAAGCCCTCCAGCACCAAGCGGGCGCGCACGACGGCATCCGCCAGGTTGACGACCTGCAGGGCGAGCGCGCTCCCATCGGCGCTCTTTTTCGCCGCCGCGCTGAGCGCCCCGGCGCCGCCGCGGACCTCGACGACCACGCCGCAGGGAAGAAACGAGCGCGCCCGCATCCGGTGAACGAAGTAAGGCGGCTGCGGCCACACCCGCCCGGGATCCAGGAAGAGCAGCCCCTGGTCCCAACCGTTGTCGTTCTGGCGGTGGGGTTGGAGGCAGTTGGCCGAGCAGACGACGGGAAGGCGGGTTCCCAGGCGCTCGAGCGCGTTGAGCGCGGCCGCGTTGGCGAGCGCCCGGCGGTGGGCGTGATTGTCGGCGTTGAGCTCGCAGACGACGACCTTGTGGGCCGCTCCGCCGGACAGCCGCGCGAGGGCCTCCACGTATGACGGCGCCGCCTCCGCCTCGCCGAGACGGAAGGGGTCGCCCGTCCACAGGTGAATGTCGAACCAAATCTCCTTGCCGCGCTCCTTGGCGAAGGCGAGCATGCGGGCGTGAGCGGCCAGACTCGTGATACCCGACGCGGCCCCCGTGAAGGCCCGCGGATCGGCGATCGGCCGGGAGTACGCGAAGTCCCCGACGATGGGAACGATGCGCGGATCCTTGGACCAGATCGCCGCGGCGAGCGCCTCGAACTTCGCCGCGTAGGCGTCGTCGACCCGCTCCTCGTTGCCGAGCTGGATGTGCCTGAGGCCGTAGGGCGCGCGGCGGCCGCCGGCGGCGCGGCGGCGGCCCCATTGGCTTTCGGGCGCGCCGTTGACGTACTCGACGAAGTCGGCCATGTCGCCGGGCGACTCGTCCATGTTGAAGGCCGGGATGGCGAGAAACCCCGCCGCCTCGCACAGGTCGAGAAAATCCATGATGCCCCAACCGTTCGTCGAGTGCGGGTACCAGAAGCCCTGGTAGGGCGGGCGGCGGTCGCGCGGCCCGATCATGTTCTTCCAGCGGTACCCGGCGCAGTTGACCATGGAACCGCCGTACCTGAGCACGGTGAGGCCCTGCGCGATGAGCCCCTCGACAACGTCTTTCCGGACCGGCAAGTCCTTGAAGCGGCCCCAGCGGCCGGGTTGGAGGAAGGCGTGCCCGATCACGACGGCGCCGGGCGATCCCAGGGTGAGAGCGAAGCGCGCGCCGGCGTCGTCGCGCGACGGCACGAGCGCGAAATCGAAGCGCCGCCATTGGGGGGCGTCCGCGCGGAACGCGGCTTCCGCGTGGCGCGCGCCGCCGTCGGCGCTCTCCAGCGCGACGCGGAGTTCGGCCGGCTGCTCCGCCCGGACCCACAGGTAGCCCTCGTAGCGCCGCGCGGCGGCGATGTGCAGCCCCCGGCGGTTCAGGCCGCGATTCTCGATGCCGATCTCCCCCGTTCCTCCCTCGAAGGCGATGCGCTGGCTTTGGGTCCCCGCGAAGGGGCTCTCGGCGACGAGGGCGAGCGTGCCGCGCGGATCGCCGCGGCGCACGGCGCGCCACATGCCGCTCACGCCATCGTCCGGCGACGGAACCGGCTCGAAGGCCAGGGCGCGCACCTCCGCCCCGGTTGCGACCGTCACGTTGCGATAGCCGGCCGGCCGCGACCAGGGCCGCAGGCCGATGGTGCCCGGCCCCAGAGGGTGCTCCTCGTCGCGGTAGGCGGCGACGCGGGTGTCGCCGGCGATCACGCTCAGCAGCCCCTTCTCGATTCTGACGACGAGGGGTATCCACGCGCCGATCGGGATCGCGCAGGGCACGGCGCGGATCGGCTCCCAGTTGCGCCGGTGGCGGCCGAGAACGACGACGTTGCGCTCCGCATCGAGGGCGATCTCGTAGCCGACGAAGTTGTCGGCGCCGAGGCCGGGGGCGCGGACGTTGACGATGAGGCCGGCGTTGCCGGGGCTCCGGTCGGCGAGGAACACCTCCAGTCTGACCGTGCCCTCGGCAAAGGGCGGCAGCTCGGCGACAAGCTTCGGACCGCCGGGGCCCGAGGCCCACAGTTCGCCGTTCCTCGCTTCCCACGCGCCGCCGTAGGCCGTCCAGTCCCGGAACGATGCGGGGGGCCCCGGCTCCTGGAAGCTCTCGCCGAAAAGCATCTGACTGTAGAGGCCGCCGTAGATTTCGTGGTTTACGTCCTCGAGGCAGGCGCCCGTCGTGTAAGGCGAGACCGCGGCGATGACCTCGCCGGCCCGGACCGTGATCACGGCGTCCGGAGCGCCGGCGGCGGAAAGCGCGCGCAGCGCCAGAAAGACGCAAACGAATCTGCTCATGGGGATTCCTCTCGGCGCGGGTCCCGCCTCATCCTACGCCGGGCGGAGGAATTCGTCACGCGCCGGCCGGCCGGTCGCGCTCACGGCGCGAGCCAGATCGGCGCCGTCGGGGTTCCCGCCAGGCGGCGCAGGGGCTCGTGGCGCTCCTTGCGCGCCCGGTGGGCGGGCGCCTCCCGTCCGCCGCGCACGGCCGCGATCATGGCGGCGGCCAGGCGGTCGCAGCGCTCGTTCTCGGGCTGCCCCGCGTGGCCGCGCGTCCAGGCCCAGAAAGCGGCGTGCCCGAGGGCGGCGCGGGCCAGTTGCTCCCACAACTCGTGGTTCGGGATCGGCGCGCCCTTGCGCGTCCAGCCGTCGCGGGACCACTTCGTGATCCAGTCGGTCATGCCGTTGAAAAGGTATGAGCTGTCCGTGACCACGGTGACGCGCGAGGGTTTGACGAGGGCGCGCAGGCCTTCCAGGGCGGCGGTCATCTCCATGCGGTTGTTGGTGGTGCGCGGCGCGCCCCCCGCAAGCTCCAGCTCCTCCCCGGGCGTCCACAAGATGGCGGCCCAGCCGCCCGGTCCCGGGTTGAGCCCGCAGCCGCCGTCGGTGTAGATCAGAACCGGCGGGGCGCGGTCGTCCAGCTCGGGAATTCGGCGAAGGACGGGTTGGCGCGCCGCGGCCGGCGGCGCCGCGGCCTCGGGCGCCGGAGCGGGGAGCGGCGCCGGCGCGCCCGCCCCGTGCAGGAGCTTGTCAGCGCGCTTGGGATCGATGAGGGCCACGAGCGCGCGAAATTCGCCGCCGCGGCCCGCGGCCGCCTCCGCGGGAGAGAAGGCGCGCGCCGCGAGCTCCCATTCCGAGGCCGCGCGCTTCCAGCCGCAGGTCAGGCACACGCAGGTTGCGCCCACCTGGACCACGGCGGAATGACAGCCGGGGCGGGGACAGGGTTTGCGGCCCAGAAGGCCGCCCTGCTCGAGGACGCGCCTGCGGATATCCGCAAGCTCGCCGGGTGTGACGCGAGGCGCTTTCGCCATGAGAATCTCGCCTGTCGGAGGCCTCATTATGGCACGGGGCGCGCTCCCGGGGCAATCGCCGATTTGCCGGCCGCGCCGTCGCGGGGCGCGTGCGCCGGCGCGCTTCATCGAGTAAGATTCTACGGTGTTCCGCGGCCGCCGATCCTGGCGGCGCGGGGGCGCGATGCGCGGGAAACTGTGCCGTGGAGCGAGTCATGGCCGAAACCGTCGAATCCTTTGTGGCCAAACTGCGGGCCGAGGGCGTCGAGGCCGGCCGGCAGGCGGCGGAGAAGATCAAGGCGGAGGCCGAGGCCGCGGCGGCCGAGACCCTCCGGCGCGCCGCGGAGCAAGCCGCCGGGATCGTCGCCCAGGCGGAGAAGCGCGCCGCGGACGCGCTCGCGCGGGGAAAGACCGATCTCGCCCTCGCCGCGCGGGACGCGGTGCTCGGCCTCAAGCAGGCGCTCAACGCCGTGCTGGCGGAGATTCTGGCGGGCCCCGTCCGGGCCGAACTCGGCCATGCCGGGTTCTTGAAAGAGCTCATCCACGCCGTCGCGACCGAGTACGCCAAGGCCGACCGCGAGGCGCAGACGGCCCTCCGGATCAACGTCCGCCCCGAGATGCGGGCGAAGCTGGCCGACTGGGCCCTCCAGGAAGCGCGCGCGGCGGCCGCGGCGCGGCACCCGCGCGTCGATCTGCGCGGCACCCTCGCCCAGGCGGGGTTCGAGCTCCGGGTCGCGGACGGCACGGTCGAGGTTACCGAAGAAGCCGTGCTGGAGACCCTGCGCGGCCTTGCGGCCGCGTCGCTGAGCGAGATCTTCGACGCCATGTCCTCGGGCGGGAAGCGCTAGGCGGCGTCCATGGGACGGCGCGACTTCTTCCTGCTCACATCGCTGCCGCCTCTGGGCGGGCTCGGCGCCGCGCCGCCGCTGGGCCTTGCCGAGTTCCTCGCCCGCGTCGAAGCCGGGGGCGGCCCCCGCGCCGTGGCGGCAATGCTGCTCCTGGGCCACGATCTCCTGCAACGCGAGGCGCTCCGCGCCGGCGAGCTCGACGACCCGGAGCTTGCCGTGCTCACGCCGGCTCAGGCGCGCGGCGAAGCGCCGCTGCCCGACTTCCTCGCGCGGCGCGGGGAGAGCCTCCGCCGGATTCCGGAGGACGATGTGTGGGAGGCTTACTTCGCCGCCGCGGCCGAGACGGCCCGGCGGGAGCGCAGCGCCTTCCTGGCGGCGTACATCGCCTTCGAGGTCGGCCTGCGCAACGCGCTCGCCGCGGCGCGGGCCCGGGCGCTGAACCTGGAGCCGCGGGAGCACTTGGTCGGCGCCGACCTGGGCGCGCCGCCCCGGGAGTACGCCGAACTCGTGGCCGAGTGGGCCGCCGCGCGGGACCCCTTGGCGGCGCTGCGCGCCATCGAGGCCGCGCGCTGGGCGTGGCTGGCCGACCACGACGCCTGGTTCGGCTTCACTGATGACGAGCTTGCCGCTTACGGCGCCAAGCTGCTCGTCCTGCATCGCTGGTGGCGCGTGGCGGAGGCCGCGCGCGCGGGCGCGGCGGCGGCGGAGGGCGCGGCGGCGCACAGAGGGTGATCGCGTGACAGGAAGAATCGTGGCCGTCTTCGGAAACCTCGTGATCGCCGAGAGCGCCGATCGCGTGGTTCAGAACTCCATCGCCTACATTGCCCGCGGCGACGGCGCCAAGTTGCTCTGCGAGGTCATTCGCGTCCGCGGCCGCGTGGCGGACCTGCAAGTGTTCGAGGAGACGCGCGGCCTGCGCGTCGGCGATGCGGTCGAGTTCCGAGCCGAGATGCTCTCGGCGACGCTCGGCCCCGGCCTGCTCGGACAGATCTACGACGGACTTCAGAACCCGTTGCCCCAGCTCGCGGAGAAGGCGGGGTTTTTCCTGACGCCCGGCACGTACCTGCCGGGGCTCGACGGAGCCAGAAGGTGGCGGTGGACGCCCGCGGTGCAAGCCGGGGCCGCGGTCAAGGCGGGCGAGACCCTGGGCAGCGTGCCCGAGAACATGTTCACGCACAAGATCATGGTCCCCTTCGGGCTGCGGGGCGCCTACAAGGTGGAGTCCGTCGCCCCGGCCGGCGAGTACGGCGTCGAGGACCGGATCGCCGTGCTGGCCGGCGATGCCGAGGCCCGCGTGGACGTGCGCATGGCGCAGCGCTGGCCGGTCAAGCGCCCGCTGTGCATCGCCCGGCGGCGGCTTCTGCCCGCCGAGCCCCTCGTCACGCGGATCCGCATCATCGATGCCATGTTCCCCATTGTGCGGGGCGGAACGTACTGCATTCCCGGTCCCTTCGGCGCCGGCAAGACCGTGCTCCAGCAGATCACCTCGCGGCACGCGGAGATCGATGTCGTCATCGTCGCGGCCTGCGGCGAGCGCGCGGGCGAGGTCGTGGAGACGATCCGGGAGTTTCCCGAACTCGTGGATCCGCGCACGGGCCGCAGCCTCATGGAGCGCACCATCATCATTTGCAACACCTCGGCGATGCCCGTGGCCGCCCGCGAGGCCTCGGTGTACACGGCGGCGACGCTCGGGGAATACTACCGCCAGATGGGGCTCGACGTGCTGCTGCTGGCGGACTCGACCTCGCGCTGGGCCCAGGCCATGCGCGAGCTTTCGGGGCGCCTGGAGGAGATTCCCGGCGACGAGGCCTTCCCCGCCTACCTGGAAAGCCGCATCGCGGCGTTCTACGAGCGCGCGGGCCAGGTGGAGCTCCCCGACGGCGCGACGGCGTCCCTCACCATCGGCGGCACCGTCAGCCCCGCCGGCGGCAACTTCGAGGAGCCCGTGACGCAGGGCACGCTGAAGGTCGTGGGCGCCTTTCACGGGTTGTCCCGGGCCCGCAGCGACGCGCGGCGCTACCCCGCCATCGACCCCCTGGACTCCTGGAGCAAGTACACGGGCATCATGGAGCCCGAGCGCGCCGCGCGCATGCGCGCGCTGCTGAGGGACGGCCACGAGGTGCGCCAGATGATGACCGTCGTGGGCGAGGAAGGCACGTCCATCGACGACTTCGCGCGCATGCTCAAGGCGGACTTCTTCGACAACGTGTTCCTGCAGCAGGACGCCTTCGACGCCGTCGACGCGGCGGTGCCCGCCCGGCGCCAGCGCTTCATGTTCGGGAAGGTCGAGGCGGTGGTGGACTGCGACTTCGGCTTCCAGTCCAAGGACGAGGCCCGCAAGACCATGGTCGCCGCCACCGATCTTTTCCGCAACCTGAACTACGCCGCCGAGGACGGCCCGGACTACGCCGCGATCCTCGGCCGGATCGATGCCTTCATCGCCCAGAAAGGCCGGACGCAATGAGGAAGTACTACGACGAGATCGCGCGCATCGCCGGCAACGTCGTCACGGTGAAAGCCGGCGGCGTGGGCTACGACGAACTGGCGGCGGTGGTCTCCGACCGAGGCACGTCCCTGGCCCAGGTGATCCGGTTGGAGGGCGAGTACGCGAGTCTGCAGATTTTCGCGGGCACCCAGGGCGTGTCCACGCGGGACAAGGTGCGGTTCCTGGGCCACCCCATGCAGATGCCCTTCTCCGAGGCGCTCCTGGGCCGGATCTTCGACGGCTCGGGCCGGCCGCGGGACGGGCGTCCCGAGATCGACGCGGCGCCCATCCCCATCGGTTCGCCGGCGGTGAACCCGGTCAAGCGCCGGCGCCCGGACAAGATGGTGGCGACCGGCATCCCCATGATCGACGTCTTCAACTCGCTGGTCGAGTCGCAGAAGCTCCCCATCTTCTCGGTGGCCGGCGAGCCCTACAACGAGCTTCTGGCCCGGGTGGGCCTCCAGGCCGACGCGGACATCATTATCTTGGGCGGCATCGGGCTCAGGCACGACGACTATCTCAAGTTCAGGAAGACCTTCGACGACGGGGGCGTCCTGGGCCGCACGATCATGTTCATCCACACCGCCGCGGATCCCGTGGTGGAGGGGCTGCTGGTGCCCGACCTGTGCCTGGCGGTGGGGGAGCAATTCGCGCTCCAGGGCCGCCGCGTGCTGGCGCTCCTGACGGATATGACGGCCTTCGCCGACGCGCTCAAGGAGATCGCCATCATCATGGAGCAGATCCCGTCGAACCGCGGCTACCCGGGCGACCTGTACACGCAGCTCGCCCGCCGGTACGAGAAGGCGGTGGATCTGGACGGCGCGGGCTCGATGACGGTCCTGGCCTGCACGACGATGCCCGGGGACGATGTGACCCACCCCGTGCCCGACAACACGGGCTACATCACCGAGGGGCAGTTCTACCTGCGCAACGGCAGGATCGAGCCCTTCGGATCCCTCTCGCGCCTCAAACAGCAGGTCAACGGCAAGACGCGCGATGACCACCGGGCCATCATGAACGCCTGCATTCAACTGTACGCCCTTTGCCGCGAGAGCCGCGAGAAGCGCGACATGGGCTTCGAGATGTCGGCGTGGGACGAGCGGCTGCTGCGGTACGGCGAGCGCTTCGAGGCGCGGATCATGGACCTGGCGGTCAACATACCCCTGAACGAGGCCCTCGATCGTTGTTGGGCGATTCTGGCGGAATGCTTCGAGCCGGTGGAGGTCGGCATCCGGGAATCGATCATCGCGGCGCACTGGCCGGCGGCCCCGCGGGCGGGCTGAGATTCGATGGCGCAGAGGAAGTTCAAGTTCACGCGGCCCGAGCTCAAGCGCCAGCGCGACGCGCTGGCGCGGTTCTCCCGCTACCTGCCCATGCTCAAGCTCAAGCAGCAGCAGCTCCAGCTCACCCTTAGGGAGGTCGAGCGGGCGCGGGACGCGGCCGCCGAGGCGCTGGCGGAGGCGCGCGCGCGGTTCGAGCGCCACCGCGGCGTGCGCGCCGACACCGCGGGCGTGGATATCGAAGGGCTTTCGGCCTGCGCCGAGGTGCGGACGGACACCCGCGCCGTGGCGGGCGTGAAGATGCCCGTGTTCGAGGGCGTGCGCTTTCCCGAGGCGCGCTACAGCCTCTTCGGGACGCCGCCCTGGGTGGATGCGGCCATCGCCGACCTACGCGCCGTCAACGAGCGCCGGGCGGCCGCCGAAGTGATCGACGCCCAGCACCGACTGCTCCGCCGGGAGTTCGTGAAGATCCTCCAGCGCGTCAACCTCTTCGAGAAGATCAAGATCCCCGAGGCCAGGGAGGCCATCAGGGCCATCCGCATTCACCTGGGCGATGAGCTGACGGCGGCGGTGGGCCGGGCGAAAGCCGCCAAGAGCTTGTGCGCCGAAGCCGAGACGGCCAGCACGGCGGGCGCCGCCGGCAGCGGGGAGGCGGCGCCGTGATCGCGAAGATGTTGAAGGTCTACTGCGCGGCGCGCGCGCGCGACCGGGAGCGGCTGGTGGATGCGCTGGGCGACCTGGGCGCCGTGCACCTGGTGCCGGTGGATCCGGCGAAGGCCGCGGCCGACGCGGGGACGAGCGCCGCCATCGATGCGCTGGGCCGCGCCCTCCAACTCGCCGCGAGCGCGGGCGCCGCCGGGACGCCGCCGGAGATCGGGGGCTTGGAGGCGGCGAGGGAGATGCTCGCGCTCTCGCGGCGCGCGACCGAGCTGGCCGCCCGCCTGCGGGCGCTTCACCGGCGGTTCGAGGCCCTGGCGCCCTGGGGCGAGGTCACCCGCGAGGCGCTCGACGCGCTGGAGGCGGCGGGCGCGGCGCCGCGCCTCTACGCCCTGGCCGCGCGGGATGTGCCCGCGATCCGGGCCGAATGCGTGCAGGTCGTCGCCGCGCTGCGGGGCGGCAAGGTCCTGGCGGCCGTCGTCGACCGCGGGGGCCGCGCCGTGCTTCCCGAGGGCGCCGAGGAAGTGCCGCGCCCCGCGACGGATCGGCCCGCCCTGCGGGCCGAGGCCGCGCGCATCGAAGCGGAGCTCGCGGCGGGCCGCGCGCGCATGCGCGCCCTCGCCGGGTTGCGGGAATCCATGGCGTGCGAGCTGACCGCGCTCGAGGCGCAGGCGGCCCGCGCGATCGCCGTGCGCGGCGGCGCGGGAGGCGAGGAGGTGTTCGCGCTGCAGGGCTGGGTGCCGGCGCGGCGCGCCGGGGACCTCGCCGCGGGCCTGGCCCGCGCGGGCTTGGACGCGGCGCTGCGCACCTTCGAGCCGGCCGAGGACGAGACGCCTCCGACGCTGATCGACTATCCCCGTTGGGTGAAGCCGATCAAGGGGCTCTTCGACATCCTGGCCACGCTGCCGGGATACCGCGAGGTGGATCTCTCGCCCTTTTTCATCATCACGATGCCGCTCTTCGCCGCCATTATCATCGCCGATGCCGGCTACGGCCTGGTGTTCGCCGCCGCGGCGTTGTGGCTGGGCCGAAAATTGCGGCGCGCCGCCGACAAGGTCAAAGCCCAGTTGCTCTTGGTGATTGGAATCGCCACGATGCTCTGGGGGTTCTTCACGGGCAGCGTGTTCGGCTTCGGGCCCCTGGAAGTCGCGGGCTGGGGCGGAGCATGGGAAACGGCCGGCAAGGCGTTCAACGCCGTGCTGATCGGAGGCCGCGTCGATGGGGACGCCTTCGAGGCGGCGCTGGCGGTCTCGGAGCCCGCCGCGCGCGCCGCCGCGCTGGCCGCGCTCGGCGAAGACGGCATGGTGCACCTGCGCGTCGTGCTGATGAAGCTCAGCTTCTTGCTGGCCGTGGCGCACCTCGTCGGCGCGCGGCTGCGCGAAGCCGCCGCGCTGGCCCCGAACCAGCGGGCCCTGGCCAGCGTGGGCTGGGCGCTCGTCCTGGCGGGCATGTTCCGCGTGGTCTGGTTCCTGTTCTTCGACCTGCAGGCGGACGCGGACGCGGGAATTCCCGGTTGGACGGCGGCGGTGTTGGCGGCCGGGGCGGCGCTGGCGATTCTCTTCGGGGTTCCGCACCGCAGCCTCTTGAGACGAGTGGGGGTGGGCTTCGCTTCGTCCCTGTTGCCCTTGGTGGGCACCTTCGGCGACACCATGAGCTACATCCGCCTCATGGCGCTGTCGCTGGCCGGCCTGCATATCGTGCAGGTGTTCCAAGTCCTGGCCGGCCGGCTGGCGGACGCGGCGACGTGGGGCGCGGGCGTCCCGCTTCTGGTGCTGGGGCACGTCTTCAACATGTGCCTCTGTTTGATCGCGATCTTCGCGCACGGCGTGCGCCTGCACATGCTGGAGTTTTCCAACAACGCCGGCGTCACTTGGTCCGGATATCCCTTCAAGCCCTTTGCAAACCACGATGGGGAGGAGCGCTGACCCATGGAAATGACGGAATTCCTCGGACAATTCTCAGGCCAGCTCGGGTTCGGACTGGCGCTGGGGCTCGCCGCCGCGGGCAGTTCCCTGGGCATCTGCGCCGCCGGCAGCGCCGCCGCGGGCGCCTGGGCGCGGGAGGGCCGCGAGGGCAAGCCGCTGCGCTTCAGCTACATCATTTTGACGGGCATGCCGCTGTCGCAGACGATCTACGCCTTCGTGTTCATGCTGATCGGCCTGCGCGGCATTGCCGCCGAGCCGGCAACCCTGATCGCCAACGCGGGCGCGGTGCTGGGCCTCGGGGTGACCTGCGGCCTGGCGCAGTTCTTCAGCGCCTGGATGCAGGGCGTCATCGGCGCGGCGGGCGTGCGCTGCCTGTCGGAGAGCGAGGGCAAGGGCTTCGCGTTCCTCATCATCGCCATGGGCATCGCCGAGACGGTCGGGCTCTTCGGCATGGTGCTCCTCTTCCTCGTTCTGCCGGTGGTGGCGCGGTAGCGCGGGCGCCGCGGGAGCGGGCATGGGGCTCTACGAGCGCGAGTATTACCACGGGGAGCGGCGGTTCCGGATAGGGCTGCCCATGGGGCCGCGCTGGCGGACGTCGGCGGTGGCGTGGCTCATCGGCATCACGGTCGGCGCGCACTTCCTGCAGCTCATCCTCCAATCCGCGGGGCTGCCCCCCGTCCTGGACTGCGTTCCCTCCAAGGTCGTCGGCGAGTTCCAAATCTGGCGCCTGCTCACCGCCGCCTTCTGCCACGCCGATCTCGGGCACCTCTTTTTCAACATGCTGTGCCTCTTCTTCTTCGGGCCGCAGATCGAGGGCCTGTACGGACGGCGCGACTTCACGGTCTTTTACCTCGCGGCGGCGGTCATCGGCAACCTGGCGTTCACGGCCGCGGCGTACGCCTCGGGCAATATCCACCAGCCCGTCATCGGAGCCTCGGGAGCCTGTTACGCGGTGCTCGTCCTGTGCGCCTTCTATTTCCCGCGCCAGATCGTGCTGCTCCTCATCATCCCCATGCCGCTCTGGTTCTTGAGCGCGTGCTTCGTGCTCAAGGACGTGATCGCCCTTTTAAACCCCCACGCCGACCCGTTGGTCGCCTACGTGGTGCACCTGGCGGGCGCGGCGACGGGGGCGCTCCACCGCCTGTTCGATCTGCGGGCGGGAACGCTGCTGGCCCGCGTGGCGCGCGCCCGCGCGCGCCGGCGTTGGCGCCGGACGTTCCAGGAACGGATCGAGGCGGACGACGGCGTGCCGCGGGACATCGAGGAACTCGAGCAGCGGCGTCTCGATCGGCTGCTCGGCAAAATTCACGAATCCGGCCGGGAGAGCCTGTCCGCCGAGGAACTCGCCTTTCTCGACCGCATGAGCCAACGCTACCGGAGGCGCACGTGATTTCCCAGGCCGCATGCGTTCCGTACCGCCGCGCGGGGGACGCCTACGAGATTCTCCTCATCACGAACCGCAAGGGCAGATGGGGCCTGCCGAAAGGCATCATCGACGGGGACGAGACGCCGCAGGAAACGGTGGCCAAGGAGGCGCTCGAGGAAGCCGGCATCGCGGGGACGGTGGAGGAGGAGGCGATCGGCGCCTTCGTCTACGCCAAGTGGGGCGAGACGCTCCGGGCCGACGTGTACCTCATGGAGGTCGTCGAGACCTACGCCGATTTCCAGGAGTCGACCTTCCGCCGGCGCGAGTGGCTGCGCCCGGAGATCGCGCTCGCGCGGATTCGCAACCGCATGTACGCGGTCCTCCTGCGGGCGGTGGAGATTCTCGACGCGCGTTTCGGCATCGAAGTCGCGCGGGAGCGGCGCGGGCGCGGCGCCGATTAGCCGCGGCGGAAGAGCGGCCGCGCCCGGCCCGGCCTCTCCGCGCCGCCGGAACGGCTTCGGGCGCGGGCGCCGGCAGGGCCCTCAGACCGTCTCCGGCACCACGTAGGGCGGCCGGTACTTGCGCGTGAGGAGCGCGTTCGCCTCGGCGTCGCCCACAAAGGTCTCGGTTTCGCCGTCCAGGACCAATCTCCGGCCGCCCACCCGGTGAGAAATGTTGCCGAGGTGGCAGAGGAACGTCGAGAGATGCCCTTCCTCGATGTCCGCCGCCGGGCGGGCGCGGCTCCACATGCATTCGATGAAGTTCTGGATGTGCGGCGCCGTCGATTGCCGGCCGTGGCCGAAGGGGCCGGGCGTGCCGTCCCGGTTCCACACCTGCCAGCCGTCGCCGTGGCGGCCGAAGACCATGATGCGGTCGCTGCCGTAAATCTCGATCTTGGTGGCATCGAGCTGCCAGAAGGGGAAAATATCGGCGTCGCGCTGCTTGTCGGTGCTCTTGCGCATGTACGGCGTCCAGAGCGTCATCTCGAAGGTCATGATCAGGTCGTCGTATTCGTAGGTGACGACTTGGGTATCGGGCGTCGCCTGTTTGTCCGCGAGGTGGAGGATGGCGGCCGCGCAGGCGACGGCGCGGGGATAGCGCGTCTGGGAGAACCAGCGCGCCAGGTCGAGCTGGTGAACGCCGTCGTTGACGATGTCGCCGCCTGAGTACTCCCACTTCCAGTTCCAGGCGCCGCCGTAGAAGTGATTGGGGTTGAAGCGGCGTGCGGGGGCCGGGCCGAGCCACCGGTCGTAATCGACGCCGTCGGGCGCGTCGCCGTCGGGCGCGTCCGCCAGCGTTCCACGGTGCTTCATGTTGTAGACGCGCATGAAGCGGACCCTGCCCAGCCCGCCGCCCTTGATGTACTCCAGCGCCTGCTTGGCGTACGGGGCGCTCCGGCCCTGCGTGCCGAGCTGGACGACCCGGCCGTACTTGCGCGCCGCCGCGACCATCCGGCGGCCTTCCCAGGCGTTGTGCGAGGCGGGCTTCTCGACGTAGACATCTTTCCCGGCCTGGCAGGCGAGAATCGTGGCGAGGGCGTGCCAGTGGTCGGGCGTGGCGATGACCGCCGCGTCGAGGCTCTTGTCGTCGAGCAGCTCCCGCAGGTCTTGGACGGCGGCGGGCTTCTTCCGCTGGGTCTTCTCGATGGCCGCGGCGCGCTGGGCGAAGAGCCGCGAGTCGACGTCGCAGATGCACGCGACCTCGGCATCGGCGCGGGCGGCGAACTCCTGGGCGAGGGCGCTTCCCCGCCCGCGCACGCCCACGACCCCGACGCGGATGCGGTCGTTGGCGCCCGCGGCTCTCAACGCCCCCGCGGCCGCCGCGGCACAGGCCGCGCCGGACATGAAGCTTCTTCGGGTGAGCATGGCGCGCCTCCCTCCCGATCGGGCTTTGGGCCCCGCGGCCCGGTTACACGTCGCAGAGGCGGAAAGCCTGCTCCAGCGCCGCGAACGGATCGCCGGACGGCACGAATTCATGCGCCACCCAGCCGTCGAACTTGAGGTCCGCGATGGCGCGCATGATCGCGGGGTAGTTGAGTTCCTGGGAGGCGTCGATTTCGTGGCGGCCCGGGTTGCCCCCCGTATGGAAGTGGCCGATGTGTTGGATGTTTCCGCGGATCGTCCTGATGACGTCGCCCTCCATGATCTGCATGTGGTAGATGTCGTAAAGCAGTTTGAATCTCGGCGAACCGACGCCTTTCACCACCTCGACGCCCCAGGCCGTGCGGTCGCACTGGTAGTCCTTGTGGTCGACCTTGCTGTTGAGCAGTTCCATGCACATCGTGACCTTCTTGCGCTCGGCGTAGCCGGCGACGCGCTTCAGGCCCTCGACGCAGTTCTTGATGCCCTCGTCATCCGGGAGGCCCTTGCGCTCGCCCGACATGCAGATGACGTTCGGGACGCCGGCCTCGGCGGCCAGATCGAGATTCCGCTTCATCTCCTCGACGAAGCGGTCGTGATTATCCTTGCGGTTCCAGCCGTTGCTGATGGAGCCGGCGCCGGGCGCCATGGTCGGCGTCAGACCGTGCTTTTTCACCGTCGGCCAGTCGTTTGCGCCGATGAGATCGATGCCCTTGATGCCGATCTTGGCGCAGTTGGCGGCCAGCGTCTCGAGGGACCACCAGGAGTCGAAGCACCACTTGGAGACCGACTGCCGAAGGCGTCCCTTGACGGCGGCGGCGGCCTCCGCCGCGGCCAAGCACGAACGCGGGGCCGCGAGCGCGGCGGCGGCCGCGGCGGCGCCCGCCAGGGCCGCGCGGCGGCTAACGGCGGAAGGCGCGGGCGAGGTTTTGCGTGGCATGGGGACTCCTTTCTCGTTAGGGGCCGTTGTCCGCCGGGAGCGGCGGCCGGAGGCGCAACACCGCGGCGCGCGCCGTCCGAGGCGATGGTAGCCGAGGCGCTCGCGGCGGTCAATCGTCCGGCCGGCGCCCCGAAGCCGCGTCATTTTTGCGCTTGACGGCTCTTATGAAACTGCCTATAATGCCGCCGCGTTTCCGCTGCTCCTGAGGTCGGGAGGAAGCGAGATGGAGGCGGAAATCCTGGAAATCCTTCTTCTGGGGCTCATTGCCATTGCCACGCCGATCATAGGGCTGATCGCCTTCGTGCGTGTTTTCATCCTTGGCGCGCGAATCAGGCGGATGGAGAACCGGCTCGTCGCCCTGGAGCGTCGCGGCGATCCGCGGGAGGAAGCATGGCCGCCTGCGGCACCGGCCGTTTCTGTCGCGCCTGCGGCACCGGCCGTTTCTGTCGCGCCGGCCGCGCCGGCCACCCCGGCCGCGCCGGCCACACCTGCCGCCATATCGCCGCCGCGCCCCGCCCCGGCGCCGCTTGTCGCGCCGCTGCCACCCGTGGTCCGCCCCGCCGAGCCGGCGCGCGCCGCCGCGCCGCCGACCGCTTGGATCGAATTCGAACGGCGTCTCGGCACGCGCTGGTTGAGCTGGATCGGCGCCCTCATTATCGTGGTCGCGCTCGCCTTCCTTCTCAAATTCGTTTACGACCTGGGCCTGCTCGGACCGGCCGGCCGCGTCGCCGTCGGCTTGGCCGTGAGCTTCGGAATTCTGTGCCTGGGCGAGTTCAAGCTCAGGCGCGCGAGCGATCTTCTCTCCCAGGCGGTGAGCGCCGCGGGCGGGGGCGGGCTCTTCCTGACGACGTTTCTCGCCTTCAAGTTCTACGGCTTCTCAGGCAGACTCGCCACATTCGTGCTGCTCGTTTACTTCGCCGCGTTCCTCACCGCTCTCGCCGTGACCAGGCGCGGCGCCGTGCTGGCCGTGCTGGGGCTCGTGAGCGCCTATGCCACGCCGTTCCTGCTCTCGACCGGCCAGGATCAGGCCGAGATGCTTTTTGCGTATCTCGCGATTTTCGCCCTCGCGAGCGCCGCGCTCAGGCTCGCCTGCCCGTGGCGCTGGCCGACGCTGCTGTGCGCCGTGTTCACGGCGGTCTACTACGCGGGCTGGTACACGAAGTTCTATACGCCCGAGCGCCTCGGGATCGCCCTGGCGGGCGCGCTGATCTTCCCGGTCCTTTTTACGTTCTCGGCGCTGGTCCGCGGCGCGCGGCGCCGGAGCGAGATCCTGCCGGTGGATCTCGCGCTTACCGCGGCGGCCGTCGCGGCGGCCGTCGGGCAGGCGTGGGTGCTCCTGGCCCCGGCGCACGAGACGCCGCTCGCCTTCACGCTCATCGGCGTCACGGTTTTCGGGCTGGGAGTGCTGCGGGTCATGCGCGCGCGGCGCATGAGCACGGCCGCCGCCGAGGAAACGATGCTGCTCGTCTCCGCGGTGCCGCTGGCACTCCTCGTGCCCGCTCTCCTGAAGGCCGAGGGGGCGGTCATCGGTTGGGCGTTTGCGGCGGCGGCCTTTGCCACCGTCGGCGGAAGCGCGCGGCGGCTGGCGCTGTTCGCCCTGGCGGGCGCGTGCCTCTTGGCGTCGTGGGTTGCCGGCAGCGACGCCGGAGTGGAGCACTCGGGGTACTTCCGCGTTATCGCCAATCCGGTGTTTCTGGCCTGGTGCGCCTTGGTGGCGGCCTGCTTCTATACGGGAGCGCGTTTCCGCGCGGCCCTAGGGCCGCGGCAGGGGGGCCTGGGCATGCTCGGCGCGGGCGTGCAGGTCTTCGCGGTCGCGGCATTCCTCGGCTTGCTTTCCTACGAGGCGGTCGCGTGGTTCAACGGTCAGAAAAGCACGCTGCACTTCTTAGACTCGGACGGGCGCAACGCGCTGTCCGACTACCAAACGGCGGTGCTGGCGATCCTGTGGGCCCTGTACCCGTGGATCTATCTCTGGGGTGCGAGAGCGCGGCCGTGGCTCTGGCGCGCGGCGGCGGTTCACTACGCGGTGCTCGGCGTCGGCTTCCTCTGGCTCCTCGCCTGTCTTCACGCGCAGCCGGCGATGTACTTCCTCAACTTCTCCCTGGCGGCGTGCGCGCTCTTTCCCGCCATGGTATTCGTGACAGCGCGGCGTTTCGCGCCCGGCAACCCCGCCGCGGCGCGCGGGCTCGAGCTCTACGGACATGCGCTCGCCCTCGCGCTCCTGACGACGGAGATCGTCGGCAATCCCATCCTCCGCGAGTGGGCGCCGAAACACTATTACTGGATCAAGATGGCGCTCGTCTCCGTTGGGTGGGCTCTCTGGGGCGTCGGCATGGTGGGGTGGGGCATCAAGCGGAGCCGGATCTCTTGGCGCTGGTTCGGCCTGATCCTCCTGGGCGTCACCGTGATCAAGGTCTTCACGGTGGATCTCGTGGAAGCGCGGGATCTCTGGCGCGTCCTCTCCTTCGCCGCGCTGGGAGGACTGCTTCTGGTTTGCTCGTATGCCTACATTCGCCGTGAGGCACGGAGGCGATCGGAATGCGAAGGAAATTGACGGCATGGCAGGCGGCCGCCGCCGCCGCGCTTTTCGGCGCGGCGCTGAACGGCGGCGAGACGGAGTTCGCGGCGTGGCAATGGCGTTGCGGCGTCACGGCGCCGCCTGGACCCTTCGCGGCGCTCGCCCTGACGCCGGAGATGTTCGATGCCTGCGCGCGACCGCATTTCTCGGATTTCAGGCTGACCGTTGCCGGCGGTTCGGAAGTCCCCTACGTGATCGCCTCCGAGCGCGACAGCGTTAAGGAGTTCGAGGTCAAGGGCAGGGAACTCAACCGCGAGCAGCCGGACGCGGAGACGAAGCGCCTCACCGTCGATTTCGAGGTCGCGACCCTCAAGAACCGGCTGGTCGTCGCCACTTCGGGGGAGAATTTCCTGCGGCGTGTGCGCGTTGAGGGCAGCCATGACCAGCAGACCTGGGCGACCCTCCTTGAGGACGGCCTAGTGGCCGCCGTGGCGGGGCAGAGGTTCGAGACCGTCGATCTGGGCTCCGACAACAACTACCGCTTCATCCGCGTCACGGTGCGCAAGATGGCCGAGGAAGAAGCGGCGCCCGACTTCGAGGCCGTCCGGTGTTGGCGGCGCGTCGTCAAGACGGCCGAGCCGATCGTTCGCCGCTGCACCGTCGTCGGCGGGCAGGTCGAGTACACGCGTGATGGGGGCCGGCGCGTAAGCACGGCGTCCATCGACTTCACGTATCGCCATCTGCCCATCACGGCCCTTAGGCTCGTCCTTGCGGGCGCTCCCGAGCGCGTGTTCCGGCGGAACTGCCGGGTATTCGGACGGGATTCGTTGACGCACATGGAGAAAGTCAGGTTCGAGACCGGCGAGAAGGCGGGGGAACGGCCCGTCGATACGCCCTGGATGCAGGCGGGCACGGGCACTATCGCGCGGGATATCGAGGGCCGCGCGAGCCTGACGCTTGCCGTAGAGGCGCCCTATCGGTACGTCAAGATCGAGATCGAGAACGGGGACAACCCGCCCCTGGAACTCGCCGCGGTGGAAGGCCTCTACCACGCGAAGTACGCGGTTTTTCAGCCCGCGGGACAGAAGCTCTTCACGGCGTATTTCGGCAATGACGAGGCGCGGGTGCCGCAATACGAGGTCGAGGCGTTGGCCGAGGTGGATCTCAAGCTCGTGCCCAAGGCCGAGGCCGAGGCGCTCGTAGCGCAGGATCCGAAGAGCGAGAAGGAGTCCCCCGAGGGACAGACGTTCGTGTGGGTGCTCATGGCGCTTTCGGCGCTGGCGGCCTTGGCGCTCCTGTGGCGGAGCGCGAAGCTGGGGCCGGCGCCCGAACCGGCGCGGAAGACTCCGGCCGCGCCGCCCGGCGGCGCGGCCTAGGCGGTTACGATCGCGTCCCCGAGGAATGCACCGCGCTGCGCGCGGACGCGGCGCTCGGCCCGCGTTGGAAGTCGGCGCGTTCCGGCGGCACCGGACCGCCGGCGGGAACACGCCGCGGCTTGATCACGATGGGGCCCGAGCGCTTCCTTGCCCGCGTCTTCGGCGCCGCCGAGCGGAATAGCAGGTAGGCGCCCGCCAGAACCCCGCCCCACATGCAGGCGAAGGCGCCGACGCGGACGCAAGCCGCGAGAGTCGTGTCGTACTGGAGCATTCCCAGGCGGCCGAGGATGTAGTTCCAATCGTGCTGGGCGTCGCCGCCGCCCACCGAGACGAGCGTCAGGGAGAGGGAACGGGCGTCGGCGATGTAGCGCGCCGAGTCGTACATGTTGGTGGCAAGCCAAGGGCCGCATACCACGGCGGCGAAACGGTCGCCCTGGCGCAGGAACAGGAAGGCCGCGATGACCGGGGCGGCCATCTGCGCGAGAGTGCCGCCGAGGGCGTGGAGGAAATCGCTGCCCGTCCAGACGAAGAGAAGATGCCCTCCCTCGTGGATCCCCAGGTTGAGGGCCCCGAAGATGCTCGTATACCCCGCCTCGCACAGGTGGCGGACGCCGATGTATCCCAGGAACACGAGGAGGGCCAGCCTCAAGGGCAGCCATCCTCCGAGGCCCGAGGCCGCGCCTTCTGCTCCGATCGGATCGCGCAACTCCATGCCGCTCCTCCCCGCGCCGTCTATCAAGACTTTCGGCCGCGAAGCCGCGCCGCGTTCACGGCGGCCCGGTAATCGGACCTTCCAGCGCGGCGCGGCCGGCGGACAAACCCGCCGGTCCGGACGGAGGGCTCCGCGGCATTCCGATAGCATCGCCTCCCAGCCGCGGCGGCGGGCTCCGGGCGGCGCGCAGCCTCCGCCCGCGCGGGGCGCGCGTTGCGCGCCGGAGTGGCGCCCTAGCGGCGCTCTTCGGGCGGCGGCGGCTTCGGGGCGAGCGCCGGCACGTATAGCCCGGCGATGTGTTGGGCGAGGCTCTTGGGAGCGGCGCGCCGGAAGTTGGTCAACACGATCACGGCCAGCCGGTCGTCCGGGTGGATCAGGAGGTAGGAGGAGAAGCCGGTCGCGTGTTCTCCGCTGTGGCCGAAGCCCCGCCGCCCGTTCATCGAATCGTCGGCCCAGCCCAGGCCGTAGGGCGCGTTCGTTCCCTTCGCCAGCTTGACGGGCGTCCAGGCCTGGGCGATGGTGTCCTTCTTGAGCAGCGTCTCGGACTCGAACGCCGCGGCCCATTGCGCCAGATCCGCCGCGGTGGACAGGATTCCTCCGCCCCCGTAGGACAGGATGGACTCGGCGATGAATGCGCCGTTCCGGAGGCGGTTGTCCCACCGGTCGTAGCCCGCGGCGCGGCCGGGGATGATGTCCCCGTGGCTCACTATGCGCGTGTCGGACATGCCCAACGGCGCGAAGATGCGCGCTTTCAAGAAATCGCCGTACCACAGGCCCGTGTGTTTCCGGATGATCATGGCGAGCAGGTGGTAATTCGTGTTGCTGTAGGCATAGCGCTCCCCGGGCGGGAAGTTGAGCGGCCGCCGGGCGGCGGCGGCAAGGACGTCCTCTTCCGTCACATCGAGGCGCAGACTGGCGGTCGGCTCGTTGATGAAATCCTTGATCCCCGAGGTGTGGGAAAGAAGATGCCGCACCGTGATGTCCTTCCACGCCTCGGGCGCGCCCGCCAAATGCGCGGCGACCGGATCGTCGAGGGCGAGCTTGCCTTGCTCCATTAGCATCAGAATCGCCGCCGACGTGAAGGTTTTCGTGATGGACTGGATTTGGAACACGGTCCGGGGGCCGGCGGCGACGTCGAGTTCGACGTCGGCTTTCCCGTAGGCCGCGAGCTTCACCAATCGTCCTTCCAGGCGGACCGCGAGGGAGACGGCGGGAATGCCGCGCTTGCGCATTTCGCCTTCGATATAGGCATCGACGGCGTCGGCCCGGAGGGCGGCGATGGCGTACACGCAGGCCTCGCCGGGCGCCAGCTCGGCTTTCCACTCCGCCCGCCCGCCGGTGTACGCGCGCACCTGCGCCGCGCCGGCCTCGGAGATCTTCCGGATGACGCCCGCCGGCGGCACGGCGTATTCCGGCGGGCCGAGGGAGAGGTCGAGGGCGATGGGCGCTTCGGAGATATTGACGAGCGCGGCGGCGATGCTCCCGTCGGGCGCCGCCCACGCGCTCGCCAGGGCGCGCGGGGCTTGGCCCTCGAACTCCCTCACGGCGTCGCGCTGCCCGGCGTAGATCGAGAGCCGCGACATCGGGATCGGCGCCGTGGGCGCGTCGATCGCCGGGGGCCTGAGGAAGACGCCGTCGCGGAGGTAGGGGAGCGCCGCCCGGCGGACTCGGACGAGGCGCAGGAAGAAGTCCAGTTCCTCCCCGCGGTCGGCAAGCTGCCCGGGCAGGAAGTTGGCGATGGTGGGCTGCTGTCCCCACGCGAAAGCCCGCCCCTGCTCGAGGCGGAACTGCGCCGCGAACTTCCGATCCAGAAGCTCGAGCGGACGGGCGGGCGCGAACTCGGCCGGCCACAGCTCGTCGTACGGCGGCCGCGTCAGGGAGGAGTAGCTGCCGAAAAAGAGCGCGCAGGCATGGTAGACGGCGTGGAAGAAGGGAATGGGCTCCCACCGGCCGGGCGCCGCGTAACGTTCCATGCTCACTTGCAGGCTGAGCATCGCATCGAGGTGGGGCAGCCACGCCTCGCCGCAGCCCTCGCCCGCGAGGGCCACCGGCTTGGCGGGGGCGCACCGCGCGCGAAGGTCCTCCTCGAGGCGGCGGAAGCCTTCCATCCACCACGCGCCGCCGCCGAGCGGGTGCCCGTGCCCGGGATCGTAGCACGCGAGGCTGGAGCAGGCTTGGTCCATGTAGATGCCATCGACTCCCAGTCCCCGCACCGCGCCTTCCGCCAGGGCGGCGTAAGTCCCGCGCCAGAACTCGGTCCCCATGCACATCGAAGCGCACGGCGCCCGGTTGAAGGTGTTGTACACCTCGGGTGTCACGCCGCCGTCGGGCCGCTTGACCGCCCAGCGCTCCGCGCCCTGCTCCACCCAGCTTCGCGTCGTCATGCCCCAAAGCCGCTGGTTCATGTACACGAGGGCCCGGATGCCCCGCTCCTGGGCGCGCGCGAGCGCCTGCCGGAAGGGCTCCTCGCCCTCCCGGGGCGGCAGGTATTCCGGAAAGCCCGTGTCGTAGGCGCAGCCGTGCCACCAGTGCCAGAACACGCTCACGGGAACTTCGGCGTGTTCCATGAGCGCCGCGGCCGGCGCGAGCACCCCCGGCGACCGGCCGCGGTTCCAGACCCAAAGGGCCGTGTCGAGGAGCCACGCCGGTGTGAGCTCGCGCAGGCGGCGGCTCTCCCGCACCCACGCTTGCCGCCAGGCCCAGGCGCGGTAAAGCGCGGCCGCGTCGTACCAGTCGCCGCGGAAGGCCGTGGCGAGAGCCTCGTAGGCCGGCTCGAAACGCGCTTCCCCGCCGGGCGAGAGGGACGGGACGTGCACGATCTCGAGAGCGAGGCCCTTTCGCTCGAGGCCGAAGACGGCGAAAAGCTTGCGCAAGGCGGCGGTGTCGTTCGCCGCGAGAAGCAGCCCCGGGCCGTCCTCCCCGTACAACGCCGCGCACTGCATCGACAGGAGCCCCGGGTACTCCCATTCCCAACGGCCGGGCCGCCCGCCGGCGTGGAGCAAGTCCCGCGCGCGCCGGCAGCGCTCGCCCATCCAAACCGGCACGGCGAGCGTCTCGGCCTCGCGGCGCGCGCAGGCGATGCGCGGAAAGCGCAGGTCCCGGAGCGGCCGCGCGCCGAGGCCTTCGAGCGCGATGGACCAACGGCTCTCGGCGCCGCCGGCGGACAGCCGGACCCGCGCCGTCACCTTCAAGTCGGGCAGGTTCACCTTGTCGAACCCGGCCCAGAGGAGTTCGAGCCCGTCCTCCGCGCCGGGCGTCGCGCGCCATGCGAAGCGCGCGGCATCGGCCGGGCCGAAGGCGGGCCCCTCCGCCGGAGCGGCCGTCCAAAGCGGAAGGAGCGCGTCGGCATCGGCGTGATCGTACCCGGTCGCCTTGTCGCGAAACTCGACCAGGCTTCCGTGTTCGGGTTCGAAGCGCAGGCGCAGAGCGGCCGAATCGACGGCGGGGGCCTGGGGTTCGGCAAGGAGCGGCGCGCACGCGGTCAGCGCGGCGAGAAGGCGGGCGAGGGCTCTTTCCGCGCCGCGCGGCAAGGTCGCCCGGAGATCGTGTTTCGTCGGCATGGCGGCATCCTCGCGCGGGCCGGCGCGGGCGCCCGCGGGTTCCCGGCGCACGGGAGCGCCTTCGGGCGGGCGCGCGCGCGCGCCTCGAAGGTAACCGTTTTCCGCCGTCATTGCACGCCCGGAGCGGAAGGGCGCGGCGCAACGGGCGGGAAACGGCGGCGGCCGGCCTTTGCGGGGACTTGGTCGAAGGGAATCCGCCTTTTTGGTACGATGCTCGTGTCGCGGCCAAGGCCGGGCGATCTTCGTCGGTCCCGGGCGAAGGCGGCGCGAGGCGTGCCATGAGGCGTTGCCGCTTGCATGCGCGTTGACGGCGCCGCTTGCCCGCGCGTCCAGGGGCGCCGAAGAAACGCGCGCGGGCGGCCGACGCCGCGGCGGACCGGGCTGCCGCGAGGCGACCCGGGACACGGCGGCGTGTTTTCTCATGGATTATTCGCTAAAGGCGCCTGGGTCCTAGATCTCCGCCGGCGGGAGCAAGGCGCGCGAGAAGCAACGACAGGCGGCGGACGACGAAGGGAAAGGGACGATGATGGCCGAGGCACCTTACGCGCGTTTCGCACGGAGGGAGCGCATCCTGCGGGATGAACTGGCGATCGACCGCACGGTGTTGGCGAACGAGCGCACGCTGCTTGCCTACGTGCGGACGGCGCTCACGCTGATCATCGCGGGCGCGACGTTCATCCAGTTTATCGAGAGCGGCGCGCTGCGCGTCGCGGGCTTCGTGGCCGTGCCCGCGGGCTTGCTTGTCGGGCTTGCGGGCTTCTGGCGCTGCGGGCGGATGGCCGCCGCGATCCGGCTGCTCAGAAACGCGGCCGAGCCGCCGGCTGGGGGAGGTGCGGCATGACGGCCCTGGTTCTTGGATTTGTCTTCTGCGCGGCCGAGGGGGATGCGTTCCTTCTGCGACTGAACGCGTCGCCGCGGACCGACCCCGGCGCGGCCTTCGCGGTCGCCCTTGACGCCGGACCCATCGAGGGATTTCCCCGGGGCTGGCGGCTCGTCGGGTGCGACGGCGCCGCCATCGCCTTCCAATACGACCCGCCGCTTGCCGGCGAGGCGCTGGGGACGCTCACATGCGCGCGGGCCCCGGCCGGCGATCAGCTTCGGATCGAGCCCGGCGAGTCCCGCCCGGAGGCGGATTCCGGGGCGGTCGCGGTGATGGAAGACGACTCCGGCGTGCGCATCGACAACGGCATCGCGGAAGTGTTCTACGCCCGCGCCGAAGGCGGTCTGCCCGCCGCGATCCGGTTCGCGGCGGCGGGGCGGACGTTCGCGGGGTTCCATTTGAACGACCGCCTGTACGAGGCCGAGCGCGGCGGGTTCCTCCTGAGGGAGGACCGGGCGCCGCGCATGCGCGTGCTTGCGCGCGGGCCGTATCGCGCGGCGCTGGAGATCGAAGCGCGCTACGGCGGCGAACGTTCCGCGCCGGGCGCGCCGCGGGCGCGCTACGTTTTCGAGCACTTCGCCCGCTCACCCGCGGTCCGCGTCACGGCCCGCATCGTCCAGACGGAGGCCGTCGACTGGAGCGAGCTGCACGTGCTCGAGATCAACTTCCCGGACGAGTTCTTCACCCGTTGGGAGACGGGCGATCCGGCGCGCGCGGGCGCGCTTTCGGCCGGCGGCTCCTCCGTCAAGGGCGATGCGTGGGGCGCGCTCATGGGCGCCGGAGCGCGCCTGGGCATCTTCGGGTCGCCGGTCATCATCCACGACGGGCGCGGCGGCTACGGCACGTACCTGCACGGGCCGTGGACGCGCCTTGACCGCGCGGCGGCGCGGCGCGAGTGCGTCCTTTGGGCGGGACCCGACGACGCCGCGGCTTTCGCGCGCGACCGCGCCGCGCCTCCCGTGGAGGCCGTCCTCACGCGGCCGGATCTCATGGCGCGCGAGGAGGCGCTCAGGAAGCGCGGGCCCTTTGTCGCCCATGCCTGCGACGCCCTCGCCGCAACGCAGCCGCTGCCCCGGCGCGAGGGCGCGCTCGCGCTTCTGGAGACGCTCCCCGCCCAGGTCGCCGCGCTGCCTCCCGCCACCGGCATGTGGGGGGTGGATGCCGGCGGAACGAGCGCGTTCGTCGACCGCGCCACGGGCGCTCTGGCCGGCCTGTGGTTCGGCGGGCGGCGTCTCGCGCGTCCGCACGGGGGCGGATTCGCGCTCACGCTCCGGGGGAAGGCGGGCGCCCGCGTCGTCGCGGGCGACGACGGCGCCTTCGGCGTGGAATGCATCGGCCGGGACGAGCGCATCGTCGTGCGGCGGCGCGCGCCCGACGGCTTGGCGACGGCGTTGACGCTGGAGCGCGGCGTCGACGGCGTTCTGGCGTCCTTCGCCGTCGAGGCGCTGCCCCCCGGCGAGAGCCTCGTCGAGGTCGTGTTCCCGTTGCTTGCGCTCGGCGCGCCCGGCGGGGACGAGCCCGTATTCCTCTACCCGCAGGTTTCGGGACGCTTGACCCGCGGGGCCTTCGACCGCGCCTTCGCGATTCAGGGGACCTATCCGAGCGGCTGGTGGTCAATGCAGTTCTGCGCGCTGTACGATGCGCGCGGGGCGATCTACGCCGCCGTCGAGGATCCCACCGCGGCGACGAAGGACCTCGCCTTCAGCGGCCTGGGGGATGCCGTGCTCTTCGAATCGCGCTGGCCGGCTCCCGACGCGGGCCGGCCCGGCAACGTGTTCGCGCTGCCCGGCCGCGTCCGGTTGGCGGGTTACGCAGGCGATTGGTTCGACGCGGCGCAGCTCTACCGCCGCTGGGCCGTGGAGAACGCCCCATGGATGCGCGCGCGGGCGCGGCCCAGCCCCGCGTGGATCGAGGACGTGGCCGTTTGGGCCCTCGCCAGCGGGACGGCCGAGGGGGTGGTGGAGCCGGTCGCCGAGTTCGCCCGCTACTTGGGCGTGCCGGCGGCGGTCCACTGGTACAACTGGCATGTAATCCCCTTCGACACCGATTACCCCCATTACTTCCCCGCGAAGGACGGCTTCGCGGCGGGCGTCAAGGAGCTGCAGGCGCGCGGCGTGCGCGTCATGCCCTACATCAACGGCCGCCTGTGGGACACGGGGCTGGCGGACTTTGCCGGCCATGCGGCCGCGGCGGCGACGTGCGACGAGACGGGGGCGCCGTTCATCGAGGAGTACGGCTCGGGGCGCAAGCTGGCGCCCATGTGCCCCGTGACGCCGCTCTGGCGCGCGAAGGTGACGGAGATCGTGACGCGGCTGGTCGGCCCGGAGTACGGCCTGGATGCCGTGTATATCGACCAGATCGCGGCGGCGCAGCCGCGGCTCTGCGCCAACCCGGCGCACGGCCATCCGCTGGCCGGGGGAAGCTGGTGGGTGGGGGCGGGGTATCGGCCCATGCTCGAGCGGCTGCGCGCCGCGATCGAGCCCGAGCGCGTCTTGACCACCGAATGCAACGCGGAGCCGTACATCGATCTTTTCGATGCCTATCTCACCTGGCATTTCCAGTACGCGGACTCGGTGCCGGCCTTCGCGGCGGTGTACGGCGGCGCGATCCAGCTTTTCGGCCGCGCGTACCGCGGGGGGCCGACGGCGGCGCTGGCGCTGCGCATGAAGGCGGCTCAGTCCCTCGTCTTCGGCGAGCAGATCGGTTGGATCGGCCCTGAAGCGGTCCGGGATGGGGAGAACGGCCCCTTTCTCCGCCGCATGGCGCAACTGCGGCACCGCCTGCGCGACTTCCTGGCGAAGGGCGCCATGGCGCGGCCGCCGCGCTTCCGCGAGCCCCTGCCCCAGGTGACGGCGGATTGGCAGTGGTCGGGCGTCTGGCCGGTTTCAGGTCCGGCCATCGAATCGGGCGCCTGGCGGGCGCGCGACGGCCGCGTGGCGTGCATCTTCGTCAACGTCACCGGCGAGCGCCGCGCGGCGGTGTGGGAATTCGCGCCGGAGGCCTTCGGCCGCGCGAGCGAGCCGTGCGCGGCGGCCATCGTCACCGAGGACGGCCGGCGCGCGGAGGGCGCGATGCTGGCGCCCGGCCCGGTGCCGATCGACCTCGGGCCGGGCGAGGCTTTCGCCTACATCCTGCCGGCCGAGTAGACCGGTCCCGGCGCGGCGGCGCCTTGACGGCGCGTCCCGCGGCGGCCATAGTAAGGGCGTTCGAAGCGCGGAGGCGGGCCGCGCCGCGACGGGCGCGTCGCTCCGGCTCCGCCGGGCAGCCGGCGGCTCGCCGAGCCGCCTTGTGTCGCAACCGGGAGGAGGTCCAATGTCCGCGTCCAGCGTCAAGGTCGCCATCGTGGGTTTGGGGTTCGGCGCCGAGTTCATCCCGATCTACCAGAAATACCCCAACGCGAAGCTGCACGCCATCTGCCGCCGCGACCGGGCGGCGCTCGACAAGGTCGGGGAAGCCTTCGGCGTCGAGCGGCGGTACACGAAGTACGAGGATGTCCTGGCCGACCCCGCGGTCGATTTCGTCCACATCAACTCCCCCATTCCCGACCACGCTTGGATGACGCTCGAGGCCCTGAAGGCGGGCAAGCATGTGATGTGCACCGTGCCCATGGCCACGACGATCGAGGACTGCGAGAAGATCGTCGCCCTCGTCAAGAAGACCGGCCTCAAGTACATGATGGCCGAGACCGTGGTCTACAGCCGCGAGTTTCTCTTCATCAAGGAGATGTACGCCAAGGGCGAGCTGGGCAAAATTCAGTACATGCAAGCCTCCCATCCCCAGGACATGGAGGGCTGGCCGGAGTACTGGGAGCGGATGATCCCCATGCACTACGCGACGCACGTCGTGAGCCCGGTGCTGGGGCTCGTGAACGGGCGGGCCGAGTACGTGTCGTGTTTCGGGTCGGGCAGGATCAACGAGCGCATCGCCGCCAAGTCCGGCAATGCCTTCGCCGTCGAGTCCTGCCACATCAAGATCCTGAACTCCGACATCGCCGCGCACATCTGGCGCTTTCTGTACGACACGGCGCGCCAGTACCGCGAGAGCTTCGATGTCTACGGCTCGAAGAAGAGCTTCGAGTGGGCCCTGATCGAGGGCGAGGAGCATGTAATCCACACCGCCAAGAAGCCCGAGCCGGAGATTCCCGCCCGGGTGTCGGTGCCCGACTACGCCCATCTGCTCCCCGAGCCGATCCGGCCCTTCACCCGGTCCATCCAGGATGCGGAGCACCTCTCCTTCATCCAGGGGGCCGGGCACGGCGGATCGCACCCGCACCTGGTCAACGAGTTCGTGTCGGCCCTGGTCGCCGGCCGGGACCCCTGGCCGAACGCGGCCATCAGCGCCAACTGGACGTGCGTGGGGATCTGCGCGCACCAGTCGGCCCTCGCGGGAGGCGCCGTGGTCAAGCTGCCGGAATTCACCCTGGCTTAAGACGGGCGCGGCTGCGGCTCAACGCGGCGCGGCGATGGCGTAGAGGCGGGAGAACGTGGCCACGTAGAGCGTGCCGTTGGCGGCCGTGGCCGAGCTGAACACCGGGCCGTCGAGCATGACGGTCGCGAGGACTTGCTTCTCCCGTTCGGCGGCGAGGATCGAGAACTCGCCCCGGCGCGTGCCCACGTAGATCTTGCCGTCGGCCGCCAGGGGCGAGGCCCAGACCTCGCCGCGGGTTTCGTGGACCCAGCAGGGCACGCCGGTCTCGGCATCCACGCAGTGAACGCGTCGGCCGAGGTCGCCGATGAAGACCAGGCCGTTGTAGATCGCGGGCGTGCCGCAGCAGTGCTGCTTGAGGACGTAATTCCAACGCGCCGCCTTGCCCGTGATGTCGCCGGTTCCGCCCGGTTCGAAGCACGTCAGCTTCGCCTCGCGCTTGCCCCACCAGATGTCGCCGCCCGAGGCCACGTAAACCCGGCCTTTGTGGAAGACGGGCATGCCCTTGACGACGCTCGGACTCTCGCGGCGGTTGGAGACATAGCGGTGGATGTCTTCCTTGGGCGCCGCCGGGTCGCAGTCGAAGCGCCAGAGGGGCGCGAGCGTCGCCACGGCGCCCGCGGGAGGGGCCGCCGCCAGGGGCGCGAAGGCGTAGACGATGCCGTCCCCGCCCGCGAAGAGCACTTGCGGCGCGCCGCCGACCTCCGCCAGGAGGGGCGAGGACCAGTTGCAGTGAAAGGTCCGCGCGGAGATGCCCTCCGCTTCCCGCGCGAGGAGGCGCCCGGTCTCCTTGTCGAAGACGACGAGCGCGGGCGCCTCGGGCGCCGCAATGGCCCGGTGGGTGCTGTCGACGCCGTTCGAGGTGTTGAGGTAGAGAAAGCGGCCGTGAAGGAGGATCGAGGCGTGGGCCGCATCGTGCTGGTGAACCCCGGCGTCCTTGCGCAGATCGAACGTCCAAATGATGTCGGCATCGCGGGGCGCGAGGGCGGGCGGCTCTTCGTCCTTGGCCGCCAGGAGGTTCGCTTCGTCGAGGAAAGGCCCGTCGTTGCCGTCCGCCTGGCCGTTGATGTCGAGGCACATGACCTCGCCGCGGTTGCTCACGACGTAGATGCGATCGCCCTCCACGGTGGGCGGCGAGCAGAGGCCGGCGCTGGGCCAATCGCGCAGCGGATCGCCGCCGAGCTTGGGCACGGCGAGTTGCCAGAGGAACGTACCGTCCCTTTCGTCGAAGCACATGAGCACGCCGCGCTCGCCCTTGCGGCGCTCGTCGCGCGGCCGGGCGTTGTTGGTGCCGATCAGGACGCGGCCCGCCGCCACGATGGGCGTCCCGTAAGTCTCGTCGCCGAGCATGGTCTGCCAGCGGATGTGCTCGTTCTTCCCGGGGTCGAACGCCGCCGGCAGGCCGCGCTCCTCCGAGACCATGTTGCGGGTGAAGCGTTCGCCCCATTGCGGTTGGTCGCCTCCCCGCAGAGGCGGCGCGAGGGCGGCAAGCAGCACCGCCGCGGCCGGCGCCGCGCTGCGCGGGCGCCGTCGTGTGTCGGACATGGATCGTTCCTCTCGGAAGCGCGGTAAGGGACCTGCCGCGATGGTAACGCATGGCGCGCAAAGGGGCTACCGGCTCCCGGCCGTCTTGACGCCCCGGCGCGGTATGGCAGGATTGAGCCCGTGGAGAAGGTCGTCGCCATCGTCAACCCGTCCGCGGCGCGGCTGCGCGGGCGGCGGGAGAGGGAACGGATTCTCGGCGCGCTCCGCACGGTCTTCCCCGGGCTCGCGCTCCGGGAGAGCGGCGGGCGCGGCGCCATCGCCGAGAGCGCCCGCGCCGCGGCGGATGCAGACCTCGTCCTCGCGGTGGGGGGCGATGGCACCGTGAGCGAGGCGGCGGCGGCGCTCGCCGGCGGGAGCGCGGCGCTGGGCATTGTGCCGGCGGGCGCGGGCGACGATTTCGCCCGGGCGGCCGGAATACCGCGGGCGCCCCTGGCCGCCTGCCTGGTCGCCCGCGAGGGCCGGACCCGCGCCGTCGATCTGGGCGCGGCGTCCTGGGAGGGCGAGGAGGGCGCGCGGCGCGCGAATTTCATCAATATCGCGGGTCTCGGATTCGACGCGCGCGTCGCGGCGGCGCGCCGCCGCTTCCCGCGCCTGCGCGGTTTGCCGCTCTACCTGGCCGCGGTGCTGAGCGCGCTGCGCCACTGGGAGAGCGCGCCGGCGCGCATCCGCGTTGCGGGGCGGGAGATCGAGCGGCGCGTGCTCCTGGTCGCGGCCGCCAACGGATCGCGCTTCGGCGGCGGGCTCAGAATTGCGCCCGAAGCGCGTTTCGATGACGGGCTCTTGGACCTGTGCATCGTCGCGGCGCTCAGCCCGCGGGCCGCGGTGTGCGGATTCGCGAGCCTCCTGCGGGGAACGCATGTCCATCGCAAGGAGTTCGAGCTTGTGCGCGCGCCCGCGGCGGAGATCGACTTCGTTCCGGGCATGCCGTGCCAGTTCGACGGCGAGGTCGTCGCGCCGGCCGGCGCGCGGCGGCTGCGCTTCGAGGTGCGGCCGGGGGCGGTGCGGCTGCGCGTCGGCGCGTGAGCGCGGCGCCGCCCCTCAGCGCACGAACGCCATCACGACCTCCAAGAGGATCAGGATCACGATGGCCCACTCGAGGACCAGGTTCTGCCGGGTTTGCGTCTCGCTCAAGACGCTCTGATAGAGGGTGTTCAGCGTCTCGAGCTTCTCGTCCACGGATTTCTCGTAGTCCCCGAGGTGCAGGCGCTGGGCCATGCCCATGTAGACCCGCGCCACGTACCAGTCCCCGAAGAACTTGGCCGTGTTCTCCAGCTCATCGGTGGTCTTGGCCATGTCCATGCGGACCTCGGCGAGCTCGCGCACCATGTCGCGCTGGCGGCCGTAGAGGAGCGGCAGGCGCCGGTGCAGGCGCTCGAAGTCCGCGTAGCCGCGCTCCAGGCGGATATCGAGGTACCGGTCGTACTTCCGCAGCATGAGGAGCTGGAGGTTGGCGACCTCGATCACGTAGAGCAGATCCTCGTAGGCCGCGTTGGGTTCGATGACGAGGGCCGCATCCCAGTGCAACACGGCCAAGTCGTCGTCGTAGTACGAAAACGCGATGCGCGTGACCTCCTCGATCTGCTGCGCCGAGAGCTTCTCCGGGCGGTTTTCGGCGGTGATGAGCGCCGCGACGCCCGCGCGCCCGTCGCGCCTCAGGGCGGCGGCGCCTCCCGGCGCCTCGGTCAGGCAGTAGGACACGTACTTCTCCGGGTCGATGTCCACATCGAAGGCATCCTCGTAGGCGTCCGACAGGAGCTGCTTGACGGCGTTGACGATGATGCGGAAGAGCTCAACGCGCCGCTTCCTCTCGCCACGGACGAAAGCGTCGAGCTGCTGGTAGCGCGCGAAGGCGGCAAGCGTGTCCTCCTCGGCGCGGAAGCGGAGCATCAGCGCGATCGCCCCCGCCTCGTACAGGCGCGCGTGGACCGCAAGGGGCGTATCGTCCTCCGCGCGCAGCTCCAGGCCCAAAGCGCTCAGATCGAGAGGCAGCGGCCGGGCGAAGTTCGCGTACTCCGGCTGCGCGCGCGTCGTCGCGATGGTCTCCTCGACGAGCATGGCCCCGAGGGCCGCCCGCGCCTTGACCAGGTCCAACGTCCCGCCCAGGTCGAAAACGCCGTGCAGCACCGCCTCTCCCTTGAATTTCATAGGTTTCTCCCTGCCGGTTCTCGCCGCTCACAGCATGACGGCGCCGGGGCGCGCCGTCAAGGAAAGCGGGGGGCGCGCCGGGGCCGCCGGGCGTGTTCGCGGGGGCCGCTTGTGATAAACTGGACCATTCACCCGTAAATGAAGCCCCGGAAGGGGCCGGATTAACGTGCAATTCGACTCCCGCACCGATCAGGAGCTCATGCGGCTCTTCCGCTCCGGCCGGGAAGAGGCCTTCGCGGCCCTGGTCCGACGCCACCAGTGCGCCCTCGTGAACTTCTTCCGCCGCATGGGCGTTGATACGGATGGAGCGCTCGATTGCGCGCAGGAGACGTTCCTGCGGCTCCTCAGGTACCGCGAGACCTACCGCGGCCTGGTGCCGTTCAAGGTGTTTCTCCTGCGGCTGGCGCGGCACGCGCGGATCGATTGGGTCCGGCGGGCGGCGCGGCGGGCGGCGCGGCCGCTTGAGTCCGAGGACTGCGCCGTCCCCGAGGAAGCGGTGCCGGCGGAGGCGCGCCTCGATCTGGAGGCGGCGGTCGCGGCGCTGCCCGAGCGTCTGCGCGAGGTGATCGTGCTGAGCGTGAAGCAGGGCTTGAGCTACGCGGAAATCGCGGCGGTCCTGGAGGTGCCCATCGGCACGGTGAAGTCGCGGGCCTTCTATGCGGTTCGGGCGCTGCGGGAGGTGCTGGATGCACGGCGAGAGATTTGATCCGCGGGAAGATTCGGAGAGGCTTGCGTGCGCCATGAGCGCCAATGCCGCGGCTTTCGTCCAGGGCGAATTGCTCCCCGAAACGGCGGCGCGCTTCGCCCGGCACTTCGAGGACTGCGCGCACTGCCGGGACGAGGTGCGCGGGGTTGCCGACGTCATCAGCCGCCTCGCCGCCCTGCCCGACTTGTGCGAGGATGTCGATCTGGTGCCGCGCGTCATGGCCGCGGCCGCGCGAGAGTCGGCGGCGAAAGCGCGGCGAGTCCGGCTGGCGTGGGCAACAAGCGGCGCCGTCGCCGCCCTGGCGCTCGCGGCGGCGGCTCTGGCGTGGCTGCATCTGCCCGGTGGCACGACCCCGCCGGTTGAGTTCGCGCCGCCGCCGGCCGCGCTGTCGACGGCGGAGGCATCCGGCGCCGCCGCCGATGCCCTTCTGTGGCTCGCCCGGGCGCAGGAGCCGTCCGGCGCCTGGAGCGCCGAGCGTTGGGGCGGGCGGCCGGAATACGATGTCGCCCTCACCGGCCTCGCTCTGCTGGCCCTGCTCGGCGGCGCGAACGACGCGGTCCCGCCGGAAAGGCCGGAGGCGGCGGCGCCGCGCGCGGCGCGCGAACGCGCCTGCGCGTATCTGGTCGGCGCGCAAGGCCCCGAAGGCCGCTTCGGGCCCCAATTCTCGGCGGCGCTTTACAACCACTCGATCGCCGCGGTGGCCCTCATCGAGGCTTTCGGCTGCTCGCGGGCGGAGGACCTGCGCGGGCCGATCGACCGGGCGCTCGCGTACATCCGCGCGCACGAATCGCCGGCGGGGGGCTGGGCCTATCTGGGCATCGCCGGCGAGGACCCCAACACGGCGCTCACGTGCTGGCCGCTCCAGGCGCTCCTCCTGGCGCGCGCCCTCGGTTGGCAGGGGCTCGACGAGGCGATTCGAGGCGGGTTCGCCCACCTGGAGCGCGTCGCCGATGCGCGCGGACGGCTGGGCTACCGGCGCGCCGGCGACTTCCTGTACGGCGAAGGCACGCTGGCGTCCATGGGAGCGCTGTGCGTGCTGCTGGCGGGCGACGCGTCGCCGCTTCAGCGGGATGTCCGCGCCCGGCTGCTCGACGCCGTCATGCTGGCGGGCGTCGCGCGCAAAGACAGCGGCGATCTGTACCGGGATTTTTTCCTGACCGCCGCCCTCGAGGCGCTGCCGCGCGGACGCGGCGTCCGCCTGCCCGCGGAGGTGGCTTGCTCCCTGAGCGCGCGTCAGGTCCGAGCGGGCGCCGAACGGGGAAGCTGGGAACCCCGCGATCGCTGGGGCGCCGCCGGCGGGCGCGTCTACGCCACCTCCGTCGCCGCCCTGATTCTCGGGGCGGGCGAGCGCGCGGAACGGCTTTCGCGTTGGGCGGCGAAAGGCTGATCCCCGAAAACGCGCGCCTCACGCGCCCGCGATCAGGCGCGCCGCCAAAACCACCAGCAGGGCGGCGACGCCGGCCGCGAGGTCATCGAGGAGGATGCCCGTTCCGCCGGGCAGTTTCTCCAGGCGGCTGATGGGCCAGGGCTTCAGCGTGTCGAAGAGGCGGAAGGCGAGGAAGGCCCACAGCACGTCCAGGGGGCCGGCGGCGCCGAGCAGCGCGATGCTTTGCCCCGCGAGTTCATCGCTCACGACGGCGGGAGGGTCGTGCCGGCCGAAGACCTGCTCCGCGCCGGGGGCCCAGCGCAGCGTGACGATGGAGAAGACGCAGGCGAAGGCCGCCAGCGCGGCGCGGAGGACGGCCGTGTCGAGGCTCAGGGCGAGGGCGGGCGCGGCGAAGGCGCAGAGCACGAGGCTTGCCCACGTGCCGGGCCACCACGGCAGGCGGCCGATGCCGAACCCCGTCGCCGGCAGCAGTCCGCCGCGGACCCTCGGGCGCGGCGCGGGGGCGGGCGGGGCGTCACATGTCAAGGCGGCTTCCCTTCAGGTAGAGCAGGCCCGAGACGAGCGTCAGAACCAGCGTCACTCCCAGGAGCGCGAGGACCGCATAGTAACCCGCCCGGCCCACCTCGTGCTTGAAGGCTTCGTAGACCAGCACGGCGGGTACGGTGATGCACTGGGCGAGCATCTTGGCCTTGCCCCAGGTCTTTGCGCCGAAGGCCTGGCCGCCGCCCTCCAGGTGGCTGCGCAGCGCGGTGACGGCGAGTTCGCGCACGACGATCAAGAGCGCGTACCACGCCGGCATGAGCTTCGAGAGGGGGACGAGGAGGATGAAGGAGCCGCAGATCAGGACCTTGTCGACGAAGGGATCGGCGACGCGGCCGAAGCCGGTGATTTGCTTGAGCCTGCGGGCGAGGTAGCCGTCGAGAAAATCCGTCGCCGCGCTGAAGACGAAAAGCGTCGCCGTCATCACCAGCCAGAAGGGCGTCCGCAGGGCTTCCACGTGGTCGAGCGCCACGTAGACGGCGAAGAGCGCGAAGGCGAGCGCGAGCCTGAGCAGCGTGATCTTGTTGGGGAGGTTTATCTTCATGGCGTCGGCTCAGCTCCCGCGGCGCGGCGGCCGCGCCCGTGTCAATCCAAGCGGTCCATTCTACGGAACCGGCGCGAGGATTGGTAGCGGCAAGCGCGCGCGCCGGAGGCGGCGCTTCGGGCGGCGTTCGAGGAGCCCGCCGCCGCGCGGCGCGCCTTCGCGCTCGATCACCGTGCCGACCAGATCGAGGCCCGCGACGCCCGTGATCCTGACGGCGACGAAGGCGCCGGGCTCGGCGCTCCCCAGGGGCAGGCGCACGACAGGGTCGACCTCGGGCGCCTCGGCGAAGCTCCGCGCGGCGAGAAACCGGCCCGAGGGCCCGTCGACGATGACGGTGGCCGTGCGGCCCACGCGCGCGCGGGCGAAGGCGCGCGCGTTGTCCGAGATCAGGCGGCGGAGGCGCGCGGCGCGGGCCCGCGCGACGCGCGGCGCCGGACGGGGTGCGAAACGGGCGGCGGGAGTGCCCGCCTGCGGGCTGAAGCTGAAGGCGCCGCCCCGCGGGAATCCCGCCGTTCGGACGAAGCGCGCCAGCGCCTCGAAATCGCCCGCGGTCTCGCCGGGGAAACCCGCCAGAAAGGTGCCGCGCGCCACAAGCGGCGGGATGCGGTCCCGCAGGCGGGCCATGAGGGCGGCGGCGCTCCCCGCCGCGGGCGCGCCGCGGCCCATGCGCCGCAGGATCCGCGGCTCGGAATGCTGAAAAGGCAGGTCGAGGCAAGGGAGGATTTTCTCGCTGGCGGCGATGCGGTCGATGAGCTCGTCGGTGATTCGACGGGGGTGGAGATAGAGGAGCCGAATCCACACGATGCCGTGAACCCGCTCCAAGGCCGCGAGCAGCTCGGGCAGCGCGGGGCCGCCGTCGAGGTCCTCGCCGTAGGCCGTCAAGTCCTGGGCGATGAGGACGAGCTCGCGCACGCCCGAGGCGGCCAGCTCGCGCGCTTCCCGCACGACGGCTCGGAGAGGCTTGGACCTGAGGGCGCCCCGAATTCTCGGAATCGCGCAGAAGGAGCAGCCCGCGTCGCAGCCCTCGCTCGCCTGGAGGTAGGCCCAGTGCCGGGGCGACAGGCGCAGGCGCGGCGTGTCGGCCGTCGCGGGTCCGCCGGAAGGCCGCGCGGCGCAGGCGATCCTTTCGCCGCCGGCGACGCGCGCGACGAGAGCGGGAAGGTCGCCTTCGTCATCCAGGCCGACGGCGCCCGCGAGCCCCGGGACGCGCTCGAAGATCTCCGGACCTAGGCGCTGCGGCAGGCAGCCCACGGCGATGACGGGTTTGCGCCGGCCGCGCCCGCCGAGGGCGACCAGGCGCTTCAACTCCGCCACCGATTCCGCGATCGCATCATCGATGAATCCGCACGTGTTGACGAGGATGATGTCGGCCGCGCGGGGATCGTCCGTCAGGAGGGCGCCCGCGCCGGCGAGGCGCGCCAGGAAGACCTCGGTGTCGACGAGGTTCTTGGCGCAGCCGAGGCTCACGGTGGCGATGGCGAGCGGTCGCAAGAGCGGTCAACCTCCCCGCGTTCGGGCCGGGCGCGGGCGGCTATCCCTCGGCCCTGGCTTTCTTGGATTCCCATTCCTCGAGGGTGTAGTACACCTCGCGGGCCTTGCTGCCCTTGAACGGCCCGAGAATGCCCTCCTCGGCCATCATGTCGATGAGGCGCGAGGCGCGGGTGTAGCCCACTTCGAGGCGGCGCTGGAGCAGCGTCGCCGAGCCGCGCTGCGTCTCCAGCACGATGCGCACCGCCTCGTCGTAGAGCTGGTCGCGCTCGCTGGGCGGCTCGTCGGCGGCGCCGCCGGGCTCGTTCTGCAGCTCCTGGTCGAACTCGGCCTCGGCCTGGGACTTGACGAAGTCGACGACCGCGCGGATCTCCCGGTCGGAGACGAAGCAGCTCTGGACGCGGCGCAGGTCCGAGGCGCCCGGCGGCAGGAAGAGCATGTCGCCGCGGCCGAGCAGCGCCTCGGCTCCGTTGCGGTCAAGGATGGTGCGCGAGTCGACCTTCGAGGAGACTTGGAAGGAGATGCGGCACGGCATGTTGCTCTTGATGAGGCCCGTGATCACGTCCACCGAGGGGCGCTGCGTGGCGAGAATCACGTGGATGCCCACGGCGCGCGACTTCTGCGCCAGGCGGATGATGAAAGCCTCGGCGTCCTTCCCGCCGGTCATCATGAGGTCGGCCAGCTCATCCACGATCAGGACGATGTAGGGCAGGAAGGTGGGGAACTTCTCGATCTCGATGTCGGTGAGCTTGCCCTCGATGCGGCTCAAGATCTCCTTCTTGCCGAGCTTGTTGAAGGCGACGATGTTGCGCACCGCCGCCTGGGAGAGGATTTCGTAGCGCTCCTCCATCTTGCCGGCGAGCCAGGCGAGCGCGGCGGGCGCCTTCTTCATGTCCGTCACGACGGGGCACAGAAGATGGGGGATGTCGGCGAAGTCCGAGAGTTCGACCATCTTCGGGTCGACGAGGATCATCTTGAGCTCCTCGGGCGAGCGCGTCATGAGGCTCGTGATGATGGAAGCGTTCAAGCACACGGACTTGCCCGAGCCCGTCGCGCCGGCGATGAGCACGTGCGGCATCATCGTCAGGTCGCTGATCACGGGGTGTCCCGCGCCGTCCTTGCCCAGGAGGAGGGGGATCTCGTGGCGGCTGGCGCGGTAGACGTCGGACTGGAGCAGCTCCCTGAGGCCCACGATGGCGCGCTGCGGGTTGGGGACCTCGATGCCCACCGTGTTCTTCCCCGGCACGGGGGCGACGATGCGGATTCGCCGCGCCTTGAGGGCCATCGCCAGCTCGTTGGCGAGGTTGGAGATGCGGTGGACCTTGATGCCGGGGGCCAGCAGGATCTCGTACTGCGTGATCACGGGGCCGCATTGGATCTCGACCACCTGGCCGTCGATCTTGAAGCTCTGGAGCGTCTCCTCGATCTTCTGCGCGATCTGCTTGAGCTGCTCGGGATTCTGGGCCGCCGAGGGCGGCGGCGGCGGATCGAGGAGTTCGATGCTCGGGAGCGTGTAGCCGCCGCGCTTCTGGCTGCCGGCGCCCTTCTTGGAGGAGGGGCGCGCCTCGGAATCCGCGCCCAGGCGGATGGTGAGGGCGGCCTTGGCGGCCGCGGGCGCGCCGTCCTCTTCCTCGAGCGGCTCAATGTCCTCGACGTCCTCCTCGCCGCCGGCCGCGGGCAGGTCGGGCGTTTCCACGCGGCCCGCGGCGCCGCTCTCCCGGCCGGTGATGACCTTGAGCGGCGCGCGGGCGGGCGGCGCGGGCGCGGCGCCGCGCCGGAGCAGCGCGCGGATTTTGGCGGCGATCGCCGCGCCGGCCGCGGTCAAGGCGGCCCGCGCGCGCTTCAACCGGCCGGCGCCGCGCAGGAGGGCCAGGCTTCCGCGCGCGCAGGACATTAGGCCGCGGCCGGCCGTTCGGATCAGCCTGAGGAAGTAGCTCTCCGACGGCGCGAAGAAGATGTCGGTGATGAGGGTGACGGCGGCGACGAAGACGCCGCCGGTGGCCAGGAACGCTCCCATGAAACCGAGGTAGTTGTCGGCGCCGCGGCCGAGCCAGCGGCCGAAGGCGCCCCCCGCGATGAACGGCCCTTCGTACGAGCCGCCGCGGCCGCGCAGGAGGTGCTCGAGCACGGCCAGGGCCGCGCAAAAGAGAAGCGCGCCCGCGATGCGCACGGCGGGCATGCGCACGGTCTTCTTGCCCAAAAGAACGACGCCGAGGGAGCCGAGAAGCAACACGGCGCCCAGCGCCCCCGTCAGGCCGAGCAGCAGGCGCATGTGAACGGCGATCCATTCCCCGAGAGGCCCGCAGGAGTTGTCGCCGCGGGGCGGTTCGGCCAGGCTGCCTCCCCCGGTGAGCGTCGCCGCGAAGAGGAATAAGGCGACCATGAGGGTCAGAAACCCGATGAGTTTGCTCAAAAGCGTCCTGGTGTCGCGCACGTGAATTCCGTTCCTCGTGGGCCGCGCCGCCGCTTCGCGCCCGGCGTCGTCTCGGCTCGTCCGCGGTTCCGGGCCCGTCGCCCCGCAATCTTGCCACATCAGGGGCGCGAGGTCAAACGAAAGCACGCGCCCTTGCCCGCCGGCTCCGCGGGGGTACGATTGCCTGCGCAAGGCCCGCCGCCGTTCGGCCGCGGCGGCCAGTCCCAGAAGGCGAACACCGGGAAACCCGAGGGCATGGAGCAGCCGCACGCGCCGCCGCCACCCGCATCTCCGCCGCTCTCGCGCACGGCCTGGCTCGTCGTCGGCCTGCTCATGCCGGTGGCGCTCCTGAACTACCTCGATCGCCAGATGCTCGCGTCGATGAAGTTCTCCGTCATGGCCGCCATCCCCAGTATCGGCACCGAGGAGAACTGGGGTTTCATGTTGGGCCAGTTCAAGTGGGTCTATGCCTTCCTGAGCCCGATCGGCGGGTACGTGGCCGACCGCTTCAGCCGGCGCTTCACCATCTGCGGGAGCCTTTTCGTGTGGTCGGCGGTGACGTGGTGGACCGGACACGTCGCGAGCTACACGGAGCTGCTCTGGGCCCGCTCGCTCATGGGGATCAGCGAGGCGTTCTACATCCCGGCGGCGCTGGCGCTCATTGCGGACTACCACCTCGGCGCCACGCGTTCGCGCGCCGTGGGGCTGCACCAGATGGCGATCTACGGCGGCGTGATCGCCGGCGGCTTCGGCGGCTACGTGGCCGACGCGCCCGCGCTGGGCTGGCGGTTCGCCTTCGACGCCTGCGGCCTGTTCGGCATGCTGTACGCAGTGCCGCTCGTCCTGCTCCTGCGCGACGCGCCGGGGGCGGGGATCGCCGCCGCGGGTCCGGGGCTTTCGCCGGCGCGCGCCGCGCGGCAACTGCTCACGAACGTCTTTTTCGTCCTGCTGGTTCTGTACTTCACCCTGCCGGCGCTGGCCGGTTGGGTGGTGCGCGACTGGATGCCGGCCATCCTCAAGGAGCGGTTCGCCGTCGGCCAGGGCCAGGCCGGCGTCGCGGCCACCCTGTACTGGCAGGTCGCCGCCGTCGGGGGCGCGCTCGGCGGCGGCTGGCTGGCGGATCGCTGGATGCGGCGGCGCGACCGCGGCCGCATCTACGTGAGCGCCATCGGCATGAGCCTCATCGTTCCGGCGATCTTCGGGGTGGGCAACGCCGGCACCCTCGCGGCGGCCGTGGCGTTCCTGCTCCTGTTCGGCCTCGGCTGGGGGTTCTTCGACTGCAACAACATGCCGATCCTCTGCCAGATCGTACGGCCGGAGCTGCGCGCCACCGGCTACGGAATCATGAACCTGGTGAGCATAAGCTGCGGCGGCCTCGCCGACTGGGGTTTCGGCGTCCTGCGCGACCGCCAGGTTCCGATCGACGTGATCTTCGGCTTGTTCGCGGGCGTCGCGGTTGTCTCCGTCGTGCTGGTGCTGCTCATCAGGCCGCGCAAGGAGCTAATCGCCGGGGAGCGGGGCTTGTAGCGCCTGGAACGTCGCCGGGCGCGGCGGCGCGGGCGGCTTTCCCGCCGCCTACCGTTTCACGGGAGTGAGGACGATCGCATCCAGGCCCGCGCGGTATCCCTGCGACGCGTCGTTGCGGCCCGCCGCCTCCAGGCGAAGCACGGACGGAACGTCCCGGAGCTCGACCTCGCCGCACGGCACGGTCTTGATGCCCAGCTTGGGCGTGAAGGCATCGATGGCCGAGGCGAGTCTCCGCCCGTCGAGGCTCAGGGCGAGGATTCCGTAGTCCCGCGAGGTGACGAGGCGGGCGTCGAGCCGGTAGCGGCCCGGGGCCTGCGGCGGAAGCTCGAGGTCGACGCGCGCGCCCTCCTCCCGAAAAGGCACGAAGAGGAGCTTTCCGCCCGAGAGCGGCGGCGCGGCGTTGATGTCGAGCGCCTGGACGACAGGCGCGACGCCCGCGTCCGCCGCCGCGACCTGGAGCGCCTCGCCCTCGCAAGCGCCGGGCATTACATAAGGGCTCGGCCAGTTGCCGATCCAGCCGCCCGGAGCCCGCGAATTGCCGTGGACCGAGTAGACATCGAACGCGGCGGGGAGAAAGCGGCCCGGCGCCTCGTACCGATAGCTCTGGCCCCACGGGTCGCGGGCGACGGCGCCGAGATCCTCCAGCGCGCGCGGATAAGCGCCCGTTGCCCGACGATAGCCCTCGATGCGCGCCGCCAAGGCGGCGACCGCCGTCCGCGCCTCCGCGATTCTGGCCGCGAAGAGCGCCGCCTCCTCGGCGAGATAACGCTGCATCCAGCCGTGGAGATCGTCCCACGGGAATCTCCGGATCGAGATGCCGTCAAGATCGCAGGTCGCGGCGCCGGCGCTCTCGAAGCGCACGACGTATTTCCCCGGCTCGAGCGCGTGAATTCCGACCTTCTTCTCCCACCACGTGCCGTAAAGGAAGCTCTCCGGGTAGTTCTCCCGGCGCGTCACGAAGATGTCGTGGAAACTCATGGCGTCGTCCAGCGCGATGTCGCCGGCGGGCCCGCGCAGGCCGACCTTCCAGAAATACCTGATTCGGGTCAGGATCTGGTACACCGAGATCGAGTACTTGCCCGCCTCCTCGATGCGGAAGGGGATCTCGAGCCAGCCCCCCGGTCCGTCGCTCTCGACGTGGAGGGCGCGCTTTTGGTTGGCCACGCGGTTCGACCTTGTCGCGGCCTTGACGCCGGGCGAGGCGCGCAGGCGCTGGTCCTCGCCGGCCGCTTCGACGAAGACCTCCTTGTTGACGCGTGCCGCGGCCGGCGGGAACGGCTCGGACGGAACGGCGATGTCCTTCTGGTACCAGAAGGCGACCGAAGAGCAGAAGTCCGGCCGGAACTTGAAGTCGTAGGTCGTTTTCGCGCCGGTCTCGGGATCGACGACGAGAGCGTAGCTCCGCCGCTCGATGTCGACCCGCAGGGACCGCGTGAAGGTGACGGGAGCCTGAATGTGCCAGCGGTAGGCCGTGAAGCGGCAATCCTCGGCGTTCGGCTCCTTGATCGTCACGCCGGTGTTGGCGTTGGAGAAGAGGCGCAGGTTCCAGGCGTCGTTGAAGTAGTCCTCGGTCCCCGTGCCCACGATCGACGGCTCCTCCTCCCCGTCGATGTAAAAACGGTCGTCGGACTCCCCGAACCAGCTCGCGAAGCTCGACTGCAGCGAGAACACCGTGCCCACGTAGTGCCCGGCGCCCTTGCCATCGAAGATCACGTAGGGCGCGAAGGGCTTGGCGGGAAACTCCTGGCGGTAGCGCGCGTGGAAGTAGCACATGTCGGGCGGCGGCGCCGGGAGTTGCATCCAGTCGAACTGCCAGTAGATGCACAGGTCGTGCTTGCCCTCGTTGGCGACCTCGATGCGCGCGCGCGTTCTGAAGGGCATGCGCCAGTAGCAGTTGAGCGCGCGGCCGTACGACGTCACCTGGACGGGCAGCGAGTTGAGCTCGGCCCGCATGCCGTTGCCCGCTGCGAAGAAGTCGCCGATCGGCGACTCGACGGACGGAACGGACGCGCCGTCCCAGTACATGCGCAGGACGACCGTGCGGTTGAAGCGCCGGTCGCGGCTCGCCAGCGTGAACCACATGTGGCGGATTTCGCCGGGGCCCTCCAGCTCGCAGAGGACCTGCGTTTCGCCGGGGCCGATGTGATAGGCGTCGTTGTTGGACTCCGGGTCGAAGAGTCCGCTCGAAGCCCGGCGCGCGGTGCCGGGCACGGAGCGGGCGATGTCCTCCAGGACATCGGCGCGAAGGCAGGCCGCCGCCAAAGCGATGCAGAAACCGATTCGCGATGCGTTCATGAGAAACCTCATTTACAAGGGCTGCACTCCTTCACAAGGACTGCATTATGCGCGCGTGAGACGGCGCGCAGCAAGGGGGCGTGCCGCACCGCGGCCGCGTCAGCGGGCGAGGGCCGACTCGCCCTGAAGCGCGACATCGACGACGAGGGCGGCGAGCATCTCCTTGGTGAGGTACTCGAAGTGCCACATGCCGCCGCCGCGGGACAGGAGCTGATAGGAGGCGCCGCGGCTGCCCATGGCCTCGGGGCCGTTGAGAACGATATAGTCCAGATTCTTGCGCGCGAGCTTGCCCGCGGCGCTGGACAGGCCGCCGGCATCCTCCAGCGCGAAGCCGATGTGCAGGCGCGACCCTTTCTGCGCCCCCGCGCGCTCCATTGTGTCCGGCGCGGGCACCCACCTGACCTCGAGGCCGTCGAGCTTGGGAAGCTTGCGGGGCGCGCGATGCTCGGGCTGCCAGTCGCATACCGCCGCGGCGCCGATAAGCACGTCCGACTCGGAAAGGCGGGCGAGCACGGCGGCGCACATCTGGGCGGCGCTGACCACGTTGACCACCTCGATTCCCGGGGGCGGCGCCGCCGACACCGGACCCGCGACGACGACGACTTCCTCGCCGCGGCGGGCGGCCTCCTCGGCGATGCGGAATCCGGTGGCGCCCGTCGATCCGTTGCTCAGGAACCTGACCGAGTCGAGGTATTCGCGCGTGGGGCCGGTGGTGACGAGGAAGCGCATGGAACGGTCACCGGACGGCGAACCGGCCGATCGCCGCGAGGATGTCGGCGACCGGCGCGAGGCGCCCGAGGCCGGACTCGCCGCACGCCACCCGTCCCTCGACGGGGCCGACGAAGTGATAGCCGCGCCGCGCGAGGATCGCGATGTTCTCCTGAACGGCGGCGCTGGCGTACATGCGGCAGTTCATCCCGGGCGCGATGAGCACCGAACCGGTGAAGGCGAGCGCGGCGAGCGTCAGGTAGTTGTCCGCCAAGCCGTGGGCGAGCTTGGCAATGGTCTGGGCGCTCGCCGGCGCGATCGCCAGCAAGGCGGCCTCGCGCGTGACGGCGGTGTGATCCAGGCCGTCGAGGGGCTGCGGCGGGTCGACGTAGGTCAGGACCGGCTGGCGCGTGACCGCGGTGAAGGACAGCGGCTGCACGAATTCCCGCGCCGCCGCGGTCATGATCGTCAGGACGCGCCAGCCCTCCTGGGCGAGCGCCGAGGCAAGCTCGACGGCGCGAAAGGCGGCCACGGATCCCGTGACCCCGAGAAGCAGCGTCCGGCCGGCCTCGGCCACGGGCTACTCCTCGTCTCCGTCGAAGGTGTCCATATCGTCGTCGTTGCCGAGGGACGGCTGCAGGATGGTGGTGAGCTCCTTGAGGCGCTCTTCCTTGATCTTCTTGAGCTCCTCGCCGAAGATATCGATTTCCGGCGCGCCGTCCTTCTGCAGGGCCTCGGCCGCCTCCTCCATGGTCGTATCGAGCTCGGACTTGGGCGCGAGCGCGATCTTATCGGCGAGAATCTCCTTGACAATGAGCTTGACGAGCTCCTGCGGCTTGGGCGGACCGGAGGGGCGCGCCGCCGGCCGGTCGGGCTCGACCAGCGCCTTGACGCCGCGGTTCAGCTCGACCAAGCGGCGCTGAATCAGCGTGGTGAGCTTGAACTTCCCGCCCAGCTTCTCGACCAGGAGTTCCTCAGTGTCGATATCGAGCATGGCGTACCTCTCGTGTCGTCGTGTATCGCTTCAAGGCGTGTCCGGCGGATCCGCGCCGCGCCGCGCCGCGATCAAGGCGGCGATCGCGGCGGCCGCGCGCTCGGAGACGTCGTTCACAACCACATGGTCGTACTCGTGCCGCGCCGCGAGTTCGCGCTCGGCTTCCCCGAGACGTCCGGCAAGCTCCTCCGGGTTCTCCCGGGCGCGCCCGCGGAGCCGTTCCCGCAGCGCCGCCGCATCGGGCGGCGCGATAAACACATACATCGCCGGCAGTCCGGTCTGTCTGACGAGGCGTGCGCCCTGCACATCGAGAAGAAGCAGAATCGTCCTCCCCCGGGCTAGATGTAGGCGGACGTCGTCCAAAGGCGTTCCGTAAAGAAAATCAAACACCCGAGCATACTCGAGAAAATACCGGGAGTCAATCCTACGCCGAAACTCCTCTTCGGTGAGAAAATGATAATCTCGACCGGGGATTTCGCCCGGTTTGGCGGGTCTGGTGGTGGCGGTCGTGAGGCGCATGGCCGCGCCGCGGGCGACCAGAAGATCGGCGATCGTGCTCTTGCCGACCCCGGAGGGGCCCGAGATCACGACCAGAAGACCTTCGCCGCGCATGTCCCTCCCGGGCCTGTCACTCGATGTTCTGGGCTTGTTCCTTCAATCGGTCGATCTGGACCTTGAGGTGAATGATCTTCTCCGCCAGGGCGTGGGAACCGATCTTGGCGCCCATGGTCGCCGCCTCGCGCAGCATCTCCTGGGCGATAAAGTCGAGGCGCCGCCCGGCCTCGCCGCCGGCGGCCAAGGCGTCGCGCATCTGCGCGCAATGGCTGCGTAGGCGCTCGACTTCCTCGGTGACATCGGCTCGTTCGGCGAGCAGCGCCGCCTCCCGGGCGAAGGAAGCCTGATCCAACGCAAGCCCCTTCTCCGCGAGGAGCGCATCGACGCGCTCGCTGAAGCGGGTCTGGAGTTCCTTGAGGGCCGCGGGCAACTCGGCCGCGATTTCCCCAAGCAGCGCGCCGACCTCCTTGACGCGGGCTAGGAGGTCGCGGCCCAGGGCCGCGCCCTCCTTAAGACGCATGGCGCACAGGCGTTCGAGCGCGCGGGCAAGCGCGCGGTCGAAGGCGGCTTCGATCTCCGGCGCCTGCGCGGCGAAATGCTCTTCCGGTCTTGGAATCACGCCCGGCAGCGCCAGGATTGCGGCGACGGACAAATCGTCGGCCAGACCGTGCGCGCGGGCGAGCTTCTTCGCCGCGGTGGCATAAGCCTTCACCAGGGTCGTGTCGATGCGGTTCGCGAGGGTTCCGGCCGGGGCGTCGAGGTGCACGACCACGGTCACGGTGCCGCGTTTGACGACGTTCCGAATTCTAGTTTCCGCCATGCCGGCGAGGGACGCGATCTCGTCGGGAAAGCGGCCCTGAAGCTTGAAATAGCGGTTGTTGACGGTGCGGATATCGACTCTGACGAGCGCCGCGCGGGCCTTCTCCTCGGCGCCGCCGAACCCCGTCATGCTAGTCAGGGCGGCTGCCGCGGGCTTGCTCTGCTTCGCCACGTTATTGGCCTTCGGCCGGCGCGGGCGGCGGCGTGCCGGCTTCGGCCGGCGCGGGCGCGGCGTCCGGAGCGGCCGGCGCGGGCGGCGGCGTGCCGGCTTCGGCCGGCGCGGGCGCCGTGTCCGGAGCGGCCGGCGCTTCCGTGTCGGCCTCGGGCGCCGTCACGGGCTTTTCCGTGTCAGCCTCGGGCGCGGGCTCTTGCGTGTCGGCGTCATGAATGGTGCCCGGCACCGCTTTTCCCGGTTCGGCCGGAGCCTCAGCCCCGGGTTTGGCGCCGAGGAGCGCGCCGTGCCTCTGGCGGATATTACAGAGGATGCCGACGGCGATGAGCACCACGGTGAAAACCAGGGTGCCCCACATGGTCCAACGCGAGAGCTCGCGGCCGGCGCGCGCGCCGAGAATCGATTCGCCCGAGCCGCCAAAGGCGCTCGATAGACCGCCCGACTTGCTCTCCTGAAGGAGAATGATCGCGATCAGGAACAAACCGAGAGGTACGAGCAGAATCATCAGAATCGTCAGAATGACCTCTGTCATGGTCCAGGGCTCCTTTGCCGGTCGTTCTCAGTTATGCGCCGCCGCGAGCGATGGCGGCGAAATCCTCGACCTTGAGGCTCGCGCCGCCGACCAGTGCGCCATCGATATCGCTCTGCGCGACGAGGTCCTTGACGTTGCCCGGTTTCACGCTCCCGCCGTATAGAATCCGCACGGCGCGCGCCAGGTCGTCGCCGTAAAGCCGGGCGACCTCCTTGCGAATGAAGGCATGAGCCTCCTGCCCCTGCTGCGGGGTGGCGGTCTTCCCGGTGCCGATTGCCCACACCGGCTCGTAGGCGATAATGACCTTCGCCGCGAGGTCGTCCGGAATCCCCGCCAGTCCCGCGCGCACGTGCCGCAGAAGCACGGAGAACGTCTCGTTCCTCTCGCGTTCCTCTAGGGTCTCGCCGACACACATTATCGGAATAAGGCCGGCCTTCAGGGCCTTGGCCGTCTTTTTTTGGACCATGCCGTCGGTTTCGCCGAAGAGCGTCCGGCGTTCGGAATGCCCGATAATGACGTAAGTCGCGCCGACCGATTTGAGCATGGCGCAGGACCACTCGCCCGTGAACGCCCCCTCATCCTCAAAATAGAGGTTTTGGGCGCCGAGGGCGATCGCGCTGCCCTTGAGCTCTTCGGCCAGGGGGGCGAGGAGCGGGGCGGGCGGGCACACGACCACATCTCCGCGGTCGCTCCGCGCGAGCGCGGTCTTGAGCCCGCGGACAAGGGCCAACCCCTCGGGGAGCGTCTTGTACATCTTCCAGTTGCCGGCGAACAGCAGACGTCGCACGCAAACCTCCTTCACCGGGCCCGAGCGTCGGCAGGTCTCGGCCGTCCAAGGCCTTCGCCGCCGCCGGCTTCGAGGGGAAGCGGCGCCGGCGGGGGACGGAATTCCCGTCGGTTCTCGCTAAGAACGGCGTTATGAGCAATGAACCGGGCATTCTAGTGGATTTGAGCAGCCGTGTCAAGAAGGCAAGAAGAATCGTGAAACGCGCCCGCGGCGGCGGAAGGTCCGAAGCGAGCGTTGGCTTCGGCGCCGCGGGGACATGGCTTCACGCGGCCGGGGAATGTTGGTTGCAGCGCCGCGCCGGCATCCCATATACTGAAAGTTGTCGGGGGACCGTGCCGGGACCGTCGAAGAAACCGCGAAAGTCGCGGCCGAGGAGGCGCCCATGCTCAGGAGAGTCGCGTGCGCATTCGTCGCCGCGGCGCTTGCCGCCGCGGTCGCGCGAGCCGACGTGGTCAGGCTCAAGAACGGGAGGGCGCTCGAGGGCAAGGCCGAGCGCCACGCCGATGGCTCGGTCACGCTGGCGCTCGCGGGCGGCGGAACGGTGACGCTCGCCGGCGACCAGGTGCTCGAGATCGAACCGGCGCCGACGCCAGAGGAGCAGTACGCGGCCAGGGTGGAAGCGCTGCCGCCCGGGGATGCGGAGGCGCGCTTCGGTCTCGGGAAATGGTGTCTGACCAAGAGCCTCTCCAAGCAGGCCAAGGAGGAATTCCGGGCCGCGCTCGCCATCGATCCGGACCATGCAGGCGCCCGCGAGGCGCTCAATTACGTGCGCGACGACGGAAAGTGGGTGACGCAGGAGGAGTATCATCGCCGCCGCGGCGAGGTGCTTTTCGAGGGCAATTGGATCACCGTGGCGCGCAAGCAGGAGCTGCTTGCCGCCCGGCGGCGGAAGGAGGAGACCTCCCAACTGCGCCGCGTGGTGGAGCAGGCCGCCGGCTCGGGCAGGAGCGCGGCGCAGGCGCAGGACACCCTGGCCGCGGCCACGCCCGAGACTGTGGAGCTTGCCCTCATCGATGCGCTCACGGGCTCCACCAGGGCGAAGCTCTACGCCGCGGCCGAGCTCGGAAAGCGCCGCTCGCCGCGCGCCGTGCAGCCGCTCGTGAAGCTGGTCGTGACCGGCACGACGAAGGAGGTCCGGCAGGCGGCCCTGGAGGCGCTCGCGGCCGTGAAATCCCCCGACACGTCCCTAATGCTCCACGAGTATCTGTATCACGAACGCACCGCGTACCGCGTGTACGCGCTGCAAGCGCTGGCCTGTTTTCCGGACCCGCGCAGCGTCTACTACATCCTCCACAGCTTCCCGCTCGTGTGGGAGGGCCGCGACCGCGCTTTCGTCCTGAACAACGTCACCTCGGCGTCGGTACGCGGATTCGAACTCGTCGACCGCCGGGGGCTGCGCGCCGGGCTGGGCATCGAGCAGATCATGACGAGCAGCGTTTCGGTTCTCGGAGGCGGGGACGGATACACCGAGACGCCCGAGGACCGCCAGCGACGGGCCGAGGCTTTTCTGCGGGCGGCGCTGCTGGAGCTGCTCACGGACAAGCAGTTCGGCGTCAACTTCGATGCGTGGGATCTGTGGTGGCGCGTCGAGGGCCGGGAGATCATCGGCGCGCGCATCCGCGAGCAGGAAGCGGAGCGCAAGTCGCCCGGGCCCCGGCCTCACGCGCCCCCGCCGCCGCCCGTCATGCCGCCGCCGCTGATGGACTGACGCGCGCCGTCACGTCCGGGGAGCCGGTTCGCCGCCGGCGGCGCCGAGGAAAGCCTCGATCGCTCGCAGCGCCTCCTCCGCGTCGCGATCCCAGAAGATGAGGTGGTTCGATCGCGGGAGGGTCACGAATTCCTTGTGCGCGGAGCCGAATTGCGCGAAGGCGGTCCTGGCGGCCTTGTACGCGGCGGCATGGTCGGCGGGCGCATGGAGAAGGAGCACGGGCGCCGTCACCTTCGCCAGCGTCTCCGGCGCGCGGGCGCGCGCTCCGATAGCCAAGAGTTCGGCGACGGCGGCGGTGGGCACGCCGCGGTAGGCGAGGATCCGGCTTTTGACCTCCCTCAGCGTGGTTCCGAGGAAGGCGTCGCCTCGCACGACGAAGCGTACGAAGGGCCTCATCAGCCGGTTCCAGACGGGCGCCGGCAGGACGTAGTAAGGCTTGTAGGCGACGTCGAAGTACGGCGCGACGAGGACGAGACGGTCGGGCGCCTCCTCGGCGGCGAGCAGCGTCGCCAGCGCGCCGCCGATGGAGAAGCCGATGACGGTCACGTCCTCGTGGGCCGCCTTGAGCGCGCGGTATTCCCAACGCACGGCTTCGATGAAGCGCTCGGCCGCCACCGTCTCCAGGTCGTACGGAGTCGTGCCATGGCCGGGAAGCAGCATGGCCCGCACGGTCAGCCCTCGGGCGTTGAGCCGGGCGGGCAGGTCGCCCAGATCGTTGCGCGATCCCAGCCACCCGTGGATGAGAAGGCAGGCGCGCGCCGAGCTTCCCGGCAGCGTGAGGGGCTCGGCGCCCATGATGATGCCCGTCGCGGGATCGCGCGCGGCGGCGGCGACCTCGCGGGCGACCGCGCGCTTGGCGACGCACGAGTAGCACCAAACACCGGCGCCCGCCGCCGCGGCGAGGGGCGCCAACACGCCGAGAGTTTTCTTCGCGCGGCTCATGGCGGCGATTCTCCGGGGCACCGCGCGCCCGCGCGGCCCGCCTCCATTGTGCGCGGGCCGACGCGGCGTGTACACTGGATGCGCCGCGCCGGACGCGGCGCCGGCGGGCGCTCCGGCGCGCGGCGCGGGGCGCGCGCAAGAAAGGAGCCGCATGGCGATACCGCGCATCGGGCTCAATACGAGCCTGGACAACCAGCGCGTGGCCGTGGGCTACGGCTACATCGACAAGATCAGGCAGGCCGGCGGAGCGCCGGTGATCCTTCCCCCGGTCTCGGCGCCGGCGATGCTGGTCCGGCAGCTGGAGATCGTCGACGGCATCGTCTTTGTGGGCGGCCCCGACTACGACCCCGCCCTGTACGGAAAGCCGATGCATCCTAAGGTGGAGCTTATCTCCAAGGAACGCCAAGACTACGATTTGGCGCTCTGCCGCGCCGTGCTGGCGCGGCGGATCCCCGCCCTCGGGATTTGCGGCGGCCTGCAGATCGTGAACATCGCGGCGGGCGGCACGCTCCACGTGCACGTCGAGGGCCACGCGGCGGGCGAGCACAAGGTCCTCGTCGCGGAAGGGAGCGCGCTCGCGCGGGTTCTGCAGGCGACGTCCTTGACCGTCAACAGCTCGCACCACCAGGCGGCCGATGCGGCGGGCGCGAACCTGAGAGTCGTTGCCCGCGCCGAGGACGGGGTCATCGAGGCCTTGGAGGCCTCCGACGCCCGTTTCCTGCTTGCCGTCCAGTGGCACCCCGAGCGCATGGAGACCCTGGCAAGCGCGCGCCTGTTCGCGGCGCTGGTCCACGCGGCGGCCTCGTCATGAGCGACGCGGGCGGCATCTACATCGTCGCGGGTGAGGCGTCGGGCGATCTGCACGCCGCCAACCTCGTGCGCGCCCTGCAAGCCCTCAGGCCGGGCATCGAAACCCGCGGCATGGGCGGCCCGCGCCTGGCGGAGACCGGCTGCGCCGTGTCGGTGGACTTGACCGAGTTCGCGGTGATGGGGCTGGTGCGCGTCGTGCCGCTGCTGGGCCGATTCCTGGAGGTGATCAACCGCTTCCGCGACGAGCTGGCCGCCCGGCGTCCGGCGGCCGTCGTCCTCATCGACTATCCGGGACTCAACTTCATCCTGGCGGGCGTGGCGCGGAGGCTGGCGATTCCCGTGGTGTACTACTGCTGCCCGCAGCTCTGGGCCTGGGCGCCGTGGCGCGTCCGCAAGCTGCAGCGCCTCGCGCGGCTCCTGCTGGTCATTTTTCCCTTCGAGGAGGAATTCTTCCGGGGCGGAGCCGCCGCCGTGAAGTACGTCGGGCACCCGATCTGCGACGCGCTGGCGGCGATCGACCGCGGCGCCGCCGCGCGGGAGCTGCGCGCGCGCTGCGGCGTCGGCCACGGCGAGACCCTCGTCGGGTTGTTTCCGGGCAGCCGGCGCCAGGAGGTCGCGGGCCTGGTGGGGGCCATGGCGGCGGCGGCCCGGAATCTAGCCGGCCGCCACGCCGGCGTCAAGTTCGCGTTCTCGTGTCTCGCGGAGAGCCGCGCGGCGATGTTCCCCTCGGGACTGCCGGTCATCACGGGCCCGGGCGAGCCGCTCATGGCTGCCTGCGATGCCGCGATGGTGGCCTCGGGCACGGCGGCGCTGGAGCTCGCCTTCTTCCGCAAACCCATGACGGTCGTCTATCCGCTGGCCGGGTGGAAGCAGACGCTCTTCCGGGCGTTCACCACGACCCCGTTCATCTCGACGGTGAATCTGCTGGCCGGGGAGGAAGTCGTGGGCGAGCGCTTCATCGCGCGCCCCGCGGATGTCGCCGCCGCCGCCGATGACCTGTCGCGCTTCCTCGGCGATGCCGAGGCGCGGCGCGCCTGCGAGCGGGCGTTGGCCGAGATCGCGGACAAGTATCTGCTTCCCGGCGCGAGCGCGCGGGCCGCGGCGGAAATCTTGGAATTGATCGAGCGCGAGCAGTCCATCCCGGAAGCGGCGCCGGGCGGCCGGCCGGAGCCTGTGCGATGAATGGGAACGAAGCCCGTCGGTTCTCGGGAGCCGAGAAGGCGCGCTTTGTCTTTCTCGCGGCGATGCTGCTCGCCATCGCGGGCATGTTGTGGGCGCTCCGCAAGGAGGCGCTCCCGCCCGAGGAAGGCCCCGCGCCGCCGCCCGCGGCCGCGCTGCCCGAAGCCGCCGTGCCGGCCGCCGCCGACGAGCCGCCCATGGCTGGCCCCATGGACCCTGACCCCGTCGAACCGTACGGCTGGAATCGCGCCGAAACACTCGCCGGCATCAAGGACGGAAGCGATGCGCCCGCGCCCGCGGCGCTCGCGTATCTGATCCACACCGTGCGCGCGACGCCCGCAGGCGACAAGGCCCGCGCCGCGGCGCCGCGCGTGACGGCCCGCGAGTTGCGCGAGCGCGGCGAAAACCTCCGCGGCGCGTGGGTGGAGGCGATCGGAGCGGTTTATGCCGGCTTCCACGCGCCGGAGCCGATCCCGTGGTCGGGCCCCACCGGGGTGTACCGGATCTACGCGAGCTATCTTTTCGACGCCGAGGGCGGCGCGATCAAGGTGTACACCGTGCGCGACGAGCCTTCCTTCGCGCCCGGCGACCTGGCGGCCGCCCGGGGGTTGTACTTGCAGACGCAGGCCTACCGAAACGCGGCCGGGGAGCGCGCCAGCGCGCCGGTCGTCGTCGCCGAGCGCTTGACCCGTTTCGCGCCCCCGCCGCGGGAATCGTGGCTCACTTCGTACTGTATTCCCGGGGCGCTGGCGCTCGCGGCTCTGGCGCTCCTGCGCGCCGGGCTGCGGCCGGGCGCGCGGCCCGCGCGCGCCGGCAAGGAACCGTGACATGCGGCGCGCCGCGGGGTATGTTTTTCTGTGCGCGGTCGCCGCGGCGGGCGTGTTCGCCCTGGCCGGCCGGTTTCACGGCGCCGGCGCCGTGGAGCCGCCCGGCGCGAAGACGCCGGATTGGCTCGGTGTCGCGCTGATCGCAGCGGCGCTCGCGGCGGGCGCCGGCGTCATGCTGAGCCGCGACAAGAAAGGGAGCGACGATGGCGGAAAGGCTCACCGGTAGGGAACGGGTGCTGTGCGCCCTGAGGCACGAGGAGGGCGACCGGGTGCCCATCGACTTCGGCGCGTTCCGCTCGTCGGGCATCCACGCGGGAACCTACGCGCGTCTCAGGCGGCACCTGGGCCTGCCGGCGCTACGGCCGCGCCTCTACGATCTCATGCAGCAGTTGGCCGAGCCCGACGACGACATCAAGGAGCGCTTCCACGCCGATGTGGAGCAGGTGCACCAGCGCGCGCCGTCCTTCGGGATTCCGATCGACCGCTGGAAGGAAGGCGTCCTGCCCGACGGCACGCCCGTCATGGTGCCGGCGGCGTTCGATCCGGTGGAGCTGCCCGACGGCTCGCGGGAGATCCGCGAGGGGTCGACGGCCATCGCCCGCATGACGAGCGGCGGCCTTTACTTCGATCGGGTCCATTTCCCCCTGGCGGCCGCGGAGTCCGAGGCGGATCTGGACCGGCTGTGCGCGTGGGAGACGTACACGCCGGAGGATCTGGAGTTCATCCGCGCCCAGGCCGAGCGGCTCCGCGCCGGGGACCGCGCCGTGCTCTTCTGCTTCGGCGGCAATATCCTGGAGGGCGGGCAGGGGCTCATGGGCTACCAGGATTACATGTGCAGCCTGGCCGGCAATCCGGCGCTCGTGCGCGCCATCGGCGAGCGGCTGGCCGCGATGTACATCGAGAACCTGAAGCAGGTGCTGCCTCTCATCGACGGCCTCGTCGACATCATCGCCTGCGGCGACGATCTGGGGCTGCAACGCGGCTTGCAGCTTTCGCTGGAGGACTACCGCGCGCTCATCAAGCCCTATCACCGCGCGGTTTTCGGGTACATTCGGGAGCACTCGCGCGCCTATCTCTTCCTGCATAGCTGCGGCGCCATCGCGGATCTGCTCCCCGATCTCATCGAGGTCGGCGTCCAGATCATCAATCCCGTGCAGGTCTCGGCCAAGGGCATGGAGCCCGAGCGCCTGAAGCGCGAGTTCGGCAGGCACCTCACGTTCTGGGGCGGAGGGTGCGACACGCAGGCGGTGCTCCCGCACGGCTCGCCCGCCGAGGTGCGCGAGGAGGTCCGGCGGCGCATGCGCGTTTTCAAGCCGGGCGGCGGGTTCGTGTTTACCCAGGTGCACAACATCCTGGACCTGGTGCCTCCGGAGAACGTCGCGGCGATGTACGCGGCCGCGTACGAAGCGGCCGCCTACCCCTAGGGGCGCATTTTCACCGCCGCGAGGGCGGTTTCTCCATCCCTTTGCCGATACAATGGTTGCGATGCCGGAAGGGAATGCTGTAACAGTTCCGCGCGGGAGGGCGTCTCTGTGGATGACATGATTCACGACGCGAGCACCGCACAATGCCCGACCGATTTGCTCGCGGCCGCGCGCGCGGGCGACCGGCTGGCGATGAGTCGGCTCATCGAGGCGGAGCTGCCCTGGGTCAGGGCGGTCGTCGCCGGGTACGTGCAGGCTTCCGAGAACGTCGATGACATCTGTCAGGAGGTTTTTATCGCGGTTTGGCAGAGTCTCCACCGTTTGCGGAGCCCGGCAGGCTTCAAGGCGTGGATCTATCGGATCGCGGTCAACAAGGTGCGGTCGTTCTACCGCCGGGCGGGGCGCCGGAGCTCGGTGGAGCTGAGCGCCGACCTGCAGGCGGGCGACGGCCGCGAGGCATTGGAGCGCTCCTCGCGGCGCGAGTCCGTGCTCGCCGCCCTGAAAAAGATGCCGCCCAAGTACCGCGACCCGCTGGTGATCCACTACCTGCGCGGCAAGTCGTGCGACGAGACGGCGGAGATTCTGGGGCTGCGGCCGGTGACGTGCCGCATCAGGCTCCTGCGTGGCCGGAGCAGGCTCGAGGATCTGCTGCGCAAGGACGGTGCGCTATGAAAAACATGACCTGCGAGCAAGCGCGCGAATTCCTGGCGGCCCGGGAGATGAAGCTCCCCTTCGAGCCCGAGGCGGCGCATGCGTGCGAGCAGCACCTGGCGGGCTGCGAGAGCTGCCGGCGGGTCCTGCTCGAGGGCCGGGAGCTCTCGGAGCTGCTGGCGGCGAGCCTGGCGCCCTACGCCGAGGGCGCCGAGGAGTTGGCCGAGCGCATCGCCATCGATCTGCCCGCCCGGCGGGCGGCGCCGTCCTACTGGCGGTCGCAGGTCTTTCGTTTCGATGCGGCCGCCGCGGCGCTGCTCTTCGGCGCGGGGCTTTTCGTCGGCTGGTGGTTCCGGCCGGCGCCCCCGCCGGCGGGGGCGCCCGGGCCGGTCGCGCCGGCGGCGACGGTGGCGCCGCAGCTCATCGGCAGCAGCGGGACGCTGGCGCACGAGCTGCTGCCGCGCGACCGCGTGAGGACTTCGGAGCGGCGCCGATTCATTATCGTGAATCCCGTGGCTCCTGATGTGATCTTGGAGGTGGATCGCCAGGCGGAATTCGAGGACAGGCTGGAGCTGCCGGACGGCGCCGGCGCCGGCGATGTCCCCGTCGAGTAGCCCGGCCGAGAGGGCGTCGAAGGACGTCCGTCGTTAAGAGGGAAAAACAAGACTCTTGAGAGGAGGAGTCTCCCATGAAGGCATTAGGTTACGGCATTGTGTTGATCGGAGCGGCGTGTCTGTGCGCGGCCGAGGCGCCGTTCGTGGGCGTCGAGCTGCGGCCGCTGGGAGCCGATGTCGCGGCGTATCTCGGCATCGAGCACGGCGTCCTGGTGGGCGCCGTGATGGAGAAGTCGCCCGCGGAGGCGGCGGGGATCAAGGCGAACGACATCATCCTCAGTTGGAACGGCGAGGCGGTGGCCGGGCCCGAGGCGTTCATCGCCAAGGTCAAGGCGGCCGCGCCCGGCGCGGCGGTGAAGCTGGCGGTGATGCGCCGGGGCGCCGAGCAGGAGCTCGTGCTCACCCTGGGCGCCAGGCCCGGCGCGGCGCCGCCGCCGACCGAGGCGCCGGGCGCGCCCGGATACCTCGGGCTCGCGTTCGAGCCCGTGCCGCCCGTCGTCCGCGAGTATCTCGGCCTGGACGAGGCCGCGCCGGGCGTCTACGTCGTTCAAGTGCTCGGCGATTCGCCGGCCGCCAAGGCGGGGCTCAAGGAGCGCGATCTCATCCTCAAGGTGGACGGCAAGAATGTCGCCGGCCCCGAGGAGTTCCAGGAGGCGATGCACGGCTTCAAGCCGGGCCGGGAAATCGAGCTCGAAGGCCTGCGCGCGGGCCGAGCGCTCAAGGTCAAGGCCGTCTTGGGCGAGCGGCCGGCGGGCGTCGAGAAGAAGGTGCGCCGCCCGGCGTTCCCGTGGCGCGCGCCCGCCCCGGGCAAGGAGTCGGCGAAGGATAAGTTCACCCTCCGGTTCAAGGACTGGTCGGGCAAGGAGCACGTGGTTCCGTTCCCGGCGCTGCCGCCCGGCGGCTTCGAGTTCGAGATGCCGAGGATCGACTGGCCCGACATCCTGAACAGGGAGCAGATCAAGGATCTGGAGGCCCGCGTCAGAGAGGCCATGCAGCAGGCCATGAAGCGGCTCGATGAGCATCGCCAGGATCTGAAGGGCAAGCACGAGGCCTTTCTGAAGAAGCTCGAGGCGTACAAGGGGGCCATTTCTCCCGGCGGGGAGAGCAAGTCCGTCGTGGTCAGCGAGACGATGGCGCAGGTCAGTTCCTCCGACGGCGTCCACGAGATCACCGTCAAGACCCAAAACGGCCGGAAGACGGTGACGGTGAAGGAAGGCGACAAGGTGCTCGCGAACGAACTGCCCTTCGAGCAGATCGGCACCTTGCCGGAGGCGGTCCAAAAGAAGATCAAGGACCTCGACGCCAACGTGATCATCCAGACTCGGGGCGCCTTGGAGGCCGGAGGCTCCGCGCCCGAGGCCGAGGAGGAAATCGAGCTGGACGCGCCGGTACAGCGGCTGTAGGGCGCGCGGCGTCCGCGCGCGGGGGGCGGCCGAGAGGGCGGGGATTCCGCTTTCTCGGCCCCTTTCTTTTCCGTGCTTTCCCTTGTAGCCGAGGCGCGCATGCGCGATCATTGACGGCGCGGGGGCATAAAGCCCCCGCAGGGAGGCCACGGTGGCGAAGTCCATGAACCCCCGCGTTTCCACCAGCCGGCGTCGGTTTCTCCAGGGACTGGGCGCCGGCCTTGCGGCGCTCCAAGTCGTGCCCGCGCGCGTCCTCGGAGGGGAGCGCGGCCCCGCGCCGAGCGACAAGGTCAACATTGCGTGCATCGGCGCCGGCAACCGCGGAGGGGACAGCGTCAGAGCCTGCCGCGGCCAAACGATCGTCGGACTGTGCGATGTCGATGACAAACTGGCGGCGGAGACCTACCGCCAATTTCCGGAGGCCAAGAAATTCCGCGACTTCCGGAAGATGCTCGACGAACTCGACAAGAGCATCGAGGCCGTGACCGTCGGCATCCCCGATCACACCCACGCCGTCGCCGCCATGGACGCCATGCGGCGCGGCAAGCACGTGTACTGCGAGAAGCCCCTCGCCCATTCGATCGGCGAGGTGCGCGCGCTCATGGCCATGGCGCGCGAAAGCAAGGTCGTGACGCAGCTCGGCAACCAAGGCCATTCCTCCGACGACATTCGCAGCCTGTGCGAATGGGTCTGGGATGGCGCCATCGGCCGGGTGACGGAAATTCACGCCTGCTGCGACGCGTTCCCCCGGGTGTATTGCCAGATCGACGATTTGCCCAAGCTGGCCGAGAAGCACGCGGTGCCGCCGACTCTCGACTACGACCTCTGGCTCGGCCCGGCGCACTTCAGGCCTTACAGCCCCTTGTGGGTGCCGTGGAATTGGCGCGGGTGGCTGCCTTTCGGCTGCGGCTGCATCGGCGACTGGATTTGCCACGTGGTGGATCCCTCCTTCTGGGCGCTGGATTTGGGCCTGCCGGCGACGATTTGCGCCGAGGTCAGGAATTACGATCCCAAGCTGCACGCGGACGTGTATCCTCCCGGCGTCAGGATCACGTTCCAGTTCCCGGCCAAGGGCCCCCGCGGACCGGTCAAGCTCGTGTGGTGCGACGGGACCGAACGCGTGCCGCGCCCGCCGATGCTGGAGGAGGGCGAAAACCCTCCCGGCACCGGCGCGGTCTTGTACGGCGACAAGGGCGTTCTGATGCACGGCTCGCACGGCGCGGGCGGCGTCAGGCTGATCCCCCAGGAGCGCATGCGCGCATACAAGCGCCCCGACCGCCGGCTCGCCCGCGTCTCCGGCCAGGATCATCACCGCGACTGGCTCAACGCGATTGTCGCGAATCGGCAGTCCGGATCGCCTTTCGCCTACGGCGGACCGCTCACGGAAATCGCGCTCCTGGGCGTCATCGCCATCCGCTTTCCGGAGCGGGAGCTGAAGTGGGATGCGGAAAAGATGCGCTTCACCAACGCCGAGGAGGCGAACGCCTACGTGGCGCCGCCTTATCGCCGGGGTTGGGAGCTCTAGATGCCGAGCCGGGGGCGCCGCGCGCGGCCGCGGCGCCGAGCCCATTAGGGATCGCCGCGCCCGCGACGGCACCCGGGGCGCGGCCGCGGGGCCGGGAGCTTGCGGGCTAGTTTCCGACTAGGATCACCCTTGCTCCATTGCACCGCTGGCAGTTGCCATATCCCCAACCAAACCACCCGTCGGCTCCCGGGACCACATTGGCGTGGTTCTTATAGTAATACTCGGGAGGGTGTCCGGAGCCGCAATGGGATTTGCCGGTGCCTTTGCATAAGGGACAGACGACGACCTTCATGGCCTGAGGCGGCGGGGGGGCGAGCGCCGGCGCGGCCGGTTCCTGGCGAGGGCTCGCCGGCGCCGCTTCAAACCTGCCTGGATTCCACGCGCGATCAGCCGGGAAGTTTGGCCGCGAATCGGCCGCCCTGGCGGCGACGTTCGCGGGCGGGGGCGCCTGGTTCGGCTTGGAGGCTTCGCCCGCCGGAGCGTCGGCGACTCCGGCGCTCGGCGCCGTCACGGCGCCGCGTTCTTCCTGCGCGGCGGAGTTATGGCGGCACAGGGAGATCCCCAGGCCCAGCGAAACGCCGAATCCCACCCCCAGCAGGAAAACCAGGAACTTGCCGGTCGGTCCTTCAGGTCCGCTTTTTGGCATTCTTCGCCTCCTGATCCTTTCGTCGGCTCGGAATCCTTCGGGCCTGAGAACCTTGTGGGGCCGCGGGTTGCCCCGCGGAGCTTGAGCGTCGTCGGGTCTCCCGCCCCCGCCGCTCGATGATCCTGAGGGAAACCGCGGGGCTTCGGCGGCGCGCGCCCTGGCCGACCCGGAGGATTCGTTTCTCCCATGGACCTCTCTGCGCCTTCCAGGTTCTCCTTTTCGAGGGGCATGCCGCCGGGCGGTCCGCCGGGCCGCCACCGTTTATCGGCTAATGGGCCGGCCGCCCCGCGGTTGAGTCGGTGTGGGCGCGGCGAGCCTCAGGCGTCTTGGGCGCGAGGCCGTACCGCTTGCCGCCGTGCTCCACCGTGCCTCCGACGCGATCCTTGGTGAAGGCGATCGTCGCCTCGGGCAGGCGCACGACGACTTCCTCGGGTGAATCTCGAACTTGCGCCTCCGGCACGGTCGCCGCGGAGGCATCCGTCGCCGTGAGAATGTTGAGGAAGAAGTCCTCCGCCGCGGCCTCGGCGGGCGACACCTCGATGCGGCACTCGGGCGCCGGGCCCGTGTCGCGCGCCGGCGGGTACGATCGGCCGCCGTAGGCATAGAGCGCGGAGCCCTGGGCGCAGTTGATGACGCGCTTGCGCGGCAGCGCGCACTGCACGAAGAGCCGCCCCGCGCCGTTCGTGATGACGAGGCGCTCGGGCGTCTCCGCGGGCGGCTTCATGGCCTGGAGAAGCCAGGTCTTCTTGAACTCGCGGCGCGCCGCCTTCACGCGGTCGAAGATCACGAAGGTGCCGGGCCGCAGGTAGAGAATCTGCCGCGTGAAATGCTCGAGCTTGGCTTTGCGATAGGCGCGCGAGGCATCGCCGGCGGCGTAGAGAAAGGCGCCGTTGTCCTCGAAGGCCAGGATGGCGCCGATGTCGTACTTCGCCCGGTCCCGCTCCCAGGCGGCCGCATCCGCCGCGGCTCCGTTGTGGTGAGGCCAGTCGTGCGCTTGGCCTCCATCGTTGCCCGTGACCCGCCCCGCGCGAACGGCCGGCCAACGCTCGTCGGGGTCGAGCACCAGAATCGTGCTGTGGGCGATGGTGCGGAGGTGATAGTTCACGTCGTGGTCGCTTCCGAATTCATCGTAATGGCCGCCATCGCCGGCCAGTTCGGCGCCCGCGTAGATGTTGAAGTGGCCCAGGTCGAGGTGCTGGTGCGCCGTGAAGCGGCCGCCGCATTTGAAGAAGAAGTAGACCGCGTCCTCGTCCCAGGAGCTGCGGGCGTAGATGTAACCCGGTCCGGGGCTGAAGTGGGAGAGCTTGAAACGGGTGTAATCGGCCGCGACGACGCTCGTGTCGCGCCAAAGGAAGTCCATGTAGGCGTAGACGCCGACACTGGAGCGCGGCGTCGTTTCGTTGAAGGCGTGGACCGCCTGGTGGGCGGGGTCGTCGCGGAAGCGGTTGACGAGAATGCGGCGCGCCGCGAGCGCCTTGTCTCGGTCGCCGCCGAAGACGCGGCCGCCGCCGTCGCCCATGGGGACGGGCCGCCGCGAGCCGTACCGGCCGATCCCCGGATACATCTCGAACATCGAGGCGACGGCCCGGTTCCGGAAGAACGACGGCGCCATGGCATAGTAGTCGACCCCCTCGCAGGTCCGCGCGGCCTCGCAGAAGACGAGCCATTCGTAGAGCCAGTAGTGAATGTAGTAGCCTTCGCCGAAGCCGCCGCCGGCGCCGGCGAGTTCCAGGGCCGGCGCGGCGCGGGCGCGGAACTCCTCCTCGATCGCGGCGGCGTAGCGCGGCGCGCGCGGGTTTTCGTGGTAGGTCGCGTAGGCGGCCAGGCCGATGCCCCAGTTCTTGTAACCGTACCACCCGTTGTGAAAGACGTGGGTCTCGGAGTTCCTGTTGGCGTCCACGGTGGCATCGATGTACTTGAGGAGCTCGGCCGTCTCCGCCTCGGTCCAGTGGGCGTGACAGAGATCGTAGGCGACGGCCGCGCAGGCCAGATCGCAGCCGAAGGGCGCGTGGCCTTTCTTGATGGGTCCGCGCACGATCGCCAGGGCGCGTTCCACGGCGGCGCGCCCCAGGGCGCGGTCGTTCTCGATGGCGGCGACGAGACCCATCGAGAAAAGCTTGGCGTGCGTGTCGCCGTCGCGCCCGCGGGCCGTCTCGACGACGCGGGCGTACGCCTCCGCGCGGGTGCGCGCCAACTCGGCCAGATGCCGGCGCGTTCCGAAGAGGCGCGGGTGCTCCTTGGGGACGGCCTGCCGCGCGGCGGCGGGCTGCGGCGCCGCGGCGCAAAGGGCGAGCAACGTCGTTGCGAGGAGGGGCATGGGCGTTCCTCCGCGAGGCGCGCGCCTCAGTGTTTTGCCCCCGCGCTCGGCTTCCAAAGATCGATGGGCCGCGCGACGGCGGGGGGCTTGAAAGGCAGCGCGACCTTGGCGCCCGTTGCGGCCGAGCGGTAGCCCGCGCACAAGACTTCCATGACGAGGCGGCCGTCCTCGCCGGTCGCCCGGGGTTGTTCCAGTCCGCGCACGCAGCGCGCGAAGTGCCGCATCTCCTGGGGGAAGCCGTAGTTCCAGAGCTCCTCGAACACCGGATACGTCCAGCCCTTGGTAGTGGGGGCCTTTTCGACGGCGTAGCCGTAGCCGTACTCGCTGTACGTGGGGAGCGCGTTGCCCATGTGGAGATCGGCGTAGGAGACCCCGCCCTCGCCGTAGATCTCGATGCGGTCCTCCATGCCGCCGCGCCGCGCCCAACTGTTCTCCACCAGTCCGACGCCGCCGTTCGCGAACTCGAGAATGCAGAGGGAATCGTCCTCGCCGTCGGTCTTGTCGGCGTGGACGTGCGTCGCCATGTGGCAGTACACGCTCTTGATCGGCGCGCGGTCGAAGAACCAGGAGCAGAAGGCGATGCCGTGGCAGCCCATGTCCATGAAGACGCCGCCGCCCGAACGCGACACGTCCCAGAACCAGGGCGCGTGAGGGCCGAAGTGCTTCTCGCACTGCTTGACGAGATAGACTTTTCCGAAGGCGCCCTCGGCGGCCATCTCCTTGGCCTTGACGTATTTGGGCGTGAAGAAGAGCTCCTCGGCGTACATGAGGAGGACGCCCTTGCGGGCGGTGGCCGCGAGCATGCGGTCGGCCTCCTCGAGGTTCATGCAGAGGGGTTTTTCGCAGACGACGTGTTTGCCCGCCTCCGCGGCATCGATGGTCATTTGACAGTGGAGGTGGTTGGGCGCCGCGATGGTGACGAGCTCGATGTCGTCTTCGGCGAGCATGCGGCGGTAGTCGGTGAAAACGCGGGGAATGCCATAGCGCGCCGCGAGCGCCTCGGCGCGGGCTTTCGTCGGCGAGGCGACGGCGACGACCTCGGCGGCGTCAGGCGTCATGGCGAAGGATGCCGCGTGGACATCGCCTTGAAACCGCGAGCCGATGATGCCGACCTTGACTCTGCTCCGCATACCGCGTCCCTCCTTCCGGCGATCCCGCGATCCGACAGCGGGCGCCCTCAGAATAGCAGAATCGAGGCGGAGGGGGAACCCGCGGGCCTCTCGATGGAAGCCGGGGCTCGCGCCGGGGCGGCCGGGCGCGCCCGAAGGGCGCGGGAAGCCTTGACAATCCGGCGGGCGCGCAGCAAGGTTGTCTTGGCGGGCGCGCGGGTGTGCGGTCGCACCGTATCGATCCCCTGGAGAAACGCGAGGACCGCGATGACGACGATTCTAGCAGGTTGCGTGATGTGGGCGGCTTGTGCGGCGCAAACCCTGGAAAAGGGTTTCGTGTTCGCTCACCGCGGCGGGTCGTTCGAGTTCGAGGAGAACACGCTGGGCGCGTTCAAGGCGAGCTACGAGCACGGGTTGCGCGGCTTCGAGACCGATGTCCGCATGACCAAGGACGGCGTCCTGGTCATCCTGCACGACGACACCCTGAACCGCACCCACCAGGCCACGGGAACGGTGGAGGAGAAGACGGCCGAGGAGCTGCGGTCCGTCAAGACGAAAAAGACGGGCGAGGCCATGCTTTCCCTGGACGACCTGCTGGCCTATTTCGCGGACAAGCCGGGGATTTATCTGGAGTTGGAGATGAAGACCGGCAAACAGGCGGTCTATCCCGACGAGAAGCTCGAGGAATACTGCCGGAAGCTCCACGCCGCGGCCGCGGCCAAGCGCCCGCCCGACGCCTTGTACGTGTTCACGTCCTTCGACGAGCGGCCCCTCAAGGTCATGAAGCGGCTCTTCCCCGAGGCGGAACTGATGCTCATCACGGGCGGTCCGTGCAACGCGCAGATCGTCGCGCGCGCCCAGGCCCTCGGGATCCGCCGCATCGGCTGCAGGAACGAGGAGACCTCGCGGGCCGGGGTGCGGGCCGCGCAGAAGGCGGGTCTGAAAGTCACCGGCTGGCCCGGACACACCCTGGAGGACTACCTGCTGGGCGTCGGGCTGGGCTTCGATGCGATCTGCACCGACATTCCGGTGGCCATCCACCAATGGAAAACCGCGCATCTCCCGGGGCGGTAAGCGCGCCGTAAGCGCCGCCGTCCGCGGCGCGGGCGGCAGGCCTCGAGCGCGGCCCGCAAGCCGCTACTCCAGGTACACCGGCCCCTCCGCGGGGATGCGCGCGGCGACGTCCGCCGGGAGGTCTTCCGGGTCCAGGGCGAAGGTCGGGTGGATCTCCGCCGGCCGCGCCGCGAGACCGTCCGGCTCGCGAGGCCAGGCCGCCCCCCGCGCGGCGAGCCAGCGCCAGTGAAGCGATGCCATCATCCGCTGCGCGCTTTCGAGGGAATCCTCGCCGGTCCGGCTCTTGACCGGCGCGAACTCCTCCTCCCTGACGCCCTCGACGACGAGGACGCGGCGCGCGTAGGGCACGGTGTCGAAGATGAACGCCTCGAACTTGATGCCGTTCGGCTCCGCCGGCGTGACGTAGGCTCCCGTCGTCGTGTCGACGTGCGGCACCTTCTTGAAGGCGCGGTGATAGCGTATCGGGTGGTCGTCGTCGTTGAGGCGCGCGAGGAACCGCAGGCTGAAAACGTGGATCGCGGGCGAGCCCGCCCAGTACAGGAACTCGCCCCGGGCATCGCGCGCGTCGCGGAGGATCTCCGGCAGGTCGCTGTACTCGATGACCAGATACGTGCCGTCCGCCCGGGCGACGACGCCGAGCTTCTCGTCCGGCGCGCGCTTGCGGAGCACCTTGAGGGAGTACTCGGCCCCCGTGCCCTCGTGGGCGCCCAGGAAGAAGGGCTCGGCGATCTTGACGAGGGGGTTGTCCACCTGAAAGTAAAAGAGCGTCGTCAACCCGCGGTCAAGGAGTTCGTCGAGGAGCCCGCTCTCCTCCAAGGCGGAGATCATGCCGCCGTGGCCGTTCGGGCTGCGGGCGATCCTGTGCTTCTCCGCCAGGAAGATCCTGCCCTGGAAGTCCACCGAAGGAAGCGATTCCTGCGTGACGAAACGCACCTCGCCGAGGCCCCAGTCGGCGTTGAGCTCGAAGTGCCGGCGCGTGTCCTCGTCGTTGGCCTCGCTCGTCATGACGAGGAGCGGCACCGCCGCCCCGAACTTCCGCTCCAGCGCGCGGACTTTCGCGCAGTGAATCTCGAAGAGCGACTTCCCCGACACGGGTCCCACCGGCAGGGTCCCCTTGGGCCCGGGAAAGCCCAAGCGCGTGCCCTGCCCTCCCGCCGCGACGAGGCAGGCGACCTTGCCGGCGCGCAGCATGGCCTCGCCCTTGGCCCGGGCGTCGGCGCGCGTGATACAGGGCCCGTCGCGGCCGAGCCGCCAGATCTCGGGCGGCTCCAGCCGGTCGTAGGGCAGCCGGCTCGCATCCCAGATAAGCTCGTCGCGCAGGAGGCGGTTGATAAGGTCGAAATCGATGCGTCCGATCTCGGCGAGGAGCGTTTCTCGCTCGGCTTCCGAAAGCTGCGGCCAGAAGGCCAGCAGGTGCTCCTGGCGGGCCGCCGCCAGCGTCGCGCGCGCCTCCTGGAGGGTCGGGAACGGCGTGGTTGGAATGCCCATTGTCGTCCTCGCGGTCGCCGCGCCGTGGCCGGTATCCGCGGCGAAGGCTCTATGATACGGCCTTGGCCGGCGGTCTCAACCCTCTCGCGGCGCTTGAGGTTCCGGCGGCGCGCCTTTACGATGTATCGGTACGTTCGCCGCGGCCCCTGGAGAAAACGACGATGAGAATGCTGCTCGGCGTCGGATTGCTCGTCTGGTCCTGCGAGTCGCGGGCGGCGGAGGCCGCCGACGCCCTGCGCGCGATACGTTCCTACGCGGCAGGGCAGAGCCGCGCGGGCCTCGACGCCGTGCGGGCCCTCGTGGGCGCCGCCGCCACCGAGGCGGCCCGCAGCGGCCTTGCCGCGGCGCTCGCGTCGGAGCTCCGCTCCGACGCCACGGTCGAGGCGAAGCGGTTCCTGTGCGCGCAGCTTGCGCTTGTGGCCGGCGAGGCCGAGGTGCCGGCCCTGGCGGCCTGCCTCGCCGACAAGGATCTGGCTCTCGCGGCGCGCGCGGCGCTGGAGCATATCCCGGGCGAGGCGGCATCGGCGGCGCTGCGGACGGCCCTTGCCGGGGCGCGAGGAATGGAGCTTGCGGGCCTCATCAATTCCCTGGGGAACCGGCGGGACGGCGGGGCCGTGCGGGTCATCGCGCCGTTTGCCGGCGATGCGCGTATCGAGGTGGTCGAATCCGCGCTCGGCGCCCTCGGAAACATCGGCACGGCCGAGGCGGCCGCGGCCCTCGCCGCCGTGGAGAAGACGCTCAGGCCCCGTTTCATGCCCCTCAGGGCCGAAGCGCTGCTTGCCTGCGCGGAGCGGCTCGCCGCGGAAGGCGGAGCGCCGCGGGCCGAGGCCATCAGGATCGAGCTTGCCGCCGCGGAAGACCTCCCCGAGCACCTTCGGACGGGAGCGCTGCTCGCGCTGCTCGGCACGGAGAGCGCGGCGGCCGCGGCGGCCGTCAAGGCGGCGGCCGCGCGCGGCGACGCGGCGGTCTTCTCGGCGCTGCTCCGGGCGGTGGCCTTGCGGGAGGGCGCCGGCGCCGAGGCCTTCGCGCGCCGGGCGGCGGCCCTGCTCGCCGCGGCGGAGGGCACGCGGTTCAAGGCGCAGGCCGCGCTGCTGCTCTTCCGGCTCGAGGCGCCGCCCAATCTCGCCCTCGGCGCGACGGCGTCGAGCCCCGACGGCTTGGACCGGGACGGCGGGGCCGGCGGCGACCAGGCGGCCATCGATGGCGATCTGGATACGTACTGGGACGAGGTCGACGACCAACCCTTGTATCGGCTGGTTGTGACGTTCAAGAAGCCCGAGGCGGTGTCGCTCGTCAGGATCGTCGGCCACGCTCATCACGACTACGCGCCCAAGGACTTCGAGATCCTGTGCGATGGCAAGGCGGCGGCGGCCGTCGTCAACGCGCGTTACACCGCGAACGAGTTTCTCGCGCCCTTCCCGGAGACGACCGCGACGACGCTCGAGCTCAGAATCACGGGCTGCTACGGCCGCTCCCCGGCCATTCGGGAACTCGGCATCTACCGGTGGGGAGCGGGCGGTGCGCTCGGCGGCCTGAACGAGGTGGATCAATGACCAAGGCGCGCGGCATACGGCGGCGGATTTTTCTCGGGGGCGCCATCGGCGCGGGCGCGGGGCTGCTCGGCTTTCCGCCGGTGGTGTCGCGGCAGGCCTTGGGAAGCGCGGCCCGGCCGGCGCCGAGCGACCTGATTGCGGTGGGTTGCATCGGCGTCGGACCCCGGGGCCGGGATGTCATGGAAGGGTTTCTCGCCCACAAGGACGCGCGCATCGTCGCCGTGTGCGACGTCAAGGCCTGGGTGCGGGATGAAGCCGCCCGGCACGTCGACCGGCGCTACCAGAGCGCCGGCTGCGCGGCGTACAACGACTTCCGCGAGCTTCTCGATCGCCCCGACATCGATGCGGTCTCCAGCGCGACGTGCGACCATTGGCATGTTCTCACCGCCCTGGCGGCGGCGCGGAGCGGCAAGGATGTCTACCTGGAGAAGCCCATGGGCTTGTGCATGGCCGAGTGCATCGCGCTCAGGCGGGCGATCCATCGCTACGGCCGCGTTTTCCAGTTCGGGACGCAGCAGCGCTCCTACGGACACTTCCGCCGGGCCTGCGAGCTCGCCCTTAACGGGCGCGTCGGCAAGGTGCACACCATCAACGTCTGGTCGCCGGGAAGCTCCTGCGGCGGGTCGTTCGAGGTGGAGCCCGTGCCCAAGGGCCTGGACTACGAGATGTGGCTCGGGCCGGCGCCCTACGTCCCCTACACCAAGGACCGTTGCTCGAACAGCCTATGGTGGTTCATTTCGGATTACGCCCTCGGGTTCATTGCGGGCTGGGGGATTCACCCCATGGATATCGCCGCGTGGGGCGCGGGGGCCGATTTCGACGCGCCGGTGTCGGTGGAAGGTTGGGGCGAGTTCCCCGCCGAAGGCGTCGCCGACACCGCCGTCAACTGGTTCATCACGTACAAATTCGCCAACGGCCTGACGATGTGCTTTGCCGGCGATCCGCGGCCGGCCGAGTGGGCCGCGCGCTACCCCACGAGCACCAGCCACGGCACGGCGTTCGAGGGTACGGACGGCTGGGTGCACGTCCATCGCGGAGCCTTCGACAGCTCGCCCGCCGACATCGTCAAGGCGGACCGCGCGCCGGAGAAGATCAAGCTCTACGAGAGTTCCAGCCACGTCGGGAACTTCGTCGAGTGCGTCAGGACGCGCCGCAAGACGGTCTGCGACATCGACACGGCGGTGAGGTCCGAGACTTTCTGTCAGATCGGCGAGATCGCCATAAGGCTGGGCCGGAAAGTGGTGTGGGACCCGGCGGTCGAGCGCTTCGTGGATGATGAATCCGCGAACCGGATGCTCTCCCGCGGGATGCGGAGCCCCTGGAAGCTTTGATCGGGAGGCGGGCGCCGGTCTCGCTCGCGAGGAGAACCGGCGCCCGTCCCCGGGCGTTCGTTCCGCGGCCGCCTAGTATGCCTCGCACCCCAAATCGCCGCCCGGCGCGTAAGGATCGGGCGTGGGGTCGAAGCCGATTTGGGGGAACGGCGGCGGCGGGGGCGGCCCATCCCGGAACAGGAAGTCGATGGTGTAGACGGTGTCGGAGGTGTCGATCCTGCCGTCGTCGTTGGCGTCGGCGGCGTCGCGGCACGGCGGCTGTGGCCCGCCGCGGAAGAGCGCGTTCAGCGTGAAGACGACGTCCGCCAGGTCGACCGTGCGGTCGGCGTTGGCATCGCCGCGCAGGAACCGCGGCTGGGCGATCTCCACCGTGCACGGTTCGGATGGCGCCGAGTTGAGCCCGATATTGGCGATTACGCGGTACGTGTAGATGCCTTGTTTTCCCACGGAATCGGTGTAGGTCGTCTCGGTGCCGCCGATCTGGGCGATGAATTCCGATCCGTCGGGTCCGGAGCGCTCGATGATCTGGGAGTCGTAGCCGCCCGCGAGGGACCAGCGCAAGGCGACGGTCATGCTCGCGCCGCTCATGGAGGCCGAGCAGAGAAGCTGCTCGGGCGGCGCCACGGCCTCCACCGTGCAGGGCGCCGAGGCGCAGGATCCGCTCCCCGGCGCGCCGGCGCCGATCAGCCGATAGACGTACGTTCCCGGCGGCCGATCGTGGTCCGTGAAAGACGTGTCCGTGCCGGGCAGCGTCGCGATGAGGGCGCCGTTGCGCAGCACGCGGATCTCGGCGTATGTGCCGCCGAGGACCCAGGACAGAGTGATCGTCGCGCCGTCGGCGGCGCACTCGACGGCGCTGGGCGGCTCGAGCACGGCGAGCGCGCATGTCGCGGGCGGGCTCTCGGAGCCGAAGGCGGCGCCGGTCACGGCGTAAACCCACGTGCCGGGCTCGGGGGCTTCCTCGATGAACTCGACCGCCGAGCCGGGCAGCCGCGCGATCTCCTCGCCGTTGCGCGCGATCGCGATGCCTTCGTACAGCGCGGGGTTCGTCCAGGCGAGGCGCACCTTGCCGGCCTCGGCCACGATGGCGCAGACCAGCTCCGCGGGGGCGGGGACGACCACGACTTCGCACCGGGCGGCGGGGCTTCGCGCGCCGCCGATGAGACCGGTGACCTCGTAGGCGTAGGAACCGGGCGCTAGGGCGCGATCCTCGTACGCGGTGGTGGTGCCCGGCAGGCTCGACGAGATCGTTTGGCCGTTGCGCGTGATGCGGATTTGGTCGTACGCATCCCCCGCCGTCCAGCGGAGCGTGACGTCGTCGCCCGCGACCGTGCATTCCAACTCCGTGACGGGTGCGGGGATCTTGAGGGTGCAGGCGGCGGGGGGCGTGCGGTCGAGGCCGCGCCGGGCGACGAGAACGTAGGCGTAGACGGTGCCGGGCTCGGCCTCGGCGTCGCGGTAGGTCACGGAATCGCCGCTCAAGACGGCGTGTTGGACCTCGTTCCGGAAGAGCACGATTTCGTCGTAGGCCTCGGCGTTCTCCCAGCTCAGCGTGATCGCGCCCTCGACGACGAAGCAGTTGAGATTGGCGGGCGGCGCGGGCGCGTGCACCTCGCAGCTTGCCGACGCCGTGCTTCTGCCGCTTTCGGCGACGAGGGTGTAGACGTAGTCGCCGGGGGCGATCCCGCCGTCCTGGTAGGCGACGGCGTCGCCGGGCAGGCGTGCGATCTCCGCGCCGTTGCGGCTGAGAACGAGGGCGTCGTAGCCCTCGGCGACGGTCCAATTCAGCGTCACGACGCCCCCCGCGGCAACGCATGTAAACGCCTCGGGCGGCGCGATCGTCGCGACGGTGCATTGCACCGGGGCGCTTTGCGCGTCGCCCAGGACGGTGCTGACGCCGTAGACATAAACGCCGGGCACGGGGACGGGCTCCTCGAACACCGTCGTTCCGGCGGGAAGCTCGGCCACCTTGGCGGCATCGCGGGTCACGACGACCGCATCGGCCGCGCCCGCGATCTCCCAGGAGAGCCGCACGCGGTTTCCGGCGGCGGTGCACGCGAGCGCCACGGGCGCCAGCGGCAACGCCATGCGGCACGAGGCGGGTTCGCTGATGCTGGCGCCGGTGGCGCCGATTATCTCGTAGTCGTACGTCTGCCCCGCGGCCACGGTGGTGTCGACGTACTCCTGCGCGCCGCCGGGCAGCACGGCCAGAAGCGTTGCATTGCGAAGGACGCGGATCGCGTCGTAGGCATCGCCGTTCGTCCACGCCAGGGTGACGGCGGCGCCGAGCGCCGTGCAGGCAAGCGCCGAAGGCGCGCCGAGGCTCACGGTCTCGCAGAGCGCGTCAACGCTGCGCGAGTCGCCGGCGAAACCTTGCAGCGTGTAGACGTGGCTGCCCCGCGCGACGCCGGAGTCGACGTAGTCGGTCGCCGTGCCGGGCAGCGTCGCGACGGTGGCGCCATCCCGCGCGATCACGATCTCCTCGTACGCCGAGGTGTTGACCCAGGTCAGCTTCACCACGTTGCCGACGGCGGCGCAGGTGAAATCGACGGGAGGATCGAGCACCGTGATCTCGCAGGCGGCGCGCGCGCTCACGGCGCGGTCGGCGGCGCCGTAGATCTCGTAGGCATGCGGTCCCGGCGCCGCGTTCGTGTCCGTGAAGGTGTTGGTGCCGCCGGGGAGGTGGGCGATCTCGGCGCCGTCGCGGAGCACGACGATCTCCCCATAGGTGCTTCCGTTCCGCCACGCCAGCACGACGCGGCCTCCTTCCGCGGCGCAGACGAGGTCCGCCGGCGGGGCGAGAATCTCCACGGTGCACGGCACGCGCGCCGAAAGGACGCCCTCCAGTTCGCCGGCGGCCTCGATCAGGTGGACGCCGGGCGCGAGGCCGTCGAGCGCGAACGTCCGCGCGTCGCCCGGCAGCGTGGCAACGCGCTCGCCATCGATAAAGACCGCGATGGCATCGTAGTCGGCGGCGAGATTCCACTCCATGGCGACGGCGAACTCGGCCGCCGCGCAGCTCGCGTCGAAGGGCGCCGGAACGACGGTGACCAGGCACACGACCGGCTCGGCCGCGCTGGCGCCCACGAAGGCGCGCAGGGCGTAGGTGTGCGGACCGGGGGCGACGTTCGTGTCGTTGAAGCCGGCCGCGCCGCCGGGCAGGACGGTGAGGAACGCGCCGTCCTTGAGGATCTCGACGCGATCGAAGATCTCCGGCTCGGTCCACGAGAGCGCGACGGTGGTGCCGTCGACGGCGCACGCAAGCTTGTAGGGCGGGCGGGGAACGTAGACCTCGCACGTCGCGGGGATGCTCGCGTGGGCGCCCAGGATGCCCGTGATTGCGTATGAAAGGGCGCCGTAGGGCGCATCGGCGTCGGTCCACGCGCAGGCATCGCCGGGAAGCTCCGCCAGCAGGACGCCGTTCCGCGCCACCCTGATCGCGTCGTACGCCATGCCGAGCGACCAGGTCAAACTGACGACCTTGGCGTCGGCCGCGCATTCCGGCCTGCGGATCGGAAGCACCTGGACGTGGACGGTGCACTCCACCGCGCCGGCGGCAATGCCGCCCGCCGCGATGCCGGCGACGGTGTAGACATGGGTGCCGACCGGCACGGCGAGGTCGGTGTAGCCGGTCGCAGCGCCCGGCAGGGTGGCGAGCGGCTCTCCGTCGCGCGTGACGACGAGCTCCTCGTAGTCGTAGTTGTTGGTCCAGGCAAGGATGACATCCAGGAGCGTCGTCACGCAGGTGAGATCGCTGGGTCCTGGCAGGGATTCGCCGAGGAACACGCTGACCTGCCCCGCGCAGGACAGGTTGTCGGGGCTTTGGCGCGGCACGCCGACGGCGAAGTCAGGCCCCCCGTCGCCGTCGTGGTCGCCGGCGCGGGACAGGGCCTCCCCGAAGGCCGCGTTGGTGCGCGCGCCGAGAATCGTGCGGCTCGCGACGGCGGCGATGCCGGAGCTCTGCGGCCAAACCGCGCGCCCGTTGAGGACATAGACCGCGCCGGCCAGGGGCAGAACGCCGTTGGAGACTTCCGGCGCGCCGATGGCGATATCGGCCAGGCCATCGGCGTTCACGTCGCCCACGGCGGCGAGGGCCAGGCCGAGATATCCGTAGGAAAAGGCGCCGGTGATGACGGCCCCTTTGTCGCCGAGCGTGTTTGTCGCGAGCGCCGCGGGCAGGGCAGCGCCGCCGAAGAGGATGTAGGCGCTGCCCGCCAGCTTGGCGCCGCCCCGCGGGGCCCCCGCGACGAGGTCGGAAAACCCATCGCCGTTCACGTCCGCGCCGGCCAGCGCCCAGCCCAGCTTGATGCTGTTGGCGCGGCCCGAGAACCTGAGGCCGATGCCGTCGAGGCTCGCGCCCGAGTTGATCGTCGCCGGCAGATCGCGGGCGCCGAAAATCACCAGAACCTCGCCGGCGTCGGTGTATCCGCCGGTGTCCATGTAGGGCGCGCCCACGGCGAAGTCATCGATGCCGTCGCCGTTAATGTCGCCGCTGCCCGCCACGGCCATGCCGAGGCGCGCGTAGCTCTGACAGCCCTCGATGGTGACATCGGCGTCGCGTTCCAGATCGATGATCGCGCGGCGGGGGCCGCCGCCGAAGATAATGTACGCGCGGCCCGACTGGTCCAGGGAGCACTTGGTCTTAGGAGAGGCGTACGGCGCGCCGATGATGAGGTCGGGCATGCCGTCGCCGTTGACATCGCCCGCGGCCGCGATGGCGAAGCCGGCCTGCTCGCCGGGGCCGGCGCCTACGATGCGCGTCGCGCTCAACGCGTCGATGTCGATGGCGGCGGGCAGGTCCGCCGCGCCGTAGATGATCTGGACGGCGCCCGTGTAGGCGACCTTGTCATCGTCATCGCCGTCCACGTGGCCGAGCGCGCCGGGGAGACCGACGGCGAGGTCGTTGAACCCGTCGCCGTCGAAATCCCCGAGGCCCGCCACCGACGCTCCGAGGAGCGAGTTCTTCTTGGCGGTGAAAATGGTGGCGAGCGCCGTCGCGCCCGTCACCGGGATCGCGCCTCGGGCGCCCGCGGGCGCGGCGAGGACATAGGCTTTGCCGCAGGGGAGGCCGTTCTCCTTGGCGTTGGGAGCCCCGGCGATCAGCTCCGCCCGGCCGTCGCCGTTGAGATCTCCGGCGTAGGCGACGCTGGTGCCGAGCCGAGCGGAGCTCACGGCGCCTTCCCACACGAGATCGCCGGGGACCGAGCCGGAGCCGCTGGCGCAGGAAGGGTCGCACGCGAACGCCGGCGCGACGCATAGACTCAACGTTAGGAACATCCCGCGGACAAGAATGTCTCTACACATGGCCGCTCCTCCGAAGGCGAACGTTCCACATGGTCCAGCGCGGAGGCCGGTCAGGAAACCTCGTCAAGATCTTCCGCGCAAATAACAACCAGTACGCAGATCTCTATCATACATCGCAATGGGAGGCGAAAACAAGACGGTGCCACGCCGTCTACCGGATCGAGCGTGCCGGCGGCGCGGCTCGACGGTCGTAAACGGCGTTGACGTCACTGTTTGAGCAACGCGAGCAGCTTGCGGGCGTGTTTCCCGGCTTCCTCGGGGTGGAAGCACTGCAGGAAGGCGAGCTCCCCGCGAAGGCGGGCGGGGGCGGCCTTGGCGCCGTCGCGTCCCGTGGCCAGGCGGTGCACCTCGGCGCGCAGGCGGCGGCGCCAGAGGCGGGGAATGCCGACGCGTTCGTTGACCACCAAGCCGCAGACTTCCTGGCGCCGGCCGCGCCGGAGGATGCGCGTCTTCTTTTCGTTGAGGGTGAAGCCTTCCTCGGCGACGAAGGCGCGCACGGCCTTGAGGATCTTGGGGGTGTCGGGGCCGCCCGAGAAAATCATGTCGTCGGCGTAGCGCGTGTACTCGATCCCGCGGGACCGGGTCAGGGCCGCGAGGCGGCGGTCGAGGCGCCGCAGAACGAGATTGGCGATCATGGGGCTGGTCGGCGCGCCTTGGGGCAGGCGCCCCTGGTAGGTCGTGAGTGCGGCGAGGAGATTCGAGACGCGCGGGTTGACGATGAGGCTGCGGAAGACGCCCCACACGCGCCGGACCGTGATGGTCGGGAAGAAATTCTCGATGTCGCAGCACACGACGACTTCCTTGTGGGCGTGGGGCGCGGCGGCGGTGCCGATGGACCGGCCGCGCACGAAGCCGTGGACGCAATCCGGCAGGTCGGTCTGCTCCAGAATCCGCCGGAGGATGCGGCGCTGGACGAATTTCAGGAGCGCCATGGGCTCCTCGATCCTGCGGGGTTCCCGGCCGGGGCGGGGGATTTCCCGCACCTTGTACTTCTCGGTGTCCCGCAGGAAGTAGGCGATGAAACGCATGAGCTTGGGCTCGAGCCTCAGCCAGTGCGTCATGACGCCGATGGCGAAATCGATCTCCTCGCGCTTGCGGCCGAAGAGCAAGCGCGGCCGGTGCCAGACGATCTTGCGCGGGAGCCTGGTGCCCGGGATGCATTCGGCGGAGGGGCCTTTGAAGGCCGACCAGGGCCCGAGGGTCTTGTCGACCCGCTTGCGGTCGTAAGGCTTTTCCTTGCGGTTCGTGAGGAGTCGAATGAGGTCCATAATGAGGTACGCAACGAAGTCCAAGTTCTGCTCCGGACGAGCCTGCCGCGGCGGCAGATCAAGAGGTCCGCGGGCCCGTTTACCGAACGTGCTTGTGCGCTAGCTTTCCATGGCTTTACGCCGCAGGCGTAAAGCTGCTGCACCGAAGGGCGTATGCGGCGAAACGCCGCACCCGATCTAAACGTGCCGGTCCCGCGGACCACGGCTACTAATACCGCAGACCGCCGTGGGAATCAAGGATGAAACGTTCCGCCACGTCGATTGACCCCCTCATATTTCTACGCTACCCTATACCGCAATGTCCCCGTAGCTCAGTTGGATAGAGCGGCGGTTTCCTAAACCGCAGGTCGCGTGTTCGAATCACGCCGGGGATACCAGACATAACACAAGGCCGCCAAACAGGTTAGGCGGCCTTTTCCTTTCTCGGCCAAGGTGGGTTTGGGGCGCTTTCCGGGGATTTTCTGCGTATCTTCTACCGATTCCGACGGCGATTGCCGGTCACCGTAATGCGTATATATTTTTTGGTTGGCTTCGTAGGAAAGAATGAGGTAGAGACAGCAGCCCCGCGCTACGTATCCTCGCCGCCAGGGCATCTTCACGCGAAAAAAACTCCCCGCGGGCTGGGGGAATTCCTCTCTTCAGCTTGCCTCGCGGCCTTCCCCCAAATCCTGTTTTGGGCTTTATCGCGAATCCTCAGCTTCCTCCCGATTCGCTGTGTCTCGGCAATAGCGTGTAAGTGACACGCAGGAGCATCGTCTCTCGGATCGCCAGGAACTCCAGGACGTCGCCGGTGCGGGAGAAACTGGTCCCGATTATGGCTTCATCGTACTCCGGTCCAGATTCTCCGTCGACGACCACGACCCACTTTGAACCCTTCTTGGCTGAATACGCCAGTCGTTTTCCGTCGGGGCTGAAGACGAGAGATTCTTTCCCAATATCGTCGTACTCCGGTCCTAGTTTTCCGTCGACGACGACGACCCTTTTTGAACCTTTCCAGGCGCCATACGCCAGTCGTTTTCCGTCGGGGCTGAAGACGAGTGGTTCTTGTAAAATTCCGTCGCACTCCGGTCCTGGATTGCCGTCGACGACCAGGACCTCTTTTGGACCCTTCCAGGCGACATACAGCAGTCGCTTTTCGTCGGGGCTGAAGAAGGGCGATCCTTTTGCAATACGGTCGTACTCCGGTCCTGGTTCGCCGTCGATGACCACGATCCTTTTTGAGCCCTGCTCGGCTACATACACCAGCCGCTTTCCGTCGGAGCTGAAGAAGGGCGATCCTTTTGCAATACGGTCGTACTCCGGTCCTGGTTCGCCGTCGACGACCACGACCCACTTTGACCCCTTCTTGGCCTCATACGCCAGTCGCTTTCCGTCCGGGCTGACGGTGACCTTTCCAATCCAGTCGTACTCGGGTCCTGGTTCTCCATCGACGACGACGACCATTTTTAAACCCTTCCGGGCCTCATACACGAGTCGCTTTCCGTCCGGGGCGAAATAGAGATATCCAATCCAGTCGTACTCAGGTCCTGGTTCGCCGTCGACGACCACGACCCTTTTTGATCCTTTCCTGGCGCCATACACCAGCCGCTTTCCGTCGGGGCTGAAGGTGATCGTTTCAATCCAGTCGTACTCGGGTCCTGGTTCTCCGTCGACGACGACCGATTGTGAATACCTCCGGAATTCAGGCATCAGTCGCTTTCCGTCGGAGCTGAAGAGTGGTTCTTGTTCAATAGCTGTTTCATACACCACTCGCTTTCCATCGGGGCTGAAGGCGATCCGTCCAATCCCGTCGTACTCCGGTCCTTGTTCTCCGTCGATGACCGCGACTCTTCTTGAACCCTTCTTGGCCTCATACGCCAGCCGGTTTCCGTCCGGGCTGAAGGCGAGTGACCATAGTCCAATTCCGTCGCACTCCGGTCCTGTTTCTCCGTCGACGACGACGACCCATTTTGGCCCCTTCTCAGCTACATACGCCAGTCGCTTTCCGTCGGGGCTGAAGGCGATCTGTCCAATCGAGTCGTACTCGGGTCCTGTTTCTCCGTCGACGACGACAACCCATTTTGACCCCTTCTCAGCTACATACACCAGTCGCTTTCCGTCGGGGCTGAAGGCGAGACGTGTAATAAAATCGTACTCCGGTCCTGGTTCTCTGTCGACGACCACGACTCTTTTTGAACCCTTCTGGGCCTCATACGCCAGCCGGTTTCCGTCCGGGCTGAAAGCGAGATTTCCAATCCTGTCGCACTCCGGTCCTGGTTTGCCATCGATGACAATGACCTGTTTTGACCCCTTCCGGGCTTCATACACCAGTCGCTTTCCGTCCGGGGTAAAGGCGCGACGTGCAATCAAGTCGTACTCCGGTCCAGGTTCTCCGTCGACGACTACGACTCTTTTTGAACCCTTCTTGGCCTCATACACCAGTCGCTTTCCGTCCGGGTCGAAATAGAGATATCCAATCCACTCGTACTCAGGTCCCGGTTCTCCGTTGTCGACCACGACCCACGCTGACCCCCTTTGTGCCCGATACACCAGCCGGTTTCCGTCCGGGGTGAAGGCGAGCTGTTCAATCCGGCCGCACACAGGTCCTGGTTTGCCATCGAGGAGAACCACGACTTGGCTATCTGCAGCGGATCCCAAATCTACCACATGCGCGATATGGAAACGGTCTGCGCTCAATTTACAATCGACAACCCTGGCAGTCGACAATCCGAGCGTGATAGAGCCGAGCCGCTCTTCTTCTACCTTGTATTCCTCAGGGTTGTCGGCCGTGTCGGAAACCACCTGGGTCTTAGTCCCGGCGCGGCTGCTCCACAGCGGATGGCCCCCCACAAGGTAGGCTGCCGGGACAATGGCGAGGGCAAGAACGGGCGCGATTGCCGCGCGCCGGACCCCATGCGCCGCCTTCCGTGAATACCCCGCGACGCAAGGCGAAACAGGGGCCACGGGCGGCACGCGAGCCCCAGGCTGCTCAGCCGCCGAGGCCGATCCGTCAGGCGTTGCAAGGGACGCTCCCGCAGTTGAAGCCGCGCGCCCCTGGCACGTATCCCCGACCTGTCGGCTCGCGGAGGCGCCGGCGCCTTCCTTCCCTGCCTGGCCGATCGGCTCGAGCTCCTCTTGGCACTCTTCAGACAGGCCCTTCGCGGCACGTTTATGAAAAGGGGGCGGCACCAGCGCCCCGCACTTCGCGCAGCGGATCCTCTCGCCAGAGAACTCACCCGGGGCTGTGTGCAGCGCGCCGCAGGCTAGACAGCGAAAAGACATGGTACGGTCACCTCCTCATTTATCGCAGCCGTTCATTTGTCCGCGCCGTCCAAGCTCATTTTTGCGGACAGACACGCAAAGACCGGCGGCCGAGCGTCCTCCCTGAACAACGCCGTGATCATGATCCAGCGAAGAGGAGCATCCGTTCTCGCAAGAGCCTGCCGCCGTCGCACTTCGGGTTCGGCTCAGTTTTTTACGACACGGGCAAACCCGGAAACTCGCTGGACTATTTCACGGCCATTTTCCGACGTCGGTGCCACAGGTCGAATGGGCCTCAAGCCACGTCACGCCTTCATCGGTTACACGGTCGCAGCCAAGGAGGAATACGGACTGTAATCTCGGAAGCGCCACGAGCGCCCTCAATCCCCGATCGGTGATCTGACCACAACTGCCGAAGCCGAACCAGAGAACTCTGAGTTGCAACATTCTCGCCATGACTTTTAATCCGGCATCCGTGATGCACGCCCCCCCTCGGATGTGCAGCTGCTCCAGACGTGGCAATACTGTCAGGTGTTCAAGACCCTCCGGTGTTACTTTCTCGCAGTCCGGCAGTTCCAGGTACTCCAGATTCTTAAGATGCTTGAGATGAAAGAAGCCTTTGTCCGTCACTTCGCTGCAATCAGCCTGAAGCTGGACGAACCGTAGATTCGAGAGGCCACCGAGACACTCCAGGACGCTGTCGTCGATAACGGACGCGCCAAGTTCAAGCCTTTCCAGCTCTGAGAACTTGCAGAGGACCGCCAAGCCCGCACTCGTCAACGTATTACAGGAACGCAGGTTGATACTCTGAAGACGGCAGAGTTCACCAAGTGAAAGCAAACCCGCATCGGTGATCGACTTGCATTCCGCAAGGTTGAGAGTCCGCAATTCCGAGAGCGTTGCCACCTTTCGCAAGACTCCATCCGTGACGCACTGCAGGCCAGTTAAATCGAGCACCTCCAACCGACGAAGGCTGTCAAGACACGTTAGGCCGCCTTCGCGGAGGGCGGTACAACCCGAAACATCCAAGACCTTCAACTGAGAGAGTGTCGCTATGTGCTGCAGAGCTGCATCGTCCAGCGTTTTACAGTGTGCCAGTCGCAGTTCTCGCAGCTCCGTAAGATTCGCCAGCGCCTGCATGCCTTCGCTGTTTAGCCCGCTGCACCATGATACATCGACGCTCCGAAGACTATCCATCCGCCGGAAAGCACGAAAACCGACACCCGTGATCTTTGCATCTGATAGCGTAATGCGTTCGAGCACCGAGTTCCTTGACAGCCTCTTCAGGCCGGCATCCGTGATGCGACTTGCCGAGCAGATCCAAACTTCCCTCAACGCAGGCAGTCTGGCTATGTATTCCATCCCAAGATCGGTAATTACGCGTCCTCCCGAAAATTCGAGGGACACGAGATTCGAAAGCCTCGCCAACTCCGCAAGGCCAACGTCCGTAAACGCCACGTTCCCCTCCAGGACGAGCTTCCGAAGTCCCGATACGCCCGCTATCTGCTTCAATTGCATATCGTCAACCCCAGAAACCGCAAGGATGCGAAGACCTCGCAAGGAAGGCAACAGCGCAAGCAATTGCTCCGTCGCAGAGGGGAGTTCAAGCACAGCCAGAGCGCTCTCACTCTGCACGAGTCCATGGATAAGAGCAGCCACTTCCTCGCAATCCAGAGAGCCCGGCACACGTAATCCGGGAACCGATCTGCTGTTGAGCTCCGTTATCAGCGCATTGAGATCCACGGGCGCACGCGGCATAAGACCCCATTCTGCTCCGCCCCGTATCCGAATCGGATTGTCACGGGGCGTCTCGCCAATGCCGGATATACAAGTGCGGCCGGAGTCGTCACGGGTCAACTGCCAGACGTGGGCGCGCAAGAACGAGGAGAAATCGACATCCTCCGCCGTCTGCCCTCCTTGAATATTCCCCAGAGCACAGGCGAGAATGATGGCAAAGCGCACACGAAAGCGCGTCATTTCGCGTTGTGCGCCTCGATAGAAACACGCAAGCATCAGATGAGTGCCGCGGGCGCTGTCGCGAGTGGTTATCATGGGACTGCGCAACGCGGTTATCCGAGTCCGACAGAAGGCCATTCTGAACCTCCGTAGCAGACAGTCGCATACACTGACAAACCATGGGCGGCACGGTGCCATGCTGAACTGCGTCTAGTTGTAAGCTTTCCGCGCATTTGCAATCTCGCGGTCAGGTCTACGGCCTGCCGAAAGATGTCCCACTGTGCTTAGTGACCATCCCTGCCCTGTATGTGCACGCCAATCTCGAACCATGTGCAGGAACTTCCCAACGGCACATGGCGTGCAATTCGAGGCTTGATTCGCCCCTAGGCGCCCGAACCCATTGCGCGCATACTGCAGAAGCGGCGGCGCCCTTCCGGACCTTCGCCAGCCGGTTGCACGCACCGTAAACCATCGCAAACTGGTCACCCATGGGCTGCGCGTTGTCCGCCGCCGTCTCCCTCAGGTTACCCTCGATATCGTACGAGTCGGCGCGGTTCACCTCCAGCTTCACGTCGACGAAGCTGCTCGGCACGCGAACCTGGTGGCGGCTGATTTCATTCTGCGCGTTGTGCTCCCGCACGTCAAGGTTCGTGTAATACATGGAGTCCTTGACCTGCCGCCAGTTCCCCGCTGCCGTCAGGTTCCAGCGCAAGTCGTACCTCAGTCTTCCGAATGGAACTTGACCAGCCTCCCCGCGTCGTCGTACCCGAAGGTCTCGCTTCGAAACACCGTACCGGCGTCCGTGCGCGCTGTCGGGCTGTGCAGCCGGTTGTCCCGTACGTGTGTAGTCGAGCATCGTGGCCGCGCGGCGTTTCGCCCGCAGGCGCTTCCCTCGCCCGAACCGGTCGAACCCGAGCGCCTCCGGCGATTCGCCGTCCAGGAACTCCAGGTCCGCACAGGACGGCCCCAAGCCGTACCTGGCTTTCACGGCGCTGCCCGCGCTCAGGTACGTGTAGAGCACCCGGCCCGCATGCCGCGGGTCCTTGCCGGCCGCTCAGGGGCGCTCCCTCGCGTCCCCTTCCGGCGCCGAGGGGGCCTTGGCAAGACTTTCCTTCCAAGCCGCGCCTAGCTCCTCGAGGGTGCGGCCGGTGTATTCCTTCCACAGATCCTCGCGGTAGCGGCCCTCGCGCAGGGCGGCGTTCAAGTTCTTAACGATGTCCGGGGCATGCTTCCGCGCGACCCAGTCGAGGAAGTTGGCGCTGACGCGGTAACTGGCATCGTAGCGCGCCTGGGCCGCGCGCCTTGGGTCGATCTCGGCCCCGCGCGCCTCGGGCTCGTACTTGAACCAGCGGATGTAATCCGCGATGCCCTCCACCAGCCACCCGGGCGGACGAGCGCCGCCGCGCGCGCGGCCGTACTGCTGCACGACGTGCACAAGTTCGTGCACGACGGACCCCTTGGCCTCGCCCCTCAAGTTGCTCCGATACCAGCGCGCCGCGCAGTTGACGCGCGCGCCGGCGGTGGCGGCTACGCCGCGCATGGTGCTCGAGAAGGTGATGGTGACCGCCGCGGGAGCCTTGAAATCCTTGCTGGACAGCATGTCCGCGATCTTCGGATACCACTCCTTGACGACGGGCGCCAGTTCCTTCTGCACCCATTCCGACAGATCGGGCGCGTCGGTGGTGTCGATGGTGATGCGGAAAGCGCCATCGGCGGCCGCGATGATTTCGCGGCGCGGCGCCGGCGGCGGGATCGGAACGGCTGCCTTGGAAGCCGCGTCCAGGACATCGATCTCGCTGTAGAAAGTGTTGCCGAAGGGGTCCGCCGCCTCCGTCCGGGAGATGGCGAACAGAAGATACCGATAGGCGCCCAGGACGCCGTCGTCGCCGGCGAGGCTGACGCCGTGCTGGCCCCCGCCGCCCTTGGACCGGGTGTCCACCGCCGCGATCAGCTTCCAACCGCAGCTCAGGGGGTCGATCGACCGCTCGGGGCGCGGATTGAAGCCCGGCGCCTCCCCGGCGCTTCCGTACAGCGTGTACACCTGCGGCCCCCGGGCGCCGGGGTGCCAGGAATAAGTGTTGACCTGCGCAATGTCGAGCTTGGAGCCCAGATCCACCAGCAACCGGCCGCCGTCGGTGCCGGCGGCGAAGAAGAAGTTCGCGGACGGTTCGTCCTCCCCGGAGGGCAGTCTGCCGTCGTGAAGCGCGTCCAGCTCGCCGCCGTTGGCATCCCGCCGGCCGTCCAGGACGGTGAACTTCGCGCCCGTTGCCGCGTCGCCCTGCGCCGGCCGCGGCACGTCCTTGAAGTCGAAGGCGGCCGTCGCCTTCTCGTTGGGCACCCATTCGGCGGCGATCTTGACGCCGGCGCCCAGGAAGCCCGCCGGCGCGGCCAGCGCCGCCAAGGCGGCCAAGACAGCCATGTGTCCCCGTCGCATCGTCCTCTTCATCGGCACCTCGCCCTGTCGCACCGCGCGCGCATCCGCATTGTCTCAGGCGGCGGGAGCCGCATCAAGCGCGCCCTCGCGCGGCGCCGCTCCGCTTCTCATTGACCGCGCTCTCCCGACCAGGTACGCTCCGCTCAGCGCCTCCGTCCGAATAGCAGGTGCTCGCGGGCGGCGGTTCGAGAGGAGGTTCCACCATGACAAGGCGGGGCTCCCGGCGTTGGGTTCACGGCTTGGCGCTTCTTCTCCTGGGTTTTCCGGGCGGCGGGGTGTGCGCGGCAGGCATGGAGAGAGTCAAGCTCGCCCCCGGCAAGACCGGCTTCATTCTCCACCCTTCCGGCCATCGCTACATTGCCTGGGGCCACAACTACGCGTCGGCGGACCTCATGGAACGGCTGGCGAAGGATCTAGCCCGCGTCGAACGAGACTTCGCCGAGATGAAAGCCGCGGGCGCCACCGCCGTTCGGATTCATCCCGAGATGCCGCGCATCCTGACCGGTCCGGACAAGGCCGATGCGCAGGCCCTCGAACGCCTCAAGAAGCTCCTCGCGATCGCCGAGAAGTCGGGGATCCATCTCATGATCACCGGACTGGCCTGCTACAAGATCAAGGATCGAATGGCGTGGTACGATTCCCTGGAAGAGCGCGACCGCTGGAACACGCAGGCCTTCTTCTGGGAGAGCATTGCCCGCGCCTGCGCCGGGAGCCCGGCCGTCTTTGCCTATGACCTGGTCAACGAACCGGCCGCAACCGGGGCGCCCGCGGACGGATGGTATATGGGCAGGATGGGCGATTTGGAGTTCTGCCAGCGCCTCAGCTTGAATCCCGGTTCCCGCAGCGGCGCAGAGATCTTCCGCCAATGGATCGAGCGCATGACCGCCGCCATCTGTGCCCACGACCGGGCGGCCCTGATCACGATGGGAATGCTTCCGTTTCCCGGCGCGTACAAGGACGCCGCGGTACAGCTCGATTTCGTCTCGCCGCACCTGTATCCCAAGGCGGGGAAGATCGACGACGAGATCGAACTCCTCCGGCAGTTCGACTGGGGCCGGCCCATTGTCATCGGCGAAACCTTTCCCCTACACTGCGGGGCCGAGGACGAGCGCGAGTTTCTGCTCAAGAGCCGCGGCTTTGCCCAGGGCTGGCTGGGTCACTGGCCGGACGAAGCGCCCGCGCAACTGGCCGGGCTGAAACAGGCCGGCAAGGCTACGATCCACGACGCGCTTTGGCTTTCCTGGGTGGAACTCTTCCAAGCCATCGGCGGGCAGATGACGGCGAGCCAAAAGGGCTAGACCTGCCGTGGCGCGGGCCGGGGGCCGCGCCGCGCGTGTCCGCCGCGCCTCCGCCGTCGAGGGCGGCATTATGCGCGTCCGCGCGCCGCCGCTATTTCAGGACGGCCAGGAGGTTGCTGTAGTCGTCGGTGAAGACGATGGGCGGCTTTCCCGCCAGCGCGATCGGGCGGCCCGCGCGGGCCAGGCGGGGGCGCAGGAGCATGTCGCCGCGCGGCGCGGCGAGAATCCAGCGCGCCTCCAGCAGCGCCCGCGCCTCGTCGGCCGGCGTCACGATTTCCCAGGTGTGCAGCGCGGTTTCCCGCGCAATGCCGGCGATGACCGGCCCGAGGTCGAGGTGCCGCGTCGTCAGGTGGAGGGCTAGGACGCCGCCGGGCGCCAGGTGCCGCAGGTACACCTTGAACGCCTCGACCGTCAGGAGGTGCATGGGAATTGCATCGCTAGCGAAGGCGTCGAGGATGAGGACATCGTAGCCCTGCGCCGCCTCGCGTTCCAGCGCAAGGCGCGCGTCGCCCTCCACCAGCTCGATCGCGGCGGGCGAGTCGGCGAGGAAGGTGAAGTCCCTGCGCGCCGCCTCGATCACGAGCGGGCTGATCTCATAGAAGCGGAAGGTGTCGCCCTTGCGCCCGTACGCCGCGATCACCCCCGCGCCGAGGCCGATTGCGCCCACGCGGTGCGGCGCGCCGTCCCCGAGTTCTGCGAACAGGAGTCCCACGCCGCTCTCGTGCCCGAAGTAGGCCGTCGGCGTGTCGCGGCGTTCCGGATCCAGGTACTGTTGGCCGTGGCGCGTGCCGCCGTGCGTCAGGTAGCGCATCATGCCGGCGCCCGTCGGCGCCGGGAGATCCTGGATGCGCAGGATGCCGAAGAAGTCGCGCCGCTCCGACAGGCCCGGTTGCGCCCGCGCGGCCACGCGCAGGCCCAGCATGAGGGCGATGAGGGCGACGGTCGCGACCAGAACGGGCAGCGCCGAGCTCAACGCCCGGCGTTCGGCGCGGTTCCGGAACAGGAACGCGGCCGCGAGCGCGCCGCAGGCCAACAGGCCGGCATACATCTCATCGAAGCCCGTGAAGAGCAGCGGCGCCGCCAGAGCGACGAAGGCCCCGCCGAGGGCGCCGCCCAGGGCGATCGTTAGATAGTACGAGGTGAGGTGCGCGCTTGCCGGGCGCCGCGCCGCGAGCTCGCCGTGACAGAACATGCAGGTCACGAAGAGCCCCAGCGACAGAATTGGCACGCCGTAATAGGTGCCGATGCGCGCCGAGAGGGCGGTTGCCTGCGCGAGGACGAGTAGAACCGGGATCAGCACGGGGATGCACCACGCGCGGGAGTACCAGCGCGCGCTCGCGAAGCACAAGACGAAGGAGAGCAGGTAGAGCGCCAACGGCAGCACCCAGAGAAGCGGCACCACGGCGACCTCCTGGCACATCTGGTTCGTCACCGCGAGGAGCAGCGTCGAGGCCGTCGCCGCAAGGACGATCCACAAGAGCTTCTGTCCCAGCGCCGGCGCCGGGGCGTCGCGGTCCGCCGCATCGACGGCGGGGGCGGCCGGATTGGCGCGCCATGCGCCGCGAGGCGCGAGCACGCACAAGACGGCGAACACGACGAAAGCCGCCGACCAAGCCCGGTCCTGGGCGCCCGTGGTCAACCACGGCTCGATGGCGCAGGGGTAGCTCACGAGGCCGAGCAGCGAGCCGGCGTTCGAAAACGCGTAAAGCCGGTACGGCGACACGCCGGGGTTCGCGACGGCGAACCAGTGCTGGATAAGGGGGCCGCTGGCCGCGAGGGCGAAGTACGGCAGCCCCACGGACCAGGCCAGCAGGGTGATGACGGCGAGGACCGGCGGCTGCGAACCGTCGGGGCGGCCGCCCGCGCCGGGCAGGATCGGCAGCGTCGCCAGCGCGAGGGCGAGCAGCGCCAGATGCGCGACGGCCTGGGCGCGCGGCCGCAGCGCGCGCGCCGAAGCGTGCGCGCCGGCGTAGCCGGCGAGGAGCAGCGTCTGGAAGAAGAGCATGCACGTCGTCCACACTGCCGGGGCGCCGCCGAACCACGGCAGAATGGCCTTGGCGATGATGAGCTGCACCTGAAAGAGCAGGAACGCCCCCAGAAAGATCGCGGCGGCCGGGACGATCATGGCGCGCGCGGCGGGCTCGCGAGAATCGTGCGCGCTCATTGCGCCGGCCAGTCGTGCGCGCGGGAGCCGCGCGACGCCGCGGTTGGTGTGGAGTATCGCGCCGCCGTCGCGAGCAGCGCGAGAATCCTTCGGTTTCGCATCGGGACGGTCCCCTTGCCGCGGGCGATCGGCGGGCCGCGCAACGCCGCGACGCCCGCCGGCCGCGTTCCCGCCTCGCCTGTCCGCCGGCAATCGTAGCTCTTGGGGGCCTGTTGCGGCAACGCCTCTCGCGGAGGCGAACGCATCGAGCGGCCTGGCGCGGGGCGGCAGAGAGGGGCTCGAGCGGTCGGCGAGCTGCCGAGCCGGGCTTGGCGCCCGCCGTGTTGAGAAGCTTCTTAAGCGCCGCGGCCAGGTTTTTTCCCGGTCGGAAAGCCGTTCACCCGGGCGCGACGCCTTTGATTGACCCCGTGCCGGCCGCGATGTACAGTCGCCGGTGTGAAGACCAAGGCAATCGCGTGCGGCCTCGCCGCGCTGGCGGCGATGGGCATGGCTCCGGCGCGCGCCGCCGGGAATCTCGTCCCCGATCCCTCCTTCGAAGAGCCCATGGAGCGCGACCGCTGGGGGCATGTCTTCGCGCATTGGTCGGGGTGGATCTACGAGGGTGAATGCGAGTTCCGGGTCTCGGACCTCGCGCGCACGGGCGGGCATTCGCTTCTCCTCGTCGGCGGGAACCAACCCAAGATCCGAGCCTGGCCTCGGAAGCTGGTCCTCGAGCCCGGCCGCTACCGCGTCGTCGCGCACCTGCGCGGCCTGGACATCGGGACCGGGCGTTGGAACCAGACCACGGAGTTCATGTTCGCGGGGGTGTATCTGCCCCTGGGCCGGAACGGGACCTTCGGGTGGACGCGCCTCACCTACGTGGGCGAGGTCAAGGAGCCGACGGAGGGAACCTGTCCGAGCTTCGGACTCATGGCGCCGGGCCGCCTCTGGGTCGATGACGTCACGGTGGAGAAAGTCGGCGACGACACGGCCCTGACGCCCGTTCCGGTCTTCGGCGCGGAAGAAGCGCCTATCGCGCCGCCCGGCCCCTTCGGCGCGGGCGCCGCCCGCTGCCCCGATTGCGGCTACCGCGCCATGCCCGCGTGGGGAAGCTGCTATGCCTGCGGCGCGGCCCTCGCGGCTCGGCCTGCGGCGAGCGGCCCGCCGGTGCGCGTCATCGCGTCGTTCGAGGACGGAAACCCCTTCGACGGCGGCGTTGTCGTGTCGGCGCACGCCACGGACGGCGCCAAGGCTCTGCGCATCGACCGCGGCTACGCCAGCATGGATGGGCCGCAGGACTGGACCGGCTACGACTGGATCAAGGTCGACGTGCACACCGACGCCGACCGTCCGCTCAAGCTGTATTTCGAGGTGCGCGACACGGAGACCCGCGACTACTGGACGCGGGTCAACTACACGACCGTGGTGCCCCCCGGATCCGGCACGCTGGCGATTCCCGCCGCGCTGTACGTCGGCGAGAAGTCCCGCCCGGGCCGTCCGCTCAACCGCCGCGGCATCACGCGGATCGTCTTTTCCATCGGCGCCGATCCGCCGGCGCCGCTCTTCCTCGACCGCCTGCGGCTGGAGCGCGACACCTCGGCCGAGGCCGTCCGGTTCGAGGGGCTCTGGGCCTTCGACCTGGGAACCCGCACCAGCCCCGTCATGGAGGGGTTCACGCCCCTCGACATGAGCTGCGCCTATACGGCCGGCCGGGGATACGGCTGGAAGAACGCCCGCTTCTGGCGCGCTTTCGACGCGCTGCAGCCGGATCCGCTCTACCAGGATTTCATCTGCGTCGAGGCCGGCGGGCTGGCCATCGATGTGCCCAACGGGCGCTATCGCGTCATCGTCAACATGGACTCGCCCTCGGGGTACTGGGGCGAAGTGCAGCGCTACCGGCGGCGGGTTCTGCGCGTCGAGGGGCGCGAGCTGGTGGACACCATGGACCTGGAGGCGTTCATGCGGCGCTACTACCGGTCCTGGGATCGCGACGACCTCCCGGCGGAGAACGCGTTCGATACCTACCAGCTGCCCTACTTCGCCGAGAAGGACTGCACGGTCGACGTCGACGACGGGCAGCTCAACGTGGAGTTCGAGGGGGCGAACTGGGCGTGCTGCGTGTCGGCCGTCATCGTGTTTCCCGCCGAGCGCGACGCGCAAGGCGACGCTTTTCTGGACTTCGTGCGCGCCCGGCGGCGGTTCCATTTCGACAATGCTTTCAAGCGCGTGCTCCACAGCCCCTCGGGGGTGCCGCCCGTTCCGAGCCCCGAGGAGCGCCGGCGGGGATACATCGTCTTTGCGCGGGACTGGATGGAGGATGTCTTCGACAACGACATGCCCCGGGAAGGCGAGCGCGTGGCGACCCTGTCGGCCAGCGCCTTCGCGGGCGAGCTGGAGCCGGTCACCCTGTCCGTGTTTCCCCTCGAGGCGCTCGGCCCGGTCACGGTGACACCGGGCGATCTGGCGGGCCCCGGCGGCGCGGTCATTCCCGCCCGGGCCATTGCGACGGGTTACGTCCGGCACCGGCTCGCGCGTGTGACCATGGAGGGGAGCGTCTACACCATCGCGCCGCGATTTGTCGTCCCGCGGAGCACCGCGCCCATGCCGCCGGGTTTCACGCGCACCTTCTGGCTCACGGTCGCGGTGCCGCCCACCGCCGCGCCGGGGCTTTACCGGGGCGCGCTCGCGGTGGCCGCCGCCGGCGGCGCGCCGTTGGCTGTGCCCCTCGAGGTTCGTGTCCGGCGAGGGACGCTGGACCCCGTGGACATCCCCGTCGGGCCCTGGGGCCACACGATCGACTTGCCGTGGGAAGGGCCGGAGGCCGCCGCCCGGAACCGCCGCCTGGCGGCGGCGTCGCTTCGCAAGCTCAGGGAGTACGGGTTCACCACCGCGAGCGGTCTGCCCGTGGTGCGCTACTTAGGATGCGAGAACGGCAGCCCGCGCTTGGATTTCTCCCGCGGCGATGCCCAGATGCGCTTGTTCAAGGAGCACGGCTTCCGGATGTCGGTCGTGACGTACTGCCCCCTGGAAGGGCTCGAGACGTACTACAAGGACTCCGCCGCCATGCAGGCGGCGGGGTTCACGGACTATCCGGCCTTTATCCGCGCGGTCTTCGGCGCCATTCAGCGGCATGCCGAGGCGGCCGAGTGGCTGCCCGTCTACTGGAACATCGGCGATGAGCCCGTCGGCGACGATCTGGCGCGCAGCGCGGAAAACGCGGAAGCCTACCGCGCGGCCTTCCCGCAAGGCCCGCCGTTCTTCACGGCGGCGACTTCCTTCGTGGGCGCCGATGCGAACGATCCGCGCTTCCGCCTGTCCCGCGCCCTGCACGTGGCCGACTGGAACCTCCACGACGAGGCCTCGGTGCGGCTGCTCCGCGATGCCGGCGGCGCGTGGGCCTTTTACAACGGCGGCAACCGCTGGACCTTCGGGGTGTATCTATACAAGGCCGTCGCGCAGCACGGGATGCGCTTCCGGCTGTCCTGGCACTGGAACGCCGCGGCGGGCGATCCTTACTATGCCCTCGATTGCCGCGAGGATGACTACGCCTGGTGCAGCGCGAGTCCCGAGGGCGAGTTGATCCCCTCCCTGGAGTTCGAGCGTCTCCGCGAAGGGCTCGACGACTACCGGCGCCTGGCGACCCTCGCGCGCCTGGCGCGCGAGAACCCCGGCGCCGAGGCCGCCGGAGCCGCCGAGGCGTGCCTTCGGGAAATCCTGGCCTCCTTCCGCCTCGGCGAGCGGGACATGAACGACGGGGGAAAGTTCAAGGCCCTTCGAGCGCGGCTCGAAGCGGCGATCGAGCAGTTGCGGTGACCGCGCCGGAATCCCATGGAGCGGCAGCCGGCGCGGACGCCGAGAGGCGCGCGCAAGGAGGCGTTATGCGGCGACAGGCGCGGGAGGGACGGCGGGGCTTCGGGAGGCTTCCAACCCTGGGCGCGGGGCGCGCGGCGTTGGCCGCGGCGCTGCTTTTCGCCGGCCTGGCTCGCGCCGGCGAGGCGCCCAATCTGGTTGCCAACGGCTCCTTCGAGCGGGAGGGGAGGACGCCGGGAACTCCGGAGGCGTGGGCGGCGGCGGGCAGCCGGTCCGTGGCGCAGGCGTTGCTCCTCGACACCAGGCTCGGCGGCGGCAAGTGCGCGAAGCTGGTCGTGAGCGCCTTCGCGGGCGACACGCCCGACGCCCACGCCATGGTGTGCCAGGCCGGCGTGGTCGCCGTGAAGGCGGGGCGGTGGTACCGTTTGAGCTTCCTGGCCAAGGGCGAAAACATTCGCACCGGCGCCGTCGAGGTCGCGCTCAGCGACATGCGCCGCTGGGAGAACGCGGGGCTCGCCGGCGCTTTTCCCGTCACGGCGCGGTGGGAGCCGCACGAGGTGCGCTTCCGCGCCCGCGCCGACGTGCCCGCCGCGGCGAGCCGCCTCCAGTTTTGGTTCAAGACGACGGGCACGCTGTGGCTCGACGATGTCGTTCTGACCGAAAGCGACGTCGGCGAGGAGTGGTTCCCCGTCCTGGCCTCCGAGGGATCCGGCAATCTCGTCCCGAACAGCAGCTTCGAGTGCGGCGCCGCGGGGTGGGGAAGCTACACCTACGGCCTCAAGGGGTGGGGCGGGAACCTGTATCGGCTCGAGGGTGCAATTGACGCCTCCGCCGCGCGCCACGGCGGCCACAGCCTCAAAATCGCGCCGGCGCCCGGCACCCGGCCTGTTTTCTTCTTCGATTACTACGAACCGGTTCGCCAGGCCGTGCGGCGGATCCTCGCCGCGAACCGCGGCTGGTTCCGCGTGTCCGAAGGCGAGACCTTGACGCTCTCGGCGTTCATGCGCGGCGACGGCGAGGACACCGCCGCCGAGTTGGCGGTCGTCTTCGCTCCCGACGTTCGCCGCTCGCGCGCGGTGAAGGTCGGCGCCGAATGGCGCCGCCACGAATTCACCTTCACGGCGGAACGGCCGTACCTCTTCATCGCCGTCGGCCTCGATCTGGACGCGTCGGGGCGGGAATCCGCGGTGTTGTGGATCGACGCCGTGCAACTGGAGCGCGCCTCCGCCGCCACGCCGTACCGGCCGCGCGCGCCGGTCGAGGCGTACCTCGAGACCGGCGTCGAGGGCCACATTTTCTCAGGCGATGCGGGCATGGCGTTCGCCGCGCGGGCCTACAACGACGGCGATGCGCCCCGGGAGCTTCACGGCACCCTCGTGGTGGAAGACTTTTTCGAGCGCGTCGTTCTGGAGCGCGCCGTATCCATCGCGCTCGCGCCCCGCGCGGGCGGCGCCGCGGCGATCGCCGGCGTGCTGCCCGGCGCGCGCGGCTTTTTCCGGGTGCGCTGGCAAGCGGGGGAGGCGTCGCAGCGGCTGCGCTGCGCCGTTTTGGCGCCGCGGGAACGCGGCGCGGACGGCGCTCCCTTCGGTTTCAACCACGCCTACCCGTGGGGGTTCCTGATCGATCTCGCTCACCGCGCCGGGGCGGGCTGGTGGCGCGACTGGTCGGCGCAATGGAACACGGTGGAGCCGCGCAAGGGCGACTTTCGGTTCGAGGCGGCGGACGCGCAGATCGAACGGATTCTGCGCCGCGGGGGCGAGGCGCTCGTCCTGTTGCCGTTCCCGTCGGCCTCTTGGTCGACGACAGCTGACGCCGAGGCCGTCCGGAACGCCGCGGGGCGGGACGCGTACCTGCGCGCGCGCCTACCCGTTGCGTACGCGCCCGCGAAGCAGGAAGACTTCGACGCATATGCCGCGGCCGTGGTGCGGCGCTACTGCCGCGCGGAGCCGCGCCCCGCGGCGGCCTACCAGATTCTCAACGAACCCGTCTACACCGACTACGCCTTGCCGCGCCGTTTCGGATACGGAGTGGAGGACTACGTGCGGTTGCTCGCGGGGGCCTATCGGGCCATCAAGGCGGAGCAGCCCGACTGCGTCGTCGTCGGCGGCATCGGCGCCGGGCTCGAGGCGGGAGTGACGCGGGAGTTCGTGGCGTCGGGAGGGCTCGCCTTCGTGGATGTCTTCGATGTTCATATCTACGATCCGCCGCGGCCGGCCGAAAGCTACGAGGAGCCTTTCGCCGCGCTCGAGGCCCTCATGCAGGCGCACGGCGGCCCGAAGCCCATCTGGATCACCGAATGGGGCTGCTATGCCGACGACGACCCCGCGTGCATCCCGCCCACGGTGGGGGACGCCACGATGGGCCGCTGCCGCTGGAAGACGGAACGCGCCGCGACGGAGCATATCGTCAAGTTCGCGGCGACGGCCTTCGCGCACGGGGTCAGGCGGATCTTCTTCCACGCCGGGACCTGCGGCGCCATCAACGGTCCGGACGAGGGCGGCGTCCTCTTCGAGTACGGCGGCGCGCCCCGCGCAATGTACGCCGGCGTCGCGGCCTTCGCGCGCTTCGTGGGGGAGCCGCGGGCGTGCCCGTGGGCGCGCTGCCGCGACGGTCTCGCCGCGTATGCCTTCGACACGGGGCGGGGGGCCGTCGCGGTGGTGTGGCGGTTCGGGGAAACGGCGCCGCCGCGGCCGCTCGCCCCCGGCCTGCGCGCCTACGACATCATGGGAAACGTCCTCGCCGCCGCCGAGGTCGCCCTGGACGGGACGCCGATCTACGTGACGGCGGCGGATTCGGCGCCCATCGCCGCGTGGCTGGAGCCGTGAGGGCGGCGGCGCGCCGCCGCCGCGCCTGCAGCCTGCGCGCCCGTCCCGCGGTCTGGCGTTCGCGGCGGCGAGGCGGCATCATCGACCTTCGGCGCGGCGCCGTTCCGGCACGGCGCGTGAAGGCCGGACGGCGAGAGCGCGCCGCGCCCAGGAGAAGCCTTCCATGCCCAGGCCACGACTGCTTCCGCTGTTCGCCGCGATTCTTCAAATCTGCGCCCGCGGGGCGGGCGAGGCTCCCGCGCCGCTGGAGCCGGCGCGGCTGTGGTTCGCCCGGCCGGCCGACTCGTTTCTCGAGTCCTGCGTTCTGGGAAACGGCCGGCTGGGGGCCATGGACTTCGGCGGCGTCGACAACCAGCGCGTGGTCCTGAACGAATCTTCGATGTGGTCGGGCGGCGCTTACGACGGCAACAACTACGATGCCTACAAGTGCCTGCCGGAGGTGCGGGAAAAACTCTTCGCGGGGGATATCGCCGGCGCCGAGGCCGTGTTGACGGGGAGTTTCCGCTACGCCGACGGCGTGCAAGGCTGGCGCGACGAGAACCAGTTCGGCTGCTACCAGACGCTCGGCGATCTCACGGTTTGCTTCGGCGGCGGCACGGCGGCGCGGGTCACCTCGACGAGTGGGCATGACCATGGCGGCGGCGAGGGCCTGGCGAAGTCCTACGACGGGAAGGCGGGAACGAAGTGGTGCTTCCGCCACGAGGGCAGGCCGGTGCGCTGGCAGGTCGAGCTGGCGGAGCCCCGGACGGTGACCGCCTACACCTTCACGAGCGCCAACGACATGCCCCTGCGCGACCCGCGGAACTGGACGCTGGAGGGCTCGGCCGACGGCGCGGCGTGGACCGAGCTCGACCGGCGCGACCTCGACGCGCCTTTCGAGGGACGCCACCTGGAAAAGACCTTCCCGGTGGGCAAGCCCGCCGCTTTCCGCTTCTATCGCCTGACCTTCGCGCCTCCCGCGGCGGACATGTTCCAGGTTGCGGAGATCGTCCTGGACGGCGCGCCGTTGGTTCCGACGGTGCCCGCGGACTACCGCCGCGAGCTCGACCTCATGCGCGGCGCGGCGCGGACCGAGTACACGCGGGAGGGCGTGCGTTTCACCCGCGATCTGGTCGTCTCGAAACCCGACGAAGTGATCGCGCTGCACCTGAGGGCGGACGCGCCTGGCGCGCTCTCCTTCACCGCGGCGCTGTCGCGCGGCCGGGACGCGGCGGCGCGGGCCCGGGACGGCTTCCACGTCATCGAGGGGCGGCTGCCCTTCAACAAGCCCGGCGGGGGCGGCGCGGGGGTGCGTTACCTGGCCATGCTCGGCGCGGCCGCCAAGGGCGGGAAGGTCGCCGTCACGGACCGCGGCGTGACGGTCGAAGGCGCCGGCGAGGTCACCCTCGTGGTGTCGGCGGGCACCGATCTTTACGCAAGCGACTACGCGGCGCTCGTTCGCCGCCGGCTCGAGGCGGCGCTGCGGCGGCCCTACGCGGCCATCGAGAACGACGCGGCGGCGGATCACGGCGCCTACATGCGCCGCTGCACGCTGACGCTGCCCGCGGGCCCGAACGCGGCGCTGCCGACGCCCGAGCGGGTGGCTCGAAACGAGCGCGCGCCCGATCCGGCGCTCGCGGCGCTCTACTTCCAGTTCGGGCGCCATCTCCTGGTCTCGAGCTCCCGGCCCGACTCGCATCTTCCCGCGAACCTTCAGGGTATCTGGGCCGAGGAGTACTCGACGCCCTGGCACGGCGATTTCCACTCCAACATCAATTTCCAGATGAACTACTGGCCCGCCGAGCCCGCCAATCTGGCCGATTGCCACGCGCCGCTCCTGCGTTTCTTGAAGGGCGTGGCGCGGGAGGGCGCGAAGACCGCCAAGGCCTACTTCAACGCGCCCGGCTGGATGGCCAACCACACCCAGAATCCGTGGTTCGAGACCGCGCCGAGCTTCCTGCCCGCGTGCATGGGCCCGACCTGCGGCGCTTGGCTGGCCCAGCACCTCTGGCTGCACTACGCCTACGCGCCCGACGCGGCGTTTCTGCGCGACTGTTATCCGATCTTGCGCGGCGCGTGCGAGTTCTTCCTGGCGGTGCTGGTGGAGGATCCGCGCACAGGGCGGCTGGTCACCGTGCCGTCCAACTCGCCGGAAAACTCTTACGTCTTCGTCGACGCGGCGGGCAAGCGGCGGACCACCGCGCTTTGCGTCGGCTCCACCTACGACATGCAGATCATCCGCGAGCTCCTTTTGAACACCGCCGCGGCGGCGCGGATTCTCGGCATCGACGCGGAGTTCGCGGGGCGTTTGGATGCCGCGCGCGCCAGGCTCGCCCCGACGCGCGCCGGCGCGGACGGCCGCATCATGGAGTGGCCCGAGGACCGCGAGGAGGCCGAACCGACCCACCGCCACGTGTCCCACCTGTGGGGGCTTTTCCCGGGCAGCGAAATCAATCCCGAGACGCCGGAGCTTTTCCGGGCCGCGCGGCAGTCGCTGGAGCGCCGCGGCGACGCTTCGACCGGCTGGTCCATGGCCTGGAAGGCCTGTTTCTGGGCGCGGCTCCACGACGGCGACCGGGCGGCGAAGCTGGTGTCGATGCTGATCGGCCGCGGCGCGGGGAATCTGTTGTGCCTGCATCCGCCCTTCCAGATCGACGGCAACTTCGGCGGCTGCGCGGCGGTGGCGGAGATGCTCGTTCAGAGCCACGCCGGCGAGATCGTGCTCCTGCCCGCGCTTCCGAAGGCGTGGTCGGAGGGAGCCGTCGCCGGGTTGCGCGCCCGCGGCGGCTTCGAGGTCGACATCGCCTGGAAGGACGGCAGGCTCGCCGAAGCCGAGGTCCGCTCGGAGGCGGGCGGCCCGTGCAGGCTGCGCCACGGGGAACGGACGCGGGAAGTGTTGATTCCGCGGGGCGGCCGCTTCCTGTGGACCAGCGATCGGTAGCGCCGCGGGCGCGTCAGCGGGGATCGGCGCCCGCGGACGCCGGAGCTTTCGGCTCCGCGGCGGGCGCGCCCGCCGCGCGCAGCTCCGCTTGGTCGAGCAGGAACCGCCGGCGCTCGACGACGTGGTCGCGGAGCGATTTCACGTTGCGCGCCAGGCGCCGCTCGCCCGCCTCGGGGTCCTCGCCGCGGAGCTCAGCGAAGAGCCGCGCGTCCTCGCGCAGCCGATCCGCCAGCGCATCGATGAGGGGGAAATAGAGCTCCGGGGTGTAGATCTTCTCCGCGATTTCCTTGGTCCGCGCCAGGAAAACCGCCCGGAAGCGGGGATTGGCAAGGAGCGGGCGGGAGAAGTATCCCCCCGGCCGCCACCACATGGTGCCGCCGCCGGGGGGCATCCCGCCGGGAGGGCCGCCGCCGAAGGGACCGGGGCCGCCCGGATTTCCGAAGCGCGGGCCCTCCGCGGGCGCTTGGCGCTGCCCCGGCGCTCGGTCGCCTTCCATGCCGAAGGTGAGCGGCATGTCGTAGAAGACTTCTTCGCCGCGCAGGGCGTCGTGGTAGCCCCACGCCTTGTCCTGGTCCCAGGGGTACATCTCCCACTTGTTCGTCCCGCGGGTGTCGTGGTACGCGAAGTAGTTGTTGAAGAACCCGTCCCAGTGCGAGAGCACCATGTTGACGGCGAAGTACGTGGCCGTCTGCTCGACGTTGAAGTTTTCCCGGATGACCTGCCACTGCTCGTCGCCCGCGGTGCTCTCCAGTTGCCCGATGAGCGCCGTGAGGTCCGCGTGGCTCCCGCGGGTGTTGGTCCGCTTCTCGTGCTGGCCCTCGATGCCGCGGCGGAACCACCTGATCTTGTAGAGATTTCCGCGGTCGTCGAGGCCGTTGCGCCGGAGGAACGCGCGGTTGGGCTGTTCGATCATCAGGTGGTAGCCCCGCTGGCGCCCGTCGACCCAGAGCCGCACGAACTCCGTCCGGCAGGCGGCGTTGCCGGCACGGCGGTAGACGTCATAGGACAGAGCCTCCGCCAGCAGGAAGCGCTCGTTGCCCTCAAAGACCAGGCTCGCCACGCTCATGCCGTCGAGCCTGCGGTCCTTGTGGAAGTGAAGCTTGTAGCCGCGGTCTCCGTCGCGCTCGACCACGTGGATGTGGTCGAAGAAGCTTGCCTTCCCCGTCGCGTGATCCACGTAGAGGAAGGCGGACGAGCCGCGCGGCGGGCGCGGGGGGCGCGTTTCGCTCCGCCCCATGGGACCGAACGGCGGGGGGCGGAATCCTCCGGGGCCGGCGCGCGGGTCGGGCGGTCCGCCGCGGGACTCGCCGCGCGGGAAGTCGCCGGGACCGCGGGGGAAATCGCCGGGGCCGCGGGGGAAATCGCCGGGGCCGCGGGGGAAATCGCCGGGGCCGCGGGGGGAATCGCCGGGGCCGCGGGGGAAGTCGCCGGGACCGCGAGGGAAATCGCCGGGGCCGCCGGGTCTGCGTGGCTCGCGTCGCGCCGCGTCGGGCGCGGCGGCTTGCGGAACACCCGTGCGAATCACGAAGCCGAAGGGAATCCCGGCCGCCGGCCACCGGTCATGAACGTAGGTTGAGAGCGTCGGACGAAGGTCGTTTTCGTCCGGGTACAGCCGCACGGCGCCGGCCGCGCTCGCCGCCTTGACGCGATATCTGACGATGGTGTCGGCGGCCTGCGGCGGAATCTCGGCGCGGAACCTCCCCGCCGCGGCGTCGAAAGCCATGGCGACGGAGGCTTCCGCGCCCTCGACGCCGGCCGCGACGACGCGGTAAAGGAGGCGGACCTCGCCCAGCGCGCCCTTGTCCTTGACTTCCGCCTCGATGGCGAGGGGCTGGCCCGCCGGCGCGAGGTCTCCCGCGCCGCCGACCGAGACCACCACCGGAGGCAGAACGGCGCGGAAGGCGGCGTTCCGCCTGCCGGGAGTTCCGGAGGGCTTGGGTGCATCGACCGGAAGGGGCGAAGCGGCCCAGTTGCCGGCGTCCTCGGCCGGAGCTCCGGGACAGATCCGCTCCAGCGAGGCGGAGTAACCGTCGGCGCTCACCGGCCACGGCGGTTCGTCCTTGTACCTGGCGGCATCGACGAGCTCTCCGGCGGCGTTGCAGAGCTCGATCCGGCCGCCGCTCCTTGAGAGCCCTTTCTCGAAGACGCCGTCCGCGGCGGCGCCGTAGTGCTCGCGGAAGCGGTCGCCGTTCCGCGCGAGCACCAGGTACCCCCCGGCGGCGAGCGTCGTCCCGTCAGGGAAACGGTGCTCGATGCTCTTCCTGAGAATCCAGCGGCTCAGATCGGCCGGCCCATCGCCGGGATTGTGAAGCTCGATCCACTGGAGGTCATCGAGATCGTCGGGCGCATGGTAGAAAATCTCGTTGATGACGACTTTCCCCTGAGGCGGCGCCGGCGAAGCGGCGGCAACGAGCAGGACGGCGAAGATCCCGGGCGTCATGAAGAAGCTCCCTGCGGTGACACGCGTTCGGGGCGCCCGCCAACCGGGCGCTTCCAACCTAGACGCGGGCGGGCGCCTGGATTCCACGGGGAGTCCGGCCGCGCCCGCCGCCGCCGCTTGGCGCGATTATAGCCTGTCGCGGCCGACCGGCGGCCGGAACGTGGCGGAGCTTATTGCCGGCGCGCCGCCGGTGTTATCATCTAGGGCGCGGAGCCTCTCCCGCGCGGCGGGCGGAGGGCCGCGTTCGCATGAACCAAGCAGGAGGGCGCCCATGGCGAAGGGCTCGCTTCGTGATCGCGGCGGCGGTCCCGTGCGCCGGCCGGCGGAGTCGCGCCGTCGGGAGGGGGGCCGGTTTCGAGGGCGTTTCGTGCGGCTCGTTCGCTGCGCCGCGTTCGGCTGCCTGCTGGCTGCGCCGGCGCCGTCCGCCGGCGCAGCGCCGGACGCGCGCCTCGTGTACGTCCCCGAATCGACCGTCAAGGTGTGCCAGTTGACCGGCGACAGGGACCGCCAGACCGGCGTTCCGACGCTGAGCCTCACGGAGCGGCGCGCGGGCGTCGCGGCCACCGACCTGGGCAGTTCCTTCGAGCACGGCGGGCGGCTCGTCTTCCTGTTCGGCGACACGTGGCGCTACCTGGACGGCCGCGACGCGGGCGTGGCCCGCGATGCGCTGGCATGGACCGACAGTTGCGACCCGACCGCGATCGAGCTTTCCTTCCTGTGCGGCGGCGACGGCCGCTGGCTGCCGCTGGAAGTGCCGGGGCTCTCGCACGGGCCCTTCGAGGTGCCCCTGAACGGCGTCTCGATCGGCGGAAAGATGTACGTGGTGTTCGCGATGGGCTTCCGGCCGCCGCTGTCCCTCGGCCGTTCGGTGCTGGCCGTTTCGGAAGACGACGGGCGGACGTTCCGGCAGGTGTATCAGCTCTCCGAAGGGAAGTTCCGGGTGACGGCTCTCTGGAAGGAGGACCCCTGGCTCTACGTGTTCGGCGCCGGCGAGTATCGCCGGAGCAGCGTGTGCCTGGCGCGGATCGAAACGGCGCGGATTCACGATCGCAGCTCGCTGCGCTATTTCAGCGGCACCGACGGCGAGGGCGCGGCGCGCTGGTCGGCGGAGGAGCGCGAAGCCGCCTTCCTCTTCCGCCACGACGTGGTCGGCGAGCATTCGGTGGCGTATTGCCCGGCGGTCGGGCGCTATGTGATGCTCTACAACTCGAGCGCGCCGCGGGGCATCGTCATGCGATCCGCCCCCCGGCCGTGGGGGGCGTGGTCGGAAGCGGAGGTCGTTTTCGACCCCTGGCGGGACAAGGGCTACGGGTTCTTCATGCACCGCGTGAACCTGCTGGGCGGGAAGGGCGACGGCCTGGCCGATCCGGGGCGGGTGCTGCACCCGGGCGGCGAATACGGTCCGTACATCATGGCGCGCTACACGACGGGCGACGCGAAGGGATGCCGCCTCTTTTACACGATGTCCACCTGGAATCCCTACCAGGTCGTGGTGATGCGCACCGACTTGAAACTGGAGTGAGCCCGGCCCTCGCCGGCGCCGCTACTCCTGCGCGCTGGAAATCTCGTAGGGCGGCGCCGCGGAGAACGCGAACGTCCGGCCCCCGATGCTGACCTTCGTCCCCAGCGGATCGATTCGGACGGCAACGTCGCGGGCGGGAGGCGCCGGCGTCCCGTCGCCCACTTCCAGGACATGGGCGAGGGTCAGGGAAGGCTTGCCCGGGTAGGAGAAAACGACGCGGGACGCGTCGATGAAAGTCGGGTTCCCGCCGGGCGAAGTCGGCCCCGCCGGCGTGCGGTACGAATCCTCCACCGCGGGCGCGGGGCCGTCCGGCGCGAGCGAGCGGCAGCGCAGATAACCGGCGGCGTTGAGGGCGATCACGGTTCCGCCCTCGATACGCGGCGCGGCCGGCGTTTGCAGGAGCCAGCGGACCTCGGGCAGCGACTTGCCTTCCGGCGCCGCGAGGCGATCGATGATGACGATCGTGCCGGGGCGCGCGAAGAGGATCTGCCGCACGCAGCTCCGGACGACCTCCGGGGAGTACGCCCGCGCGAAGTCCCCGGCCGCGGCCGTCCATGCGCCGGCGTGCCGGTAGAAGGGAAGGTCGCCGGTTTCCAGGCCCGAGGGCAGCCGCCGGGTGAATTCCTCCAGCGTGGCGGCGCTCTGATAACCCTGGCGGCGCTGCCCCTCGCCGCCGAAAAGGAGCGTGCTGTGGGCATCGGTCCCGGCCTGGCTTCCGCCGACGCGTTGATAGGTGCCCGCGTCGAGGGCGAGCCAGCCGTTCCGGTAGACGAAGAAACTGCCTTGGTCCAGGTGGTTGTGCTGCCCGAAGTAATCGGTGCACCGGAAGCCGACCACCGTGGCGCCGTCGCTCCAGTCGCTGCGCATGAGAACATGTCCGCCGCCCTTTCCGCCCGCGAGGACGGCGAGGGGCGGCGGGGCCGGTTCGACCGCCAGGTGGCGCGTGTACAGGAAATAGAAGATGCCGGTCTCGCCGTGGAACCGCGCCAAGCCGCGCTTCTCGGCGATCCGCCGGCTCAGAAACGCGCCGGTGGGCGAGCGCAGCGCCCACGCGAGCATGTCGATCTTGTCGGCCATCTCGTGGGTCGCGCCGCCGTTGGGCCCCGCGACGATGTCGCCCCAGGGCGCGAAGCGCAGATCGGGAAGCACGGTCAGGGCGAGGTACTCGAGCTGGCGGCCCAGCCAGTCGCCGTGCGCGCGGCGGATGGCGCCGACGACGTCCGTCTCGAAGGCGCTTTGCGCCGCCGCGACGACAAGCGTCGCGATGGGCTGGCAGTACAGCCACCAGTAGCCCGCGGAATCGCCGTTGGAGCCCTCCAGGTGCTCCATGGCGCGGAAGAGATGCCCGTTGAACCGCGCGCGCAGGCCCTCGAGGAGTTCGTCGGCAGCCCGGTCCTCGCCGGCCGCGGCCAGGGCCCACAGCATCGCGCCGCCGTTATACATCCAGGTGTAATTGTGGAACACGTGGTCGTTGCCGAGCTTGAAGGCGCGCTCGGCCAGGGGCTGGAGCCTCCGGCGCAGGTCGGCCCGCGCCCGGCCGTCGAAGCCGGCATAGCCGTGCAGCCAGTCGTAGGCCAGGGCCATGTCGAAGAGCGTGGAGTAGACGGTGAAGGGATCGTCGCCGGCCTTCTCGGGGGGCCGCCAGGCCGCGAGCAGGGCCGCGGCCCGATCGGCGGTCGCGGTCCGGCCGGCGAGGCGATAGGCGAGCGCGAGGGCGGCGGCGCGGGGCGGCGCGAGGTTCTCGATCTGCTCCAGCATGCGGGCGTAATCGCGGTCGCGCGGCAGGGCGCGGAGCTGATCCAGGGAGATCGCATAGGGCGTGGGCGCGGGACGCAGGAGCAGCCGCGGCCGGTCGTGCTTGATGCCCGCCGCCTCAGGCAGCGGGGAGGCCGCGGCCAGGCCCCAGGCCGCGAGGCACAAGGCCGCGGCGCCGCGGCGCGGCGCGGAGAATCCGCCGCGGAGAAATCGCCGTGTCCGGCGCCTGCCCATTATCCGCCTCCTTCAACGCGTGCTTCCCGCTTCTTCCGGCGCCACCGCCGCGCACGCCCGCCTGAGGCATTCCTCGTAGGCCCACCCGCCGGCGGCGCCCGTCTGGCGGACGACGACCAGATCCAGGCTCGGCACGAACGCCGAGAGCTGGCCGCCCGAGCCCGGCTTGTGGCGCGCGTCGGCCGGAATCCCCGCGCCGCTGCGGCCGCCCTCGCCGGTCAGGCACGCCGGCAGCTCCCACCCGTGCGAGAAGGTCCGCGGGTTGAGCTTCCAGCGCAGCTCCGGGGTGCGCACGGCGTGGGTCGCCGCGGCCGTCTCGTCCACGAACCACGGCGGAATCACTTGCAGGTCGCCCCACTTCCCGCCGCGGAGCATGCAGTAGCCGATGCGGGCGAGGTCTCGCGCGGGCATACCCAGGCCGTGAGTCGGATGGCGGCCGATCCCATCGCCGCCGTCGAGATACTGGAAGGACCAGTGCTCGATGCCGAGGGGCGTGAAAAGAGCCTCGATGGCGAACTTGTCGTAGGGTTTCCCCGTCACCGTCTCGCAGACGAGCGCCGCGTGGTATAAGGCGTACGACGAGTAGCCGCAGGCGGTGCCGGGATCGAAGGCGAGCGTGGCCGTGCGCGGGTCGCCGGTGAGGCCCAGCACGTTTTCCCAAGCCCCGTCTTTCCGGACGCCCGTCGCCTCGGGGCAGATGCCCGAAGTGTGGTTGAAGAGCTGTTTGACGGTGATCTTCGCCTTGCGCGGATCGCTGAGGGGCTGCGCCCAGGGGATGAAATCGAACGCCGGATCGTCGAAGGTCATGACGCGGAGCGTCAATCCCCGCCGGCTCCGTTCGGACGCGATGGCGAGCACCGTGGCGCAGACCGCCTTGGAGATCGAGGCGATGCGGCTGGTGTCCGACACGGCGCTGCGGCCGCGCTCGACCTCCAGGACGATGTACCCCCGGCGGATCACGACGGCGGCGAAGTTCCGATCGTCGCTCCGCAGGAGCCATGCCTCGAGGTCGGCGAGTTTCGCGGGATCCATGCCGGCGATTGCGCGCACCTCCGCGGGCCGGTCGAGCTTGCGCCAACCGCCGCCGGATTCGGGCGGCGGAAAGTAGTCGGCGGAAATCCCCGCCGCGGCGAGGACCAGCGGCGCCAGGAAGCGCCGGCCGCCGCCGCTCACACCGCCTCCGCGCGTCCCAGCGCCCGCCTGACCTGTTGACCCAGCCCCACGAGGCCGCGGCGGGCAAGGCCCGGGAGGACCAGGAGCGCGATGCGGCGGTCGTAACCGCGGAGGGGCGCGCTCTCCTCCAAGGGCGGGGGCGAGGGCAGGCCGGGCAGTTCGGCGAGCCTGCTTTCGATGAGGTTCTCGTCCGCGTCGTACAGCCCGTCTTCGATGCGCCGCAGGTGGTCGAGGTAACCGGCGCCGGCGGTTTCCCGCAGCGATGCGTTCATGCGCTTGATGCCGTAACCGTGGGCGATGCCGAAAACGGAGGTGAAGGTGTTCCGCGCCCACAGGCGGCGGAGAATCCGGCCGTGGGTGTAGACGCGGTCGTAGACGTCGAAGACCATGGCCTGGAGCGTGCTCGGCTTCATCCGCTTCGGGAAGTACGTGACGAAGCTGCCCGTCATGTAGTCGTAGTGGGCGGTGGCGTTCGCGTCGGCGCGGAGGTAGTGGGTCTGGAATCGGCGGGCGAGGGGGATGAACAGGCCCTTGGATTCGTCTTCCTCCAGATCGTGGACGATGAAGAGGTTCAGGCTGATGCCCGTCGCCTCGACGAAGGCGGCGATGCGGTCGCCCGCCGTCTTGGTGTCGCCGTCCGCGCCGATGACGAAGGTGCCGATGACGTGCATGCCGTGGCGCCGGATGTTCTCGACGGCGCGGATGGCCTGGGCGCTCGTCTGACGCTTGTCGTATGCCTGCAGGTTGGAGTCTTCGAGGGACTCCATGCCGACGATGATGCACCGGACGCCGGCTCGGGCGAGCAGGGCCAGCATCTCGTCGTCGAAGCCGATCTCGTGGCGTTCGAAGACGATGAAAGCCGCGCCGAGCCGCTCCCGGGCCAGGCGATCGAGCAGCTTCACGGCGTGGGCGCGGTCGCCCAGGAAGCTGTTGTCGACGACGAAGAAGAAGGGATTGTGGCGGCGCCGGGCGCGAATGTCGGCGACGACGGCGTCGATGCTTCGCGTGCGGTAGGAGCCCCCGAAGAGCTTGGCCGTAGGGCAGAACTTGCATTTGAAGCGGCAGCCCCGCGAGGTCTGCAGCGTGTTGACCACGCGGCGCATGCGCGCCGGGCCGCGCCCCAGCCGGTCGAACCCCTCGATCAGCGCGAAGTCGGGACCGAGGTCGGGGACCGCGGGGGGCGGGCGGTCGGGATTGTGGACGGTGGCGCCGTTGCGCCGGTACGAGATGCCGGGGAGCGCATGGGCGTCCTCGCCTCGTCCGAGGCGGTCGAGGAGTTCGGGGAGCGCCTCGTCACCCTCGCATCGCACGACGAAATCGCAGAGGCCGGCCACCGTCTCAGGGAAGAGGCAGGCCTGCGGGCCGCCGGCGATGAGGGGCGTTTTCGGCCGCGCCGCGCGGAACCGCGCCGCGCACTCCCGGACCTTGTTGAGCGCCGGCGCGAACACGGGGAAGCAGGCGGCGTCGCAGTCGGCCAGCTTCTCGAAGGCCATGTCGCTGACGCCCTCCAGAAAGATGCGCGCATCGTAGCCCCGCCCTTTCAGGAGCGCCGCGAGGAGCGGCGTGCCGTACTTGGGGAACACGGGGTACATCTGGAGGGTGCCGACTTTCGCGTTGAACTCGATGAAGTGAACGCGTCTGATCGGGGACGCCATGGTTCCTCCTCCGGGAAGGAGACGGCCATCCGGCCCGGGTCTCGGCCGGCGGCGCAAGATTAGCGGTTCAAGCCGACGCCGGCACGAAGCCGCGGCGCGGCGGCTACGGCCGAATGGTGAGCGACGCCGACACGCGTTTTCCGTTCCGGTTGATGATCGTCACCTTCAGCGGCTTGTGGCGCGGTATATGGACATTCTCAGCCACCAGCCAAAAGAGACCGGCCTCGCACCGGCAGTGCGACGCACCGAGCTCGGTGCAGATTCCCTCTTCGATGGTCCACTCCTCGGTATGGATCGTCGTGGCCAGCATCGTGCCTCCGATCAGCGCGTTATCGGGGTCGTGGACCTCGAGGCGCAGCGCGCATTCGTAGTATGTCGACGGCCCCACTATGAGGACGGCCTTCCCGATCTGAGTCAGGGAGATCGTCATTTTCTTGCGGGGATTGAGCACCTTGAGCGTTTTCGTGGCCCTGGCTCCGAGGGAGTTGACGGCGGTGAACTGGATCGACCAACTGCTCTTCGGGCCGCGCACGAGGCAATTAATGTCGTTGGTGTAGGCGCCGGCCGTAGACGGGGGGTCGGTGAACGGAACGACCTGCGTCTCGGCCAGACCCTTGATCGTCAGCGCGCCTCCCAGGAGGGCGTAGTTGTCGTCGATCACCCTGACGCACACGGGGACGATGACCTCGTCGTCGCCCTCAAGGGACATGGGCGTGGTCTGGCGCACCTCGAGGATGAGGCCGTTTTTCGGCGTCACGACATCGGGATTTTCGATAGGAAGCTCCAGCGAGATGGCGAAACCGGTGTTGTCCTCGACCGTGAAAAGCAGCCGCCACGACGAGTAGGGCCCGTACAGATCGTAGTCGAACCTGATACGGACGGCGTCTTCTGCGACGTCGCAGTCGTCTTCCCCCTCGCAGAAATCGGCGGTGATGTCAGCGGTTTCAACGCGGTCCGGTCCCTCGAGCCGCAGCCGTCCCCCGAAGAGCGCGCCGGCGGAGCTCTTGGCCTCGAACTTGAGGTTCGCCTCGTATTCTGCCGCCGCATCGCACTCCCAAGAATCCGCGGGCTCTACGAGGTAGAGGTCCTTGCATTCGGCGCTCGCGAAGAGTCGGGGCGGAAGATCGGCGATCGCGATCGCCTGGCCCAGGAGCTTTCCTTTCAGCCATAGATTGGGCAGGCCGTCCTCGGGGGGGATGAAGAAGGTGCACTTGAGGGAGGTGCCCTTTGCCGCCCCCGTGCCCTTGAGGGTCAACGACGCGATGCCCTTGGCCTCCGAAAACGAGCCGGAGAAGACAAAGTCAAGCACGCGGAGGTTCGACAGGGTGATTGCGGCGGTTCCGCGCAGTCTCTTCCCGTCCACGGTTCCGGTCAGGACGAACCGCCAGTCGGCGCGCTCGGGAGCGCCAGCGCGGAACTGTGTGTCGAAGGGCGCGTTGCGAACGGCGAGTTTGCCCACTCCTCTGACGGAAAGAGAGCCCGTGATCGTGCCGCTCATCACCTCTCTCAGATCGGAGGCGGCCGGGAGTACGACCTTGAACGAACCGGCGCAGCGGCGCGCCGTGTGCCTGTCCTTGAACCTCGTGAAGGCGAGGGACACCCGCGCCGTTCCCGGATCCGCGCGGACCGACGTCGCCGAGCCCGCGACCCGGAAATCCATCTCGATGGTCTCCGAGGCTTGAAAGACGGCGATGCCCTCGCCCGTGATTTTGCCTTTGGCGTCGTGGGCGAGGTTGAAGGTGAAGTATAGGGTGGAACCATCGGATCCCGTCAGCTTCTCGGAGATGTAGTCGCCGCTCACATCGATGAGCGGCGAATCGGCGACGTGATAGCCTATGGCGAATCCTTCCGCGGCCGTCAATCCCGACGATAGGACCAACGCGGCGAGCAATGCGCAACTGGCTGAACGCATCGAAAAACCTCCTTGTTTCAGCGACGGGCCACCCGCCGGCAAGGCCGACTTGCCGAACCCGGCCGCGATCGCCCGCACCGGCGCCCGCACCGCGCTTTCGTCGGGTTCGATCGAAGGCGGTGCCCGCGCCGGCCCGGCGAAGCCGCGGCACCGGGGGCATTGTATTCGAGGACGCGGGGAAAAACCAGTCTTCTCTTTGTTCCGCGAGGCGGTTGCGCTGTCTGGAAGTCTGCGCGTGTGTGGAGTTTCCATGGTGGCCTGCGGCGCGCATACCCCAAGT
>MWEK01000005.1 GCA_002070955.1 Planctomycetes bacterium ADurb.Bin069
GCGGTTGGACGGCGAGAAAGCGTCCCCGCCGGCCTGAGCGCCGCGCCCCGGGGTCGGGATCGGCGCGGCGGCTACAGCAAGTCCGCGTGCTTCTCGATGGTGAGCCGATCGCCGCTCGTCACGACTTCGGTTCGCATCCTAATGCGGGGCAGGGCGTCGCGGATGAACTTCTCGGCCTGGAGCGCGCGCCCGGCGTCGCGCGCGGCCTGCCTGAGGAAAAGATGCGCGGCCAGGGCCTCGGAAGCCAAGTCGACGAGGGGCCGCGCCATGTAGTCCAGGTAGGTTTTATCCTCCGCGGCTTTAAGATGCGTGAGCGCCCGCGCGAGGTGGGCGCGCGCCTCGCCGCACAGCGCGGCGAGTTCGGAGAGGTTCGCGGGGATCGGGCCGGCGGCGAGCGTGTCCAGGAACCGGCCCAGCGTCCCGGCGGTCACTCCCGGCAGGGCGCCGATGACCTGTAGCTGCGTCGTGCCCTCGTAAATCGAAGTGATGCGCGCGTCGCGCGCGAGGCGCTCGACGTTGAAGTCGCGCATGAAGCCCGCGCCGCCGTGGATCTGGATGGCATCGTAGGCGACCTGGTTGCACATCTCCGACGCATAGGCCTTGGCGATGGGCGTGAGCACGCCGGCGAACCCGGAGATCTCCTTGAGTTTGGCCCGGATTTCCTCCCCGGGCGCCTGCGCCAGGCGGCGCTCGTACGCCCGCCGGAGGTCCACCAGCCGGCTCGCCTCGTAGGTGATGGCGCGGGCCGCGAGCAGCGCGCTCTTCATGCGCGCGAGCATGTCGTAGACCTGGGGGAACTCGATGATGCGCTTCTTGAACTGCGTCCGCTCGCGAGCGTACTTGAGGGCTTCCTCGTAGGCGGCCTGCGCGATGCCGACGGACTGGGCGGCGATGGCGACGCGCGCGCCGTTCATGAGGGACATGACGTAGCGAATCAGGCCCAGGCGCCGCTGGCCCACCAACTCGGCGGGCACGCCGTTGAACTGCAGCTCGCAGGTGGGGGACCCGTGGATGCCGAGCTTGTTCTCGATGCGGCGCACGACCAGCTCGGGGCACTTCTCGCAGAGGAGCATGCTCAGACCCCGGCCGTCGGTGCTGCCGTCCTCGGTCCGGGCGAGGACCAGGCTCACATCGCCGCAGCCGTTCGTGATGAAGCGCTTGACGCCGTAGAGCTTCCAGGCGCCGTCGGGCTGGGGCACGGCCTTGAGCCTGACGGCCTGCAGATCGGAGCCCGCGTCGGGTTCGGTCAAGATCATGGCGCCCGTGACTTCGCCGGAAGCGAACTTCGGCAGGTACTTGGCCTTCTGCTCCTCGCTGGCGAATTCGCGGATGGTTTCGGCGATGTCCTGCAGGCCGAAGAGGTTCATGAGGCTCGCGTCGGCCTGCGACACGATCTCGGTGGCGATGGTGTACAGGACGCCGGGGATGTTGAGGCCGCCGTGGGTCCGGGGGAGCGTGAACCCCATGAGGCCCGCGCGGGCGAGCACGGCAAGGGCCCGCCGCGTGCCGCGGGCGTACGTGACCTCGCCGTGCTCGAAGCGCGCGCCCTCCAAGTCGACCTCGGCGGCCAGGGGCGCGATCTCTTGAGCGGCGATGGCGCCCAGCATGTCGAGGACCGCGCGGTAGCCCTCGCGGGCATCGGCGGCGGAGGTCGGCGCGTCGTCGAACCGGGCGCTCTGCGTGAAATCATCCTCGGCGTTCGCGATGATCTCGTCCAGCTCCAGGTGCTCGAAGTGCCACAGGATATCCGGGTTGTCGCTGAAAAAGTTCTCCACGCTGCCTCCTACATGGCGCCCTTCAGGGCCTTGATCAGCCGGGGGATCACCTCCAGCGCGTCGCCCACGATGCCGTAGTGCGCGATCTGGAAGATCGGCGCCTCCGGGTCGCGGTTGATGGCGATGATCTTCTGCGACTCCTCCATGCCGGCGCGGTGTTGGACCGCGCCCGAGATGCCGCAGGCGACATACAGCTTCGGCCGCACCGTGGTGCCGGTCTGGCCGACTTGGTGGTCGTGGTGAATGAAGCCCGCGTCGACGGCGGCGCGCGAGGCGCCGACGGCGGCGTTGAGCGCCGCGGCCAGGTCGTGGAGCAGCTTGAAGTTCTCGGCGGAGCCCATGCCGTAGCCGCCCGCCACGATGATCGAGGCGCCGCGCAGGTCCACGCGGCGCTCCTGCGCGTGGTGCTCCAGCACGCGGACGAGCTCGTCCTCCGGCGCCGGCGAGAAGGCCGATTCGCACAGCTCGCCCGCGCGGCCCGCGTCGGCCGGGAGCGCGTGCATGACGCCTTCCCTGACCGTCGCCATCTGCGGCAGGGTCTCGGGGCTCACGATGGTGGCGATGACGTTGCCGCCGAAGGCGGGGCGAACCTGGAGAAGCTTCCGGGAGAAGAGGCGCCCGCCGGACTCGTACTCGCCGACCTGCAGATCCGTGCAGTCCGCCGTGAGCCCCGCCTTGAGGGCCGACGCCACCCGAGGCGCGAGGTCCCGCCCCGTGGGAGTCGCGCCGTAGAGCACGATCTCGGGCTTCCGCGCCGCGACCAGTTCGGTGATCCAGCGGGCGTAGGGCAGCGTTCGGTACATGGCCAGCGCGCCGTGGTCCGCGAGGTACACGACGTCGGCGCCGCGGGCGTGAAGCGCGCCGGCCAGGGGCCGCACGTCCTTGCCCAGCAGCATGGCGCCGAGGCGCACGCCGAGGGCGTCCGCCAGCTCGCGGCCCTTGCCCAGGAGCTCGAGGGAGACCTCCGCGATGCGGCCGTCCTCGATTTCCGCAAACACCCAGACTTCACCGTGTGGCGCCATGTCCGTTCCTTACCCGAAGGTTCTCTCGGCCGTGAGCTCGTCGACGAGCGCCTTGACGCCGGCGTCATCCGGCGCGAAGCGCTTGAGGTCCTTGCCCTTGAGGACGACGTTCATGATCTTCTTGACCTTGGTGGGCGAGCCGGTCAGGCCCGTGCGGTTGAGGTCCGCGCCGATCTCGTCGACGCCCCAGGTTTCGATGAATAGTCCGCGGTCGGCCAGTTCGTCCTTGAGCAGGCCGACGGGCACGCCTCGGGCCTGGGCGGTCTTCTCGAGCTCGAAGGTCGAGCGCGCGCGCCGGTACTTGAGGAGCAGCCGCGCGTTGGGCCACCTGGCCGAGCCGCCGCCGCCGACGACGGTGAGGAGGAGCGGAGCCTGGGCCTCGACGATTTCATGGGCGCGCCCCAGGTTTCTGCGGATGAGAAGGCGGTCGCCGCGGCGCTCCAGCACGCGCTCGACGTAGGACACCTGGGGCAGCTTGAGCTTCTCGGCCACCTGGGGCCCGACCTGCGCCGTGTCGCCATCGATCGCCTGCCGGCCGCAGATCACCAGGTCGAAGGGCGCCAGGCGCGCGCTGATGGTCTGGGCGAGGGCGTAGGAGGTGGCGAGGGTGTCCGAGGCCGCGAACCTGCGGTCGCTCAGGAGAATGGCGCGGTCGGCGCCGCGGCAGAGGGCATCCCTGAGAATGTCCGCCGCGCGCGGAGGCCCCATGGTGAGGACCGTCACGCGGCCGCCCTCGCGGTCCTTGAGATCCAGGGCCAGTTCGAGGGCCAGGAGATCGTCGGGGTTGAAGACCGCGGGCAGCGCGTTGCGGTTCACCGTGCCGTCCGCGTTCATCGCCTCGCCGGTGATGTTCGACCAGTTCGGCACCTGTTTGACCAGGACCACCATCGTGAAGGACACGTTGCCTCCTGCGTTGTGAGGACCGGGGCGCGCGGCATCGCGAACTCGAATGCGGGCCCGGGCCTGCTCGGCCTCCCGTGTTCGCCCGCGCGCGGCGCCGGCGGCCTGCGGCGCGGTGGGAGGCAACTTTACCAATAGTCGTCCGGAGCGGCAAGGGCGGGGCGGGGAGCGGCCGCCGCCCGGCGCGCGCCGCGGAGCCTCGGCGGCGCGTTGCCTCGTCCCCGTCCGGCCGTTATCATGACGGCGAACAGTCGTTCGTTCGGGCCGCGGGATGACCCATGATCGCCTTTTACGCGCAGAGCTATTATTCGCTTCTCCGGGGCGTGGCGAGTCCCGCCGCCATTCCCGGTCTCGCGCGGGAGAACGGCTACGCCGGCGCGCTGTTGGCCGACCGGGACAGCCTGGCCGGCGCGGCGGAGTTCTTCCGCGCGGCGGAGGCCGCGGGCATCGCGGCGTATGCGGGCGTCGAACTCACGGACCGCGAGCGCCGCGCGGCGCTGCTCGTCATCCGCGACCGCGAGGGCCGCGAGGCGGCGAACGCCCTCATCTCGGCGCGGAACCTGGACGCGGACTTCTCGCTGGGCGCGGCGCTGGGCGCGGCGCCGCCCGGGCTGTTCGTCGCCGCGGGCGATGCGGGGCTCGCCCGCGAGCTTGCGTCCGCGCTGCCGCGCGATCGGCTCGGAGTGCTGCTTCTCAGGCCCGCCGCGACCGCGACCTGGGAGCGGGCGCAGGCCGAGGCCGCCCGGGCCCTCGATCTGCCGCTCGTCGCGGCCTGCCGCTTCGTCTACCGGCGCCGGGAGGATCTCGAGACGGGCCGGCTTCTGCGCGCGATCGGAAACGGCGCCCCGCCCAACGGCGCCGCAGCCAACGGCGCCGCGGCGCCCTCGGCGCGGGAGCTCTTCCTCCCCGCGCCCCGCGCGGCCGCGCTCTTCGGCGATGTCCCCGAGGCGCTCCGCGCCGCCCGCGCCGCCATGGAGGGCGCCGATTTCGCGTGGCGGCGCATCCGGTACATTGTGCCCTCGCCGCCCGTGCGCCTCCCCGAGGAGCCGCCCCGCGTCCTCAGGCGCATCGCCCGCGAGAGCCTCAGGCGGCGCGGCGCCGTCTCGCGCGCGGCGCACGCGCGGCTCGACACCGAGCTTCGCGAGATCGAGCACCTCGGCTTGGCCGCGTATTTTCTGGTCGTCTGGGACATCGTCAGGGAGGCGCGGCGCGCCGGCATTCTCTGCGTCGGACGCGGCTCGGGCGCGGGCTCGCTCGTGAGCTACGCCCTCGGTCTGACGCCGGTTGACCCCCTAGCGGCGGGCCTGCTCTTCGAACGTTTTCTCCATCGCCTGCGGCCGGATCTGCCGGACCTCGATCTCGATGTGGAATGGCAGCGCCGGGACGAGGTGATCCGGTCGGTTTACCGCCGTTACGGCGCCGGCCGCGCGGCCATGATCGGGAGCTACGTGACGATGCAGCCGCGCCTCGCCGTCCGCGAGGCGGCGCGGGCGGCGGGGCTCCCGCCTTGCGCGATCGACCGCCTGAGCCGCGCCGTCCCGCATGCGCCGGAGGGCGGTTCCATTCGCGCGGCGCTCGCGCGCGCCCCCCGCGCGGCGGGCATCCCCTGGGACGACCCGGTTCCGGCCGGCATCCTCGCCCGGGCCGAGGGCTTGCTCGCGATCCCGCGCTGCCTTTCGATCCACCCGGCGGGCATCGTCATCGCGGACGGTCCGCTGCGGCGTCTCGCGCCACTCGCGATGGCGCCCAAGGGCATCGTGGTCACGCAGCTCGACATGCGCGCCATCGAGGACACGGGGTTGATCAAGATCGATCTGCTGGGGAACCGCATGCTCGGAGAATTCGCCGAGGCGCGGGCGCTCGTCGCGGCGCGGCACGGGCGCGATCTGCGGATCGAGACGATTCCCCGGGAGGATGCCCGGACGGGCGCGCGCTGCCGGCGCGGCGACGCGATCGGCTGCTTTCAGATCGAAAGCCCGGCCATGCGGCAGCTCATGACGGCGCTGGGCGCGGGCTCGTGGCGGGACCTCCTGGCGGCGGTCGCGCTCATCAGGCCCGGCCCGGCGGCGGCCGGATCGAAGGAGCGCTTCATCCGCCGGGTCCACGGGGAGGCGCCGCCGCCCGCTCCGCATCCGAGCGTGGCGCGCGCGCTGGAGCACACCCGGGGCGTCCTCCTTTTCGAGGAGGATCTCGCCCGCGTGTTCCAGGCGCTGACGGCGCGGCCGCTCTGCGAGGGCGAACTGCTGCGCGCGCGCATCAAGGCCGCGCGCGGGGACGAGGCCGCGCTGGCGCCCCTCAGGGAGGAATTCGCCCGCGCGGCGGCGGCCAACGGCGTCGGGCCGGAGGCGGCCGCGGCGGTCTGGCGCGATCTGCTGCGGTTCGCCGCCTACACCTACAACCAGGCTCACGCCGCGGTTTTCAGCCTGCTCGCCTGGTGCATGGCTTACGTGAAGGCGCATTTCGCCCCCGAGTTCTTCTGCGCGATTCTCAACCACCACGCCGGCATGTACCCGGCCAGGGTCCTGCTCGCCGAAGCCGTGCGCGAGGGCATCGAGGTCAGGCCGCCGTCGGTCCAGTGCGCGGGCGAGCGCTACGCGCTCGAGGGCGATGCTCTCAGAATGCCCCTCACCGCGGTGCGCGCGCTCACCGCGGCCGCGTGCGCGCGGATCGCGGCCGCGCGGCCCTTCGCTTCGATGGCGGATTTTCTGCGCCGCGCGCGGCCCAAGGCCGGCGAGGCCGAAAATCTGATTTGCGCGGGGGCGCTGGACTGGACCGGCATCGAGCGGCCGAAGCTCCTGTGGGAACTGGCCGTGAGCCTGCGCCGCCGCCGCGACGGCGCGGAGGGGCTGCCGTTTTCCGTGTCGTATCCGCCGCTGCCCCCGTTGTCGCCGCGCCGGCGCATGGCGCAGGAGTTCGCCGTTCTTGACTTCGCGCCCTCGGGCGGCGCGCTGGCGGCGCTCAGGCGCGACCGCGGCGGGGAGGACCTTGTCCCCGCGGCGGCCCTCGCGCGCCACGAGGGGCGGGACGTGTGCGTGATGGGATTTCTGGCCGCGCTCAGGGAGATTCCGTCGGCGCGCGGCGGCCGCATGGCCTTCGCGAGCCTGCAGGACGAGACCGGCTGGGCCGAGGTCGTGTTTTTCGAACCGGCCTACCGGCGCAACGCGGCGCGGGTGCGCGGCGGAATCCTCGCGGTGCGCGGCACGGTGCGGAGCCGTTTCGGCGCCGTGCACGTCGAGGGCCGGACGGTGGAGGCGATGGACGGGGACTTGCGGGCCTAGGTTCATGGGAGCCGGGCGGGAGAGAAGCCCCGCGGCGGCGCGCCATCTTCAGGGCGCTCCCGGCAGGGGAATCAGGAGCTCGCGGGGCGCCGCGTTTGGTTCGGCGCGGCGCGCGAAGGGCAGGCGCGCCTCGGCGCCGCGGGCGGCGGCCTCGACGTCGAGCTTCCCGCCGTCCCGAGGAGCGAAAAAGACCGCGCCCAGCTTCCTGGCGCCGGGCGGCAGCGCGGCCTCCTCCACCGCCAGGTGCCGGTAGTGGCCGGCGATGCGCGCGTTCGTCAGGGCGACCGAGTCGGCGATGACCAGACCCGGGATCACGGCGAAGAGGAATCCGGGCACGGCGCGCCAGTACGAGAACGAGGCCGCCTCGGCCGCGGCGCTCCACGGAAGATGGACGAGTGTCGCGCCGTCCGCCAGCGTCACGCGCGCGTCGGAGGCCGAGAACCGGAGGGTGTCGCCGCTCGCATTCTCGAGCTGGACGATGAGCGGGAGGATGCCCAGCGCGATCAAGTCGGCGCCGAAGAAGAACCGCGCCTCCTCGGGGGCCGTAACGAGCCGGCAAGCCGCGGCGAGCCCGGCCTCGCCGTTCCGGACCGCCCGCCCGTGTTCGGCCGGCGGCGTGAGCTCGTGCAGGCTTATCGAGACGCATCCCAACGGCAGGAGCGCCGACAGGACGAACGCGCGCGGCAGGCGCAACGAGCGTGTGGAGAGCATGCGCGGGGATCTCCGGGGGGGCGGCTCCATCCCCTAGCTCTTATCGGGCCGGCGGCGGCGGTTACTTGCGGCCCTGTGCTTCGCCGGTCATGGGGACGAAGAGGACCGGCATGGTGTCCCGCTCCGACACGCGCCCGTTCTTGTCTTTCGTGATTATCTTGAGGGCCTGCATGTAGGTGCCGACGGGCACGACCATGCGGCCGCCGGGGGCGAGCTGCTCGACCAGCGCCGGCGGCACATGATCGGGCGCCGCCGTGACAATGATCGCGTCGAAGGGCTGCTCCTCGGGCCAGCCGCGGTAGCCGTCGCCGAAGCGCACCCGCACGTTCCGATAGTTGAGCTCCCGGAGCGTCTGCTCGGCCCGCTCGCAGAGCGGCCGGACGATCTCGATGGTGTAGACCTCGCGGACCAGCTCGGCGAGCACCGCGGCCTGGTAGCCCGAGCCGGTGCCGATCTCGAGCACCTTCTCGGAGCCCGTGAGGGCCAGCGCCTCGGTCATGAACGCGACGATGTAGGGCTGCGAGATCGTCTGGCCCCAACCGATGGACAGCGGATAGTCGGCATAGCAGACCTTCTTGTCGCCGCCGGCGATGCTCTCGGGCACGAAGCGGTGCCGCGGCACCTTTTCCATGGCCCGGAGGACGCGCTCGTCGGCGATGGCGCGCTGCCTGAGCTGCACCTGCACCATGCGCGCGCGCTCGTGCGCCCACGGATCGGGCGCGAGGGGCGCGTTCAGGCGTTCGGCGAGCATCGCGCGGCCCCGCGCCAGTTCGCGCCGGAGCAACGCGGCGCTCTCGCCGCCGGCGTCCGCCCGCGCGTCCAAGCGGGCGAGGCGTCCCAACAGGCGCTCGGCGGCGGAGATGGAAAACTGCCGCCGGTCTTCCACAACGACGTGCACGACGCCCGTGTGCGCCCGCGGCGCGCGCGCGGCGATCCAGGTGCTCTCGCGCGTCCGCCAGGAAAAGGCGCCGGTTCCCCCGATCACCTCGCCGCCGGCCAGGACCTCGACGGGCGCTTCGCGGCCCGCCTCCCAGGCCGAGCATTCGATGGAGAGCGCTTCGTTCTCGCCGCAGTGCAGCTCTTCGCCGGGCAGGCGGCCGTTGACGCGCAGCGCAATGAGCGGCCCCCCGGTGACGAAGACCATGCCCGCGGCCAAGCCGCGCACGTAACGCTCGTAGGTGAACCCGCGAGGCATGTGCACGTACGTGCGGCTGAATTCTCCGTCTCCGACCGCGGCGGGCGCCAGTCTGGTGCCGCAGCTCATGACGTCGTACCAGAGCGGAAGCGTGTCGGCGGACAAGGCCAGGGCATCGAGCCTGCCCAGGAGCGCCAGGAGCGGGAGCTCGGCGCCGGAGATCCCGACGACGGAGCCGCCGGAATTGTGGATTTCGTCGCAGACCGCGAGCAGATCGGGCGCGCCGCGGGCGCCGGGAATGATGCCCGTCATGCGCGTCTTGAGGGCGGGCAGATTGAGCCCGAGCACCGCGCCGAGGCCGGCTTGCTCGTAGGGGACGGCCCAGACGGCGGTGCTGCCGCCCGGGTGCAGGGTTTCCGTCAGCGCGGCGGGGTAGGGACCGAAGCGCGCATCGGGGTCGGCCGGGCTCAGGTGCCCGACGGCGAAGCCCTCGGCGCCGAGCACCAGGAGCGTCGCGTTCAGATCGAGCGTCTCGGGCGCGAAAGCGCGGAAGGCGCCGGCGCTCCACGCGTCCAGCCACGGCTGCGCGTCGTCGAGCCGGAGCACGACTTCGCCCGCCGCCGGATCGATCGCCCGCCGCTCGGCGCGCAGGGCCGGCCCCGCGGCGGCCGCCGCGCTCAGCTCGGCGGACGGCGCGGCCAGCCGCACCTCGCCCGGCGAGTAGACGGTGACGCGGTCGCCGTTCCGGGCCATGTGCCCGTTGGACAGGAGCGCGAGCTCGGGTGGATCGCCCGCCGCGGAGAATTCCAGGGCGGCCGGGTGCGGGCGGTCGCGGAAGATCGTTTTCACGACCAACTCGCGATGTCCGGGCGGCGCTTCGCGCGGCGGGGCGGCTTGGAACCGGCCGCGCAGCTTGATCTCGCTGCGGATCCGGCCGCCCCGGGCGGTCGTCACATCGAGCGCAATGAAACCCTCCCTGTCCCCGGGCGCGAGGGGCTGGATGAGAAGGAGCGAGAACAGCGACTCCCCGGGGGCCAGGACGCGGTCCCACGGCCAGACATAGAACCCTCCGCTGGCGCAGCCGCTCAATCCGGCCGTGATTTCTTCCTCGGTCTTGTTGGCGACCTGCAGGATGACGAGCTTCTGCTCGCCGGCGCGCAGATCCCACTTCTCTTCCGCCGGCGCGTCGGCGGTTTCCCGGCGCCCGGCGGTGAAGACCAAGCGGGTCGCACCGTGCGTCGTGCTCAAGAACCGCCGCGCCTCCTCCAGGAGCGCCCGGGCCTCCCGCGCGTTCGCGCGTCGCGCCTCGGCCGCCGCCTCTGCCGCCCGCGCGTCCGCCGCGAGGGCGCGGGCCGACGCGCACAGTCCATCCCAGCGGCCGAGGAGCCGCCGGGCCTGCTCATCGCCCGCGGCGACGGCGCGCACAAGCCACATGGTGAAATCGGTCTCGTCCGGAGCGATGGGGGCCTCGGGCGGCTGCGTGCAGCCGGCGAGAATCGCCAGCCAACCTAGGTATGCGAGCAGGCGTTTCACGAGCACCCTCCTGAACGGCGCGCCTGTATCATACCAGGGACGCCGGCGCAAGGTAGAGTTTTCCGGCGCTTGTTACGCCGGCCCGGCCGGCGTTAGAATACGCCGAGAGGCATCGGCCATGGGAGCAATGAGTCGGCGGAGGTTCGTCCTGGGAGGCGCGGCGGCGCTGGCGGCGGCGCGCGGGCGCGCCCGGACGGACGGCGGGCCGGTCGCGGAGGCGACCGCCGGTCCCGCGCACCACTTCGCCGGCGGCTTCGATCGGTGTCCGTGGGATGCGGGCGGCCGCTATCTGCTCGTTCACCGCGCGGCGTTTGCGGGACGGCAGCCGGTGGCGGGCGAGACGGTCACGGTCGGCTGCATCGACGCCGCCGCCGGGGGAGTCTTCCTGCCGCTGGGCGCGACGGCGGCCTGGTGCTGGCAGCTCGGCGCGCTGCCCGGCTGGCTGCCGGCCGCGCCCGAGCGCGAGGTGATCTACAATGTGCGCGACGGCGACCGGTGGGCCTCGGTGCGGGTCGATGTGCCCACCGGGCGCCGCCGCCTGGCGCCCTTTCCCGTCTACCACCTGCACCCCGACGGCACGCGGGCGCTCTCGCTGAGCTTCAGCCGCCTGGCTTGGACGCAACCCGGTTACGGTTTCGAAGGCATCCTGGATTCGCGGCGCCACGTGGCGGCCCCGGAAGATGATGGGGTGTACGTGGGGGACTTGGAGCGCGGCGAGCTGCGCCTGGTGGTGCCGCTGGCGCGCGTGGCGATGTTTCGGCCGCTGCCGGAATTCGCCGAAGCGTATCACTGGGTGAACCACCTCCTGTGGAGCCCCGACGGGGCGCGGTTCGGGTTCCTGCACCGTTGGCGCCGCGCCGGGCAGCCGTGGCGCACGCGGCTCTACACGGCGGACGGCGGCGGCGGGAACCTGCGCCTTCTGCTGGATCACCAACTCGTGTCGCATTTCGTCTGGCGCGACGCGCGCACGCTGCTCGTGTGGGCGCAGCACCCCTCGGCGGGGAAGTGCTTTTACCTGGTCGACGAGCGCACGGGCGCCGTCGCGCCCTTTCACAAGGACGTTCTGGTCGAGGACGGCCACGCAAGCTTCGCGCCCGACGGCGCGTGGGTCGCGTGCGACACCGATCCGGACCAGGGCGGGAGGCGGCACCTCTTTCTAGCCCGCGCGCGCGACGGGGCGCGGGTCGAGCTGGCCCGCCTCGGTTCGCCGGAAGGCTGGCCCCAGGCCGCGAGTTGCAGCCTTCGTCCCCGTTGGAGCCGCGACGGCGCCCGGATCTGCATCGATTCCGCCCACGAGAAAACGCGGCAGGTCTACGTGATCGACGTGGCGCGGTACGTCAAGGAGCCCTAATGAACACCTTCGGCCGCTTCTTTCGCGTGACGACGTTCGGGGAATCCCACGGCCCGGCGGTGGGCGCGGTCATCGACGGGTGTCTGCCCGGGATTCCCCTGGAGGAGGAGGATGTGGCGCGCGAGCTCAGGCGCCGCCGGCCGGGGCAGAGCGCGCTCGTGACCCCGCGGGACGAGGCCGACGAGCCGCGGATCCTGTCCGGCGTCTTCGCGGGCGCGACCACGGGAACGCCCATCGCGGTCATTGTGTGGAACCGGGAGCAGCGCCCGGAGGATTACGAGGCGCTGAAAGATGTGTACCGTCCGGGCCACGCCGACTACGGCTATGAGCGGAAGTACGGCGTGCGCGACTGGCGCGGCTCGGGCCGTGCATCCGGCCGGGAAACCCTGGGCCGCGTGGCCGGGGGCGCCATCGCCAAGAAGATGCTCGCCGCCTTCGGCCTGCGCGTCGAGGCGGCGACGATCCGGGTGGGCGCCGTAACGGGACGCGAGTGGAATGCGGAGCAGATCGAGGCGAACCCCGTCAGGGCCGCCGACCCCGTCGCCGCGGTGGCCATGGCGGCGGCGATCGAGAAGGCGCGGGCGGAGAAGGATTCCCTGGGCGGGATCGTGGAGGTGCGTATTATCGGAGCGCCCGCGGGGCTCGGAGATCCGGTGTTCGACAAGCTCGGCGCGCGCCTCGGCGCGGCGCTGCTCTCCATCGGCGCCGTGAAAGGCGTCGAGATCGGCGCGGGATTCGCGCTGGCGGGTATGCGCGGCTCGGAGAGCAACGATCCCTTGGGACCGGAGGGGTTCGAGCGCAACGCGGCGGGCGGCGTTCTCGGAGGGATCTCGACCGGCGGGCTCATCGCGGCGCGCATGGCCGTCAAGCCGGCTTCATCCATCGGGCAGCCGCAGCGCACGGTGGACCGGAGCGGCGCGCCGCGGGAGATCTCCATCGGGGGGCGGCACGACCCCTGCATCTGCCCTCGGATCGTGCCGGTCGCCGAAGCCATGGCGGCGCTGGTCATGGCGGATGCGGTGCTTCGCCAACGGGCCCTCAGGCCCGAAACGGTTCCCCCCCTCGGGTGAGGGTTCGGAGGGCGCTCAAGCAGGGAGTGGCCGCGGCCGATACACCGTGACAATGCGGGTTGCGGGTCCGGTGCCCGGTACTTGACAAGCCGCCTTTCGGATGCTTCCTTTGGCGGGAGGAGGAGCCGTCAGGCGCGGCCCGTTTCCCCGGAGAGAACCTGCGACAGGGAGTGACGACGGTATGGCGAAGATAATCGGCGAGATCGTTGCGACGGACTGGGACAGCAACGACGAACCCACGGACATCTGCCTGCAGACCGAAGGCGAGCGTTATCACGTGGAGCACGGCGAGAGCTTCCAGGAAATGCTCGCGTACGTCGGCTGCGAGGTCGAGGTCAACGGTTACGTCGAGGAGAACGAGGACGGCGAGCCGGTCCTCACCGTGCGGGACTTCGAGGTTTTGGACACCTTCGAGGCGGAGAAGGAGAACCAGGAGGAGTCCGAAGACTTCGAGGGCGACGAGATCGGCGAGAGCATGGAAGCTGAGGAGGAGTTCAGCAGGGACGAGGATTGGTGATCCCCGCGCCGCCTCCCGCGGCCGCCCGGGCGCTTATCTTTGCGCCCGAAAACGCCGATCATGGATGCAGAGAGGGCTTCCCGAGGACGTGAGTCGCAAGACCGCAGACTCTCCAGGCCCGAGACTGTGGGGCGGAAATTGCGAATCCGAGGCCCGAGGCCGCGGACCCCGAGGCGCGAAGCAGGGCCTGCGCCCCGCTTTCCGTTTCCTTCCCTCTTGCCGCCCCGGGGGGCTTTGACGGCCGGGGTCAGTGTGCTACAATCGCTCCCGGGGTAGCAGGGCTGGGACCGGCCGACGGTCTTGGAAACATGAGTTCTCGAGCGCGCGGATGCCCGCGGACCGGGCGGCGAGGAAGTCGCGCGCGTACAGGGCGAAGAGAAGAAAGGACGTGAAGAAGAGCAACGCCTATGGTATTCAAAGAAATCACGATTCGGTGTGACCGCTGCAGCCGCGCCTTCGGTTGGCGCATGCTAGAACGCTCCGAGGAGGAGACGCGCGGCGGCGCGCCGCAGCAGATCCCGCACTTGCCGACGCGGTGCATGCAGTGCGCTGAGGCAGACCGCCGTCCCGCGGGCGACCCGCCTCAGCCGGGGCAGGCCTCCCCCGCGCAGCAGGGCCGGCGGCGCGGGCGCCGCCGCCGCCGCAGGCCCGCCCACCAGGGACAACCGGAGCAGTACGGCTCGCAGCATGCGGGCGGGCAGCGACACCCGCGCGCGCCGCAGCCGCACGGACAGCCGGCGCGCCACGCCGATGGGCAGCGGCACAACTCGGGCCGCCCGCGCCATCACGGGCCGCACCGGCGGCAAGGGCCGCAGGAGCAGCGGGACCCTCAGCACCGCCAGGGGCCGCAGCATCCGCAGGGATCGCCGCGCCGGCCCGACCAGGATCGCCGGCAGGACCGGCGGCACGGGAACCACCGCCGGCAAGGAGCCCAGGCGCGGCAGGGACAGTACGATCCGCGCGCTCAGCAGGGGCGGCCCCAGGACCGCAATCGACGGCCGCAGCCCAAGCGGGAGCAGGCCGGTCAAGGCAACGAAGCGGGCGTGCAACGGTTCTGGCAGGCCGTGTGTTGCGTGTGCAAGCGCGCGTTCTTCGTGGACGACCGGCCGCCGGGCCGCGAACTCGTCCAGTGCCCGCAATGCCTGAAGGACCGCATCACCCGCTTCAGGCAAGGGATGATGCTGTAGACGGCCGGGCGGCGGCGCGCGCCACCGCTACTTCGGCCTCGTCTTCTCCCAGTGGGCGCGCCAGGCTTCGAGCTGCTGTTCGCGCTTGTCCTTGGGCGCCGCCGGCGTGAACACCAAATCGCGCCTGTGGGCGATGAACTTGGCGGCCTCGTAAGCCGCCGTGCGCGTCTCCAGATCGTCGGACGACATGAAGGGAAGCACGTCGCCGAAGGTGTCGGGATCGTTGATGCGCATGAGCGCCCAGATCGCCTTCCTGATCAGGATGGGGCTGGAGCCCTCCTGGAGAATGGCGCGGAGCCGCGGGATCCGATTCCGGTCCCGCTCGGTGCCGGCCTTGACGATCTCGTTCCATTTGGGGAGAAACTGGCGCTGAGCGTCCATGTCCTCCGAGGCGGAGCCCGTGATCTTCACGAGGGAGTCGGTCACGTATTTCTTGACGGGCTTGTAGGGGGTTTTCTCGTACACCTCCGCCAGGATGGGGATCAGTTCGGGAAGGTACTGCTGGTCGTAGTGCTCGACGATTCCCTCGGACATGCGCATGAGCTTGGGCGTCGGCAGATACCTGAGCTTCTTGAGCACGCGCCGGACCGGCACCTCGACGCCCATCTTGGGGATGAACACCCACTCGCGGGATTTCTGCGCGTCGGACTGCCGCACCTCCCGGCCGGTTCCGTACCGCACCATGGGGCGGTTGTGGAAGGTCAGGTCGGTGGCGCGGGACAGGAAGAGGAGCGCGAGCGCGCTCATGTAGTTCAGGTTGCCGGGCTTGTCGTTGTCACCCCAGCAGCCGACCTGCTTGTTCTGTTGCTCGAGGAGGGTGCGCGCGCCGATCCGGTACCAGTCGAAGTCTCCGAAGGCCTCGATGCCGCCGATGTCGCCCACCTTCTCCAGACTGTAGAGCGCGTAGTAAATGCCGCCCAGGCCGGTCCATTGCCAGGAATCCCGGCCGTTCATGAGGTTGGTCAGGCACCCGAGGCCGTCGCGGATGCTCTTGTCGAGGGCCTGGCGCTTGTCCACCGGGTAGTTCTTGACGTACTTGAGCGCGTCGAAGGCGATGAGCGTCGACGAGGCCCCCGCGCAGGTCATGTTGAAGGTCACGGAGTGCTTGAGCGGCCCTTCCTTGGTCTCCATGTAGCTCCAGCCCCGCGCGAAGACCTTGGAGTCTTCGACGCCCCACGAGGGCTTGGCCTCGGGCTTGCGCACATCGGTTTTGCCCCTCTTGGGCTTGGGCGCATCGACCGCGTCCGCATCGACGGCGTCCTTGAGCTTCCACTTGGCCTGAACTTCCGGGCCGGAGGCCTGCTGGATGTCAATGAACTGGGCGGCGATTTCCTCCCAGACCTCCTGCGGGATCTTCAGCCCGCGCTTGCGCGCGACGCCCAGGGCCAGGATCGCGAACTGCGTGTTGGAATTGTCGTAACGCGCGGAAGCCGGGTCGACAATGCCGTAATTCCAGGCGCCTTTGCCCTTCCAGCGGGCGCGGACGAGCCACTGGGTCATGGCATCCATGCGCTGCTCGATGGCTCGGCGCTCCTTCTGGTCGATCGGAGAGCCGAGCGAGAGCTCGACATCCATCTGGCTCAGCAGGGCATCGAGGGCCATGACGTAGAGCGACACGGAGTACGTGTGCCCGGGCGGCATTGCGAGGAGCACCTGCAAGCCTTCCTTGATGACGGGGAAGTTGAAGGGAATGTCGCTCTTCACCAGGGCGTAGAGTTGAATGGCGGCGCTGCCCATCGGCGCCTCCTGGTACGCGGTCCAGCCGCCGATCGGCTTGCCGTCGGGCGCGACGGCCTCGCCCTTGACCGCTTTGAGCAGAAATTCCGTGCCGCGGTCGATTGCATTCTCGACCTGTTCGTCGAAGGCATCATCGCCGCGGACGAAAACGCCCGCCGAAGCCGCGAGCAGCAAGGATACACCCAGTGTCCGCAACAAGGCCATGTCTCCTCCTTGGAGGGCGGACAACGGCCCTCCACCATCTAAGGGTACACCGCGGGAGCGCCTCGGTAAATAGAAAAGAGGCGACCTTCGGACCGAGGCGGTGGTTTGCCTGGCGCGGCGGCTCCGGTTATGATGCGGCCATGATCAGACGCTTTGAACTCCTTTGCATCATCGCGGCGGCGGTGGTGGTCCTGCTGATCCTGCGGGAGGCGCTGCCGTCTTGGCGCGTGAGCCGAGAGATCGAGGCCCAGAACCGGCGCCTGGAAGCGCTGCAGGGGAACCTGGAGAAAACCGCGGCGGACGGCGCCCGGCACGAATCCGAGCTTGCCGCCCACGCCAAGAAGCTCGCCGAGCACGACGCGGCGATCGCGCGGAACGCGGAGGCCCTTCAGGGCGTTCGGGACGAGATCAAGCGCCTCGAGGAGCGCACCGCGAAGGACGTCGGGGAGCTCAGGGAGCTCTACAAGAAGTCCCAGCGGGACACCGAACTCCTCACCGAGGAGGTGCTCCAGCTCAAACAGGCGCGCCGCCGGATCGAGAACCTGCTGGACACCCTCGAGAAGCGGCTCGACGCGGCGCGGATCAATCCCGGAGAGATCCAGTGAGGCGGAGCGGGCGGCGTTAGCCCATAAAAGGGAGACGCCCCGGCGAGCCGGGGCGTCCGGTGGCGAGGAAGGGTTGGGGTCTGGAATGAGGCGTTCGGCTTTGGTCGTTGGGCAATCGGCCGCTGCCACCGAAAGCGGCCATAATGGACAAAGGAGTGTTTGTTGGTTGTGGTTCTTCTCTGGTCTCTCGGTTTGTCGGTCGGTTTCTCAGGGTTCTCACTGGAGCATAACTACAAAATCCGTGCCAAACAGAGGCAAATCCGCGGACATACCCGGAAGCAGCCGTTCATCGCCCCGCGTCAGGGCCTAAGCTGCTTCGCTGTCTGAATTTCCACCGAAGCTGTGTATCCGATCTGTACTGATAGCGCATGTATTCTATGTCACCTTCGAGAACCTGTCAAGGGGCGATTTCGGGACTTTTTGTACGGAATTATGACAACCGTCAGGACTTAGGTTGCGAGCCCGCGGGCCGAGTCGCGCGTTTTCCGGGCGCAAAATGATCGCAAACTCATTAAACAGATCGAAATGACACGGGAAACCGCGCCGGCGTCCGGGAACCGCGGCCGGCTGCTTGCACCCGGCGCCCCTCTCAGGTAGCCTGGTCGACTGCGCCCGCGGACGTCCTGCGCGCGAATCCGGAGGCTCTGTAGCGTGAAACAATTCAAGATCGGCACCTCGTGGATTCGCGGCGTCGTCGGGAACGGCCTCACGGCCGAGCTGGTGACCGATTTTGCCTGCGCGTACGGGACCTACGTCGGCGGCCGCGAGGTGGTGCTCGCCCGCGACACGCGGGCCTCCTCTCCGATGCTGGGCGCCGCGGCCCTCGCGGGGCTGCTCTCGACGGGGTGCGACGTCGCCGATGCGGGCGTGTGCCCGACGCCCGCGGCACAGTACCTGGTGCGGTCCAGGCGCGCGGGGGGCGGCATCGCGGTGACGGGCAGCCACAACGCGGCGGGCTGGAACGCGCTCAAGTTCATCGACGAAGAGGGCGCGCTGCTCAACTCCGTCCGCGGCGAGGCGCTTCTCGATCTGTACCACCTCGGCGAGCACACGAAGGCGTCCTGGGACCGCCTCGGAAAGCGCAAGGAGGCGGCGGGCTACGTCGACGCGTACCTGGCCGACACCGTCGGCCGGCTGAGCGTCGCGGCGATCCGCGCGGCGAAGTTCCGCGTGGCCGTCGACCTCGTGAACGGCACGGCGGCGGTGGCGATCCGCGAGTTCCTTGGGTTTCTGGGGTGCGAGCCGATTCTGATCAACGCGGAGATGGACCGGGATTTCGCCCACGATCCGGCGCCGAACGCGCGCAACATGCGCCAGCTCGAGGCGTTGCTCGGGCACATCCGGGCCGACGCGGGGTTCGCGGTCAACACGGATGTCGATCGCGTGGGCATCGTCACCGAGAAGGGCGTCGCGCTCTCGGAGGAGAGCACGTTCCCGCTGGTGGCCGACCACGTGCTCGCCGGCGGCGGCGCGGTCGCCGTGACGAACCTCTCAACCTCGATGATGGTGGACCGCGTGGCGGAGCGCCACGGCGCCCGCATTGTCAGGACCAAGATCGGGGAGGGCAACGTGATCTTCCGCGCGATCAACGAGGATGCGGTGCTGGCCGGCGAGGGCAGCGGCGGCGTGGCGCTGATGCCGGTGAGCCGCGCTTTCGACGGGTTCTTGACCATGGCGCTGGTGCTCGAGGCGATGGCCGCGGGCGGGCGGCCCATCTCGGACCTTGCGGGGCGGCTCCCGGCGTTCCTCATGAAGAAGGGCGAGATTCCCTGCTCGCCGGATCGCGTCTACCACGTGCTGGAGGAGTTCCGCGGGTTCTACCGCTGCGAGGAGGTCGATCTCACCGACGGCATCCGCGTGACGTGGCCGGGGCACTGGATCCACGTGCGCGCGTCCAACACCGAGCCGATCCTGCGGGTGATCGTCGAGGGCGAGGATCCCGAGCGCGTCGAGCGCGACTTCGCGGACACGCTCTTTCGCGTCAACACGGTGGTGCACGGGAAATCATGAGCAGAATCGCCTCGTTGAAGATCAGCGTCTCGGGCGTGCGCGGCATCGTCGGGCAGTCGCTGACGCCGCAGCTCGTGACCGCCTTCGCCGCGGCTTTCGGGAGCTACGCGGGCCGAGGGCCCGTGTTGGTCGGGAGCGACACGCGGCCTTCACGCCACATGGTGATGCCCGCGGTGGCGGCGGGGCTCATGAGCACGGGGGCCGAGGTCGTCGATCTCGGCATCTGTCCGGTGCCTTCGATCCAGTACATGGTGGCCAAGACGAGGGCCTTCGGCGGCATCGCGGTGACGGCGAGCCACAATCCCATCGAGTGGAACGCGCTCAAGTTCATCGGGCCGAAAGGCTTGTTCCTGAACCAGTACCGGGCCGAGGAGGTGCTCGACATCTACCACCAAGGCGAATTCAGGCGCGTGCGGGACGGGGAGGTGCGGAGCGTCCGCCGCGAGCGGGGCGCTTTCGCGGCGCACCTGGAGGGCATCCTCAAGCATATTGACCGCGAGGCGATCGCGCGGCGCGGGTTTCGGGTCATGGTCGACTGCGTGAACGGGGCGGGCGCGGTGGCGACCCCGGAGCTGCTCGCCGCCCTCGGGTGCCGGGCGACGGTGATGCATACTTCCGTGGACGAGCCCTTTCCGCACTGCCCCGAGCCCATCGCCGAGAACCTGCAGGAACTGGTGCGGACGGCGCGCGAGGCCGAGGTCGACATCGCCTTCGCCCAGGACGCCGACGCGGACCGCCTCGCCATCGTGAGCGCGAAGCGCGGCGCGATCGGCGAGGAATACACCGTGGCCCTGGCGGTGAAGCAGGTCCTGAAGCGGGTCAAGGCGCCCGTCGTCGTCAATCTCTCCACGACGCAGCTCGTGGAAGACATCGCCGCCGCGGCCGGCGTCGAGGTGCAGAGGACCAAGGTGGGCGAGATCAACGTGACCGAGAGGCTGCTCGCCGTCAACGGCGCCGTGGGCGGCGAGGGCACCGGCGGCGCCATCATCCCGGCGATTCACCCCTGCCGCGACAGTTTCGCCGCCATGGCGACCGTCCTGCAGCTTCTGGCCGAGGAGGAGCGAAGCCTGGAGGAGATCATCGACGGCCTGCCGCGCTACGCCATCGTCAAGCGCAAGGCCGCCTGCCCGCCGGAGCGCGTGTTCCGGGTCCTCAGGCGCATCGAAGAGACATTGGGGGACGGCGCGGCCGTGGACCGCTCCGACGGCGTGCGCCTGACTTGGGAGCGCAAGTGGCTCCATGTCCGCAGCTCCAACACCGAGCCGATCATGCGGGTTGTCGCCGAGGCGCCGGGCGAGGATGAGGCGCGGCGCCTTGCGGACAAGGCGCTCGTCGAGCTGAAGCGCTGCGCGGAGTAAGGCCGCGGCGGCCGCGCGAATCGATCGCCGCGGCACTCTCCCGCCGAGGGGGCTCACGCGGCCAAGCGCGAAGGGCATCGCCGACGCGCCGCGCGGCGTTCAGGGCGTAGCCGCCGCCCGCAGGAGCCAGGCCGGCTCCCCGCGGGCGCCGTCGGCGCGTCGAGCTTCGTCGCCGCGATCAGCCGCTTGCCGGCGAGGTAGACGGCGCCTGTGCGGAGCTTGCTTCCCTCACCTTGCAACTAGTCGCCGCAGACGCGGTCGACATACGGGCTGAACTTGCCCAAGAGAGAGTTGGGGACCGCCGCCTTCCAAAGTTGCCCCTGGACCAGCGTCCAGCCCCGAACCGCCTCGGAACCCCTGATCCGGGCGCCCTCGCCCTGGGTCGCCCATGCGCGATGCGCTTCGTGTCCGATTCTCCGCCCCGCGGGGGCAATCCGCGCGGCCGACGCCCGCGCGTACGGCGACCGCAGCACCCGGCTGGGCGGGATTCGCCCCCCCCTGAATCGTGCGCAGCGTTGCCTCACGGGGTCCGAATCCTTGCCGCTCGCGGCGGCGTGGTCTCCGGTAGGCGCCGAGTCAGGACACCTTCCTCAGGGTGAAGTAGATGAAGGTGTAGGACAGTCCGTTCCAGGTGACCGCCCTCTCTTCGCAGGAGAGGGCGGGGAGCGGGCCTTCCAGCCGGAGGCCGCTCCGGGCGGCTAGATCGATGAGGTCGGGGATCTCCCGCCGGCTGAAAACTCTGACCGGCGCCCCGAACTCGGTCCGGCCCCTCGTATCGATCGGATCCTCCCAGTAATCCGTGGAGACGGCCAGGATGCCGCCGGGTCTGAGGATCCGAGCCATCTCGGCGAAAAACCTCGTCGGGTCCACCCCGTGCTCGATGATGCTCATGCAGGTGATCGCCGCGAAGCGGCCATCGCCGTAGGCGGTCGCCGTGATGTCGCCGTGCTCGTAGACGATGGGTCCGTGGACCCGGGACTCCTCGAAGACCAGGTTGCACCCGTGGAGCCTCCGGTAGCCGTAAAGGGACAGCCAAGGGAGGATCGGGGAGTAAAGGCACGCCCCCGCATCGAGCACCTCCTCGCCGTGGGAAGCGTTCTCGAGGACCCACGCTACCGCCGCCAAGGCATCCCAGAACTTCTCCTCGATCCCGAAGCGGGGAAGGCCGATCTCCCGGACCTCCGCGATGGCCTCCTCCACCTGCCGGCGGCGGAGAAGCACCGCCGCGGCAGGAGCGGCGCGAGGCCGCCGAGCCGCGCGCCAGCCGCCTCCGAAGTTCCTCCTCACCCAGAGGCGGTAGCCGATGGGATGGACGAGGAATCGGTCCCGAAGCCGGTCCCGAAGGGCGGTCACGAACGATCGATCCAAATCCCCTCCTCCGGTGAAACAGGTTCTCTTCCGGAGCAATCGGCGGGGTCGGCAAGCCACTTGATCCGGTTTCTCGGACAAGGCGTCCGTCCGCCGAGCCGGTCCGTCCGCCCCGGGGAGACGCCGCGGCCTTGTTGGCGCTTGCGCGCATCTTCTCGCCCTCGACGAGCGCCTTCAAGCCCCTCAGGCGCACCAGGCTCCGAACGCTCGCGACACGATCGCCCTAGAAGAGCACCCGGTGAAGCATCTCCATCATGCCGTCGGGGAGCGCGCTCCCGCCCCATTTCGCCGGAAGCTCGCGGGCGTTCTCGACCTCGGTCACGACTTGCGTCCGGCATCCTTGAACGCCCCCGGCGGCGCGCCGCGGTGGTAATCGCGGCGCGCGCGGAGGAAGGCGCCCAGGCCTTGACGATCTCCTCCCGGCTCGGCTCGACGACCTCCCGGGCGGGGAGATCCGTCTCGGCCTCCTGCCGGGCGGCGGCGCTAGAAGCCGATCTCCTCCTTGCGCCGGTTCCAGTAGGCGGTCTTGCCCTCGCGGAACGACATGACCATCATGTCGACGGCGACCTGGATCTTGTAGGCGAGTTCCACGTCGCACGCCGGTTTCTTGCGGTCGCGCATGCAGGCGTAGAAGTTCTCGAGGTGCTCCAGGGCGCCGCCCGTGCGCTGGTTGTGAACCGTGACGGCCTCGCGGTCGCCGACAATGCCCTTCTGGTACTGGAGGGTGAGCTGGTCGCGGTCGAAGACGATGGTGCCCTCGTGGCTCCGGATCGCCGCGGGGATGCCGAAGTCGTTGACCGTGGACGCCGTCAGGATGGCCGAGCGGTTCGAGGGGTAGTCGATCTGAACGGAGAAGGTGTCCGGCACCTCGCGGTCCCGGAACCTTCCGTCCCGAATACGGCCGTGGGCGGCACGCCGTCGATGAGGACCTGGAACCGCCCCTGCGCGCCGGGCGCTTTCCACGGCGCGCCCCAATCGCAGGTGCCGACCCACAGGCGATACGCGCCCGACTCGGGAAGGCGGACCGTGGTCGTCGCATCGGCGACCTGAACGCCCAGCCCGTGAGCGAGCGGGAATGGCGAGCCCATCTGGTCCATGAACTGCGAATCGTCGACCCGCGCGCCGCAGCGCTCGAACATTTCGGCCTCTAGGAGGACCGTTCCGCGCGCCTCGCCGGCGGAGAGCGTGCCGCGCGTCGCAAGAAGCACTGCACCGAGAGTCATGGATCTCATGACAAGTCTCGCAAGTAGGCCTCGGGCCTGACGCCTCGAGCCTTCTCGTTGTACCTAGACAAAAAGGGGCCCCTCAAACGTACTTGATGTAGAGTAGACCCCATGGCAACGGATGCAGAGCTCCTCTCCGCGTGGCGACGCGGCGATGACCAGGCTTTCGCGACGCTGTACGCGCGGCACCGGCGCGGGGTATACCTCTGCATCCTGTCCGCGGTCGGTGACGCCGACACTGCCGAGGATCTGCTCCAGGAGACGTTCCTCAAGGTATTTCGTCGCGGTCTCGGGTCGCGCAACGGCCATACGTCGATGGCGCCGTACTTGGCGACGGTCGGGCGCAACTTGGCCGCTGACTGGCGCAGGCGGGAAGCGCGTGGAACTCGGGCCTGCGCGCGCGTCGCGCGGTTTCTGGAGGCGCGCGAATCGGCGGGCGCGGAAGGCCTCTCCGCCCAGGAGGCGGGCGAGCTTCTGTGGCGTGTGCCTGAAGAGCAACGCGAGGCCGTGATCTTGCGAGTGTACGGCGGCCTCAGCTTCGCCGAGATCGGCGAGCTGACGGATGTGCCCCTCAATACGGCGGCGAGCCGTTATCGCTACGGCATCGAGAAAATCAGGACGCTGCTTGCGGGAGGTGCCGAATGAGATACGAACAAGCCCCCGAGGAAATCGAACGGCTGCTCGGCGCGTTCATTCCGATCGGACCATCGAACGCGGCGGAAGCACGCATTGCGGCTGCCACGTGGCGGTGCCGCAGAAATCGGCGCGTTGCCTGGTGGGCCGGCGGCATCGCGGCCGCGGCCGCGGCCGGCGCGTGCTTCGTCTTCTCGGCATGGATTTCAGGCGCGCGGCCTTCGGCACCTGCGCCGGCGGCAGTCGCATCGCCCGCGCCGGCCACGGAAGATCTCGGGATCATGAAGGCCGAACTGGCCGCGATCCGCGAAATGTGCGACGTCATTCCAGTCGAGAAACGGGATATGCGGGAGGAGATCGATGCGAAGCTCAATGCGTGCCTGCAGAGGCTCGAAAGTCTGGAGAAGAGCCTGGGCTCAGGCCGCGAGAGCTCGTGGCGTCCTCTGGCAGAACATGTCGTCGTGAACGTGTGAGAAGCACGTGCGTGATGAAGCGGTCGGCCGGCGGCGATCTCCGGCCGACCGCTCGCATGCGTGCCTTCGGTCTCTTTTCACTTTTTAAGAGGAGGTTCCAACATGCGGCTGATCGTGGCGACTTTGGTGCTGCTCCTGACGGGAGCGTTCGCGGGCGAGGAGAAGACTGCCGCGCTCGAAGGGCGCATCGGCGAGCTCAAGAACAAGCTCGTCCAGGCGGAGAAGGCGATTGAGAACGCCGACAATGACGAGGCGAGAGCCAAGGCAAAGGGCCGCGCGCAGGAGCTCAGGGCGGCCATCGAGCGCGCCGCGCAGGAGCTCAAGGCAGTGCGCGCCGAGGGAAGGCCCGAGAAGCCGGAGCGCAAGCCTGAAGCGCGCGAGGGCGGCCCCCTGGAGAAGATGGTCGACCGCATCGCGGAGCTCAGGAAGAAGGCGCTCTTCGCCAAGCGCGAGGGACGGCCCGAGCAGGCGCGGGAGCTGTGGCTCGAGGCCGAGAAGCTGGACGCGGTCCTCACGCGCGAGATCGGCGAGGGGCCGGCCCGCGAAGCCGGGGATGTGCCGCCCGCGGAAGATCTCGAGCGCGCGTTCGGCCAGGCGAAGGAGGCGATTGCCAGCCGGAGGTTCGATGCGGCGGGCGAGGCCCTCAGGCGCGCCGTCGATGGGCTTCGGCGCATGGTGAACCGCGATCGACTTGGTCCCGAGGACGCGCGGTGGTGCCGCGAGAGGATCGAGTGGCTCGTGGGCTCCGCCGAGGCGCTCGAGCGCGCGGGGCAGGCAGGGATGGCGCAGAAACTCAGGGAATCCGCGCAAGGGCTCTTCGCGGCCCTCGATCGGCGAGGAGCAAGGCCCGAGAAGCCCGACAGGGAGAGGCCCGACAGGCCGGACCGGCCGGACGGAGCCCCGGGCGCAGAGCTGCGGCAACGTCGCGCTCAGATCGGCGCCGAGTTGGAGAAGATCGGCGGGCGCCTCCGAGAGCTTGAGGAAGCGCGCGCGGAATTGGGCAAGGAAGTCGAACGGCGCGAGGGCGCCGTGCGCGAGGCCGAGGGCGAGAAGCGCGAGGTGCTCAAGCGGGAGCTCATGCCGCTCGTTGAGAAGTTCAAGGCCGTCGCCGCGGAGAGCGATGAGCTCAAGGAACGCGCGTCGGGGCTCGAGAGGCAACGGGCAAGGATCGACAACGCCGCGCGCGAAGGCGGCGGTCGCCCGCGGGCCGAGGCGCCCTCGCCCGAGAATCGCGAGCTCAGGGAGCGCCTCCGCAACATCGAGCGCGAGATGGCGGAAAACGCCGAAATGTCCGCCAATCTCAGGGCCGAGATCGTCGAGTTGGAGAAGGGCATGAGCCAGGTCGAGGGCGAACGGCGCGAGGGCATGCGGCGAGAGGTGGCCCAGTTGCACGAGAGGCTCGCGGCCCGCGAGTGGCATCTTTTCAGGCTCAGGCTCGCTCGCATGGAGCTTGAGCAGGCTGCTGCCGGCGGGCCGCGTCGGGCTTGAGGCTCAAGAATGCCGAAGGATCCCTGTGCACGCTTTCAGCGCGCTGAAGGAATGGGCGTTCATCTGTCGTGGACTTCAGGCCTGAAGCCTCAAGTCTGCTTCCCTTGACGCCCCTCCTCGCAGGCACAATGATGCCCCCATGCGAGGGTCGACTCCATGCGAGCGATGCGTGGAAACGTGATCAGGGCGGGTGGACTTGCCGCGGGTTTCGCGGCGGGGATGCTCTTCTACGCGGCAACCAGGCACGGGGCCGGGGACCGCAGCACGGTTCCCGGCCCGGTGGCTTCGGAGGCGCCCGCTCCGGTCGAGACGCCGGCCGCGGCCCGGAGGTCCGCCCCCTCGCCGGCGGCGTTCCCTGTCCCCGAGGCCCTGCCTGCGGGGTGGGATGCCTCGTTGGGCGCCGCGCCGCGCTTCGACGATGTGACGGACGCGGCGGGCATCACGTTCCGGCACTGCAACGGCTAGAGTGGGAAGTTTTATTGCCCCGAGATCATGGGCGGCGGCGTCGCGCTCGTCGACTAGGACGGCGACGGGTTGCTCGCTATCTACTTCGTCAACGGAAATCATCTCGATGCGCCGCCCTCACCCGATATCAATAACCGTCTGTACCGCAACAGCGGCGATTGGACGTTCACGGATGTGACCGACCGCGCGGGCGTGGGGGACACGGGCTACGGCCGGGGGTGCTGCGCCGGGGACTACGACCATGACGGAGACTCCGATCTGTGCCTGAGCAACTTCGGCCGGAACGTGCTCTATCGCAACAATGGAGACGGGACCTTCACGGATGTCGCCGCGGCGGCGGGCGTCGAGGATCTTCTGTGGGGCCAGAGCTCCGCGTGGCTCGACTACGACAAGGACGGGCGCCTCGACTCGTTCGTCCAGAACTACCTGACGTACTCGCTCGACATGCGGACGGATGCCTTCATCTACATAGGCGACGAGAAACTGCTTGATTACGCCGCGCCGTCGAACTTCAAGGGGGCGGCAAGCCATCTGTATCGCAACAACGGCGACGGCGCCTTCCGGGATGTGACCAAGGAGGCCGGCGTCCTGCGCCCGGACGGCAAGGGTATGAACACCGTCTGCTACGACATGGACGACGACGGCTGGGTCGACATCGTCCCGGCGTGGTGATCAGCCGCTTGGCCGGCACGGTGGTCGTTCTGCGCAGCGAGGCGCGCGGCGGGCACGGGGTCACCTTTCCGATGCGGTGCCGCAACGGCACGCGCGATGCGCTCGGCACGAGCGTGACGATTGAAGCGGGCGGCAGGAAGCAGCGGGCGCTCGTCCACAGCGGCGTCACGTATCTCTCGCAGTGCGATCGCCGCATCCACTCCGGGCTCGGCGCGGCGGCGTGGGTGGGCGCGCGGTCACGTGGCCGAACGGTCAACGCGAGGTATTCTGCGGGCTGCCCGTCGATCGCCGCATGGTGATCGAGGAAGGGGCGGGCGAGGTCAAGTAGGCACACCGGGGCTCAGGGGCGCCGGTGCAGCGCACGGCGACGAGCTAAGTCGGCCCCAGCGCCTTCATGACGAGATAGGAACCGACGGCGATCACGGCGCTGCACGGGATCGTGAGCACCCAGGCCCAGAGGATGCGCGCCGAGACGCCCCAGCGGACGGCCGAGACGCTCTTGGCGGCGCCGACTCCCATGATGGAGCCGGCGATCGAATGCGTCGTCGAGACCGGCATGCGCAGCAGCCGTGAGCGCCGCCACGCAGGCGCCGGCGTGGGGGCGCCGCGCGGCGTCGTCACCGGATCTCTACATCGTGCCGCAGGTCCCGATCCTCGACGGTGATCTCCGCGCGGTAGAGCGGCTTGCGGTCCTCCATCTGCGCGTAGGCTTCCAAGTCGGTCGGATCGGCGGGCATCCTCGGGGCCTCGAGAATGTAGGCGCCGGGGTCGATGTCGGCGATCTCGTAGGCGTCATCCTGGGTCACCATGCCCACGCCGACCTGATACGCGGAGGCCTCCAGGGAAGCCGCGACATCCGTGACCGCGACGTCCTCGGGCGCCGGCCCCCCCGGCCGGCGCAGCGTGAGCACGCGGACGGGCCCGGCCGGCAACCCCTTGACCTTGCCGAACACCTTGAAGCCCTTCCCGAACTCGACCTCGATGCCGCTCGTCTGCCCGTCCTCGACCGCGACGGTGCGCGTCTTCACGCTGAACTTGCCCTTCTGCGCGGCCGCGAGATCCACGATGACGACCGTGTACCGCCCAGGGATGAGATTCTCGAACCGAAACTTCCCGCTCCCATCGGTCATACTCTGCTTGGCCGCGGCGCTCACGCTCACGATCTGCGCCAACGCGGCCGCCTTCGGCGCGCCGCCTTCGGTCGTCACGCCCTCGATGACGCCGCCGCGCCGGAGAACCAGCGTGATCGGCGCGCTCACCTGATCCCGCGACAGCGCCACCGGCACGGCTTCCGACGGCGCGAACCGGGCGTGAACGGCGCTCACCAGGTACTCGCCTTCGGCGAGGTGCTCGACGAGGAAACCGCCGCCGGCGTCGCTAGAGCCCTCGGGCGCCTCGACATCGAAAAACTGCGGAAGCAGCTTCTTGAGCAGCGCGTTCCCGTCATCGTCCCCCTTCCGTTCGACACGGACCGCCGCGCCCTCGACGGGCGCGCCGTCTCCCAACGTCACGCGGCCGCGCACGACGGCGCCGGCGGTGACGACGATCTTCACGCCTTGGTAGTCCTGGCCCGCGACGACCTCGATCGTGTCGGAGCAGCCGGGCGCAAACCCCGGCACCCTGGCCTGGACCGCGACCTTCCCGACCGGCGCCGAGACGCTGTAGCTCCCGTCTTCACGCGTTTCGGTGGTATCTTCGCCCCGGCCGCCCGCAAACATGGTCTGAATCTCTTGAAGGCTTTCCAAGAGGGAAGCTTTCGCGATGGGCCGCGCGAACACCTTCCCGACCGCGCCGGGCGCCTCGCCGGCGCCGGTAACGATCCTGCCGCTGATCCGGCCGTGCTTGGCGAGCCTGAGTTCGACGGTCTGCGTCCCGGCGGGAACGTCCGGCGCGGTCGCGGAGGAGTAGCCCGGTTTGGACGCCCTGAGCTTGAAGCTCTCTCCCTCGAGGCCGTTCAGCACGAACTTCCCCTCCGCGTTCGTGAGAGCGGACGCCTGGCCGATCGATGGCACGGACCCCAGGTTCCGCACGTGCGACGCCGAGACCTGCGCGTCCTCGATCGGAGCGCCCCAGGTGTCGAGCACCACGCCGGCGAGCGCCGTCTCCCCGGCGGTCTTCTCGATGACGAGAACCACGCCGGTCACATCCGTGACGCCGTCCAGGATGACGGATTTCGTGCGCTCCTGCGACTGTGACGCGAAGGGCGCGGGGGGGGCCACGCTCAACTGCCGCTCGCCGGCGCCGAGGTGTTCGAACGCGAAGGCGCCGGCCTCGTCCGTGACCGTCGTTTTGCCTGTTTCCTCGCCCGAGGCAAGCTCGGCGAAGTTGCATGTCAAATAGACCGCGACCCCCGGCGCCACCGTTTCGTCGGGGTGCGTCACCAGGCCCGAGATCCGGCACCCTTCCGTCAGAAGCAGATTGACCTCGGCCCGCGGGCGCGCGGCGCTGAGCGCGACGCCCTCGGAGACTAGCCGTGCGAACCCTTCCTTCTCCGCCGAGATGCGGTATTCCTTGTCAAGCGGCAGGCCGCGGTATTCGTACGCTCCGTCGTCGCCCGTTCGGCGCCAATGCTTGTCGAACTCCATGAGCGCCGCGACGCCGTCCTGGAAGACGGTCGACATGATATCGGCGGGCATGACACGCACGCGAACGCCCGCAAGGGCCTGCTGGTCCGAGCCGGACACGACTCCGAAGATCGCGCCGCCGCGGCTCACGAGGAAATCGACCCCCGCGGCCTCGGCGCCCTTTCCCAGCACCACGCGCCGGCCGTCCTTCCAGCCGACCGACACGTACTCGGAGTCGCCCGAGCGCGGCAGCGCGCGGTACTCGCCGAGCGGCAGGCCTTGGAGCGCGTAGGCGCCATCGGCGCCCACGACGGCGAAGGGCGCATCGGACCGCACGAAGGCCGTCATGGGCGACGCCTGCGGATCGAGAACGCTCGCGAAGACGATCATGCCGGCGGCCGGCGCGCGCGTCTCGCGGTCGAGCACCGTGCCGGAGATCGCGCCCCCCGGCTCGAGCACGAAACTCACCTCGAATTCCCGGGGCGCGGGCGCCGCCGCGAAGTCAGGCGGAGCGCCGGCGACGGGCGCTTCCTTCTCAACCGACGCCGCGACTTCCTTGACTTGAGTTTCGTATCCCGCGCCAGCGACGATGATGGAGCCACGGGACTCGGCTTCGGGGATCTCGAGCTCGTAGGCGCCGTCATCGCCCGTCGTCGCCGCTAGGCTTTTGACGAGCGCCGCTCGGACCTCCGCAGCGAGAATGCGCTCCGTGCCGCCGGTCTCCCCGAAGGCGTTCGCATCGTGGCTCCAAAGCTTCAGCGTTGTCGCGGGCGCCGGCACCCAGCGCACGCGCATGGCGCCGAGCGGCGTTCCGTCCTTGTCGGACACCGTGCCGAAGACGCGCGCGCGCTGCGCGCCCTCCCCGCCGGGCGCGGCCGCATCGGGCGCGGCCGGCGCGCCGGTCGCATCGCCGCTCCCGGCCGTGGCAACCGCTTCCGAGGGCGCGGCCGGCGCCGGAGGCGCGCTCTTCTCGGACGGAGCCCCGGAATCGCCCCAGAAAAGGATGCGCAGCAGCACCGCGCACACGACGACGGCGAGAAGGGACGCCGCGACCAGCGACGCGCGCCCGCGGCGGCAACGGCCTTGTGAATGCATACGCCACCTCTCAAAGAGCGCGACCCCACGACGGGTCTCTCCCCGCTATAGTCGCGCGGACGGCGCCGCTTTTCAACCTAATTCGCCGCGGAGGGATGGCTTCCAGGCGCTCGCGCGCATCTCCTTGCCCTCGACGAGCGCCTTCAAGCCCATCAGGCGCGCCAGGTCCCGGACGCTCTCGACGTGATGCCGTAGAAGAGCACCCGGCGCAGCAGCTCCAGCAGGCCGTCGGGGAGCACGCCGCCGCCCCATTTCGCCGGAAGCTCGCGGGCGTTCTCGACCTCGGTCACGACTTGCGTCCGGCCTCCCTGAACGCCCCCGGCGGCGCGCCGCGGTGGTCATCGCGGCGCGCGCGGAGGAAGGCGCCCAGGCCTTGACGATCTCCTCCCGGCTCGGCTCGACGACCTCCCGGGCGGGGAGATCCGTCTCGGCCTCCTGCCGGGCGGCGGCGCTAGAAGCCGATCTCCTCCTTGCGCCGGTTCCAGTAGGCGGTCTTGCCCTCGCGGAACGACATGACCATCATGTCGACGGCGACCTGGATCTTGTAGGCGAGTTCCACGTCGCACGCCGGTTTCTTGCGGTCGCGCATGCAGGCGTAGAAGTTCTCGAGGTGCTCCAGGGCGCCGCCCGTGCGCTGGTTGTGAACCGTGACGGCCTCGCGGTCGCCGACAATGCCCTTCTGGTACTGGAGGGTGAGCTGGTCGCGGTCGAAGACGATGGTGCCCTCGTGGCCCCGGATCGCCTCGGGGATGCCGAAGTCGTTGGCCATGGACGCCATCAGGATGACCGTGTGGTTCGAGGGGTAGTCGATCTGAACGGAGAAGGTGTCCGGCACCTCGCGGTCCCAGAATTGGTAAATTCCGCCGAGGGCGCTCACGCGGCGGGGGAACTCGGGCGAGTCGCCGTCCAGCGCCACCATGAGGTGCGTGAGCTGGTGGAAGAAAAGATCCGACGCGATGCCGCCCGAATAGTCCCAGTACTTGCGCCACCGGAAGAAACGCTCGGGCGACCACGAGGTCTTGGGCGCCGAGCCCAGGAAACCGGGCCAGTCGAGGTTCTTGTTGGGGTCGGCGGCCTTGTCGATGTCGTAGTTCCACTCGCCGGCCTTGCTGTTGCGCGAGTGGTGGGCCGTCGTCAGGAGGACCTTGCCGATCTTGCCGGCCTCGATGAGCTGGTAGGCGTCGCGCCAAAGGGTCTCGGAGCAGGAGTTGACGCCGATCTGAACGACGCGCTTGTCCTTCTCGGCGGCGTCCTTGACCTGCTGGGCCTCCTTGTAGGTGTGCGTGAAGGGCTTCTCCAGGTAGACGTCCTTGCCGGCCTCGATGGCCGCCAGGGCCATGGGCGCGTGCCAGTGGTCGGGCGACGCGATGACGACGGCATCCAGGCCGCTCTGGGCGAGAAGCTTGCGGAAGTCGGCGTAGGCGGCGGCGTCGGGGAGCTTGGCCTTTTCCTGGGCGGACTTGAGCCTGACCTGGTAGACATCGCAGACGGCGACGGGCTTGACCCTCCGGTCGGCGAGCTTGAGCGTTTCGTCCAGAAGGTGACTGCCCCGGCCGCCCATGCCGATGAAGCCCACGTTGATCGTCTCGTTGGCGCCGGTTCCGGCCGTGAGCGAAGGGGCGATCATGGCGCCGACGCCGGCGCTCGCCACCGTGCCCATGAATCCGCGCCTGGATACCTTCCCGAGTTTGCGAGTCATAACCTACCTCTCCTTACACCGGTCGAGTTGAACGGGACTGCACTATCCGCTGCCTTTTTTGATACGCGCGCGCCCTTCCACGGTGTTTGCGCGGGGCGTTCTCCGGGAAGGCCCGCCGAGAATGCGATTCTATCCCCTTCAGGGCCGTCGTAAAAGCCTCTCTCCGCCGAAATCGGTGGAGAAACAGCGCTGCAGAATCAGGGGGGGCGGGAGCAGGCGGCTGGGCGGGAGGCCTGGCGGACGGGTGGAGAAAGCGCGCGCGCGGGGCGGTCCCGCGGAGGACGGCGGCCGCCTTGTGCGCCGGAATCCGTCGGTGGGGGCCGGACCGGCGCCGCCGGCCGCCCACAGTGCGCCCGCCGCAGGATTTCCCGCGGTCCGCGGGGCGCCAAGGCCGCGACCCCGTTCCGGGCTCGCGGGAGAAAAGGGCGCGGGTTGCCGGTGGCCAGGCGAAGCTGAGCCGTCGCGGCCCTTGGCGCCCGGCGCCTCGCCGCCTTTCACATCACGTAGTGCCTGAGTTCGGCCAGGAGCTTCAGGGCCTCGATCGGGGGCAGGGCGTCCAGGTCGAGCTTCGCCAGTTTCTTCAGGAACTCCTCCCGCCGGTCGGTGAAGAGATCGAGCTGAACGTACTGCTTGCGGGAGCCCTTCGGCGGAGCGAAGGAGGGCGTGTCGTTCGGGCTCACCGCCTGGCGCTCCAGGTTGGCGAGAATCTCCCGGGCGCGCTCCAGGACGCCGCGGGGCAGCGCCGCCAGGCGCGCCACCTGCAGGCCGTAGGACTTGTCCGTGGCGCCGTCGAGGATCTTCCGCAGGAACACGATTTCGTCGCGGTGCTCCTTGACCGCCACGTTGAGGTTGCGGATCCCGGGGTGCAGGAGCGCCAGCTCCGTCAGCTCGTGGTAGTGCGTCGCGAAGAACGTGCGCGCTTTGATGCGCTCGTAGATGTGCTCGGTCACCGCCCAGGCGATGCTCATGCCGTCGAAAGTGCTCGTCCCGCGGCCGACCTCGTCGAGAATGATCAGGCTCCGTTCCGTCGCCGAGTTGAGAATGCCGGCCGTCTCGATCATTTCCACCATGAAGGTGCTGCGGCCGTGGAAGATGTCGTCCGCCGCCCCCACGCGGGCGAAGATCTGGTCGACGCGGCCGATCTCCGCCGATCGGGCCGGCACGAAGCACCCCGCCTGCGCCATGAGGACGAGGAGCGCGGCCTGGCGGATGTAAGTGGACTTGCCGGCCATGTTGGGCCCCGTGATGATCGCGACCGGCGCCTCGGCCTCCATGCGCACGTCGTTCGGAACGAAGGCCCCGTCCGCGAGAGCCTGCTCGATCACCGGGTGGCGGCTGTCCGTCACCCGCAGGACCTTCTCCTCCGTCAGGACCGGCCGCACGTAGCCGTGCAGCGCCGCCAGGTGCGCGAAGGTTCCCAGGACGTCCAGCTCGGCGATCGCCCGCGCCGTGGCCTGAATGCGCGGGATCTCGGCGGCGACCCGGTCCCTGAGGGCGGCGAAAAGGGCGTACTCCAAGTCCGCGATCCGTTCCTGCGCGTTCAGGATTCGGCCCTCGTAGCTCTTGAGCTCCGGCGTCGTGTAGCGCTCGCAGTTCTTGAGGGTCTGCGTGCGGGAGAAGTCGGCGGGCACGCGCTCGGCCTGGGCGCGCGTGACCTCGATGTAGTAGCCGAAGACGCGCTGGAAGCCGACCTTGAGGTTCGCGATGCCCGTGCGCTCGATCTGGCGGCGCTGGAAATTCGCCAGCCACGTTCCGCTCTCCCTCGCCAGCTCCCGCAGCTCGTCGAGCTCCGCCGACACGCCGTCCTTGATAAGCCCGCCTTCGTGGACCGTGAAGGGCGGTTCGTCGATGAGGACGCGCGCGATCTCGCCGCACAGATCGGCGAAGTCCCCGAGCCCCGCGCGCAGTTGCGCGATCCGGGGCGCCGCGGCGGTTCCGAGGGTTTCCGCTAGGTCCGGAACGCAGCCGAGCGACCGCCCGATGGCGGCCAGATCCCGGCCGTGCGCCGATCCGAGCGCGACGCGCCCCGCGAGCCGCTCCAGATCGGCAACATCGAGAAGCTGCTCCCTGAGGGCGTGCCGCGCGTCGCGGCGCTCGTGCAGGTCCTGGACCGCATCGAGTCGTTCGTCGATAGCCTCGACGTCGGCGAGCGGCGCCATGATCCACGCCCTGAGAAGCCGCGCGCCCATGGCGGTCGCGGTCGCGTCGAGGTGCGCGATGAGGGTGCCCTCCGGGCCGCCGCGCGCGTTGCGCGCGATCTCCAGAGCGTTGCGGGTGCGCTCGTTCATCCGGAGGAACCGTCCGGCGTGGTGAACGCGCAGCGTCGTTATGTGTTTGAGTTCGTGCCGCTGCGTCTCGTAGAGGTACCGCAGGAGCGCCCCCGCCGCCTCGACGGCGGGCCCGGCGCGCTCCAGGCCGAAGCCTTCGAGCGAAGCCGTCTCGAAGTGCTCCTTCAACCGGCGCTCGGCCGCCTCGACGCCGAAATTCCAGTCCGGCGACGGCGTGATGGAGCAGCGGCGCGCTTTGAGCGCGCCGAGGAGCGGCAGCGTCCCCTCGCGCCAGAGGCCCTCGGGCACCAGGCATTCGGCCGGACCGATGCGGTCGATCTCGGCGGCGACCGCGGCTTGGTCGCGGCCGGCGTGGACCAGGAAGTCGCCCGTCGACAGGTCGACCCAGGCGATGCCGGTCTCGCGGGGCCGCGGCGAGACCGCGAGGAGGTAGAGGTGGCTGCGCTCATCCAGGCAGTCCTCATCGGTCAGCGTGCCGGGCGTGACGATCCTGACGACGTCGCGGTCGACCAGGCCCTTCGCCGTGGCGGGGTCCTCGAGCTGCTCGCAGATCGCCACGCGCTTGCCGGCGGCCAGCAGGCGCCCCAGGTAGTGCTTGACGCTCCTGACGGGCACGCCCGCCATGGGGATGGCATCGGGCCCCTTGTTGCGGCTCGTGAGGGCGATTCCCAGGATGCGCGCGGCCTCCTTGGCGTCGTCGTGGAACATCTCGTAGAAGTCGCCCATGCGGAAAAAGAGCAGTTCGCCCGGATGGCGCTTCTTGGCGCTCCAGTACTGCTGCATCATGGGCGTGTCGTCGGCCTTCTTCACGGCTCAGACCAGGGACCAGATCTCGCGGCCGTCGGGGCCGGCGAGAAGCACCATGATAGCACCCGTTTCGGCCAGAGGGGGGCTTTCGGCGGGAAGCGTCTTCTTTCCGCTCGCCGCCGCGCGCCAGGCGGGCCGGAAAACTCCGTGCGCCGCGGGGCCGGCGGCCCAGAAGTCGAGGGTCTCGCCCGCGGGGCCGGTCCGCCGGAGCGTCCCGGCCGGCGTCCGGACGACGGCGCCGGGCGCGCCGGCGCGCGGCGCGGCGCGCCGGGGCCGCATCACCGCGAAGGAAACCTCGGGCGACGAGCATGCCAGGCGCTTCCGCGTGAAGTTGAGCGCCACCGGGCTCTGGTCCGCGCCGATGAAGCGCCGCCCGCCGGCCGCCGCCGCGACCAGCGTCGTTCCCGACCCGCAGAAAAAATCGGCGACGAGCCCGCCCGGCGGGCACAGGCTCGCGATCAAAACGTCGAGCAGCTTGCGCGGCTTCTGAGTCGGGTACCCGGTGCGCTCGGGCGCCGTGGCCGCCATGGTCGGAATGTCGGCCAGGACATCGTTGCGCCACTTGCCCTGAGGGTACGTCTTCCCGTAGTAGATCGTGCCGTCGTGGCGCCGGCGTTTGATCAGCGCGTAGCGCCGGCCTTCCTCGTCGACCTTGTTGTAGCGGGACATGGACCGGTCGCGATAGGCCTCGCAGCTCTGCGACCAGTAATAGTCGCCGCCTTTCGTGTACCACCAGAGGGTGTCGTGGGAATGCTGGAAGGCGCGGCGGATGCGCGTTCCGCGGAACCCCTTGAACCAGATGATCTCGTTCATCAGGCGGTCCGGCCCGAAGATCCGGTCCAGGAGCAGCCGCACGCAACTTGCGGCGCGCCAGTCGACGTGAACGACGAGGCTGCCCGAGGGGGCGAGGAGGTCCCGCATGCGGGCAATGCGGGGAGCCAGGAAATCGATGTAGCCGTCCAGGCCCCCCGCGAAACGGTCGGTGTAGGCGCCCGGGCGGTCGAGCTTCTGCCGCCCGCCTTCGTCGGCCGCGATCCTGAGGACGTGGTAATGATTGCCGGTGCAGAAGGGGGGGTCGATGTAAATGAAATCGATGCCGCCCGAGCGTTTCCCGGCCAAGGCATCGAGGACGGCGAGGTTGTCGCCGTGGTAAACCCGCCCGGCAGGGTCCGCCGGGGCGGCGGCGCCGTAAAGCTCGGTGGCGACGAAGGCGCGGGCGGCCAAATTTTCCTCCATGCCGGAAGAGCAGTTGTCGTTTCCCCTGGTTTTAGTATAATGAGGGTTCTTTTTCAACCGATTCCTGATTGGCAGCCGACTCGTCGGTATCCGGGAGGTCACGACACAATGGCGGTGAAGCTACGCCTGAAGCGCATGGGACGCAAGAACCGGCCTTTCTACCGGTTGGCCGTCATGGACGGCCGGAAGCCGCGCGGCGGCGCGACCATCGAGGTCATCGGGCACTACGATCCGCTGGTTAAGGACGCCGGGAAAGCCACCGTGGTCGACAAGGAGCGCGCCGAGTACTGGCTGAAGGTGGGCGCGCAGCCGTCGTTCACCGTGCGCAGCATCCTGCGCAAGCAGGCGGTGACGTTCCCGGTCAAGAGCAAACGCAAGCGCCGGAAGTCTTCTCCGAAGGAGGAGAAGAAGTAGGCGCGGCGTGGGAGGTCGCGCGCCGTGGCGGGGCTGAGGATCGATACCCTCACTCTGTTCCCCGGGATCTTTCAGGGGTTCACGCAGGAGAGCATCCTGAAGCGGGCGATCGACCGGGGGCTGATCGAGCTGCGCTTCGTCGACTGGCGCGAGCACGCCGTCAACCGGCACGGGGCGGTGGACGACGCCCCGTACGGCGGCGGGCCCGGCATGGTGCTGCGCCCGGAGCCGGTGTTCGACGCGGTCGCGGCCGTCGATGCCGCGGAGCCCCGCGAGGGCCTGCGGAGAATCATGTTGACCCCGCAGGGCACGCCCCTGACCCAGGCTTTTCTGTGCGAACTGGCGCGGGCTGAGCGCATCGTGCTCCTGTGCGGGCGGTACGAGGGCTTCGATGAACGCATCAGGATCGGCCTCGGTTTCGAGGAAGTATCCATCGGCGATTACGTGATCAACGGCGGCGAGGTGGCGGCCATGGTGCTGATCGAGGGAGTGCTGAGACTCCTGCCCGGCGCCCTGGGCGATTCCCGGGCGGCGGCGGAGGACTCCTTCATGTGCGGGGGGCTCGAGCACCCGCACTACACCCGGCCGCCCGTGTTTCGAGGCATGACGGTGCCGGAAGTTCTTCTCTCGGGCGATCACGGCAAGGTCGCGCGGTGGCGCGCCGAGCAGGCGGCCGCGCGCACCCGGGGCCGCCGATCCGATCTCCTGGCACAATTGCGCGCGACGCGCGACGGAGGCACACAGTGACGAAGCTGCTCATCAGCGATCTTGAGAAGGAACTTGTCCGGGCGAAGAAGTTCGACTTCGACGTGGGCGACGTGGTCGACGTCCACTGCATGATCCGCGAAGGCGACAAGGAGCGCGTCCAGATCTTCAGCGGCACCGTGATCGCCCGCAAGCGCGGCGCCGTCAGGGAGGCTTTCACGGTCCGGCGCATCGTGTCCGGAGAGGGCGTCGAGCGCGTGTTTCCCATGAACTCGCCGCGCCTGGTCGATGTCCGCGTGAAGCGCCGCGGCCGGGTGCGCAGGGCCAAGCTGTACTACCTGCGCGACCGGGTCGGCAAAGCCGTGAAGGTCAAGGAGAGCCGCGTCGGACCCAAGGCCGCCGCAGCGGCGCGGCAGCCCGAGACCAAGGCCGACCTTCTCCACGGCGAGGAATAGCGCCGGCCGCGAGCCCATGCCTCGCGCGCGTCTTCCGTGGGTCGTCCGTGCCTGGGTGTGGCTGCGCGCGTTGACCGCGGGCGACCTGGGGCGCGCGGGCGAGTTGGCCGCCGCCGCCCACCTGCGCTGCCACGGGCTGCATGTTGTCGCGCGCAACTGGCGCGGCCGCCGCGGGGAACTCGACATCGTCGCGGTGGATGCCGCCGGAACGCTGGTTTTCGTCGAGGTCAAGACCAGCCGCTCCCGGCCCGGCTCGGCTTGGGAGCGTGTCGATGCCGCCAAGGAGGCGCGCCTGAGGGACGCGGCCGATGCGTATCTGGCCGCCTTTTCCCTCCCCGTGAACACCCCGCAGCGCTTCGACATCGTGGTGGTCGCCGGCGATCCGCGGCGGCTTTTCCGGCCCTTGGAGCTGATCTGGGCCGAGAATGTCTTCGGGGGCTGATTCCCGCGCGGCGGGCGCGCGCCGCGGCCGGCTCAGGAGGTTTCCCGCGGCGGCGGCTTGTCGGGGGTCTGGGAGAGGTACGCGCCGGCGTCCTGTCTGAGCAGCACGAAGGCGAGGCCGATTAGCGCGGCGGCCGCGGCGATGTCCTGGAAGCGGTGAATGCCGGCGACGTGCCACGCGAGGGGGGTCAAGGCGTAGCGCAGCGCCTTGAAAAGCGGCAGGGCGCAGAAGAACGCGACGGCGAAGGCGCGGCCCAAGGGCAGGCGCAGGAGCAGGTGGATCGCCAGGAGGAGCGCGATGAGGCCGAGGAGGCCGTGCAGGACCGCGTCGATCACCACCCGCTGCGTGACGGACTCCGCCCGGGCGCACGTCCAGAGGGCGAGCGCGAGCTTCCCCAGGGCCGTGAAGAAGAGGAACGCGATGGGCAGCTTCAGGCTCCAGGGCATGCACGGCGGAGAGGATGCGGGCGGTTGCATGCGGGGTATTATAGCCTGTGGGAGCCTCGCCGGCCTGGGCCGGTGACGTTCCGCGGCCGATAACAAAGTGAGCGACACGGAGCCATGACCGCAGCAGCCGAGTTGAGCAAGCAGGACCTGGAGCGCGTGCGCGAATGCGAGCAGGCGATCGGTTACGTTTTCAAGGGGCCGACGCTGCTCCTGCACGCCTTGACCCACGCCTCGTCGCAAAACGCGGATCTGCCCTCAAACGAGCGCCTCGAGTTTCTGGGGGACTCGGTGCTCGGCTTGGCGGTGTCCGAGTTCCTGTTCAACTTCCTGGAGGATGGCGACGAGGGCGACCTGACCCAGATCAAGTCCGTGGTGGTGAGCACGGTGACGCTCGCCGGCGAAAGCCGGCGGCTGGGCCTGGACCGCAGCTACTGCGTGGGCAAGGGCATGGGCAAGCGCCACGAGATGCCGCCCTCGCTTCTTGCGAACGTCTTCGAGGCGGTGGTCGCCGCCATCTACCTGGACGGCGGTCTGGAGGAGGCCCGCCGCTTCGTCGTCCGCAACCTGTACCACCAGATCCTGGCCGTGTGCGACGATCGGCACACGAAGAATTATAAGTCGCTCCTGCAGCAGCTCGCGCAGAAAGAGCGCGGGATCACGCCGTCGTACCGCGTGCTCAGGCAGACCGGCCCGGATCACCGCAAGTCCTTCGAGATCGCCGCGGTCATCGGCCGCGCGCAGTACCCGGCGGGCTCGGGCAAGAGCAAGAAGGATGCCGAGCAGCAGGCGGCGCGCCGGGCGCTCAAGGCGCTTGAGCGCGAGTTGGCCGGCGCCGCGCGGGAGGGGGCTGAACGTGCCGACGGATCCGCGGCGAACGACTGACGCGGTCTGTCAACTCCGCGAACGCGTTGCCGGCCTGACCGCGTGGCCGCATGTCGCCGACAAGGCCGCGACGCGGGTTCTGGGCGGCGCGACGCCGTGCGGCGCGGCGCTGCTCTTCGCGCGTCTGGCCGAGGAAGGCCGCCCTGGATTCCTCATCACCGCGACTCAGAACGAGGCCGAGGACATCCACGCGGCGCTGCGCGCCTTCGCGCCGGACGGCGCGACGATCGTGTTCTTTCCCGCCACCGAGCGGCTCTCCGCCGAGAAGCCCGACCCGGCGGCGGTTTCGCTCCGCCTGAGGGCCTGCCGGCTGCTGCTTGAGCGCCGCGAGCGTCTCCTTGCCGTCGCGCCGGTCCAGGCCGTCGTCGAGGAGACGCCCGCGCCCGCGGACTTGGCCCGGGGCGTGCGCGCCATCGCGCTGGGCGCGGCGCTCGATCCCGACGAACTCGCCGCGGCTCTGGCCGGCGCGGGCTTCACCCGCCTCCCGCAGGTGGAGCGGCCGGGCGATTTCGCCCGCCGGGGCGGCATTCTCGATGTGTTTCCCTACGGCCGCGAGCGGCCCGTCAGGATCGAACTCGATGGCGACCGCGCGGCGGGCATCAGGGAGTTCGATCCGACCACGCAGGTTTCCACGGGCGCGTTGCCCTCCGCCGATCTGGTGCTGTGCGCGCCGCCCACGGGCGCGGTGCTCGTCCCGCCGGAGCGAACCGTGCTCGCTTACCTGCCCGACGGCGTCGTTTTGGGGTGCGTGGAGGAAGGCGAGATTCGCGACAAGGCCTATAGGCTCGGGCTTCACGCCGGCCTGCCCGGCGCGCGCGCCGCGCGCGGCATCGACGCGCTGCTCGATCGCCCGCGCCTCAAGCTCGCGCGCCTGACGCCGCCGGAGGCGTCGGGCGAACTGCCCTTTGCGCGGCGCGCGCCGCTGGGCGCCTCCATCGAGGCCACCTGCGCCTTGATCAAGGGGTACCTCGGCCTGGGCTGGACCTACATCGTTTTCTGTTCCAACGAGGGCGAGCGGGACAAGCTCCGAAGCTTGTTCGGCGATAACGGCCTGGTCGAGGGGCCGAGCCTGGAGTTCGCCCTCGGCGACCTGCGCGAAGGGTTCATGCTGGGCCCCGGCGCGGCCGTGCTCTCCAGCCGCGAGATCCTGGGCCGGCGGCACATCCGCCGATCGGCTCCCTTCGAAGGCGTGGCCGCCGCCGGCCGCGGTTTCTTCGCGATCCAACCCGGCGACCTCGTCGTCCATGCCGCCCACGGCATCGGCCGCTTTCTGGGCACGGAGTGGTCCGTGCGGGACGGCGCGGAGCGCGAGTACCTGGCCATCGAATACCGCGACGGCGTCAAGCTCTTCGTGCCGGCGTCCAAGACCGATCTGGTGGCCAAGTACGTGGGCTCCAGCGACCGGCCGACGCCGCTGGACCGGCTCAACGGCGCGAGCTGGCGGCGGCGCTGCGCGGCCGTGGGGCAGGCCGTCACCGACATGGCGGCGGAGATGCTCGCGATCCAGGCCAAGCGCACGAGCAACCCGGGCCGCGCGTTCCCGCCCGACGACGAGTGGCAGCGGCAGCTCGAGGCCACCTTCCCCTTTGACGAGACGCCGGACCAGCTCGATGCGGTCAAGCTGGTGAAGGCGGACATGGAGAGCAGCCGCTGCATGGACCGGCTGCTGTGCGGCGATGTGGGCTACGGCAAAACCGAGGTGGCCATCCGCGCGGCCTTCAAGGCCGTCTGCGGCGCGACGCAGGTCGCGGTGCTGGTGCCGACCACCGTGCTGGCCGAGCAGCACTACGAGACCTTCCGCGACCGGCTCTCGGGGTTTCCGGTGTCGATCGCGGTCTTGAGCCGCTTCAGGACGAAGAAGGAGCAGGACGAGATCGTCGCGGGCCTGAAGGCCGGACGGATCGACATCGTGATCGGGACGCACCGGCTCCTGAGCGCCGATGTGGCCTTCGCGAACCTCGGCCTGGTGATCATCGACGAAGAGCAGCGCTTCGGCGTCGGGCACAAGGAGCGGTTCAAGCGCATGCGCGCCGTGGTCGATGTGCTCACCATGACCGCGACGCCGATACCGCGCACGCTGCACATGGCGCTCCTCGGCTTGCGCGACATCTCCAACCTCACGACGCCGCCCGAGGGCCGGGCGGCCATCAGGACCGAGTGCTGCCGCTTCGACCCGGACCGGGTGCGGGAGAGCATCCTGCGCGAGCTCGACCGCGATGGCCAGGTGTACTTCGTCCATAACCGGATTGGGGGGCTGCGCGGGCTGAAGAGCCGCCTGGAGCGGATCGTGCCCGAGGCGCGCATGGCAATCGCGCACGGGCGGATGCCGGAAAAGGAGCTGGCCGGCGCGATGCGGCGTTTCCTCCGGCGCGAGATCGAAGTTCTGATCTCGACGACGATCATCGAATCGGGCCTGGACATCCCCAGCGTCAACACGATCTTCGTGAGCGACGCCGACATGTACGGCTTGGCCGACCTGCACCAGCTTCGCGGCCGCGTCGGCCGCTCCCGGCACCAGGCCTATGCGTACTTCCTGCTCCCCGAGAATCGGCGCGTCGCGCCGGACGGCGAGAAGCGGCTCCGGGCCATCGAGGAGGCCAGCGACCTGGGGGCCGGGTTTCAGTTGGCGCTGCGGGACCTCGAGCTGCGGGGCTCGGGCAACATCCTGGGCGCCGAGCAGAGCGGGCACATCGCGGAGGTCGGGTACGACATGTACTGCCGGCTTCTCAAGCGCGCCGTGGCGGAGCTGGGGCGCGCGGCGGCGCCGGAGCTCCGCGACGTGGCGATCAGCCTCGATGTGCCCGCGCACCTGCCGGCCGAGATGATCCCGCCGGGCGTCGACCGGATCGAGATCTACCGGCGGATCGCGTCGGCCGCCAGCGAGGGAGCACTGGAAGCCGAGGCGCGGAAGCTCGAGGACCGCTTCGGCGCGGCGGCGCGCGGCGCCCGGCTGCTGCTTGATGTGCAGCGCCTGCGCATTAGACTAAGCGACATGCGGATCCGCGCGGTGAGCCGGGAGGAAAGCCGCCCGGTGTTTCGCGCCGGCGCCGGCTTTTCGCCCGAGCGCCTGGCGGGGAGCCCCGTGCCCGTGCGGCGCCTCGACGCGGACGCGTACATGCTGGAAGAGGAAGCCCCGAACGACATGGCGGCGTTTCGGGTGTTCTTGGAGTGGACGGGAGACCTGGCGGCATGAAAGACGTTTGCAGACGCGGATTGGCGGGGGCGGCGCTGGCGGCGCTGGCGTGCGCGGGCGGAGCGGTGCGCGGCGCCGGCGAGGCCGCCGCGGCCATTCCCGGCGGCGTGCGCCGCGGATCGGCGGTTGTCGCCGTGGTCAACGGGAAGCTGATCACGTTCGAGGAGCTCTGGGTGCGCGTGGGGCGGGAGCTGGAGTACATCCGCACGCTGCAGTCCGAGGAGCAGTTCCGCGCCTACGCGCGCGATCTGCTGGACAAGGCGCGCACCGACCTCATCGAGCGCGCGGTGCTGCTGGCCCGGGCGGCGGAGGAGGACATCAAGGTCGACGCGCGCGAGGTTGAAAGGTACGCCGAGCGCGACATGGAGCGCATGAATCTGCTGGGCGAGAACCTGACGACGCTGGAGGATTACTGGCATGCCACGGAGGAGAAGACCGGCTTCAGCGAGAAGATGTGGCGCGAGGAGTTGCGGGCGCGCGTGACCATCGGCCGCCTCTTCCAGAAGTTCGTCTGGGAGCCGAATTTTTTCTCGCCGGCTCTCGTCAGGGGGTACTACCACGAGCACCTCGAGGAGTTCCAGGAGGGAGGATTCGTCGCGGTCCGCCACTTGTACATCAGGCGCGAGCTCGCCGAGCACCGGCAGGCGGTGGACGAGATCGAGCAGGCCCTCGCGAGGGGCGAGGATTTCAAGGCGATCGCGGCGCGCATGATTTCCCGGGGCCTGTCCGACCGCCGCGGGCGGGATGGCGCCGGGAAGTTCATTTACCGTCTCGGGGCTCGGGGCGGGAGGGAAGGTGCGGCCGCCGACTGCGACGGCGATATCGAGTCCCTGCTGGAGCCCATTCCCCAGGTCGTGGCTAGACTGCGTCCGGGCGAGGTCAGCCCGCGGATTCAGATGGTGCTTGGAACGCATTTCGTGCAGGTGGTCGAGCGCAGCGGCGGCCGTCTGAAGAGCTTCGCCGAGGTTCAGGGCGACATCCAGAAGAAGTTGACGCGGCAGGTCGAGAGCCGCGCCGAGGACGAATACGTCAGGGCTCTCGTCGCCAAGGCCGACGTGGTGGTGCTTCCGTTCCCCGCCGAGACGCCGCTGGGGAAGCTCTGAGGGATCGGCGCGGGAACGCGGCGGGGCCGAGCCCCGCGGGGGGCCGCGGGCCGAGCGTCTACGTCTCGGCGACCGGCTGCCCGACCCGCCCCCTGGTCGTCACCGGGATCGCCTCCGGCTTGGCGACCCTCCGGTAACCCATGGCGTTGATAACCTTGAGGACCTCGGTCCAGGACAGGAAGTGCTTGTTGTTGATCTTCTTGTACTTCTCGATGGCTTTAATGAACTGCAGTTCTTCCGGCGTCAAGGCGTCCAGCATCGCGCACTCCTGAATCCAGCCTGGTGGTCCCGTATACAAGGTATTTCGTCCGGGATGCGGTTCTTCCTTAAGAGCCGGCCGGAGGATGCTACACTCGTGATAGAGGGGCCCGAGTCATTAGTCCTTGCAGGCAGACGGATTCAGTCAACTTTTGCTTGCGTGTGGCCGAAAACTATGCTATTACGCAGACGAGTTCTAAGACATTGGGGCGCAACAGAATAGGAGGCGAAGGCCATGCAGACGATCACCAAGCGCGAACTTGTGCAGCGCATCGCGGAGAAGACCGGCCTGCAGCAGGTCAACGCGAAGGACATCATCCAGACGTTCCTGGATGAGATCATCGTCGAACTGGCCCACGGCAACCGCCTCGAGTTCCGCGACTTCGGCGTTTTCGAGCCCAAGACCAGGGCCTGTCGCGTCGCCCGCAACCCCCGTACCGGGGCCAAAGTCGAGGTCCCCCCGAAGACGACCGTCAAGTTCAAGGTCGGACGCCTCATGAAGAAGCGTATGCAGGACAAGCTCGAGATGCCGCTGCTCCACAAGGATCTGCGCGGCAGGGACGCGAAGACGAAAATGGTCAAGTAGGCGGCAGGGATCGAGCGCCGGGGGGCGCGTCCCAGGGCTGCGATCGCCAGCCCCGCCGCTCCCGGCCGCGCGACGACAAGCCTTGCATCTTCCCGCGTTTCCGCCGAGCGGCGCGGCGCCGTGCCCGGCGGGGTAGAATCGAAATCGTCGGCCGCACGCCAACATCCCGGGACGGGCCCGCGTATACATGAACGGAGAGCGCGGCGAGGAACGGACGCGCATCCCTGTAAACGCGGCGCGTGCGTGCGGAGCTAGGCGTGCTGCCAGAGGTTTGTCGCACAATGGAGATCGGCCCCGTGGGTGATCCGCCGCGCGGCAAGCGGCCGTGCTTCGGGGACAAGAGCCTCGCCGACGGCGACCTCGTCCTGCGGGTGAGGGCCGGCGACGGCGACGCGTTCCGCGTTCTGGTCGAGCGCCACACGAACAAGGCCTACTGGACGGCCTACAACGTCGTTCGGTCCCACGAAGATGCCCAGGATATCGCCCAGGAGGCGTTTATCCGTGTCTATCGTTTCATCGACCGCTACGACAACCGGCAGCGCTTCAGCACCTGGCTCTATCAGATCGTCGTCAACCTCGCGATCGACAACCTCAGGCGGCGCAAGGGCGCGGCGGCTCTGGAGCGGGTCGCCGAAGCCGTCTCGAACGAAGCCGGCCCGGTTGCCCGCGCGGAGCTGTCCGAGCAGCAGGAGCGGGTTTGGGAAGTGCTGGGATCGGTTCCGGATCAGTACCGGGTGATCCTCGTGCTTCGCGATATCGAAGGACTTCCGTCGCAGGAGGTCGCGGATGTGCTCAACGTCAACCACGCCACCGTGCGCTGGCGCCTGCATCGCGGTAGAGCGCTTTTCAAGGCGGCGTGGGAAGCGCGCTTCGGATCGAGCGCCGGATAAGAGGAGAACAGCGCCATGAACGACCGCGCCGCAGGCTGCCGGGACGTGCGAGATCTGATCGATCTCTTCGTGAGCGATGACCTCGAGCCGTGGGAGGCCGATGCGGTCAGGCTGCACATGGGGCGGTGCGAGGCGTGTCGCGCCGAGGCCGACGCCTGCCGCCGGCAGCGCGAGCGCCTCGCCTCGCTCTCGTCCTCGCAGGCGCCGAGCCAGGTGCCGCCCTTCTTCTGGCAGGGGATTCAGCGCGAGATTCTGATAGGCGGCCGGGAAGCGGCCGAGACCGCGAATCCGGCGCCCGCCGCCCGAGGCCGCCGCTTCAGGCTGCGGCCCATCGTGTACGCTCTCGCGGCCCTCGTCCTCGCGGCGGTGACGGTGGTCGCGGCGGCGGCGTTCTTCGGCGGCGGGCCGGCGCTGCCAGCGGTTCCCCGGGACGGGATCGTGCACGGCGGGGCGGATCAGCCGGACGCGACGATTCCTCAGGAAGTGCCCTTCTTCTCCGAGGGCGGCCTTGCGCCGGCGGGCGCGCCTGAAATCGAGCAGGAGATCGAGCTGTAACCATGCGGACGCGGGCTCTCGTGAACATCGTCGCGGCGGCGCTGCCGTTGGCGGCGTTCGCGGCTTCGGAGGGATCCCGCGCCAACGCGCGCCGCGTGGCCGCGGAGCTGGGCAAAACGGTCGTCAACATCCAGATCGTGAGCGAGGACCGCGGCGTGCGCACGTCCCACGCGCGGTTTTCCGGTTTCGTGCTGGACAAGGATCTGATCCTCACCTGCGCGCCCGATCTGGCCGACCTGCTCGCGCGGGCGAAGGGCGTCATGGAGGTCACCTACGACGATCTGTGGTCCGGCAAAGGAACTCTCCTCGGGGTCGACGCGCCCTCGGGCTTGTGCCTGATCCGCTGCGAGGGCAACCCCCGCGCGCCGGCGAGCATTCCGTGGGCCGCCGGCGCCGTGCCGCAGAACGGCACCCGCGTTCTCACCGTGGCGAATCCCTTCGGGATTGAGCGCTCCGTGCGCTACGGCACCGTGCGCGCGCCGCTTTTCGGCGGCGAGGACTCGCCGTCCCACGGTTACGAGCTGCTCCTACCCGCCGTGCCCGGCGAGGAAGGCGGGATCGTCTGCGGGCTCGGCGGCGAGTTGCTCGGGATCATTAGGCCTGTGCGCAGCCCGGCGGCCCCCGCGGGCGGCTTTGCCATGGCGAGCGGCGCCTGGCCGCAGGTGACGGTGCTGCCGGTGTCCGCGGCCGGCGCCGTCGCCAAACATCTCCGGGAGGGGCGGCGCGTCTTGCGCGGCTGCATCAGGGCAAGATTCACGATTTCGCAGGCGGGCGCCTCGCCGCAGGTCGCGGTCGCCGCGGTGGCGCCCGGCGGGCCCGCGGACACGGCCGGTCTGAAACCCGGCGACGTGATCCTGGAAGCGAACGGCAGGAAACTCGCCGCCCTCAAGGATCTCGTCGAGATGGCGCTCTGGATCGAGTACGAAGGCGTGGGCAAGGATCTGCGCCTGACGGTGATGCGCGCCAAAGCCTTCACCGTTCCCGTCGTCATTGCGGTCGGCTTGAAAGCCGATGACGCGAAGCAAGACGGCGGCCGCAGGGACTAGATCGAAGGCGGCGCGAGGAACGCAAAGGCGCTGAGGCTGCCGCCCTTGCCGGCGCGTTTTTTTTCGCGGCGGAGTTTGTTTCTGCTGCCGGCCGGCCCTGGCGTCCTGACAAGCGGGGGAGAGGCTTTGTGGCAAAAAAGCCTTCTGCGACAGCTCGGGAGGTAGCACCCATGGCGAAGCGAGCCGGGAAAGCAACGGCGGGAGCGCGACGGTCCAAGGGATCGAAGCCCGGGAAACCCAAGAAGCCCGCGAAGCCCAAGAAGCTGGCGAAGCCCAAGAAGCTGGCGAAGCCCAAGAAATCCAGGCAGCCCAAAAAGCCCAGGCCGCCCAAGAAACACCGCGGCCCCTTGATCATCGATCGCGCCGCGCCGGCGGCGCTGCTGGAGGCTAAGCGCAAGACGCGGGAGAGTCTCGATGCCCGCGAGCGCGATCTCACCTTTGTGACCTTGCTCGGGCGGGAGAGCAATTGGGTGCGTCGCGCGTTACCCGCGTGACGGCGCGCGCCTCGGGCGCGCCGTCCTAGGCGCGTTAGAACCCGTACCAGCTTATGCCGGCCGACACGCGCACGCCGCCCAGGCCATCGACGTCGAAGTAATCGCGCCCGCCTTCCAGGAAGTAGTAGCGATAGCCGATTTCGGCCCATACGCCGAAGTCCTTGTAGCGGTACTCCACGCCGCCGCTTCCTTCGCAGAAGGGCACCGCCTGCCAGTCGACGGCGCGGGTTCGCGGGCTTCCGGACTTGCCCGAGTGGATCTTTGGAACACCGACCGTGTACGCCCAGCCGCCGAGGCCGCGCACGTAGACGGCGGGACCGTTGGGAACGTTGGGCAGCCAGACGGGATCCTCGATCTCGGCCCAGGCATCCCAGTCCAGCCAGAAGGGCAGCCGCGCGGTCAGGCCTCCGTACGCGGGTAGAAGCTCGAGACTCCCGACGTCGCGGCCTGCGACCTTGTCGCCCTCGAGGTGGTCCCAACCGACACCCACGAACCCTCCCCAGAAGGGATTGTAATCCACGGGAACCTCGACGAAGCCGCCCACGTTGTAGGGCCACATGTCAGTGGCGTCCTTTCGGGCCATGAACTCGTACGGCGGTTGGGTCTTGTCGAGGCTCTTGCTGTGGGAGTTGTGCTGATAAGCGAAACCGGCGCGCAATCCCACCGGGCCGGAAGCAGGGAACGCATCCGGAATCACGTCCTGCGGCGGCGGCACGGAATAGCAACCAATCATGCACACCACCACCGCGGCAAGGGCGACGAAGCGAAGCGCGCCTGACATTGCAACCTCCTGGAATTCTCCTAGTACTTGCGCCGAAATTCTCCTCTTGCGTGCCTGCATGCGGTGCCTGCCGGTGCGCGCATGCGAAAACACACGCTCTATTGTAACGCCTCGCATTCGGGATTTGTACCCCCCGGCGGCGAGATTGCGGGGCTGCGGCGCGGCGGCCCGCGCCGTAGCCCCACAATCCTGGGCGGAACTTCGACTTAAGGCCGCGAGGCCTGTCCTCGCCGTGCCGCGGAATCGACGTTCCGCAGTCGTCGTCCTCTCCGGCAACGATCGCGACTGGTCTTTCCGGGCCGCTCCCGCGAGAACGGGAAGGTGTCGCACCTCGTCGAGGGCTGCGCGTCGGCGCACAAGGCCGGCGTCCCTACGGCGCACAGGGTGCGAGTAGTGTACCGTTGTTCTGCAAAAAGCCCTTGGGAAGTCTGACCTCGTCCTGGACAAGAACAGCGGCGGCCGGTAGGATTCAGCGTGCGCGTTGCGCGGTCGAGTTCGTCATCCGTCACGTTCTTTTGAGAGGTGTGGCGCATGATCGTAGTCTGGGGTTCGAAGCTCTACGGAAAGACCGACGAGGTGCCCGGTATCTTTCATGTGGCCACGAAATTCTGGCATCTGTGGTACTTGCCCTTGATTCCCATGGGGACGTGCCTCGTGCTTGATGAGACGAGCGATGAGTCGCGAGGCGTGCGGATTCCGTTCAGTTATAAGTCGGTCCTGCTTGCGTGGGGACGAGCCGCCGCAATCGTGTTGGCGGTCTTCCTGGGCTTCTTAGCGTGTAGGTCGGCTTTCCGCGGCCATTTCGACGTAACCGCGCTGGTCCTGATTGTCTGCGCCGCGGCCGCTTTCGGACTTTTCCTGGAGCTGAAGTACATGCGGCCGTTCCGATACGCCTCCTACGATCGCGCCATGGAACTGGCCGCGCTGGCACAATTCGACGAAAGAGGCAAGACCCTGCTGCTGCTCTATTTCGGCATGATCAACGAGGACCAGGCGCGGGAGATCCTCAGCCAGACCGGTGGGGAGGATCCGCGCGACCGATAGGACTCCATGTTCGCGCTCGCTCATCGCGATCCAATGTCTTGCCTACCTGCATTCGCGCGCCCTGGGAAGAGCCCCGTGGGATTTTCGGACGCCCGACGCGGTCACTCAGGCGCGAGTTAATCCTGCAGCCTCCACAAATGCATCCGGTTCTTCACCCATCGAAAGGACGCGGGGCGCGCTCTGGGCCTCATATCGCCGCCGAAGTCCTAAGCGCGCCGCCCTCGGCCCCGCTTTCACCCTCCCTGGGCACGCCTATCGCTTCCGCGTGCACAACCCGTTGCTTCCCCGCGGATACCCCCCGCGTCCCCGTCGGCTCCTGATCCCTTGTCCTGTCCTTGGCTCCGAGCCACCAAGGTCTTCCCTGCCCTGGCGTCGTCCCGAAGCCTTTTCGACCCGTTTTCGCCTCCTTGTGGTCCGGCGATGTGGTCTCTTGTCCCTACTTTCGTGTCCGACGACAAAATCTATCCGCGCCGCAAGCCGTTGCGGACGCGGGGGTTAAAGCTGGTAGCGGCGACAGGACTCGAACCTGTGACCAAAGGATTATGGATCCTTTGCTCTACCGACTGAGCTACGCCGCCTTTGTGCCGGGTGCAACGTCGGCATCTTTTTATACGGTTTGGGCGGGGTTTTTGCAATGGGTAGATCGCGGCCTCATGACAGAGAGGAGATCGAAGCATGCGTGACATGCTTCTTCTCGGGATGCGCCGGGGCCTGGAGGAGATCCTCGACCTCTTTTCCGACCGCCGGTGCCTGGTGTGCGATGCGATCACCGGGTTCGGCCCGATCGCACTGTGTCGCGGATGCGCCCGGGCGCTGCTGGCCGAACGGCTCGCCGCGGCGCTCGCCCCGCCGGCCGCGGCCGCGCTGGACGCAGACCTGTCCGGCCTCGCGGGCGTGTGGGCCGCCGCCAACTACGCAAGCCCCGTGAGGGAACTGCTCCTCGGATTCAAGCATCACGGCCGGTTTGCGGCGTTGCCCATCCTCGCGGCGCTTTTCTGCCAGCGCTTCCGCAGCCTGCGGCCGCAGTACGCGCCCGATATTATCGTTCCCGTTCCGCGGGCGTTTCTGCGTTATCTGCGCCGGGGCACGGATCTCCCGGCCTGCCTGGCGCGGGCGGCGGGCGACCGCTTCCGAATTCCAGTCGTCCGGGCGCTCAGACGACCTCCGGCGGCCGCGCCGCAGACCCGCAAGACGAGAGCCCGGCGCCTCAAGCTCGCGCCCGGCGCTTTTCGCGCGCGGCGGCGGCGGAGCATCGCGGGCAAGACGATCCTGCTTGTCGACGACGTGCTCACGACGGGCGCGACGGCTGTCGCCGCGGCGCGGCTGCTCCTGGGCGCCGGCGCGGCGCGGGTCGGGGTTCTCGTCTTGGCGCGCGGCAGCTAGAACCGCGAGGGCGGCGGCCCGTAGCGCTTCCTGACCGCCCGCGATTCCGCCAGGAATTCCCCGCGCACCTGCTCGAAGAACGCGCGGGTCTCGGGCGCGCGGAAATCCGGGTAAGTCCAGAGGAGCGGCTGGAAGGCGCCCTCGAAGAAAAGCAGCGTGATCTCCTCGAAGATGCCGCCGCCGCGGGGCAGGCGGTGGCCGCGGTCCTTGGTGCTCGCCAGGACGAGCCGCCCCTCGCTCAGCAGCCCGGGGTCGAGGTTTATGGGGCGCGCAACCGGCCACGACGCCTCGCGGGCGATTTCCTCCTCGATCAGTCCGGCTGCGCGCTTGGCCGCGGGGAGGCAGTCCTGCGGGAAGAGCCCGCCGAACACGTAGAAAATGCGCCGGAGACCGCGCCCCATGGCGGGAGCGTAGAGCCGCGTGTCGGGAAACTCAAGAAGCGGGCTCCGGCGCAGGACCGGCCCCCAGAGGGCCTCCAGGCGCGGCGCAAGGCCGGTGAGCAGCTCGGGGAACCGCGAGATGCAGCCGCAAAAGAGACGCGCGGGAGGAAAAGGGGAGACGAAGCCCTCGGCCGGCGCGCCCGCAAGCCGCGCGAGCGCCCCGACGCCGGGCTCCGCGGGCGAATTCTCCGGTCTGCCTGTGGGGCGCGGTTTCTCGTCCATTATTCAGAAGACTATGGCGCCTCGCCGAGCCGAATTCAAGGTCCGCGTGTAAGCGACTTGAATCTAAGCCGTCTGCTGCTACACTTGAGGACTTCCCTGCCCGCGGGCCGACGAAGGCGTGTGGATCGCCCGCCCCGGAGCGGGGGGTGTGCAGACTCAGGCGCCCGAGGCCATGGAGGCACCAATGTCCCGCAAGTGTGAAATCTGCGGCCGCGCGACCGCATACGGCAGCAAAATCGCCCGGCGCGGCCTGGCCAAGGCCAAGGGCGGCGTCGGCAAGAAGATCACGGGCAAGGAATCGCGGACGTTCAAGCCCAACATCCAGCGCGTGCGCGCCGTGGTCAAGGGCGACGTCCGGCGGATCAAGGTTTGCACGCGCTGCATGAAGAAGGGCCTGGTCAGGAAGCCCGTCAAGCGCGCGGCGCTCGAGCGCTAGCGGCGCGATCCGCCCTCATTCTCCGGGGACGATACAGGCCAGGATGCGATCTTCGATGACGATGTAGACTCGATCGCCGATGGTCTGGACCGCCGTGATGGTGCCCGGCGCCGCGTAGTGCCACCGCGAGTCCAGCGTCGATCGGTCCAGGCACGTAAGCTGTCTGCCATCCACGACGACGAAGAGCTCGTGGGGCGTTTGCTTCCAAACGGCGGCCGCGCCGGCGAAGGTGGTCGCGGCGCGGGCCTTCCCGTCGCGCGCCGTGAACGCGAGCAGTTGCTTGTTCTTGAGGCAGATCCACAGCTCGCCCTCCGCGAGCAACGTTCCGGCGATGTCCTCGGGGAAGGTTTTCTCCCACAGGCGGCCGCCCCCGGCGGCGTCGGCCAATGTGACACGGCGCGCGCCCGCGAGCAGCACCGTGTCGCCGTCGGCCGCGAGGGCGGCGGACGCGTCCGCGCGCATTTCCCACGCCGGCGCGCCGGTCGCCGCGGCGTAGGCCCGGACGACGCCGTCCTCGCCCATGAACATGACCGTGCCCTTCGCGCTCGCGGCGCGCGGGGCCGCGCCGAAGGCGAATTCGCGTTCCCAGGCGGTCGTCTTCCGCTCCAGGGAGAAGCAGATGAGCTTGCCTCGCGAAGTGGTGAAACACAGGCGCCCGGCGCCCGCCGGCGCCACCGGAGAAGTGATCAGCATGCCGAGCGTCCAGGTCGACAGCTTGCCGTCGGCCCCGATGGCGCCGAGACGCCCGTCGTTGGTCGCGAAAGCGATCATGCCGCCGCAAAGGAGCGGCCCCGTGATGATGTCGGTTGCGCCCGCGGCATGCCACGACCCGAGTTCGGCGCCGTTCGCGGCGGAGAAGGACCGCACCGTGCCCTCCCTGCCCGGCGCGAGGAGGAGATCGCCCGCGACGCAGACCGTGCCGTCGACGGGCGCGGCGAGCGTGCGGGACCATGCGTGCTCCCGGCTCAAGGAGCAGGCAACGACGTGCTGTTCGGAGGGATGGTTTTCGATGACGACGGGTTTGTGGCCCTTCAAGCGCAGGTCGATCTTCAGCTTGCTCGCGACTGGCACGCGCAGGGCGAGCGGCGTCGTTCCGCGCAGCGCGCCGTCGATGCGGACCTCGGCGCCGGGGGGGGCGGTTTCGATGCTGAGCGGGTAAAAGAATTTGGGCCACGCGCCCTTGGCGACCACCGCGGTCCCGGCGTAGGCCGAGAGAAGCTTTCGCATGGCGGCGTAACTCTCGTCGAAGGAGCCCTGGTCGGCCTTGTCGTGGGCTAGGGCGAGGAGCTCGGCGGCCTCGCGCTCGCGCGTGCCGAGGTTGGCAAGCTTCTCCGCGGCTTTGGCCGCCAGCGGCGAGCGCGGGTTCCCGCGTATGTCGGAGTACAGGGCGCGCGCCTTGTCCAGATCGCCGAGCGCCTCGGCGAACTCGGCTTCGTCCCAGCGCTTGCGCAGTTGGGTTCGGCGCACGTGCGCGACGGCGCTGCGTTCCTCCGTGGCGGCGTGCAAGCGCGCGCGAGCGAGGATCTGCGACAAGCTCACCGGGTGTAGGGATATGAAACGCTCGTAGTCGGCCTCCGTGCCGTCCTCGTTCTCGACCGCCTCGACGACCCGGTAGAATTCGAGGAAGCTCCAGCTTTGGTACCCCATGAAGATGAGGATGACCGCGAGCACCGCCGTGCGCACCCCCAGGGGCTTGCGCGGGCTTTTCTCCGGCTTGCAGGCGAGCTTTTTGAGCGCCTGCTGAGCTTCCGGCCGGTTCGGCTCGAGGCGTAGGATCTTGCGGTACAGATCGATGGCCTTCTCCTGCTCGCCCTGGCTCAGATGGTGGGCGGCGATTTCGTCCATGCGCGCGAGCGCCGCCTCTTTCTTGCCGCGGTCAAGCAGCATGTTGACGAAGGTCTTGTTGAGCTGCAGATCGTCTCCGCAGGCCGACTGCAAGCGGTCGAACAGGGCGTCGGCGGGCATCCAGTCCGCCGTCCGGCGCGCGTATTCGAGCGCTTCATCCACGAGGCTCCGGAGCGCATCCAGCTTGTGGTGCTTCTGGAGAAGGTCCGCGAGAGTGACGTACACCTGGGAGGCGCCCGGTTGCGCCTCCAGGGCGCGGCGGAAGAGTTGGATCGCCGCGTCGGTGTCGCCCGCGGCCTCCAGCCGCGCGCCTTCCTCGATGTGGAGGCGGGCGATCTTTTCCCTGAGCACGCTGTACGTCGGATCGATGGCCAGGGCGCGCGTGTAGGCCTGCACGGCCTTGTCCGGCCTGGCTGCGCCGGCGAACGTGTCGCCGATATACTCCAGTTGCGCCTGCGCGTCCACGGTCCTGCCGACCGCCTGGTAGGCGGCGGCGAGGCGCTCGCGCGCGACGATCATGTCGGCGGCGTACTTGACGGCATGTTCGAAGCGCGGGATGGCGGCGGCCGCGTCCTCGGCGCCGAGGGCGGCCGGATCGATGCCCTGAAGCTCGGGCAGGGCGGTCTTCTTGATGAGCCCATGTTCGAGGAACGCGGCGAGCTGCAGGCGCACCGTGGCCTCGTAGAACGGGGCGATTTGCAGGATTTCGCGCACGGTGTGCGAGCCGTCCACGAGATCGCAGATGGCGGTGAACTTGAAGTTGTGCTCTCCCTTCCGAGCGGCGAGGCCCTTCTCGGTCATGAGGCACACCTCGGCGTCCGAGGGCAGAATGGCGGCGGCGGCGCGGAGCTGCTCCTCGCGCATGCGGAGCGCCTCGGCGAACTCCTCGTGGCGCAGGCAGACCTTGGCGGCGAAACCCTCGTGCTCCAGGAGATCGGCGGGCACGTGCCCATCTTGGAACACGAACGAACCGCGGCAGGTGAGGATCGCGTCGAGCATCTCCTCCCGGATCTGCACATAGAAGAGCCGCTCGTAGACCGCGTCGTCGATCAGTCCGCGGCGTCTGAGGATGTCGGGAACGGTCTCGTTGGTCGTCTGGGCCTCGGCCGCGAGCTTCGCGAGCAGCTCGCCGGTGACGCCCGGCAGCGTCTTGAGCTCCTTGTGGAGGACGAGTTTGTGCAGATTGCCGCGGTTCAGGAGGTAGACATTGTCGGCTTCGAAGAAGATGTCGCGGTGGCGCTCCTTGCGGCCCAGCGAGAGCGTGCCGACCTTCTTCCTCTTGAGGATCTCCTCCAGGATCTGGCGCAGTTCTTCGATGATTACCGCCATGGCTTCACCTGTCCGGAGCCGCGGGCGCGGCGAACGGCGCCGGCGGGCGCGCCGAGGCGGCGGAGATCACGGCCCGCATGCGCTGCGCGCGCATCGGGTCGCGGACGCGCGGCAGCGCCGCCGGCATGGTCAGGCCCGCCGCGCGCATGGCCGCCAAGGCGTGGACGGCCGTCTTCTCGGCGGCGAGGGCGGAAGCAAGGAGCGCGTGCGCCTCGGGGACGGCGCACGGCGCCACGGCGTGCAGGATGCGCGTCTTGACGTCGAGGGGCGCATCACCGTACACGGCCGCGAGTTCCCGCACGGCTTGGGGCGTCGCGAGCTTCGGGAACGCCCGCACGGCGCCTTCCGCCGCGGCATCGTTCGCGGCGGCGACCAGCCGGCGGATGACGACGGGGACCGCGGGCGCGTAGCGCGTTGCGCCGAAGAGCGCGAGGTACGCCGCCGCAAGCTCGGCGTCCGGCTCTCTTTCGGCGAGAGGGACGAGGGCAGCGAGCGTCTCTGCGTCGGGGCGCGGCGCGATTCCGCCGGAGAGCTGGCGGAAGGCCTGGCGCCGGACCCTTGCATCGGGCTGGGCGCCTTCGTCAAGGAGTCCGAGCAGCGCGTCGTGTCCGGGATCGCTCCGAAGGACGCGCAGCGCGGCGCAGAGCGCATCGGATGCCGGCAGCGCGCCGGCCAAGAGATAGTCGCCGGCCTCAAGGCCGAGATAAACGCGCTGAGCCTCTCCGAGCTCCGCGACTCCAATGACGAGATCTTCGCCCTCCAGGCGATCGCCGCCGGCGGAGCGCGCGTAGAAAAAAACGAAGGATGGCGCGCATTCGCCCCAGAGCGTCTCGCCAACCTCGGCGCGGGCGCGGATGCCCGCCACCGCCCCGGTCTCGTGATCCGTGCGCTCGACGATGCGCGCGCGCACGGCGCACTGGCTCTGCTCCACCAGCTCGGCGGCGTCGTGGCCGCGCATCGCCGCTAAGGATGGGAGCGCGAGGGGCAGCGCGAGGACCAAGGCCGTCATCGCTTCACCAGCACTTTCTCCAGCAAGTAGGCCATGGCGAGGGGGTTGAAGGCGAGGGCTTGCCAGTCCGTATGCTGCGTCACGTGGAAATCCATGGCCGACTCCATTAGGTTGTTGCCGGGCGTGTCCAGGTGGTACGGGTCGGTGTAGGCGCCCGCGAACTCGGCGTTCTTCTCGCCGCCGAAAAGCCCGAAGGGCGGCGGCCCGTTCGCGATCAGCCCCACGCTGTGGCCGATTTCGTGAGCGGCGATCGCGGCAAGCGCGCGGGCGAGCCCCCGGGCGGCGCGGACAATGGCGTCGTAGCGAGCTTCCTCGTCCGGGGTGTTGGCGCCGTCTCCGGGGACGAACTCGTCGCTCAGCACGCGGGCATCCTCCGGCGCCGTCCCCACCGGCTGTCCGCGCCCCGGAATGAAGGGGTCGAAGAGGTTCCTGAAGACGGCGCTCCAGTTGATGTAGAAGCGGATCAGGTTCGTGCTGAAGATGCCCAGACTGGCGGCGGCGTTGTGCTCGCGGCGGGCGTTGCCGCGATCGAAATACGCGCGTCCGAGGGTATAGACTCCTCCGGGGTCGGATCCGCCTATTCCGATGACGCTGGTGGCGCCGGAGACAGCGAGGGTGAACTCGATGGCGACGGGGGCGCCGGGGAGGACGCCGTCATCGGGCCGCGTGTAGAACCCGCGGAGCTCGGCGACCAACTGCTCCTTGACGAGCGCGGCGACGCGGATCCCTTCCGCGGCGTGGCCCGCGTCGTACAGGCCTAGGAGCGCGAGGTCATCGAGGAAGTCGGGCGTGCCGTTGGCCGCGAATGTCGGCGTGATGACCACATGTCCGCCGATGCGGTCTACCGCCATGGTCCAGTTGTCGCGCGCCAGATCGATTCCCCACACGTCTCGCGCCGCGAAGGGATGAAAGGCTTCGCCGCGGGACTCGATGGTGAATTCGTAGGCGCATTCCTCTGAACGATTGCCGAGCCGGTCGGCGATCGTCGCGCGCACGGTGACGCGGCCCCAGGGGAAGGCCAGGCGCTCCGGGATCGTGAGGGCCGCCTCCTCCTCCCCGGCGAGGAACCGCGGGCCGAGGTCGGCGCCGGCCGGGATCCCGCCCGCGGGGCCGAGGGAACGGTCGGCCGTCACGCACAGCGAGGACGGGTCGATGGCTCCGCCGTTCTCGTGAGGCGCGAAGAAGACCTGCAGCGTGAAGCCGTGAGCCGGCAGGAACAGCCGGAAGGACTCCTGCTCGCCGGCGAGGTTGGTGAAAGGAACGCTGCCGTTCATGGCGAGAGGCACGCCCTCGACCGTGATGCCTGTGACGCGCGGGCGGAAGGTGACCAGATCGAAGGGCGCGGACACCCCCGTGCTCTCCGAGGTTGCGTCGCGGGCGAGCGCTCTGACTAGAACGCCCTCGAACTCCCCTTCTCCGAGGACGGCGAGCGCGTCCCAGCGCATCCGCACGGTCGTGCCCTCGGGCGCGAGCCTGATGGGGCCCTGGATGCCGGCGGGCGCGAACGTACGGCCGCCGTCTAGGCTGTACGCCGCGAAGAGCATGACGGTGTCGCCCTCGGGATCCGCGCCGTCGATCTCGATGTCCACCGGGCTGCCCGCCGGCAACGCGGCCGGAGCCACCCGAGTGACGGAAGGCGGCCAGTTGGCGCCGTAGGCAAAAGGTTCGGATATCGCCGGGGTCCCCACCGTTTCCGTTTCGACGCCGCGCGGGGTCACGCGAACGACCAGGTCGCCCTGCGGCGCCGCGCCGATGTCTTCGGCGGCGTGCCAGGTCATCCGTCCGGACTCCGCGCCCTCGTCGAGGATGACCTGGTTTTCGGAGGATGCGCTGGCATGAAAGGTCAAGCCGCGGTCCTCGGAGTACTCGAGGGTGACGCGAACGGCTTCGGGCACCGGGATCACGCGGAAATGGATCGTAAACGCATCGGCGCCGCAGGGCTCGACGACGACACCGTGGAGCGACGCGGCCGGCGCGGGCGCAACGCCGCCGCCGCCGCCGCCTCCTCCGCCGCCGCACCCCGCCGTGAGCAGGCAGAGCGCCGCCACGCGCAGTGCGCGCCGCAACCTTGAGCTCCCAGTATCAGTGACTGCGAACCGCACCAACGATGATTCCCCCGGAGCCCGTGACAGGCTCGTTCGTGTCCACAGAAAGATAAGCCGGGCTCGGAGCGTGTCAACCGCGGCGGGAGGCGCGCGCTTCTGCCGGGCGCGTCCCTGATGTACAATTGCCTGCGGCGGCGGCCTTGCCGCTTGTCTTATCGGAGGTTCGCCATGAGCACGCTGCGCCGCATGTGGGTGCCGTTCTTGTGCGCCGCGGTGCTATGGGCTGGTTTCTCGGAATCTGAGAAGGCCCTCAAGAAGGCGCTCGCCGCCAAGGACGCGGGGGGCGTGATCGCCGCGAGCGAGCAACTCCTGGCCCTTGGGACTCCCGAGTCCGTCAAGGCGGTGATCCGGTACGGGTTGGCCTGTGACAACTACAAGGTGGAGCGGGCCATCGCCGGTAAGCTCGCCGGGCTGCCCATCCCGCTTCGTACGGTCGTCCACGAGTCGGCGCGTGCGATCGACCAGCACCCGATCCGCGTGATTCTCGCGGCGGTGCTGGCTTCCTACGACGATCCCGCCTCCTTTGCCGCCTTGGGAGCCATGGTGAAGGACCCGGTGCCGTCGGTGGCGCTGGCGGCGACGTCGCATCTGGTCAAGGGCGCCCTCGCCACGGGGGACATGCGTGCGATCGATGCCCTGGTCGAAGGCTTGGCGCGCCACGAGAAGTTCGAGCAGAGCGCGGTGGTGGCGGCGGACATCCGCCAAGGCCTGTACGCCCTCACCGGCGAGGAGTTCGAGGATGCGGCGGAGTGGAAAAAGTGGTGGGAGCCCCGGCGGCACACGTTCAAGCCCGCCGATGTCAAGAGCAACCAGGAACGCCCGCGCCGGACCGTGGTGCGGGCGCGCTCGTTCTTCGGCCACGAGATCGTGTCGAAGCGCATTCTCTTCATCCTGGACATGTCGGGCAGCATGATGTTGAAGGATTTTCCCTCGGGCGCGGGCGGCGCGCAGGAGGAGGGCGGGCCCAAGGGCCGCACGGTCGTGCGGACCAAGCCGAAGGAGAAGAGCCCGTCGGAGAAGGAGGCGGAGCAGAAGGCGCTGGCGCGCAAGCGCGAGGACCTGCCCCTGGAACGGCAGCGGCTCCGCCGCACGCAAATCGAGCTCAAGAAGACCATCGACAGCTTGACGCCTGACACCCGCTTCACCGTCATGGCGTTCAACCACGAGATCAAGATGCTCTCGGAGGCCCCGCAGTACGCGAACAACGCCTTCAAGACCAAGGCCAAGAGCTTCGTCGACGGCTTCAAGCCCGAGGGCGAGACTTGGACCGACACGGCGTTGGAGAAGGCGTTCGAGCTCAAGGGGCAGATCGACACGATCTATCTGCTGTCCGACGGGGCGCCGCAGCGTACAGGCGCCATGCTGCCCACCGACGAAATCGAGCAGGCGGTGAGGGAGAAGAACCGTTTTCTCAAGATCAAGATTTATACGGTCGGGTTCCAGCAGGGCGGGGCCAGGATGCACGCGTTTCTGGGGGCGCTGGCCCGGGACAACGGGGGAACGTACAAGCGGCTGGACTGACGGCGGCGCCTCTCAGGGCGCGCTCCCCAGCAGCCAATACACGATCCGCGAGGAAAGGAAGAAAATGCCCGCCGCGGCGGCGACTTCCACGATCGCCGCCGCGGCGCGCCGCGGCGCCGAAGGGCGGGGCGCCGGTTTGGCGGCGGAAGGGCGGCGCGGCTCCGGGCGCGCGTTCGGCGCGCTCTCGCGCCCGGCGCGGGGGATGGCCGGCGCGCTTTCCCGGGGGGCATCGCTCCTGGCGGGAACGGGCACCCGGGCGGGGAACTGAATCGCGGGCCATTCCTTGGCGACCGCGGCGATCTCGGGGCGTCCGGAGGGGGTCTCGGACAGCAGGGCCGCGACGAGCTGCGCCGCGCGCGGGGGGATTTGGGGCGACAGTTCGCGCGCGCCGGGCGGCGGCTGCGCGAGGGCCTGTAGGAAATCGGCTCGAGTGCGGCCTTCCCGCGGCGTGCGGCCGACCAGGGCGTGGAAGATCAAGACGCCCAAGCGGTACAGCTCCGCCGGCGGTCCCGGAGGCGCGCCGGCCAGCTCCTCGGGGGCCGCGTAAGGCAGATACGCCGGAACGACGGTGTGGAGGCGCCGCCTGACCAGGTGGAGGTCGAGCGCCGCCGGCACGCGGAAGAGCAGGCGCCCTTCCTGGTCGGCCATGAGCCGGTCCAGCCCCAGCGGGACTCCCGCGCCGCGCTCGGACCAACGGTCCAGCATGGCGAGGACCTCGCCGATCCGCTCGCCGCGTTCCTTGAGCGTGAGGCCCTCCCACACCAACGGCGCGTGGGACGTGAAGCGGCGCGCCACCAGCAGGCGGTCCTCGATCTCGACGAGGTCGAACACGGGCACGATCCGGGGGTCGCTCGCCGCGGCGATGCGCCGGAGCAGGCTGCGGAGAAGTTCGAGCAGCTCCTCGTCGGCGGTGAGGCTATCGCGGATGACCTCCAGTTCCACCTCGCGCTCGAGGATTTTCTGGCGCGCGCGGTACCGCCACGACACGGCGTCGACGTCCAGAAGCTCGCCGATCTCCCAGGCCCCGATCAAACGCCCGGGCGCAAGGAGTTCCTCGGGCCTGAAGAGGTGAAAGGAGCACTGGCCGATGGAGAAGGCCTCGCCCAGAGTCAGGAGCCGCTCCTTGATGCGTTCGCCGTGAACGAAGGTGCCGTTGGCGCTGCCCTCGTCCGTCAGAAGGCAGCCGTGCTCGCCGGCCAGCAGGCGGGCGTGGCGCCGCGAGGCCAGGGCGTCGGTGATCTGGATCTGCGCCTCGGCGCCGCGGCCGATGGTGCGCGCGTCCTTCTCGAGCGCGACGATCCGGCCCTTGCCGGAGCCCTCGGTCTGGAGCAGCGCCCATTTTCCCATACGTGAGAGAATACCGCACCTGCGGGGCGTTGTCACCGCCGCGGGGTGGACGCCGGCGCCGGCGGTCAAAGGCGCGCGCGGGCGGCTCCCGCGATTGCGCCGGCCGTCCCGCATGTGGTATACCGGTACATGATGAAGACGCACAGGAGAACCAGGCCGTGACCCCGAAGGCCGCGGATGCCGCGCGCAGCGCCCTCGCGGAGGCGAGGGAGCGGGCCCTCGCCTGCGCGCGGGTCCTCAGCGACGCGCGCTTCCGGGACATCAGCGTCGTGCAGGTGGGCGCCGTGCTGCAGGTCGTCGATTACTTCGTCATCGGCACGGGCGGCGCGCCGCGCCAGCTCAAGAGCGCGGCGGATGCGCTCGAGGAGCGGCTCGGCGTCACCGGCGGCCGCGTGTTGGGCAAGGAGGGCTACGGCGAGGGCCGGTGGGTGCTCCTTGACTGCGGCGACGTGGTCGTGCACCTCATGCTGGAGGAGGCGCGGGGCTATTACGACTTGGACAACCTCTGGGGCGACTGCCCCCGCGTCGCCTGGGCCGCGGAGAGTTCGTGAGCGCGCCGCTGGAGGTCGAACTCGACTTCCCCAGCGAGGACGCGCTCCGGGGGTTTGCCGAGGAGGTCGGGGAACGCCTGGGCGGCGGCGAGGTGCTGGCGCTGTCAGGTCCGCTCGGGGCCGGCAAGACGGTGTTCGCCCAAAGCCTTGCGCGCGGGGCCGGAGTGCCCGCCGCGACGCCCGTCACGAGCCCGACCTTCGTTTTGCACCGGCGCTACGCGGGCCGGATCGCGATCGAGCACCTGGATGCGTACCGGCTGCGGTCCGCCCGCGACCTGGAGGCGTTGGGGATCGGCGAGCTGATCGAAGGGGGCGGCGCGACCGTGATCGAGTGGGCCGACCGCGTCGCGGAGATCCTGCCCGCTCACACGGTGTGGATCGAACTGGATGTTACGGGACCGTGCTCGCGGCGCCTGCGCGCGCGCATTCCGGACGGCGATCGCCCGCCCGCCCTCGCGCGCCTGCGGGCCCTTTGCGTCCGGCATGGGGCCTGCCCCGCGCCGTAGCGCGCCCCGGGGAGCGTTTCCCTGGCCTCCGATGCGTCCATTGCCGATACTTGTACTGAGGAATGTCGCCGGCGGGCGCGGGCCCTGTCCGGCGCGCAGCCGCGGAGCGCCTACGACGTGGACAGTGCATGAAGCCGAACCTGAGACTCAAGCTCGGGCAGTACCTGGTGACGCAGGGGTTGGTCAAGCTCCGCGATGTCAATCGTTGCCTGACCGAGCTCAAGGCGATCAAGGAGCAGGGAAGACAGTGCGCTCTCGGGCAACTGCTTCTCAAGGAGAAACTGATCTCCGCGGAAGACCTGCGCGGGGCGTTGGCCGCGATCGGCGCCCTCGTCCTGTACTGTCCCCGCTGCCGGACGCAAGCGGTGGCGGAGTCCTACGCGCCCGACAAGGAGGAGCACTGCCCGCAGTGCCAGGCCCTGCTCGTTTATCAAGACGGTTCGCTGGAGGCGCAACCGAAGGAAACCGCTCCGCGCCTGCCTGTGCCCGACACGCACGGGCGCGACACGACGATCACGAGCGACCCCGCCAAGGATCCGCTGATCAATCGCATCATCGGCGGGTGCCAGCTCCAGCAGCGCATCGCCCGGGGCGGCATGGGCGTGGTGTACAAGGCCCAGCAGCTCAACCTCGGGCGGACGGTCGCCGTGAAGCTCCTGGCGGATGATCTTGCCAAGGACGTCATCTTCGTGAAGCGCTTCATCAACGAGGCGCGCGCCGCCGCGGAGCTGAGCCACGCCAACATCATCCACATTAACGACGTCGGCCAGTGCGACCAGACCTTCTATTTCATCATGGAATACGTGGACGGCTGCACGTTGAGCGATATCCTTAGGCGCGAGGGGCGGCTGTCGCTGGCGCGGGTCGCCCACGTCGCCTACGGCGTGTGCCAGGCGCTGCGGCACGCGCACCGGCGGAAGATCGTGCACCGGGACATCAAGCCGGAGAATATCATGTTCACCGAAGAGGGGGTCGTGAAGCTCGCCGATCTCGGGCTGGCCAAGCGCCTCAGCGAGCATGACCTGTCCCTTACGGAGCCCGGCGCCGTGCTGGGCACGCCGTTCTACATGTCCCCGGAGCAGGCGCGCGATTTCAGCAAGGCCGATGCCCGTTCGGACATCTACAGCCTGGGCGTGACGCTGTACCGCGCCGCGACCGGCGTCGTTCCCTTCGATGGGAAGAACGCGCTCGAGGTGATGATGAAGGTCGTGGAGGGCGCGCACACGCCGGTCAAGGCGCTCAGGCCCGACCTCCCGGACGAATTCGCGGCGCTGATCGAGAAGATGATGCACGTCGATCCCGCGGAGCGATACCAGGATGTGGGCGGCGTGCTGGAGGATCTCGGCGTCGTGATCGAGCGCATGGAGCAGGTGCGGCAGGCGTAGGAGCGCGGGGTATGCAGGGCCGGGAAGGGCGTATTCGCGATCCGGAGGAGGAACTCGCGGCGGCGTACCGCGCGCGGGTTCGTCCGTTCCTCGACCTGGCCGATGCCGCCGGGGCGCGGCGTTACGAGGAGGCGTGGGAGCTCGCGCGCGCGCGGCTCAGGGATGTGCGCCGGCGGAGCGAGGGCCATGCGTCTTGACGCCATCCGGGTGCGCAACTTCCGTGCGCTCGGCGACGTGCGCTTGGATGCCATTCCCGCCCGGGGATTGATCGGCATCGCCGGCCCCAACGAGAGCGGCAAGACGGCCCTGGCCGAGGCCGTGGTGTTCGCGCTGCACGGCCGGACGTTCGTGAATGCGCCCATCGCGGAGCTGATTCGCTGGGGCGAGAGCCGCCTGGAAGTGGAGCTGGAGTTGACGACCGCCGCGGGCCGTATGCGCCTGCGGCGCGAGCTGGACGGCATGGGCCTGCACCAGGTTACGCTGCGCGGGCCGGGCGGCATCCACGCCGGCCACGAGGCGGCGGCGCGGGCCCTCAAGGCGGCGGGCATCCCCGCCTTCGAGGAACTGCGCGGCCTGGGCTATATCAGCGCGGGGCTGTGCGGAGGCGAACCGGCCCTGGCGATGTTCAGGAAGGCGTGCGGCGAGGAGGCGCTGTGCGCGGCCGCGGACTCGCTGCGCGGAGACATCGCCGGCCTGGAGCGCGAGTACGCCCTCACGGCCGCCGAACTCGCTCGGAAGCGGACCCAAGAAGAGCGGCTGCGGCTGGCGTCCGAATCGTGTCAGGAAGGCATGGAACTCGTCGCGAAGGCGCGCGCGCACGCCGATGCCGCCGGAGACGAAGCGCGCGCCGCCCAGGAGACGTTCCGCGGGGCCCAGAAGGCGCTCGATGCGCTCCGCCGGCTGGCGGGTCGGCTCCGTTCCGCGCAGCCCTCGAATCCCGAGGCGCTCGGCGCCGCGTTGGAGACCCTGCCGGAAGCGTTCGAGCAGGGCGACCTCCCCGGGGCGTTGGAGCGTGAAGTCGCGGCGGCGCGCGGATTCCTAGCCGAGCATGCGGAGGCCCTGGCCTCGGCGCGCGAGCGCTGCCAGGCGTTCGACCGGGCGCTGGAAGCGCGCAGAGCGGCGGAGGAGACCGCCGCCGAGGCGATCGGCGCGCGTAGCCGCCGGCGGACCGCGTCCGCCGTGGCATGCGCCGCGGCGGCCGTGCTCGCGGCGGCGGCGGTGTTCGGCGGCTGGGTTCTCAACGTGCGCGGCGCCGCCGCCGACGTGCTCGTGACCACCCCGGCTCTGGCCGTCTGGGGCGCGGGCGCGGGGCTCCTGGTGCTGAGCGTCGGCGCCTTCGCGTCGTACCTGGCGCAGGTGACGGCGCTCGGTAAGCTGCGCGCGCGGCGGGCGAACGAGGGCGAGCTCTCGGCGGAGTTGGAGAAGACGGCCGGCGCGCTCGCGGAGGCGCTGGAGGAGGCGCGCGACCTGAGCCGCTGGCCCCAGGTCGCCGGAGAGGTAGCGCCCGAGCGCGCTTTCCAGCTTGGCGATCCGTGGCAAGCGGTCCGCCGCATCGGCGATCTCGTGCAGGCGGAGATCCGGGCCGCCGAGGAACGCGCGCTGAAGGCCGAGCGTGCTCACGCGCGCGCGCAGGAAGCGGTGCGCAAGACGCGTTCGCAGTGGGACCGCGCCGAGAACGAGCTCAAAGAGCGGCAGGCCTCCGCCGACAAGCTCCAGGCCCTCGCCGCCGACCGGTTGCGGATCGAGCGGATTCTTGAGGGTGTGAGAGAGCGAATTGAGACGCACATGCTCGCGGTGGAGCTGCTCGAGTCGAGCGCGGCCGCCCTGCGAGTGCGCGCGGTGCCCGCCTTGGCGCGCCGGATGCGGGGCGTGATGGCGGCGTTGACGGGCGGCAAGTACCGCGAGGCCAGGCTGGGGGACGATCTGACGCCGGCGCTGTTCTGCGGCGACAAGGGTGATTTTCTTGCTCCGAGCGAGCTCAGCGGCGCCACGGCCTCCGCCGCGAGGCTGAGCCTGGCGGCGGCGATGGCCTCGCTGGGCGCGTGTGCGCGGGACGGCGGCGGGTTCATCTTTTTCGATCACCCCCTGGACGAGTTCGACGATGCGCGGCGCGCACAGGCGCTCGCCGCCCTCAAGGGATTGGAGGGGATCGCCCAGGTTTTCGTGCTGCTCCCCCGGGCGCCCGACCCCGCGGCGTTCGCCGCCTTGTGGCGCCTCGAGAACGGGGTCGCGCGGCGCGCGGATGCCGGCGAGGCGGCGGCGCCCGAGCTTGCCGTGCGCGTCCTGCCGCCGCCGATGCCGCCGGGGACGGCGGCGCCTTGCGCCGGATCCGCCGGGTGGCCGCTCCGACGCGCGCGCCGGCGCTGGGCGCGGCGGCGCGCGCGGCCGTGGGCTCGGGCGCGCCGCGGACGCCGCCCGGGGGCGTAACGCGCGCCCTGGATGTTTGCCGCCGCGCGAGGGACCATAATGGGCATGCGAAGAGCTCCATGGCCCCGCGTCGAGGTGTCCCTTGCGCCGGAGGATGCGCTGGTGTGCCTGGCCGACGCGCATCTCACCGCGGAAGCGACGGGTCCGCGCGCCGAGTTCTGCCGCTTCGCGCGCTCCCAGGCGGGGAACACGCTCGTCCTGCTCGGCGATCTCTTTCACCTGTTTCCCGGGCCTGATGCGGCCCGCCGGCCCGAGTGGCGCGAACTGCTGGACTGCCTGCGGGGCTGCGCGCGGCGCGGGAAGGTGTACTTCCTGCCGGGGAACCGCGATTTCCACGCCGGGCGCGTTTTGGCCGCCGCGGCGGGAGTGCTGGTTCCGGGCGAGGCGGCGCGCTTCCGCTCGGGCGATCTGCGGGTGTACGCCTGCCACGGCGATCAACTCTGCCAGGACGATGTGTGGTACCAACGCATGAAGGCTTTGATCCGCAATCCCCTGCCGGTGGCGCTGTGGATGCAGCTTCCGGCGGCGTGTCGGAGCGGAATCGCGCGGGTGCTTCGGGCATGGACGCTGCGGAGCCTGCGGCGGAAACCGGCGCGCCAGCTTCGGCCGAGCCCCGAGGTCGTGCGCCGGCTATGCGCCCGCGGGGCGGACGTCATCGTGTCCGGGCATCGCCACGCGGAAGGGCGGGCCGTGTTTGATTCGGGCGGGCGCACATGCGTGCACTACGAGCTTCCGGCCTGGAGCGACGAGCGGACGTTCGTGCGCGTCCGCGCGGGAACGGCGGAATTCGTCCGCCTCGGATCGTGAGGTCAGGCGTGGTCCGCCGGAGGGACGGCGCCGCCGCGGGCGGGCCGCCGGACGCGCGCCGATGTTGACGATCATCCTGACGGGACCCACCGGTTCGGGCAAGGGCCGCGCCGCCGTCGAGCTGAGCCGTGCGCTGGATGCCGAGATCGTTTCGCTGGATTCGATGAAGGTCTACCGGCACATGGACATCGGCACGGCCAAGCCGCCGGCGGCGCTGCGCGGCGAGCGGCCGTTCCACCTCATCGACATCGTCGATCCCTGCGAGGAATACAGCGTCGGCAGATACGTGCGCGACGCGCTGCGGTGCCTCGCCGAAATCCACGCGCGCGGCCGGCCGGCGGTGGTGGCCGGCGGTACGCCGCTGTATCTGCGGGCGCTGGTGCGGGGCTTCTGCCCGGCGCCGCGCGGCAGCGCGGAGGAACGCGCGCGCATGGAGGCGCAGATCGCGGCGGAGGGGCTCCAAGCGCTGTACGAGGAGCTGCGGCGCGTCGACCCGGCGGCCGCGCGGGTAATCCACCCGCACGACAAGCGCCGCATCACCCGGGCCCTGGAGGTGCACCGCGCCGGCGGCGTGCCCTTCACGGAGCTGTGGAAACGCTCCGTCCCCGGGCTCGCGCCGGGATCCTTCCGCTTGTTCGGCATCGCCTGGCCGCGGGAGGAGCTCTACCGGCGGATCGATGCCCGCGCCGAGCGCATGGCGGCGGACGGCCTCTTCGAGGAGGCGCGTCGGGTGGCGGCGGCGTTCCCCGCCCGGAGCCGCACGGCTTCCCAGTGCATCGGCTACCGCGAGATCTGGGAAGCGTCGGGAGGGACGGACTCCGAGGCCGCGGTTCTCGAGCGTATCAAGAGGAACACGCGCCGCTTCGCCCGCAAGCAGCTCACGTGGTTCCGCGGCTTCCCGGAGCTGGAATGGCTCGCCGCCGGGGGGCGGAAGGCGTCGGAAGTGGCGCTGGAAGCCCGCGACCGCCTCCGCATGCCACCGGGCGGCTAGTCCGCCAGCATGTCGCTCTGATTGTACTCATAGATGCCGAAGATGCACCGGTCGATGTCCATGTGCAAGTGGTGCAGATCATCGCAGATGCACGTGAAGTGGCGGCCTACGTGGCTCGGATCGCCGAAGCTGTAATTATCGCTGGCGCACCCGCACATGACGATCAGGCCGGCGAACGCGACGACGGAAAGAAGAAAACGCATATCATGCCCTCCGATCGTGTCTGCCACGAGCAACGCGGCGGCTTCTTCACGCCGCGTACCTCATGAATGGTCGGAGAAGAATACCTTCGCCGGGCGGGGCTGTCAACACGACCCGCGCCGCCGGGGCGCGGGCGGCACGCAAGGCTGGTTTACAGGTCCTCGAGCGTCCGATCGTCCATGCCGAAGACGATACGGTCGAAGTCGCTGTGGGCCCGCATGAGCCGGTCGGGGATCTCCCGGTAATCCTGCAGAATCAGGCGATCGAAGCTGATGGCGGCGGTCTCGAAGCCGTCCAACACGGTGTTGACGCGGCGCTTGTTATGGGCCCAGCTCCAGGGATAAGGCTGCGGGGAAGAGCAGCCGACCGGCAGGAAAACCACCGCCGCGGCAATCAGCAGAAGGAGTTTTCTGAACATCGCCATTCTCCTCGGAACGGACCTGCTTTATTCTCGCAAGGGCAATTGTAGGGGGTCGGGAGGCACGCTGTCAAGATGTCGGAGAGGAGGTTGTCGCCGGAGGCTGGAGACCGATGAAAACGGCTCCTGGGGGGCTTCCGGGGGCGGGGAACCTCAACGGGGGGGCCGGCCGGCGTCCAAACCCGCCACCAAGCGGTCCATCAGGGCGTCGCACAGATTCTGCGCCCGGGCGTGGTCTTTGTCCCTGTGCTCATAACTCCAGGCCTGGAACTGGATTTTGGTTTCCGTGCCCAGGTCCTCCAGCGCCAAGCAGGCGACGGAATCCCAGCCGTCCTCGGGCCGGGTGTACATGAGTTTCCTGCCATCGATCACGTCCAGGATGGCGCCTTTGCGCGGCGGGGCCAGGTCGCCCACGAGCCCGCACGGCGCTCCCGTCGTCAGGTCGGGCTTGCCGTGGAGGGCGAGGATGCGCTCCCAGCAGGCCGGGCGCGGGGCCGAGGTGTAGCCGTACGCCGAGGCTAGGTGGGTGCCGGCGCCGTAGTGGTACTCCTCGGGAAGGTGCACCGTGTCGGAGCCCTCCACGGCGCGGCACAGCGCCAAGAGCAGCGCGCGCCAACCTTCCTGGATATCGCTGATCTCCTCTTCGCGACCCTGGAAGCCCGTCTCGGACAGCGTCAGGCGCGTGCCCTTCTCGGTGGGCTCCAGCGACCAGCAAAGGGTGCCGAGCCAAAGCGGATCCTGACCCTCCAGAACGGTGTGGAAAAGCTTGCGGCCCTCGAGGAGATCGAGAACCGTGCCCTCGCTCCGGTAGGCGGCTTCATCGTCGCCGCCCGTGAAGACGGCCTTCCCGCCGGCGCGGAGGTCGATCGACATGGCGGTGCACGAGGAGAACCATTCCTTGAACTTGGCGGGCACGACGAGCGCCTCCCAAACGCGCTCAGGCGGCGCCGACAGACCGATGGAGATCCGAATGCCATCGCTCACGGGGATGTCTCCCAGGGGGTGCCGACAGCCCGGCGCGAGGCAGGCTCGCGCGTCAGGCTCTAATGCCGCGATTATAGGGATTCGCGCCGCCGCCGGCCAGGGCGGGCTTGACAAGGGTCCGCCGCGGGCGCACACTCTACGGTTGACGATGTGAGCACGCGAACAATGCTCGACGCCGAGCGTTGTGGCGTGCAAGCTCGTGCCCGAGCGCGGCGCGTGTGCGCCGAGACGCGGGCCGAGCGTGTTGAGGTGCCCCGCGGGGCGGAAAGAGGGAAGCCGGTGCGATTCCGGCGCGGCCCCCGCCACTGTGACCGGGTACGAACGCGGTGACGACCACTGGAGAGCGCGGATCGCGAGGTTGCCTCTCCGGGAAGGACCGCAAGTAGGACGATCCGGAAGCCAGGAGACCTGCCTCGACGCGAGCCGATCGGCGGCCTTTCGCGGGCCGCCCGGCGTGACTCTTCGGGGTCGAGGAGTCGGCGGCGATGCCCTGCCTTGCGCCCCGAAGGTCAGCTAAGATCAGGTCGCGTCCGGGTTCCTTTTCCGCCACGGGCGGGCGTGGCGAAAGGAGCGACGATGCAGAAGTTCGTGCTGGGGTTTCTGTGGGTGGGACTGCTTGACGCCGCGGGGGCCGGCGTCGCTTGGGAAGGCGGCTGGATCGAGGCGGCCGCGACGCACGCGCTGCCGCCGCCGACGGTTTTCATCGGAGGTTGTGCCTTCGACCCGGACGGGGCGCCGCTGGTCTTCGACGGGCAGGCGCTCGTGCGCATTCTTGACGGCGGCGGCAGCGAGGAAATTTACCGCCCGCAGGAACCGGTCTTCGGCTCCTTCGTCAAAGCCCGCGGCGGGAAGGTCTATTTCGGGGAGAGCACCAACGGGACCATCACCGAGATCGAGCTTGCGACGAAAGCGTGGCGCGTCGTCGAGGTCGCGGCCTTCAACATGGACCTGGCCTTCGATGCCGCGGGCCGCCCCTTCGTCTCGGCCCTGTCGCCGAACGGCTCCGTTGATAAGCCTCTCAACGGAATCTTCCTTCTGGACCTCGATCCGGCGACGCCGCCCGATCTCGTGGTCGAGGTTCCGGGATACTCGGGACCCCTTGCCTTCGGCCCCGGAGGCGATCTTTTCGTCGCCACGGCCGCCGCGATGGGCCCCGCGGACGTGCTGCGGTTTCCCGCCGCGGTGGTCGCCGCGGGCATCGGCCCCGCCCATGCAACCGCCGCCGACGGCGCGATCTTCTGCGCGCAGCTTCCCGGCGCCTACGGCCTCGTGTTCGGATCCTTCGGGTTGCTCTACGCGTCCGACTCCTGGAACGGGTGCGTGACGGCGATCAGACCGGACGGCACGGCTTTCACCTGGGCCGCGCCCGTCGAGGGTTACGCCTCGGTGACGAGCATCGATTACGATCCGGCCGGCGGGCGCCTGCTCTTCGTGAACTCCGATTACCAGACCTTCAATGCCCTCACGGTGCTGCCCACGGACTATCGTTTCCGCCGCGGCGCGGTAAACGCCGACGAGGACGTCAACATCGCCGACGGCATCGCGATCCTGGGCCGCCTTTTCACGGGCGCGTGGTTCACGCCGAATCTCGATGCCTACGACGTCAACGACGACGGCGTGCTCGACATCGCCGACCCGATTTACCTCTTTCAGTACTTGTTCGCCGGCGGCCCGCCGCCGCCGGAACCCTTTGAAACAAAGGGGTTGGATCCAACCCCCGATGAATTGGGGAGGTGAACGGTGGCCGCCGCGGCGGAGCGTGGCGGGAACGGCTGCGCGCGCGGGGCGGGGGGGCGGCGAGCGCTTTGCGGAGCGCTGCCGCTCCTCCTCCTGGCCGCCTGCAACGAACCCGGCTCCGTGACGGCTAGAGCCGAGCGGCAAGCCGAGACCTCTGTCGAGGTCCTCGTGGCCAATGGACTCGGCGAGACGCTCTCCAGCCTCGCGATTGGGGAGTCCGAGACCTTGGTGCGGGATTGCATGCCCACCGGGCTCGCCCCGAGCCACCTGGTCGTTCAGGGCGGCGAGGGCTACCTGGTCAACTCGCTCAGCCATACCGTTCAGGTCATCGATCTCGCCGGCAAACGCACCTTGCGGACGGTCTCGGTGGGATTGGGGCGCAACCCCATGGCGCTCGCGCTGGTGCCGGGTAGCGACGGCCCCCGGGCCTACGTCTCGGAGTTTATCGCGGGCGAGGTCGATTGCGTCAACCTCGGCCCCGGCGGGGGCGTCGAGGCCACGATCAGGCTCCCCCAGGACTTGCCGCGCGACGCCGGAGTGGCGCGAACCCGCCCCTTCCCAGGAAGCCTGGCGCTCGGTGACGGCGTGCTCTTTGTCGCGTGCGCCAACTTGCGCGGCGATGCAGGCGGCCTGCGCGCGGGCGGCCCGGGCGTCGTCGCGGTGATCGACGCCGCTCCGGCCAGCCCCGCCTTCCACACGGTGACGGATACGATCGTTCTCCGGGGGCGCGACACAGCCGGGCTCGCGTTGCCCGAGGAACTGCCGGGAATGCTGCTGGTTGCCGCCGCCGGCGATTACGCCGACGGCTTCAAGGGGAACGGTATGCTGGAGGTCATCGAGTGCGCGACCCACGCCGTCGTCGCCTTCGTGCCCCTGGCGGGATTTCGCGGCGGCGTCGCCCCCCTCGAGGTCGTCGTCGCGGGCGGCCGCGGCTATCTTGCGGATGCCATGCGCGGCCGGGTGATCACTTTCGATGTGGAGGCGCTGCGCCGCGCGATCACGGCGGCGCCGGCGCTCCCCGTCGATGCGCGGGAGTGTCTGCGCGGCGCGATCGAGCTTCCGGGGACGGGCGGGCCCCTGAGTTACGCGTCGGGCCTCGCGGTCAACGACGGCGAGATTTTCGTGCTCGAATTCAATCACGACCGCCTGTTCGTCATCGACCGCGAGCGCGAGGAAATCACGCGGAGCTACATTGTGGGCGACGGGCCTGATGCCGTGGCGGTCTGGCGGCGGGAATCGCCCCCGCCGGAGGGGCGCGCCGTCGCCGGCTATGTGTGGTTCGGACGGGTCGAGGGCGGCGAGATAACGGCGGCGCCGCTCGGCGCCGGGGGGAGCGGGCAGGCGGCGCCCATCGGCCGCGCGGGAAGGTTCGTTCTGGAGTTGCCGGCCGGCGAGTACCTCTGCGGCGCCGCGGCCGCCGAGTACCGCTCCCTGCGGGACGGAATCGCGCGCCCGTGGCCCGCGCCCGCGCGGCTTCTTGGGGCGGTAAGGGGGCGGCGGGCAGCCGTGACGCCCCTGAGTCACCTGGCCGCGCGGCTGGACGAGGAGATCGCCGGCGCCTCGCGGCGTCTCGCACGGCACTTCGGCATCGATATCGAGGCTTTTCCGGACGATCCGCTGACGCCGCCCGTCGAGGGCGACAGGCAGGCCGGCATCGTCATGGCGGCCCTGGCGCTGGCGGCCGAGACTCTGGCGCCCGCCAATCCCATCGAGTTCCTCGATGCCCTGGCGGAAGACGGGGCCGACGGCCGCTTCGATGGACTCCGCGGCGCCGCGCCGATCGTGCTTGCCGGCGCGCCGCTTCCCGCCCGCGCGGCGTGCGATCTGATTGCCGATGCCGCCGAACGTTTCCAGCGCGCGCCCGAGAACGCGAGCGGCGGCACGCTCCCGGAGGCGATGCTTGCCTATCTCCGCGAAACGAGCGGCGTCCTCCCTCCCGAGGAAGGCGCCTACGACTGGCGGCCGCCGCACGCGGACGCGGGGGGCGACCGCGAGGCGGTGCGCGGCCGGCCGATCCTCTTCTCGGGCGCCGCGAGCAGCGACGATGACGCCATTGCGCGCTACGACTGGTGCTTCGACGCCGCCGGCGGTTTTCGCGTTCAGGCGACGGGGATGGAGGTTGCCCACGCTTTCGCCTTCGCGGGGGTTTACACCGTGGCGCTCCGAGTGCGCGACCGGGGCGGCAACGAAGCCTTCGACGCCGTTGTCGTGACGGTGCGGGAGGAAGGTGAGGTCCGCCTCGCGGTCGTGCCGGCTGAAACGTATCTGCGCCGGGGCGAGCAGGTGCGGCTGCGGGCCTTTTGGGAGGGCGAGGAGGCGGCCGCGCAATGGAGGAGCGGGGCGCCCTGGACGGCGGCCGTGAGCGCCGGCGGAAGGGTCGCGGCCCTCGGCGCCGGTTACGCGGTCGTTACCGCCGAACACGCCGGCGTGAGGGGAGAGGCGCTCGTTTGGGTCGATTTGCTGCCGACCGTAACTTTCGATGAGGGAACCGTGTACGCGGCGCCTCCCGGGGGCGGATGCCTGGAGATCGACGGGGCGGAGGGCGTCGCTGAGATCGCGCTGCCGCCGGGATTCGCGGCGGAAGCGGTCGGCGTGTGGGGGCGGCGGTACGTTCTTGCCGCGGGACCGGCGAGCCTCCTTGCGGCGGACTTGCGGACGGGCGCCGTCGTTCGCGAGCTTGCGCTTCACGGCGTCGCTCACCTCGCCCCGGGCGGTGATTACATCTGGACCGCGTCGGGAGGAGCGCTGGCGGCGATCGGCGGCGACGACCTACAAGCGCGCCCGACGGCGTTCCTCCCCGACGGCGACCCCATCACGGCGCTCGCGGAGGACTGGGCCGGCCGCCTGTGGGTGGCGCGTGGGGAGCGGGTGGTCGTGGCCGGTCCGGAATTCCACCGGGTGGAAGGGGCGGTCCATGCCCGCGGCCCGGTGCGGGAGTTCGCCGTCGAAGGGGCGTGCATCGCGGGCTTCTGCTTTTCCCACGCCGTCGATTTCGCGCTGGCGTGGGACGGGGAGCGCGATTGCGTGTACCTTGTGCGCGGGGCCGCGGCCGCGCCGGACTCGACATGGACGGCGGAGAGCCGCGTCATCGCTCCGAACGGCGCGGGCCTGAGCAACCTTTACCGGCAGACCGACGGCCGCTTCGTCGCCGAAAGCCGCCGCGGCGGCCTGGTGTATGTTTTCGCCTTGCGGGGCGACGGAACCATCGAGGGGGTGGCGGCGAGCGGTTTTTCCCAGGACGGGCGGCGGGAGCGCTGGCTCGCGTCGCGCGAGCGGCGGCCGCGGGCGCTCTTCGCCTCGGTGCTTCTGGGGTACGAGCCGCGCGGCCTGCCCGGCGCCTACATGAATCCGCTTCTTGCCCTCGGGGAGCCGCGCGGCGCCGGCGTGGAAAGCGGCGGCACCCATGTGACCAGCCTCGGCGACCGCGACGCGCCATGGGGGCCCTCCGCGCCGGGCCGCGGCGGATCGATCACGTTGGGTTTCGAGGCGGACGGCCGCGAGGCGCTCGTTTTCGATGGCCCGGGGTTCGATCTGGTCGTCTTCGAGAACGCCTTCGCCGTTCCGGGAGGCGGCATGTTCTGCGAGGCGTTGATCGTGCAGGTCTCCCAGGACGGACGCCTGTGGCACGAGTTTCCTTGGCGCATCGATCCGCGCTTTCCGGTGGACAACCCGGCGCGGTTCCAGGGGCTTGCCGGCCGCCGCGTCGTGCGCGCCAACGGCGATCCGGGCCGTGCGGGCTACGCGCCGATAGCGGCCGCCGATCCGGCGGCGGGCGGAGACCGCTTCGACCTGGCCGAACTAGGACTGGGCTGGATCAGGTACGTCCGGCTGGTCGACGCGGGGGGCGAGGTCGAGGACGGCGGCGCGGCGCCCATGTGGGCCGAACGCGGGGCCGACGTGGATGCCGTTGCGGCGCTGCACCATGCCCGGGATCCGCGGGGGCGCGAGCGGGACCGCATTGCGCCGGTCGCGGTCATCACGCCCAGCACTACCGCGCCGGCGCCCGGCCAAGAAGTGACGCTCTCCGGCGCCGCGTCCTACGACGATGGCCCGATCGTGTTCTACGCTTGGGCCCTCGACCTCCAGGAAGGAGATTTCACGCTGGTGCCGGGCGAAGCCTTCCGGCCCGACGCCGTCGGCCCGGAGGCGCGCCTGACGATGCCGGCGGAGGGCTCCGTGCGCGCCGCGCTGCTCGTCATCGACCGGGGGGGGAACACTGGCCGCGCGGAAGTGCGGCTGGAGCCGCGCGCGCCGTGAGGGGGCGGCGGCGGATTCGCGCCGCCCCCCGGCGCAAAGCGCCCGGGCGCCCCGGCCGATAAATCCTATAATGGGAGGCTTGCGGCGGCGCGGTGGTCGCGCCGCGCGCGTTTCCCCGAGGCCGCCGGAAGGCGCGGACCGTATGGACAGCTCCGATTCCCCGCGGCGTTGGTCGCCCGACTCGTGGCGCGCGAAACCCGCGGCGCAGATGCCGACCTATCGGGATGCCGACGCCCTGCAACGCGCGCTCGCCCGGCTCGCCCGGCTGCCGCCCTTGGTCACGAGCTGGGAAGTGGAGACGCTCAAACGCGAACTCGGCGATGCCGCCCGCGGCCGGCGGTTCGTCTTGCAGGGCGGCGACTGCTCGGAAAATTTCGAGGACTGCGAGTCCGGCGCCATCACCAACAAGCTCAAAATTCTGCTCCAGATGAGCCTGGTCCTCATCCACGGCGGGCGGAAGCGCGTCATCAGGCTCGGGCGCTTCGCGGGCCAGTACGCCAAACCGCGCTCGGCCGACACCGAGACCGTCGGAGGGGTGACGCTGCCGAGCTACCGCGGCGACATGATCAACAGCGTCGAGCCGACGGAGACGGCGCGCGCCCCCGACCCCCGGCGCATGCTGCGCGCCTACCATTGCGCGGCGCTGACGCTGAACTTCATCCGCGCCCTCGTTGACGGCGGCTTCGCCGACCTGCAACACCCGGAGTACTGGGATCTGGACTTCGTGGCGCACTCGGCGCAAGCCGCCGAGTTCCGCCGCATCGTGCAGTCGGTGGGCAGCTCGCTGCAGTTCATGCAGACCCTTTCGGGGCGCGGCGTCGCCGAGCTCAACCGCGTCGATTTCTTCACGAGCCACGAGGGCCTCCATCTTCCCTACGAGCAGGCGCAGACGCGCCGCGTGCCGCGCCGCGCGGGCTGGTACAACCTCGCGGCCCATTTCCCCTGGATCGGCAACCGGACGCGGAATGTCGGCGGGGCGCACGTGGAGTACTTCCGGGGCATCGTCAACCCCATCGGCGTCAAGATCGGCCCCCCGATCTCCCCCGGCGAGCTCATGGCGCTCATCGAGGTCCTGGACCCGGACAATGAACCCGGGCGGCTGACGTTGATTCACCGCTTCGGCGCGGACGCCATCGGCGCCGGCCTGCCGCCGCTGCTGGACGCCGTGCGCGCCAGCGGCAGGACCGTGCTCTGGATCTGCGATCCCATGCACGGCAACACCGAGGTCACCCGGGAGGGCTTCAAGACCCGCAGCTTCGACCGAATTCTGGCCGAGCTGGACCGGGCGTTCGAGATCCACCGGGAATGCGGGACGGTGATGGGCGGCGTGCATGCCGAGCTGACCGGCGACAACGTGACCGAATGCCTGGGCGGCGCGCGCGGCATCACCGAGGAGCAGCTCCACACGGCCTACCGGACCCAGGTCGATCCGCGCCTGAACTACGAGCAGGCCCTGGAGATGGCCCTGCTCATCGCCCGCCGCATGGCCCAGGCGGGAACCTAGGTTTGGAGCTTGACGCGGCCGCGATCCCGAGGATACTGAATAGAGGCGGTCTGCGCGCGCCGGAACCGGCTTGCCGGAGCCGGCTCGCCGGAGCCGGCTTGTCGGGTCCGGCGAACCGGAATCGGTTCGCGGGTCTTTACGGGAGGGCGGGACAATGATGCGCTACTTGTTCGGTGCCGTCGTCGGTCTGGCGCTCAGCCTTTGGGGCGCTTCGGTGCACGTCGATCTGGACGACTTCGATGTGGAGGAGGGGCTCGCCAATTCGCAGCGGACGCATCCGAGCGACGGCGAGAACGAGGCCGTGGAATGCGGCCCGGCGGGCGACTTGCGCGGCGCGAGGAAAAACTGGGGCCTCGAGGATCCGACCCCTGATGTGCCCCCGAACACTTGGCCGGACTTCTGTTTCTACTTCCTTGTCACCGACCCCGAGGTGAAGGAGGCCGAGCACGTCAAGATCGAGGTCACGGTTTACGACGACCCGCAACTTGTGCCGGGCACGAACCTGGGGCTGCACTACACGAACCGCGCCTCAGCCGGACCCGGGGATATCGGCAATACGTTTTTCGGCCATCGAACGGCCCATCTCCTGCGGGGCACGGGTGAATGGGTGAGCTTGGCGTGGGAGGTCACCGATGCCGGCTTCAGGACCTTCATGCAGGGGACATCGGATTTCCGCGTGGCGGTGTCCCATTCCCAGCGCCTGTGCATGGATGCCGCCTCCGTCACGGTGATTGCCGCGGAGTTCCCCGTGGATCTCGTCTGCACGATCGCCGATAGAACGACGGTGCGCCTGGCGTGGCGGAACCTCGGCGCCGTCGACACGCTGGTCCTCGCCCGCGACGGCGAGCCGATCGCGGTCCTCGACCCCCGCGACGAGTCGTACGAAGATTCCGGTGTGCCCATCGGGCGGCACGTTTACATTCTTACGGCGACGGTGGGGGGCGAGACCGGCGACCAGCGCTGCGAGGTGGAGATCCTCCCCGATATAACGGGAAGGACCGTCACGGTGGACCTGGGCGAGACGGATATCGAGGACGGGCTCGTCAACAGCCATACCGCGCCTCTGGACGGCGGCGACGGCGAGAACGAGCCGGACTTCTGCGGCCCTCCGGGAGAGGAGCGCGAAGCTCGGCGCAACTGGGGCGACGAGGATCCCACCCCCGACGGGGTAGGCGGCGGGGCGCACTATCCGGACGTCTTCTTCTACTTCAACGTCACCGCGCGCGAGGTCAAGGGTCAGAACGAGTTCGTGTTGGCGGTGACGGTCTACGACGACCCCGCGCTTGCGGGCAAGGCGCTCGCCCTCCAGTACACGAACCAGCAGGCGACCAGCCCGGCCGACATCGCGAACACGTTCTTCCCGCAGGACAATCCGCCCGCGCGGAACCTGGAGGGCCGCGGCGAATGGGTCACGCTGGAATGGGCCATCGAGAACGCGGGCTTCAGGAGCTTCCAGCAGGGCGACTCCGATTTCCGCGTCTGGTGCGGGGCTCGGATGTGCGTCGACAAGGCCGCGCTCACCGTGGGCATCGCGGAGGACTTTCCCTTCGATTTGGTATGCACCGTCGCCGGCGCAGATGTTCGGCTCGCCTGGCGGGCGTTCCGCTTCTACGAATCGCTCATGGTGCTGCGCGATGGCGATCTGATCGCGGTGCTGCCCGGCAATCGCCTCTCCTACGACGACTTCGATGTGCCCGAGGGCGTCTACGAGTACGAGGTGCTCGGGCTCCTGGGCGGCGTTGAGGACGGCGCGGCGTGCGAGGCCGTCGTCAAGGGCCCCGGGGAGCCCGAGTTCAAGCGCGGCGACATTAATCAGGACGGCAAGATCGATCTGGCCGATCCCATCACCCTCTTGGGGTACCTCTTTGCCTCCAAGCCCCGGCCTGACTGTCCGGACTCCGCCGACGCCAACGACGATGGGAAACTCGATCTGGCCGATGCGGTCAGAATCCTCGGCTATCTCTACGCGGGCGCGGGTCCGCTTCCCAAGCCGTTCTTGGTCTGCGGGGTCGATGAGACGCCGGACACCCTTGAGGAGTGCGTCTTCCCGGCGTGTCCATGATGGCTGCGCGAGCGGGCTCCGCCGCCGGGCGGCGCGTACTCGCGGCGTTGCCCGTGCTGTTCTTCTGCGCGGCTCTGCCCGCGGCGCCGGGTCTCGTGATCACGGAGATCATGTACCACCCGCCCGGCGACGATCCGCGCGAGGAGTATGTCGAGCTTCTTAACGCCGGCGCGACGCCGTGCGATCTCTCGGGGGCGAGGCTCGCCGGCGCCGTGGCCTACACGTTTCCCGAGGGGCTTGTGCTGGGAGCCGGCGAGTTCCTGGTGGCGGCCGCCGATGTCGGACGCTTCGCGGCGGTGTACGGTGCGGTGCCCTGCGCCGTGGTGGGCCCGTGGAACGGCGTGCTCGGCAACGAGGGCGAGCGGTTGGAGCTGTGCGATGCCGCGGGCGCGCTTCTTTGCGCCGTCGAGTACGACGACGGCCCGCCCTGGCCCGTCGAGGCCGACGGGGGCGGCGCGGCGCTGGAGTGCCTCAACCCGCGCCTTCCCATCGACACGCCGCGCAACTGGGCGGCTGCGCGGCCCGGGTGGCGGCGGATCGTTTACGACGGCGTGGCTTCGTCCAGCGTGTTGTGCGTCTATCTACTGGGGCCCGGAAGCTGCCTCATCGACGACGTCGCGATCGAGACCGCCGCCGGCGCCGCCGTGCCGGTGCCGAACGGCGATTTCGCCGGCGGCCTCGCGCCCTGGACTCCCTCGGGAAACCACGGGGCGAGCGCGTGGGACGGCGGCGAGGGATTCTCCGCGGCGGGCTGCCTGGCGTTGACCGCAAAGGCGGCGGGCGACGGCCCCGCCAACGGCGTTGTCTGCGATCTGGGCGGCGCGCTGGAGGTCGGCGGGGCTTATCGCCTCAGCTTCGCCGCGAAGCGTCTGGAAGGATCTTCCCGCCTCGTGATCAGGCTCTCGGGCGGCGGCCTGCGCCTTGATGCCGATCTCGCCGCCCTGAGCCACGGCACGCCGGGGCGGCCGAATTCGGTGGCGTGCGAGGAGCTTCCGCCGCTGGTGGCGGCGGTCGAGGTGGCGCCGGTGCTGCCCGCGGGCGGCGAGCGCGCCGTCGTGAGGGCGCGTGTCGAAGCCGAGGGGTCCGCCGAGGTCCGCTTGCGGTACATGCGACACGCCCTGCCGGATCTCGCGCTTCGCGACGATGGCGCGGATCCGGACGCGGTCGCCGGCGACGGCGTGTACGCGGTCCGCCTGCCGAGCTTCCCGCCGGGAACGCTTGTCTGGTTCGAGGTGACGGCGGCGGAGAACGGGCGTGTCGCGCGGCCTTTCCCCGGCGGCGTCGGCTTCGCCGCCGAGGCCGTGGATTCCGAGCTGCCCGTCCTGTGGCTCTTTGTCGCTCCCGAGGATTGGGATCGGCTCAACGCCGATATCTGGACCGAGCAGTACGCGCCAGCGCTGCTCGTCGCCGACGGCAGAGCTTATACCCGCGCGGGCGTCCGCTTCCGGGGAGGCCGCCCGCGGCTCTTCCGGAAGAAGTCGCTGCGCCTCAACTTCGGACATGAGCGCTTCCTCGGAAAGCGCCACCTCCTTCTGAACGCCGCCGCCATGGATGACGATTACATGACCGAGCCTCTCGCGTACCGCTTCTACGCCGATGCGGGCGTCGAGGCTTCGGAGACGCGCTTCGTCAGGGTCCAGCGCAACGGGGAATTCTGGGGGCTCTTCATCGATGTCGAACCGGTCGACGACATCTACCTCGCCCGCCGCGGCCTGGACAAGGACGGCGTCCTGTACAAGGCGGCGGGCATTGCCTCGAACCTGAGCCGTCTGGACGGCACGGGCTACGTGTACGGGACGCAGTACGAGAAGAAGACCCGCCGGGACGAGCCCTACGACGACTTGATCGCCTTCATCGAAGGGCTGTCAAGGGCGGCCGATCCCGGGCGTTACCTGGAGGAGACCCTGGAGGTCGAGAGCTTCGCGCGCTATCTGGCGGTCACGAACCTGGCGTGCGTCTGGGACGCGATCCAGCACAACTATTACCTGTACCGGCCGCGGGGGGGGAAGTGGCGGGTGATCCCTTGGGACCTCGACCACGCCTGGGGCGAGTGGGAGTGGGTGTACTACCACGGCGACACCTATCCGCTGCTCATGGGGCATAAGGAGCACCGCTTCGCCGGCGCGTGGTACACATGGAACCAGCTCTGGACGGTGTTTCTCGACACGCCGCGTTTTCGGGCGCGCTACGAGGAGGTCATGGCCGCGCTTCTGAACGGCGCCTTCGCGGAATGGACGCTGTTTCCGCGGATCGAGGCCTACCGCGCCGCGATCGAGGCGACCGTGGCGTTGGACGAAGCGGCCTGGCCCGACGCCGCCGAGCCGCTCCACGCGGGCCCCATGCGCACCATGGCGCAGGAACTGCCGCTCCTCATGGCGAACGTGAGCCGCCGGCGCGAATACATGGCGGGCGTCCTGGGCGTGGCGCTGCGGGACCGGCCCGGGCCGCGCTTCGTGCGCGGGGATGCCAACGCCGACGGGCGGTGCGACGTCGGCGATGCCGTCGCCGTGCTGAGCCACCTCTTCGCGGGCGGCCCGGCGGACTGCCGCGCCGCGGCGGATGCGAACGGCGATGGCAAGCTCGATGTGGCCGACGCGGTGCGCCTGCTGGCCTATCTCTTCGCCGGCGCCGCGCCCCCGCCGCCGCCCTTCGGGGACTGCGGCGAGGACACGGCGCCGGACGGGCTCGATTGCGAGCGGTTCCCGCCCTGCATGCCGGCCCCGTGAACGCGCGCCGCGCCTAGGCGAGCGGCGGCAGCTCGTAGCCCTTGCGGCGCTCCCGGTCCAGGAACGCGTTGCCTTCCTCGCAGTTCGTGAAGCGCTCGGCGACGGGATCCCACAGCAGCTTCGCGCCCACCTTGCCTACGTCGCGCACGATGTTGACGAGGTAGCAAAGCGTGGTGGAGCGCTGGCCGTATTCGATGTCGGCGGTGCAGCGCTTGCGGGACTCGATGCCCTCCAGCCAGTTCTTGACGTGCAGGCCGGTGCCGCCGCCCTCGCCGGGCAGGGTGCGCTCCATGCCCTTGGTGAGTTCGGCGGGGGTGCCGAGGATCTCGTTGCGGTTGATCTCAAGGGAGCCCTTCTCGCCGATGAAGATCGCGCCGAGGCCCGGGCCGCTGTCGCCGTCCAGGTGGCACTTGAGCTCCGTGCCGCCGGCGAACTTCATGGTGATCCTGGCGCGGGGGCCGACGACCGCCCTGGCCATGCCGTGGTAGTCGGTGCCGGTGTCCTCGCTCCGGGCGCGGGCCTTGGCGAACTTCCCGGTGTTGGAGACCGTGACCGGCTCCTCGAGGACGATCTCGACCGGCCCGGTCTCATCGGTGCCCAGGCCGCGGTTGACCTGGTCGTAGGAGTGCGTGCCCCAGCCGGTGACGCCGAAGCATTCCCCGCCGCCGTCGTAGTCCCACCACATCGACCACCCGTAATGGAGATCCCGGTGGTAGGGGCGCATGACGGCCTGGTTGGTCCAAATGTCCCAGAAGCGCGCGTCCGCCCCCTCGGGCAGAGGCGCCGCCGGCTTGTCGCTCCAGCGCTTGGCGCCCACGAAGTTCGGGGCCAGCACGGTGTGGACCTTGCCGATGCCGCCCTGCTTGACGAAGTCGCTCGCCTGGTTGTTGAGGGCGATCGAGCGCTGCTGCGTCCCGACTTGGGTGATGCGGCCGTACCTGCGCGCCGCTTTGACCATGGCGCGGCCCTCGGCGATGGTGAGGCACATGGGCTTTTCGATGTAGACGTCGCAGCCCATCTGCATGGCGATGATCGTGATCCAGCCCCGGGCGTGGGTGGTCGTTTCGACCATGACGCCCTCGGGCTTCTGTTCCTCGATCATCTTCCGGAAGTCTTCGTAGCCCTTCCAGTTCCGGCCTTGGCCGTGGGCGTTGATGAAGGCGCCGATGCGCGGCGCGAAGCAGTCGGCCACTCCGACGATCTCCATGTTGGTGGCGATGCCGCGGCTCTCGATCAGGACGCCGCCCGCGCGGCCCCCCAGGCCGATGACCGCGACCTTGATCTTCTCGTTGGCGCCGAGAACGTTGCGCGGGGCGAAGGCGGGCAGGGCGAGGGCCGCGGCGCCGGCCTTGAGCACCCTGCGGCGGCTGATGCGTGACTGGAGCATGCAAGTCCTCCTTTTCTCATGCGGGCACGCGCGGCGCGCCTCGCTTCCACGGTGCCATTGTCCCCCGCCACGCGGGGAGCCGTCAACACGCCGGCGGGCTACGGTCTACTTGAAGCCCCGCGCGCGCATGTAATCGTCCATGTTGGCGGCTTGAATCGCATCGATCTCCAGGGCGGCGGCCTCCGCGGCCGTGGGCGGGCGCAGGGGGCGGATGACCCGGAAGCCCACGAAATCGGCATCGGTGTGGTACCAGATGCTCTGCGGGATCTGGGGATCCTGATCGGTCCAGGCCGGGCCGGAGCGTTCGCGGTAGGCGCTCCTGAGGGCGGGCGCCTTGTCGCGCCACGACCCGCCGCGCACCACGCGGAAGTAGATTTCCCGGGGAGCGACGAGGGGGGGCTTGGCGGGCGTGCCCGTGAACTCCGCGTAACCGTCGGATTTATAGCCGTCCAGGACCCACTCGGCCACGTTGCCGTGCATGTCGCAAAGGCCCCAAGGGTTCGGTTTTTTCAAGCCGACTTCGTGGTACTTGTTTTCCGCGTTGGCGGCGAACCAGGCGTACTCGGAGAGCGCGGAGGCATCGTCGCCGAAGCTGTAGGCCGTCGTCGATCCGGCGCGGCAGGCGTATTCCCACTCGGCCTCGGTGGGCAGGCGATAGTAGCGGCCCGTCTTGGCGCAGAGCCATTTGCAGTACATCTTGGCGGCAAGCTGCGTCATGCAAATCGCCGGACGGCGCCCCTTGCCCATTCCGAAGGACATGTCGGAGTAGGGCGGCGTGGGCTGGGTGATGGCGTCGGCGAGCTTGTCGTTGCCCGCGGCCTCGATGCCCCGCACTTCGCGGCGGTGTTTGTCGCTGCCGAGGCCCCAGAGGGCGTATTCATCCCAGGTGACCTCGCACTTGCCCATCCAGAAAGGCTCGACCCGGACCTCGCGCCGGGGGCCCTCGTCCTTGTTGCGGCCCGCCTCGGTCTCGGGGCTGCCGATGGTGAACACGCCGCCGCGGATCGGCACCATCTCGAAAGTCACGTCGGAGCCGGGAATCGTCTCGGTATAGGGTCGCATCTCGGCCTCGGATGCCGCATCGGAGCCGGGAACCTTGACGGCGGGAGGCAGCCAGACGACGGCGGGCGCGACGGTGGGATCCACCGCTTCCGCCGCGGCCGCGACCGCGGCCGCGGAGATCGGCGCCGCTTCAGCCACGGCCGTGTCCGCCATGGCGGCCGGAGCCGCGCCGACGGCCGCGGGGGGCGGCGCCGAGGGCGCTTCCTCGGGCGCCGGGCTCGAACAGCTCATGGCGCTTGCAAGCGCGGCGCAGGCACCGAGCGCCAGGACTGCTTGCAACGGGCGGCGTTCAGGGGCTAGACTTCTCATTGCGGCTCCTCTCGATGGACATTGCCGGACACGGGACAAGGCTTCACGCATGCTGAGCGGAATGATCGCGACGTTGCTGGCCGGCGCGGCGGACACCCGCGCGACCGAGGCGCCCCGGCGCTTCGAGTTCGCGCGAACCGTTATGGCTGCGCCCATGAACTTGGTATTGTATGCCCGCGATCAGGAAGCGGCAAGCCGCGCGGCCGAGGCCGCCTTTGACCGTGCCCGGGCGATCGAGGGGATTATGAGCGATTACGATCCCGCCAGCGAGCTCAGCCGCCTGAGCGCCGCGGGGGGCGGCGGCTTCGTCCCCCTGAGCGACGATCTCTGGCGCGTGCTCTCGCGCTCCCAAGAGCTCGCGGCCGCGACGGAAGGCGCCTTCGATGTCACCGTCGGCCCCTGCGTCGAGCTCTGGCGCCGCGCCCGGCGCATGCGGCAAGCGCCGGCGGCCGCGGAATTGGCCGCGGCCCGCGCGCGGTGCGGCTACCGGCTGCTCGCGCTGGATCCGCACAGCCGCTCGGCGCGCCTCGAACGGCCGGGCATGAGCCTCGATCTGGGCGCCATCGCCAAGGGATACGCCGCGCAGGAGGCGCTCGGGGCCCTGGAGAAGCTCGGGATTACGCGCGCGCTCGTCGATCTGGGCGGGGACCTTGCCCTCGGCGACCCGCCCCCGGGGGCGCGCGGCTGGCGCGTGGCGGTGGCGCCGCTTCGCGACGGAGTTCCGAGCCTCTATCTGTGGCTCTCCCGCTGCGCCGCGGCCACCTCGGGGGATGCGCACCGCTTCGCCGAGATCGAGGGGCGGCGCTACTCGCACATCGTGGATCCGCGGACGGGCGCGGCTCTCACCGATCGAAGCTGCGTCACGGTAGTCGCTCCGGACGCCGCCTCGGCCGATGCGCTTGCCACGGCCGTGAGCGTGCTCGGTCCAGAGCGCGGATCGGCGCTGCTCGACGGGCAGGCGGGCGCGGCGGGGAGGATCGTCCGCTTCACGCAGGGCGTCGAGGAGATCCGGGAATCGGCGCGCTGGAAGGCGCTCCCGGTGTTCGTTCCGGAACCGGCCGCGCGGTGAGGACAAAAAGAAGGGGGGCGGGCAACCTCAGGTTGCCCGCCCCCCCAGGCCTCGCGAGAAAGCCTGCGAGAGGCGCTCGGCGCCCTTAGTAGTCAGGGCACGACCTCGCGCAGGGCAGCGTCACCGTGGGCTGCGGATAGAGCAAGCAGCCCGAGTTTGCCGGCAGGATCGACGAGCCGTCCGGACCCTGCATGTTCCCTCCGGCGAACAGGTACGAGAGCACCCTGATCGCATCGGAGAGATCCACCGAGTCGCTGTTGTTGGTGTCCATCTGCGCCAGGCAGCAGGGGTTCTTGCACGCGTCGGTCTCCGGGCCGAACAGGTACCCGAGAATGCAGACCGCATCGGCAAGATCGATCGCCTTGCTGCAGTTGGCGTCGCCGATGTAGAGGGACACGCCCGAGCACTCGGTGACGACGATCACGACATCCTTGCTCGTCGTCTCGACGCCGTCGCTCACCGTGCACGTCACGACGTACTCGCCGACCGCATCGAAGACCGCGCGGGCGGTGGTGGGCGGTTCGCCCGCCGTGACCTCTCCGCCCGTCGCCGTCCAGACGATCGTGAGCGGATCGCCGTCCGCATCCCGCGCCCTCGCGGACAGATCAAAGGAGACGGTGGCGTCGCACAGTTCGGCCGAGAGGGGACCCGCGGGAGTGACCGTGACCGTCGGCGCCCTGTTGGTGTACATGATCAGGATCGGGCGGCGGCTGGCGTCGGGATGCTCGCTCGAGCAGAAGTCGTAGGCGCCCCTGATGTAGGTGTTCGCCGCACCGGGCTTGCAGGCGTCCACGCCTTCGCACTGCGTGATCTTGAAGCCGTAGTTCGGGAAGATCTCGTAGAACCAGGTGTCGATGATGTTCTTGAGACCTTCGCCGCCGAAGGTGACCCAGCGCTGGGAAACGGCGCCGAACACCGCGCTGACCTCGGGCGAGGCCGCCGCGATATCGGTCGAGCCGTAGGCGCCGGGGATCTCCCAGTTTTCCTGGTTCTGGCGCGCGGCGTTCCAAGAGGCCTCGCCGGTCTTGGCGTCCGGGCCGTCGGAGCAGCAGCCGGTGCCCTGGTTCCACTGCTTCATGACCTGGCGGATATAGACCGTGTGATCGTTGTAGACGCCGTTTCTCGAGCTGTCGAAGAAGACGCCGAGGGTGGCCTTCTGGACTTCCTTGCCCTCCGGAAGCGGCGCGAGCTCGAAGCTGAGGAGCGCTTCCTTGTGGTCGTAGCCGTCGGGTGCATTCCAGTCGCCCTCCTCGAACAAGGGGCTCGACCCCTGGTTGCTGTTCGACGTGTTGATAATGATATGCGTGTCCTGCGTGCCGGTGTACGCGGCGGTGGGGAAGACGCCTTCCTGGTAAATCACGTAGCCGGGGCTGGCGACGCCGGCGAGCGCCTGGCAGACGGGGTACGCAATCGGTCCGATATCGTAGACGGGCGTCACCCGATAATGCGCGGCCGCCGTTCCGGCGATGGGCTCGGCGTCGAGGTAGCTCGTCGCCGCGCCGTCGACGTCATCGGCTAGCACCGTCCAGTCGCGTTCGAGCACCGGCTTGCGCTCGATGACGTACCGGTCGTAGATCTGCGAGCTGTCCCAGGTGAGCTTGATGCCTTGCGCGGTGATCGCGCCGGCAAGCCCGCTGATGCAGGCCGGAGCCGGCGGAACGACGAAACCGTCGGGCGGCGTCGTGCTGATGGTTAGGGTGCCCGGGGTCACGGGGCCGCGAGTCTCCCAATCGCGCAGGCTGACGCTGGCGCCGAACCCGCCGCCGCCCTCGAACACCTTCGCCATCAGGCGGTGGGTCCCGGGCGGAATAGACATGATGGTCGTGTCATTGTTGGCGACATGACCGCGACATGCCGACACCGCCTGCCAGACGAAGTTGTCGAGCTTGACGGCGATGGAGTCATCGCTGCCCGTGCCGAGCTGAACCAGGACGTGCGCGTCGGTGTGATTGGTCACGTAGGCGAACATGTAGGTCATGAGGTTGTCTTGGTCGCCGAAGACGCCGTTGAAATCGACGTAGCCGTCGTCGCGATGGACCGCGAACACCGTGAGCGGATCGCAGGTCGCTTCGGGAGCCGTGCCTCTTTCGCAGCTTGTGCTCGCGGCGGCGCCGTAGTCGGTGTAGACCTTCATGCCCTGGACCGGCACGATGTTCTCCTCGGTCTTCTGCGTGCCGCCCGCGCCTTCGGTGAGGTAATCCTTCAGCATGTCATTGGTGGAGGGCCCGCAGCCGTAGGGCTCTCGGTACTGTCCGAGGAGGAGCCAATCGGTGACGAAGCCGCTCGTCGAGATGCCCTGGGGCTCCGGGAGCGGTCCCGGGACGCTGGTCATCGAAGCCGGGTACGCCGAGATGATGAGGTCCCCCGTGGGGAAGGGCTGCATCGTCTGCGTGTTGAGGATTCTGAGCCTGGCGTTGTGGCCGCCGCCGCCCTCGAAGACCTTCAGCATGAGCCGGTGCTCGCCCGGAGTCAGGAGCCCGAGGCCCGTTCCGTAACAGCAGCCCTGGTAGATGTTCCACACGGTGTTGTCGATCATGATGACCATGGAGTCATCGCTGTTGAACTCGAAGAAGAGTCCCTGATCGGCGTCCGTGGTGTTGGTTATGTAGGCGACCATATAGGTCATGACGTCGTCGATATCGCCGAAGATATCGTTGTAGTCGAAATACCCGTCGACGCGGGCCGGCTGGTACATGAACGTCACCGGATTGCAGAAGCAGCCGGCCTTCCACCAGCCGCAGGTGCAGCCCGTGCTCGCCGCGGCGCCGTTGAAGTTCGTGTTGACCGTCGTGCCGGGGATGGGCAGGATGTTTGCCTCGGTGATCCCGGCGCCGTCGGTGAGATAGTCCTTGCGGGCGTCGGAAACCGCCGGCCACCAGCCGTAGGGCTGCCCGAGGTGCGGCGTGATATTCCACTGCATGACGTAGCCGTTGGAGTCGACGCCGTTGGTCCAGAGGGGCATCAACGCGTTGCCGCCCTCCCTGCCGAGCCCATCGTACGCCGTCAGTCTGTACGTGACCAAACCGACGCCGGCGCTGTCGTCGATCACTTCGCGCATGTGGCCCGGAAGCTGAAGGTCCTCGGTGACGCCGTTCTGGGTGCGCTCGGCAACGAAGTACGCCGTCGCCGGGCTCGCCTTCCAGTTGGCGTAAACGCCCGTGGGGAGGGTCCGCACCGCGCCGCCGTAGACGCCGACGGGGCTGAGGTCGGGCGGCAGGGTTACGGTCCCGGTGCTGTCAGTGATCGCCAGATGCGAGAACTTGCCCAACGCGGGCGGATCGCCCCAGCAGTCGTTGTGGTTTTGAACGGCGTAGCCGAGGAGCATCGTCGCCGGCGTCCAAGCGCGGGGGTGTTCCCGGAGCTGGATCCACGCATCGCCCTCATTCTGCTTCCAGAAGAACCTGTAAGTGTTGCCGGTGCGCGTCAGGCGCATCCAGATGGGCAGGGTCTTCTGATCCTGGTTCCCGCCGCCCGCGTCGCCGGTGTCTCCCCAGAAGTTCGCGCCGTTGTCCTGCCGGGAATAGCTCAAAACCTGGCGGCCGCCGTTGATGCCGGCGAAGGCGTAGGGCGAGCCGTTGCCCGTGTGCTCGCGCACCATGAAGCCCGCGCGGCCCCACCAGCACGGATCCCCGCCGCCCTCTTTGGTGAAGCTCTCGATCTTCACCTGGGCGTCGAAGTCGCCGGAAACCTTCACCGTGCCGTGATGCACGTAGTAGAACGAATCCCAGTCCGACCAGATGTCGCCGCCCGCGCCGCTCACGACCATGCCGGGCTCGAACCCGTCCAACGCCGCGGAAGCGCCGCGGAAGCCCACGTCATCGTTGAATCTGTCGCCGACGCCGCTCTGGACGCCGTTCCACACGGGCTTCGGGGTGGTGTCGACGAGTTTAACGTCGTCGAAATAGACGGGGCTGCCGTCGTCGCCGCCGTACAAGTCGAGGACCGCGACCGCGACGGGGCCGTTATCGGTGTACTGGGCCTGCGCGACGAGGGCGGCGCCGTTGTAAAAGACCGCTTTCGTGTTCGCCACCAGATCGATGACCACCTTGATCTCGGACCAGGCGCCGGTCACGAGGGGAAGCGAGTTTGCGCCTCGGATCGTCTCGGTGATCGTATCGGTGCCCTTAATCTCGATCTGGCAAGCCCAAACGTTCTGGGCGCCGTACGAGCTCATCAGAATGACGTAGGTACTGCCGGCGTGGTCCGCCGGCACGAAGACCTTAACGCTGAACTCGCAGGCCCCCTTGGCCTGGTTGAGCCGGCCCACGACATCGTTGTCCCCGCTGATCTTCAGGCTCTTCGTGCCCGAGGAAGCCTGCTCGGTGGAAACGACGCCGTCGGCCGCGGGGTCATCGCCCCAGGTGGTCCAGATGCCCTTGCCGAACGTGCCGGTCCCCTCTGCGTACGACTCGAAGTCATCGAAGATCGTGACGTTCGCGGCGTACGCGGCGCCGGCGGTCATCGCCGCCGCCACCAGCGCCACTATGCACCAACGGTTTCGAAACAACATGCCAACAACCTCCTTTTCTCGGATGGACTCTCGCGAGGAAAAAAAGACCGCGCCGGCCGCTCGCAGCGCCTCGCCATCTCCTCTCCTCTGAACCAAGGACTGACTACAACACCAAACGCCAACCTCTATTCTATGCCGATCGCGGCTTGCATGTCAATACGTAAAAGGGGAACCGCGACGGGAGGCGGCCTACCCGGTCCGATGCGCAGCCGACCCTCTCGCATGAACATGTAGCGCCCGATCGGAAGAAAGATACGCGCCGATCCTCCGCTCCACAACCGCAAACTGCCGTCCCGGAGCCTGTTGCGGAAGCCCCTGCGTGCAATCCCGCGGCGGGGAGACGCCGGCGGGAAACGCGCGGGCGTCGCGGTGAGATCGCCGTGAAAGCGACGCACCGGCACGCCTCGCGGCGGATTCCAGCCGAAAGAAAAGCTCAGCAACACGCTCGCCGTACTCACTGACCCGAATAAAGACAATTTTAGCGCGACGAAGATGCGGATGCAACGGACGTGCGTTGAGCCCGGCGCTTTTTAATGTGGCTCCGCCCCCGCGGAGGAACGGCGCCGCGCGCGCCTTCCGCTCCCGTGGTTCAGCGCGGGCCGTGCTCCAGGAGCGGCGGCACTTCCGCGAGGGCGCTGACGCGCGGTCCGGACCAAGAATCCTCACAGCGCCTGAGGCCGCGGTCGCCGGGAATGCGGATGAGAACGGCCGCCATGCCGGCGTTGACGGCGCCCGTGAGTTCGCGGCTGTCGCCATCGCCGACGAAAAGGCATCTTGCCGGCGGGATCCGCAGCGCCGCGCTGACCATGAGGTAGATGCGCGGGTCGGGCTTCATCACCCCCGCCGTGCAGGAGAAGAAGGGCGCGTCAATGTACGGCGCCAAGGGCGTCTCGCCGAAGAGTTGCGGAACGTCGGGGGAGCAGTCGCTCGCCAAGCCGATGCGGCATCCGCGCGCCTTCAGGCGCGCGAGGGACGGCACCGCGTCGGCGCGCGGCGCCAGGCAGCGCCGCGTGAACGCCCGTCGGATCGCCGCCGCCGTCGCGATGCGGCCGTCGTCCGCCGGCACGCCGAGGGCGCGGCAGATGTGGCGGAGATTGGCCTCGATGTCGGGGAAGCCGCCGGTGGCGCGCTTCCGGAAGGTGGCGTCGGACCACTGGCGCGTGAAATCCTCGGGGGCAATGCCGAGCGCCGCGGACATTTGTTCCCGGAGTTCGCGCGCGCCCTCGCGCGTGAGCGGCTCGACCAGCGTCCCGAAGAGATCGAAGATCACGGCATCGTAGCGCATGGGGTCACTTCCCGGGCGGCGGGCCGGCGCCGGGCAGGATCGCATCGAGCGGCGCGGCGAAGAGCAGCGGCACGAGGTCGGCGTAGTACCCGGCGGCCGCGGCGGTTTTCTCGGCGCGATAGTTGCCGCGCTCGGAATCCGGATCGCTGATCAGGTACGCGAGCCCGGCCCGGACATCGAGGGCGAGGCCCTCCGGCGAGGTCCAGACGAGCTTCTCCATGTCCGGGCCGCGGAAGTCGAGGTCGATGACGCGCGTGAAAACGCGGCGTTCAAGATCGAGAACCAGCAGGCGCTCGTGATCGCGCGCGAGAAGCAGCAGCACGGGGGCGCCGTCGTGCCGCAAGTACGCCATGGCGTTGACATTGAGGAGCCCCTTGCCTTCCCGCGGGGGCAGCGTGTCGAAAGGCGCGGCGAGGGGAGCGGCCCGAAGGCTCGTTGCGCCCGGCTTCCAGACGACGGTGTAGAGCCTGGGCAGGGAGTCCTTGGCGCGTTCGAACGCCACGACGATCTCGGGGCCGGGGCCGACGACGGCGAGGCCTTCCAGGCGGTAGTTCAGGTCCCCGCGCCAAGGCTCGTAGTCCGGCGCGACGATCTCGGCGATGGCCGTAATCTCCGCCGCACCGTCCCCGTTCCGGCGGGTGATCTCGAGGATCAACGTGTCGTCCTGTTCGATGACGGCGAAGAACACCCCCGGCCGCTCCGGGTCGGCCGCAATGTCCTCGAAGTCGGGGTTAGGCTTGCTCTGGTACCGGCGGAGCAGCGCCTCGGGAAGGCCGGGGCCGGGCAGGATGGCGACGGGTGGCCCCTTGAGGCGCGTTGACCGGGGAGGCTCGGCCCCGCGGGGGGGAAGGGCGATCGTGAAGAGCCGCGCCGGGAAGTTGCTGCGTTGGTCGCCGATCGCGATCAAGGCGCCGCCGCTCAGGGCGATGCCCGAGGTCTGCAAGCCTCGCATCCAGAGCGCCGGCCGGACGGGTGCGCCTTCGTGGTCCAGCACCCAGGTCCCGCGGAGGGTGAGCGTGGCCACGGGAATTTCCGCTGCAAGCAGCGCGCAGAGAAGCAGGGTGTGCATGGCGGCCTCCCGATGCCATTGTGGACGCGGCGCGGCCGGCGGGCAAGGCCGGCGCGCGGGCGCTATCGCCCGCTTGTCTGCCGCTCCGCGCGCTTGCGCTCGTACTCCCGCCAGAGACGCTCGGCTTCCGCCAGCCGCGCCGCCAGCGTGGCGGTCACGTGCATCAGGTAGAGGTTTGCCCGCAGCGGGTCGACGTTCTCGCCGAGCATTACCTCGCCGGGGCGCAGGCGCTCGCCCGCCGAGCTTCGCAGCGACTCGGCCTTCTCCAGATCGAGCGCCCGGCCGAGGGGATTGAAGCCGAGCACGAACTGAACCTGGCGCTCGGCATGCATGGCGAGGCGCGCGGCCGCCTCGGCGCGCGGATGCGCGCACATGCTCACGGCCTGGGAGAGGAGATAGAGGGTCGTGCCGGCCCGCCAGGACGGGATCTCGGTGCCGCCGGCGGCCGCGACGCAGCCGAAGGGCGTCGAAAGGCAGAGCTGCTCGACGCCCGCCGCGCAGGCGTCCAGCGCCTCGCCGACCCGCGGCGCCACGGGCGAATCGGGAAACAGGCCCGCGTAGACGGCGAGGGCCAGCGCCGGCCAATGCTGCTCCACCGCGTCGTCCGGGAAGGGGAAGAAGCCGCTCGGAAGCTGGGCGCGGGTCAGGGCGACCGCCATGTCGTCGGCGCAATCGCGGTCCAGCGGGTCGTTGTCGCGGGCGGCCAGAAGCGAGGCGGCGGCGCACAAGGCCGCGCGCGCGGGTGTCGTTTCAGGCGCCGGACGGTCCCACGCCGCGCGAAGGAGCGAACGGGCGCGCGCCGCGCGGGCGGGATCGTCGGCGCCCGCCGCGGCGAGCGCCCAGGCGCAGAACGCGGCGTCCGCCGCGGCGAGGTCCCGCGCATCCGCGAGGCGGGCCAGCAGAGCCGCGCCGAGTTCGGCGACCCTGGCGCGGACGGAGGCCGAGGGCGCTTCGACGCCGCTCAGGAGCACGAGGTTTTCAGCCGCCGCGCGCACGCCGCCGGCGCGGAGGCGCGCCGGCGTGAAGGTTCGGAGCACGTACGCGGCCGCTTTGGCGCCCGCCGCCTCGTAAGGGGCCGCGAGGATCTCCGTCCGGCAGCGGGCCGTTCGGCCTTCGATGGCCTCGTCGCGCACAACGAGGGTGTAAGGCGCGATGCGATCGATGATGCCGAAGTCGACGATGTAGTGGTAGAAACCCGAAGGATGCGGCCGGAGCGGATGGACCTCGAGCGCCTTGCCCCCGTCATCCCACGCAATGCGCGCCGTGGGGGCGAGGAGCGGCAGATGGGTCTTGACGAGCGCCTCGCGCACGCCCCGCGGGTGGCACCCGGCCGGAAACGGAACGATCTCGATGGCGGGGCCCACCAGGGCGAGGACGGGCGCATCGAAGCGGCAGGCCCGCAAATCGCCCGCGGCCTCGAAGGCGAGCGCCACGGCCAGCGCGCCCTCGGGCGGCCGCGCCGACAGGCGCACCTCGGCGAAGTCGCGCTCTTTTCCCGGCGGCTCCGACGCACTGCGCCGCAGCGAGCCGTCGGCCATGAACCACCTCAGCGCGATGCGCGCGCCGCGCAGATCCCCTTCCGCCATGATCTTCGCGCGGGCGGCGACGAAGGCGCCGGGAGGGACCGTGTGGGCGTAGCTCACCACGGCGCCGCCGCGCCCCGGAGCGTCGAAGCGCAGGCTGTAGGGCGGGTCCGCGACGATGGTCGCATCGAGCGCCGCGGCCGTGGCGCCCTCGGGAAACCAGCCGGGAGCTACCTCGGAGCGCGTCGCCGCGGGCGCGGGTCCGGCGTAAGCGTCGCCCGGCAGCTCGGCGCGGGGCAGGAAGGCGGGGTTGTAGAGCAGGTTGATCGCCAAGGCGAAGGGGTCGGGATCGCTTCCTCCGGCGAGGAACGCGAGGCCGAGCAGGATGACGCTCATTCGCCGCGCTCCTCGATGCGCAGGAGCTGGATTCTGCCCCGGACGCAGGCGAGGCGGCGCATCTGCGCCAGCGCGGCGCGCATGTCCTCCGCCGGCGTCCGGTGGACGATGATGACGATGGGCACGGTGCCGCGGCGCGCCGGGGCGCCGTTGACCACGGGTTCCTTCTGCATCACCGAGGCGATGGAGATCCCGCGGCGGCCGAGGATGGTGCCGACCGCGCCGATGACGCCGGGAAGATCTCGCGTGGTGAACCTGATGTAGTAGCGGCTCCGCAGCTTGGCGCCGGGGCGCACGGGCAGGGGAGCGCCCAAAGGCATGGGGTCGAGCCGGTAGGGCGAGTCGCGCGCGGTGTCGCGCGCGATGTCGATGATGTCGGCCACGACGCTGCTTGCCGTCGGGAAGCGGCCGGCGCCCTTGCCGAAATAGAGCGTCGGGCCGGTGGCGTCGCCGTGGACGAGCACGGCGTTGTACTCCCGGGGCACGCCGGCGAGCATGTCGTCCCGGGGAATCATCACGGGCCCGACGTACGCCTCGAGCGCGCCCTCGACCTGCCGGGCGATGGCGAGGGGCTTGATCGTGTAGCCCAACTCCGCGGCGTAGGCGACGTCGTCCACGCCGATGCCGCCGATGCCCTCGATGGCGATCTTGGACCGCGGAATCCAGGAGTGGAAGGCGAGCGCCGCCAGGATCGTCAGCTTGTGGGCCGCATCGAAGCCGCCCACATCGAGGCTCGGGTCCGCCTCGGCGAAGCCGTTCCGGCGGGCCTCGTCCAGCGCCTCGCGGAAGGAGAGCCCGGCCGTCTGCATGGCATGCAGGATGTAGTTGGAGGTGCCGTTGAGGATGCCGACGACCGAGGAGATCCGGTTGGCGCAGAGCCCCTCGCGCACGGCGCGCAGGATGGGAACGCCGCCGGCGACCGAGGCCTCGAAGCGCAGAAGCACGCGCTTCTCCCGGGCGAGCGCGAAGAGCTCCAGGCCGCGTTCGGCCAGGAGCGCCTTGTTGGCCGTGACGACGTGCTTGCCCGCCGCGAGCGCCGTCTTGATGATCGCGTAGGCCGTGGTGTTGCCGCCCACGAGTTCGCAGACGACATCGATGTCCGCGCCGCGGGCGATGGACTCCCAGTTATCGGTCCTGCGCCCGCGGGGAATGCCCAGGCCCTTGAAGGCCTCCGGCCGGACATCGGCGGCGCCCGCGATCCTGATGTCGACGTTCTCGAGAACGCGTGTCTTCGCCCGCACCGCGCCGAGCAGGCGCGCCGTGCCGGCCCCCACCGTCCCCAGGCCGATAATCCCGACATTGATCCTTCGCATCGAACGTTCCCTCCGCGCGCCGCGCGCGCATCGAATAGAATATCGCCTGAAATCGGGCCTTGTCTATCTTCGGGCTTTTCGGCGGCCCGCCGCGCGGGCGCGAGGACCCGGCCGGCGCCGAGCGCCGCCGAATCGGGCGATGGCGCTGGAGAGTTCCCTTGCGGTCGGGAAAGCGAGTCTTCCGCCTGAAGGCCCCGCCTTCGGCGGAGCGCGGGCAGGCGGCCGCCCGCCTACTCCCCGCACGTTCGGATGGGAAACCTCGTTCCCAGCCGTTCGGTCAGGAACCGCAGGGCGCGGAGGCGCAGAGGGCGGGGGTAGCCGAGCTTGCCGTCCCGGGTCCGGATGAATTCGCCGCGCCGCAGGGCCTCGCCCGGGTCGTCGGCGCGGATCGCGCCGATGAGCGCGGGCGGCCCGCGCAGCGTCCCGAGCACAATGTCCGCGTCCTCCGCCGCGCGCAGCGCGGCGCGAATGTCCGCGCACAGCGCGGCGTAGTCGGCCTCCCAGCCGTCCGGCAGCAGCACCGGGTCGAGCCTGACTCCCAGGCGGTACCCGCGGCGGGCCAGGAGCGCCAGGGCGCGGAGGCGCGCCTTGACGCCGGGCGTGCCGGGCTCGTAACGCCGCGCCATGGGCGCGGGCGCCAGCGAGAACGCGACGCGGAGGTTGGCAGGCGGCGGCGCGGGCAGCAGGTCGATCGCCGTGAACTTCGTCCTGAGCTCCATCATCGCGCCAGCGTGTCGTTCCAGGACGGCCGCGAAGGCCCCCACGAGGGGCGCGAGGAACGGATACGCCAGCGGATCGAGGATATGGCCCAAGTGGACGTACAAGTCCGGCGCGGCCGCGAGGGCCGCGTCGAGCTCGGCGGCCATGTCCGCGACGTTCGCGTAGAAAACCGGATACGGCACCGTCGCGCAGGTCTTGAGGAAGCAGTAGCGGCAACGGCCCGGGCAGTTGACGCCGCAGGCCAGAAACGCTTCCGGGCGGCCGGCCAGGGAGCATTCGGCCGGCGCGAGCGGCTTGACGAGCTCGCCCTTGAAGCGGTCGAGGACGAGAATCCGCCAGGGCGCGAGCCCGGGGAAGACGGCGCGCGCCTCCGCCTCGGTCACGCGCGCCTGGACCGCGGGCATCGCGGCCAGCGCCGCGCGCACCAGGGATTCGCCCGCGACCTCGGGCCTGATGACGAGGCCGGCCGGCGTCACGCCTCCTCTCCCGCGAGAATGGCGAGAATCCGCTTGATCGCCGCGCGGGCGCGGGCCGACCCGAGCGCCTCGGCGGCCCGGGCGAACCCGGCCTCGTCGCGGACGCGCGCGCGCAGTTCGATCTCGTCGCCTTCCAGATCGGGGGGCAGCTTGACCTCGACCGGTCCCGCGAGGCCGCCGCGGGCGGCGGCCTCGCGGGCGGCGTCCTCCCAGGCGGAGAGGCGCGGCAGCGCGCGCCGCCTGAGCAGGCTGCGCAGGGCGGAGACCTTCAGCCGCGGCGGCGTGTCGGCCGCCAACACGGCGCGGATCTCGGGCAGCGCCGCCGCTTGCGCGATGGACCGCCGCTCGCGCACGGCCGCGTCGGCCAGCAGTTCGCGCAGGATGCGCGCCTCGCCCGCGCTCGGCTGCAGCGCGGCGAAGACCGCCGCGAGCGCGGCGGCATCGCGGCCGCCGTGCTCCGCCGCCAGGAAGAGATGGCTCGGGCGCAGGGGCAGCGCCGCGATTTCCTCGGGGAGGTCGGCGAGGGCCAGGTACTTCGCCAGTAACACGGGCGAGGAGGGCAGGCCGCAGGCGGGGAGATAAACGGCGGCGATCTCGTCGGGGCCCAGGCCCGCGACGAGCTGCAGGCGGCGGAAAAGCCCCGCGAGCTCAAGCGGCGCGAATTCCCGGTGGGCCGCGTTCTCCCACACGCCGGCCAGAAAGGCCTCGACGGCATCGGCGGTGCGCACCACCGGCACCTCCGCCAGGCCGAGGTCGGCCGCGGCGCGAAGGCGGCGCGCTCCGCAGAGGAGCAGTCCGTCGGGCGCCACCGCCAGCGGCGTCATGATCCCGCGCGCCGCAATTGAGCGTCGCAGCCGCTCCGAGGGCCCGGTGCGCGTGTAGATGTAGCGCCGCTCCGCTTCGGTGTCGGCGCGCAAGGCGCCGGCCGGGAGGAATTCAACGGGAGGGCGGTCGTTCGCAGAGCTCATGCAGGTACCCGCGGAGCTGGCGGCCGGCCTCATCCCAACTGTAGCGCGAGGCGACGTCGCGGGCGCGGCGCCTGAGCCGCGCCAGGAGCGCGCGGTCCTCCCACACCGAGCGCATGGCGTGCGCGAGGGCGAGCACGTCGGGTTTGCCCATGAGCCCGCCCGAGTCGCGGTCGTACTCGTAGGGGCCCGCGGAGACGGGTTCGCAGGGGACCTGGAGCGCCGATTCGCGGTCGAAGACCTCGGCGCCGGCGCCGAAGTTCGTCGTGATCACCGCGCAGCCGCAGGACGCCGCCTCGAGGGCGGCCAGGCCGAATCCCTCGCCGTACGACGGCTGCACGTAGGCATGGGCCGCGCGGTAGAGCCGCGCGAGATCCTCGTCGAAGAGCGTGCCCGCCTGGAACTTGACGGGAGGCGCGGTCGGGTCGTCGAAGCGGCCCTCGGCGAGCAACTCCCGGAACGAGGCGATCTCCCAGGGGAAGCGGCGCGGCCGCTTGCCCGGATCGTACGTCGTCTTGATCAGCAGGCGGACGTCATCGGCCGCGGAGAACGCGGCGCGATAGGCCAGAAGCAGCTCGCGCAGGCCCTTGCGGTGGTGGGGCGACGCCACGGTGAGAAAGATGAAGGGGCTCGCCGGCGGCTCGGCGCCCGGCCCGAAGATGCGGCCGTTGACGCCGAAGGGCACCGTCCGCACCAGGTGCGAGGGCACGGAGGCCGCGAGCGCCCCCCGGCGGCAGAACTCGCTGGGCAGGAGGAGGATGTCGAGCGACCGGCGGATCGCCGGCGCCCATTGGGCGGGCATGCGATCGGCCTCGTAAACGAGGATCCCCGCGCGCCGGGGCGTTCGGAGGCGGTGATATAGGCCCGGGTGCGCGAAGGTGAGCTCGATGTCCGCCGAAAAGTCCCCGCGCGCCACCTCGCGCACGCCGGGCGGCAGCGGGAACTGCGGGGCGTGGAGAAAGCCGCGCATCCGGAGGGCGCCGACCTCGACCCCGAGGCGCTGGAGCGCCGCGAGAAACTCGCGGCCGACGCGCGCCCAGCTTGCGGGCGAGCGCAGGAGTCCGCTGTACAGGACGCGCACGCGCCCTACTTTCCGGCCTGGCCGACCTTCTGGACGAAGTGCAGGCGCAGCCCCTGGAGCACTTCGTCCAGGGCGCGCTCATCCTCGGCGGCGAGATTCCCCGCGGTCTTCTCCTTGAGAATGCCGAGGGAGTCGATGGCGAACTTCGCGCCCTCAGGGTCCAGTTCGCGGGTCTCGGCGCCCGGCATTGCCATCTCGCCGAGGGCCACCATGGCCTGGGTGACGAAGGTGGACACGATCGTCATGAAGCTGGCGGGCGGGAGGCGCAGCTCCTCCTCAGGCTTGCTGCGCAGCTTCTCCTCCAGTTTCCTGCGGGCTTCTTCGGCGCGCGTTTTCCAGTCCTCGTCGGCGCGGCGGGGATCCTTTTCGTTCATGGCGGTGTGCTCCGTGGCTTCTGCTTGCAACCTATAGCCTATCGCCTCTGGCCGCCTTCCGCACGAATTCCTCGTACTGCTCCGGCGTGTCGATCCCCTCGTAGGACCGCTCCGTGAGGACGACCTTGATCTTGTAGCCGTGCTCGAGGACCCGGAGTTGCTCGAGGCGCTCGCGGCGCTCCAGCGGCGTCGGCGCCAACTCGCCCAGCCGCAGGAGGAAGTCCTTGCGATAAGCGTAGATCCCCGCGTGGTGGAGCCACTCGCAGGAACCCTCGCGCGGGTACGGCACGGGCGCCCGGGAGAAGTACAGGGCGCAGCCGCGGCAATCGGTCACGATCTTGACCAGATTGGGATTCGCGCGGCCCTCCGGGTCGCTTCGGCGCCGGGCGAGGGTCGCCATGCACAGGTCCGGTTCGGCGGCGAAGGGCGCCGCGAGGGCGCGGACGTCCTCCGGGTCGATCGAAGGCTCGTCGCCCTGCACGTTGACGACCACGTCGACCGCGAGGTCCCGCGCCGCTTCGGCGACCCGGTCCGTGCCGCTGGGATGATCGGCCCTGGTCAGGCGCGTCTCGGCGCCGAAGGAGCGCGCCGCCGCCGCCACCTCGGGGCTGTCCGCGGCGATGATCACCGCCGCGACCTCCCCCGCGAGGGGCGCCAGCCGTTCCCAGACATGCTGGATAAGGTACTTGCCCGTGCGGTTGAGGAGCACCTTGCGGGGCAGGCGCGTCGAGGCCAGGCGGGCGGGAATGATCACGGCGACTCGCGGCGTTGCACTCATGGCTCCGTCCCTCACCGGCGCGGAAACTCTCCGCGCACGACCTCCTGGTACAGCGCGATGGTGTGCTCGACCATGCGGGCCAGGGGGTACTTCTGGGTCACGAAGGCGCGGCCGCGCTCGCCCAGCTCGCGGGCGAACTCGGGCTCCGCGAGAAGCCGCGTGATGGCGCGGGCCAACCCCTCGGAATCGCCGGGCTCCACGGCCAGCGCGTTCTCCTCGGCGCGCACCAGATGGAGGAGATCGCCCGCGACGCTGGCGATGACCGGCCGGCGCGAGGCCATGGCCTCCAGGGCCGTCTTGGAGCTCGTGCCCTTCTCGGCGGGCAGGACGACGATGTCCATGGCGGCGTAGAGCTTGCGCGCCGCGGCCTGGGGCGCGGCGATGGTGACGGCCTCCCGGAGCTTGAGATCGCCGATCGCGCGGCGCAACGGTCGCTCCTCGGCGCCGTGGGCGGCGACCAGGAAGAGCGCCTCGCGCCCGGAATCGATCACCATGCGGGCGGCGCGCAGGAAAGGCTCGTGGCTCTTGCCCGCCCCGAAGCGCCCCATGCAGCCCACGACGGGCAGGCGGTGCTCGAAGCGCGGGGCGGGGATGTCGAAGGCGACCAAGTCGACGCCCCTGGCGATCAGGCGGATCTTCTCCTTGGGCACGTTGAGGCGGTTGACGAGGGTTTCGCGCAGATCCTCGTTGGCCACGATGACGCCTTGGACCTCGGACTCCTGAAGATGCGTGCCTTCGGCCTCGAGCAGATCGTGGACCGTGAGGAGATAGGTGCGCCGGAGCGCGCGGACGATTCGCCTGGCCGCCTGAAGCGCCTGCTCGCTCATCACGTGCACGACTTCCGGCTTGAACTCCCGCAGGAAGCGCAGGAGCTTGCGGAAGGAGAAAAAGTTGTGCTTGATGAGATAATTCTCCACCTTGAAGGCGTCGAGCTGACCGCGCAGCTCGCCGCCCGTCAGGGCGAACTGCAGATCGACGCGCGCCTCCTTGAGGCCGGAGGCCAGATTGAGGGCGTAATCGCTGCGCCCGTCGTAGGTCAACCGGTCGGCGATGAACAGGACTCGCATGACCGAGACAGAGTACCAGAAACGCGGCGGGATAGACAGATCGCGCGGGGCGTGAATCGCGGGCGCGCAGCCCTTACAATGGCCCTGCGCGGCCGGCGCGGCGGAGGCGCGCGATCATGGAGCGAAAACAGGCCATCGTTCTCTTGAGCGGCGGGATCGACTCGGCGACCTGCGCGGCGCTGGCCCTGCGGGAGGGCTTCGCCGTGACCGCGCTCACCTTCGCCTACGGGCAGCGGCACGCGGTGGAGGTGGGGCGGGCGCGCGAAATCGGCCGCGCGCTCGGCGTGGCCGCCCACCGGGTGATCGCCATTGACCTGGCGTCGATGGGCGGCTCGGTGCTCACGGGCCCGGGCGCGGTGCCGCGCGACCGCGGCGACCCCGCCGCGGGCCCCGTGCCGCCGACCTACGTGCCGGCGCGCAACACGGTTTTCCTGGCCTACGCCCTCGCTTGGGCGGAAGCCGGCGGAGCCTCGGACATCTTCATCGGCGTCAACCATGTGGACTGGAGCGGATATCCCGACTGCCGGCCCGAGTTCATCGAAAGCATGCAGCGCGTGGCGGAGACCGGCACGCGGGCGGGCGCCGAGGGGCGCGCGCCCGCGATTCGCGCGCCCCTCCTCGCCATGCGCAAGGCCGAGATCATCCGCCTGGCGCGGTCGCTGGGGGTGGATCTGGGACGCACGCTGAGCTGCTACGATGCCGATGCCGAGGGGCGCGCCTGCGGCCGCTGCGACAGTTGCGTCCTCAGGCGGCGGGGATTCGCGGAGGCGGGGGCGGAGGATCCGACGCCCTATCGCCCGTGAGAGCGAGGGATGGTATGCGGGTGTGCATCACCGGCGCGGCCGGGTTCATCGGCTCGTGGACGGCTCGGGCGCTGCTGGCCCGGGGCGACGAGGTCATCGGCATCGACAACTTCGATCCGTACTACGATCGCGCCCACAAGGAGCGCAACCTTGCCGAGTTGCGCAGCCAGGGACGGTTCGCCTTCGCGGAGACCGACATCCGCGCGCCCGAGACGGCGGCGCTGGTGGCGCACTGCCGGCCCGATGTCCTGGTGCACCTGGCGGCGCGGCCGGGCGTCCGCGCGTCGCTGGAGGACCCGGCGGCGGCGGCGGATATCAATGTGCGCGGCCTGGCGGTGATGCTGGAGGCGGCGCGCGCGGCGGGTGTGCCGCATTTCGTGTTCGCGTCCTCCTCGTCGGTGTACGGCGAGCGGCCGCAAGGTCCCTTCAAGGAGACCGATCGGGTGGATCATCCCGTCTCGCCTTACGCGGCGACGAAGAAGGCGGGCGAGCTTCTGTGCCACAGCTTCGCGCACGCCTTCGGGACCAGCGTCGTGGCGTTGCGCTTCTTCACCGTGTACGGACCCCGCCAGCGGCCCGAGATGGCCATCGCCGCCTTCGCGCGGGCGCTGGCGGCGGGCGCGCCCCTGAAGGTGCTGGGCGACGGATCGGCGCGGCGCGACTTCACGTACATCGACGACGTCGTCGACGGCGTCGTGCGCGCCATCGATCGGCCCGGAGGCTGCCGGATCTACAACCTTGGCCGCGGCGAGACGGTCACGGTCATGGAGACGATCAGGGCTCTCGAGGAGACCATGGGGAGGAAGGCCGTCCTCGAGTTCGGCCCCGGCTCGCGCGGCGATGTGTCGCTGACGTCGGCGGACATCGCGCGCGCCCGCCACGAGCTCGGCTACGCGCCGCGAGTGTCGCTTCGCGAGGGCGTGGCCAGGTATGTCGCGTGGCTGCGGGCGCAGGGGGAGCGCGCCTAGCGCGGCGGGTCACTCCTCGGGATGCTGCAGCCGGTAGAGCCGGTAGTAGGTTCCCTCGCGGGCCAGAAGCTCCTCGTGCGTGCCGGTCTCGGCGATGCGGCCGTTCTCGATGACGATGATCCGGTCGGCGCAGTTGAGCGTCGAGAGCCGGTGCGCGATCAGGAAGGTCAGGCGGTTCTCCATGAGGTGGGCGAGCGCCTCCTGGACGAGTTTCTCCGATTCGCTGTCCAGGGCCGAGGTCGCCTCGTCGAGAATCAGGATGGGCGCGTTCTTCAGGAGCGCGCGGGCGATGGTCATGCGCTGGCGTTCGCCGCCGGAGAGCTTGGCGCCGCGCTCCCCGATCTCCGTGTCGTAGCCCTGGGGCAGGGCCGCGATGACGTCGTGAATGTTGGCCTTCCGGGCCGCGGCGACGATCTCGTCCAGCGTGGCGTTCCTGCGGCCGTACCTCAGGTTCTCCATGACCGTGGTGTTGAAGAGGAAGGGTTCCTGGCCCACGATGGCGATCTGGGCGAGCAGCGACTGCTGCGTGATCTTGCGCGTGTCGATCCCGTCCAGGAGAATCGCGCCCTGCTGGGGCTCGTAGAAGCGCGGGATGAGATCGACCAGCGTGGTCTTGCCGGCGCCGCTCGGGCCCGCGATGCCGATGACCTCGCCGACGGCGGCCGCGAGGGAGATGTTCCGCAGCACCGGCTCGCGGCCGGCGACCGAACGGTAAGCGAAGGAGACATCGCGGAACTCGATGCCGCTCCGGACGCGGTCGATGGCGATGGCGCCGGGGGCGTCGCAGACGTCGGGTACGCGGTCGATGACCTCGAAGACGCGCTCGGCGCCCGCGAGCGTCTCCGCCAGGTGGCCGTAGGCGCGCGTGACGCTCTTCAGCGGCCGGTAGGTGGAGAACAGCGCGCCCAGGAAGATGCCCAGGTCCCCCAGGCCGTGGGTCTGGCGCGTGATGAGGTAGCCGACGGCGAGCACCGCCGCCGCGACGCCGATATTGTAAAGGATCTCCAACATGCTCCGGCTCGTGATCTTGGCCTTCTCCATCTTCATGGCCAGGCGGATGTACTTGGCGTTCTCCTTGGCGAAGTTGCGCTGCTCCTCCTCTTCCATGTTGAAGGCCTTGAGGATGCGGATGCCCGTGTAGAGCTGGTGGATCTCCTCGGTGACGATGCCGAGCTGCCGCATGCGTCCCCGGCCGTGCTTCTTGACCTTGCGGCCCGCCCGCCACACCGGGTAGAAGATCACGGCCAGGAAAGGCAGGCTTATGAGCGTCAGGGCGGGATGGACGGCGAAAGCCACCGCCAAGCTGAAGACGATGGTGAAAGGCTCCTCGATGAAGTTCTCGAACATGAACCTGAGGAACTCCTGGAGCACCGCCGTGTCGTGCATGGAGCGGCTGATCAGATCGCCGCTTTTCTGACGGTCGAAGAAAGCCACCGATTGCCGGCTCAGGTGGGCGTAGACCTCCTCGCGAATATCGGCGGTGATGCGCAGGTAGACCTTGCGCGAGAAGTAGTCCTTGGCGAAGTTCGCGGCCCCGATGCCGAGGGCCAGGATCAGCGCGATGACGCAGAAGGCCTTGATGTATTCGAGGCGCTCCTCGTTCGTGAGCGTGTCGCCGGTGGACCAGTTCACCTCGCCGCTCGTGAAACGCCAGCGCCCGCCGCCCAGGTCCTGGGCGGACCGGGGGTCGACGACTTCCATGCGGCTGAAGGGCCGGTCGCGCCCGCCGTCGCCGCGCTCGGCCGCCGGGCCGGGGCCGGTTTCGATCCATAGATCGCGCAGCGTGCCGCCGGCGCACTCGTAGGAAGTCTTGCCCGGTCCGCGGGAGAAAGCGCCATCGGCGATGAGCTCGATGAAACGGTCGCACTTGCGGTACGATCTGGCGACGCGCACGTCGGCGCCGAGGAACTCGCTCGCCGCTTGGTAGGCGCGCAGCGCCACGCTTTTTTGGCTTCCGCCGAAGTCGGAGAGCAAGACGCCATCGACGAGGAGCCCGATGAGACCCAAGCGCAACGTCAGGCAGGCCGTGTAGCAGGCCGTCAGGGCCATGACCATGACGATGCGCCACATGTAAGGGACCGCATAGGCGAAGATGCGCCTGATGGTTCTCAGGGTCTGCATGGGGGGGGACGGCGTTTTAGTCACATGCCTCCGCGCTCACACCGGATCGGTCCCGCCTCCGGCGGGCGGGTCTTGCGAGCCCGCCATCGTATCCGTCCCGCGCGGGAAGACAAGGCGTCGCTCAGAGAAAGGCTTCCTTGCGCAGCTCGTGCTTCCGGATGAGCTGCGAGAGCTGCGGCCGGTGAATGCCGAGCGCCTCCGCCGCCCGCGTGATGTTCCCCTTCGCGTGCCGCAGCGTCCGCATGATGATGTGCTTCTCGAGGATCTGCTTGGCATCGCGCAGACTTACCTCGCACCCGGCCAGATCCTGAATTTCGTCGGCCAGCCCCGCGGCCGGGTTCAGGGCGTGCTTCAGGTGCTGGAGCAGCTCGCGCGGGTTCCCCGCCGGATCTTCCGGCCGGTACCACAGGTGCTGCTTGAGCGGCAGGAGCCGGCGCAAGCCCGCCAGAAGCGAGTTTACGGAGGCCTCGGTCTCCTTGGGCGTGGCATCGACCCTGAGCAGCGCGACGAGGGTGCTGTCGCCGAGGACGCCGGCGGGGATGTCGCGGCCGAGGGCGTACTGAAGGTTCCGCGCGTGGTGCGGAGCCAGGTCGCCCAGCGGGAACGGCAGGCGCAGGCCCAGGAGCGCGAAGGGCTTCCCGCCGCGGGCCTCCTGGGCCTGGGCCTCTCGGACGACCTGCGTGAAGTAAGGCTCCACGAGAAACGGCGTGCCGGGCCAGGTCGTGGCCGTCAGGAACGTCCGGCGGTTGCGCCACGCCGCGCCGGCGTGGATCTGGAACTGCTCCAGGATCTCGCGCGTCCAGGGCGGGAAGCCGCCGTCGCCGTCGATCGTCTGGTCGCCGTACAGGACGCCCATGACTTCCGTGCCGTTCATGATGGGCAGCAGCACGGCCTCGCGGTCCCTGAACTCGGCCAGCGCGGCGCGGCTTCCGAACTTCTCCTCCTCTTCCTTGCCGGTGGTGATGAACACGGTGCGGCGTCTGAGCGCCTCGTTGACCAGAATCTCCGCGTAGCTCAGCCGGCCCGTGAGCGTCTCGGGCCGCAGGCCCCGATAGGCGACGTACTGCCAGCCCGTCGCCGTGGTCTCGGCGAGGAAGCCGCGGTCGGCCTTCACGAGGTCGAGCCCCAGACCGAGCATCTGCACGTAGAAGTTCGCGTGCGTCGTCGCCGCGGCCAGGTGCCCGACCTTCGAGAGCAGGTCTTGGTAGGCGGCGGGGTTGAGGGACTCGGAACGGCCGTCGTTCGTCTTCTCGCGGCCGGCGGAGGACGGGGCGCGGGCCCCGAATTCGCGCCGCAGCCGGTCGTAGTCCTCTTTGAAGAGCTTGCGGCGCTTGTCCGCCCAGAAGCGGAGGGCCTCTTCCTCCGTCAAGCTCGCCGCGACACGGTCGAGGATGTCGCCGGCCTTGCGGTACCAGCGCTCGGCTTCCTCGTGGCTTTGCTCGAAGTGGTAGGCCTTGCCCAGGGAGTAGAGGATCTCGAAATGCAGGCCCACATCGGCCACCGAGCGCGCGATCTCGAGCGCGCGGTCGAGGTACTCGCGCCACTTGCCGGGGACGCCGGTCTCGGAGAGGCGGTACACGAAGCCTTTGATCTGGAGCGCGCGGGCCTGGAGCAGCGGCGCGCGCAGCTCATCGGCGCTGGCCTGGGCCTTGCCCGCCGCCTTCAGCGCCTCGTCGAAAAGCTCGCGGTCGTAGTAGGTGTAGGCGAGGTCGAGCCGCGCATCGGTTTCCTCGTACTTCATGCCCAGGCCGGCGAACAGGTCGCTCGCCTTCTGCAGGTGCTTGGCGGCCTCGTCCCACTCCCGGTGTAACGTCGCGATGGCGCCCGCGAGCTGCTCGCTGCGGGCCTCGAAGACGCGCAGCTTGAACTCCTGGGCCAGGATTTGCACTTGGCGGAGATAGGCCTCGGCCTGCCTGATGTCGCCGAGGAAGAAGTGGGTCTCGCCCAGCGCCATGAAGGCGGAGACGAGATCCGCGGTGCGGCCGCTTTTCTCGGCGACGCCGATCGCGCTCCGGTAGCACGCAACCGCGTCGCCGATGCCTCCCAGGCTGCGGTAGGCATTGCCGGCGTTGATGAGATCGCGGCCGAGGCCGCCCCAGTCTCCGAGCAGTTCGTTGGCCTCGGCGGCCTTGCGCTGCTCCTCGATGGCCTTGGCGAAGTTGCCGCTGCGCGAGTATACCTCGCCCAGCGCCGCGTAGGAGGCCGCCATGCCCGGGAAGTCGCGGGCGGCGCGCTTGGCATCGAGGGATCGATAGATGTAGCGCGCGGCGCGGAAGTGGTTGCCCTGGGCGAGATACAGGGCGCCGAGTTCATCGAGGATCGTCCGGGCCGCGTACTCGCCCGCCGCCTGCTCGACGGTCTCGAGCGCCTGGAGCAGGCTCTCGATGGCCAGGGCGTAGGCTCCTCGCGCGCGGTAGATGCGCGCCAGGAGCTGCCGGAGGTCGGCGCGGGCCATGGCCGCGTCTTCTCCCTTCGCGTAGCTCAGGCCGCGGAGGCAGTAGTTCAGCGCCTTCTTGGAGTCGTTCCGGTCCAGGTGCACGACGGCGATCGTTTCCCAGAGGCGCGCCAGGCTCTGTTCGGGGAGCTTTTTGGCGAAGCCCCTGGCCGCCATGCGGAGCGCCTTCGAGTGCCGGCCGGCGGCCATGTAGAGGCGGGCCAACCGTCCGTAGAGTTCGGCTCTCTTTTCGTCGCCCAGCGACGGGTCGCCGGGTTCGAAAAGCAGCATCTTGAGATTGCGCTTGGCCGCCTCGGTGCGGCCGATATGTTCTTCGATGGCGATGATCTTGCCGGTGACTTCCGCCGGGGTCACGTCGCACGGCGGCGCGGTGCGCAGGATGCCGAGCAGGTTGTATAGGACGACCAGCGCGCGTTGAAACGCGAAGTGCCGCGCCAGGAACTCGGCGGCGCGCAGCCCGGGGGTGATGGCCGCGTGCGGGGTGCCGCCGCTCACGAGGTGCTGGCACAGGGCGTAGGAGAGGCTCGGGTGATCCCGGGGGCCTTCGGCGGCGATGCTCGCGGCGATGCGATCGTGCCAGAGGGCGCGCTCGGAGGGCGTCAGGATCTGGTGCGCGACCGTGGTCAGCTCTTGGTTCGCGAGGAACCAGCCCTGCGGCGCTTCGCGCACGAGTCCGCCCTGCCGCGCCTCGCTCAGGAGATCGTCCAGAACGGGCCGTCCCATGATGCGGTCGAGCAGGGCCTCGCTCACGGGGCGCCGGGAGAGCGCGAGGACGGAAACCAAGCTCCTGAGCGCGGGGCTCAGCCGCAGCACGAAGGCGCGGACGATGCCGTCGGCGGCCAGTTGCTCGGCGCGGGCGACGGCCCCGTCGGCGCCGGTCTCGGTCACGTCCGCCTCGCACAACCGGAGCAGCACCCGGCACCTGAGGGGATTGCCTCGGGAAAGCGCCAGAAAGCGCGTCAGGTTTCCGTTCGAAAGCTTGCGCCACGGCGAGGCCGAAAGCAGCCGCTGGCACTGAGCGCGATCCGCTTCGGGAAGGTCCATGACCGTGACGAAGGGCTCCTCCAGGAGGCCGGCCAGCGCCTTGGCGTGCGGATCGTCGCCGTCCCCGACGGGAGCGGCCGAAACGATGACGAGCAGTCTGGGCCTGTCGGCCTGCCCGGGCTCGTTGCGCCGCGCGAAGGCCGCGGTATGCGTCTTCCGGAGCGCGCGGCCGAGGAATCCGAGGAACTCAGGCACGAGCGGGTCGGCGCAGTTCAGGTCGTCGATGAAGATGGCGAAAGGCTCCTCGCGGGCCAGGTCAGTGAGGAAGCTCGCGAGGGCCGCGAAGAAGGTCGGCTTCTCGACCGGATCGCCGGCGGCGTCGTCCCCTCCGGAGGAGCAGATCGGCCCCAGCCCCCAAGCGTAACGTTCTAGGACGTGTTCGACCCCCTGACGGGAAGCGCGCAGCGCGGCCGTCAGGTCGTGGAACACGTGCAGCGGGTCGGTCCAGCCTTCATGACAGCGCAGAAAGAAACTCTTGACGTTGAGGCCGGCGGCGACCCGTTCCAAGACGGTCGTCTTTCCCGCTCCGGTGTCCCCGCGGACGACGAACAGCGCCGGCGTCCCGGAGCGCTCGTCGGGTTCGGGCGCGCCCTTGGCCTTCTTGGCCTCGGAGTCCTTGGCCGTCGCTTGGGAGCCTTCCCCGCGCCGCTTGCCCGCAAGGACCATCTCCGCGAGGGTAAGAAGGCGCTCGATCTGGGGCTCGAAGATGATCGGGGGAGGCGCGGCGGACTGCTCGGTCTGATTGGAGGAAGCCTGCGCGACGGCGACGTTGCGAGTTTCGCTTGGCGGCATAGAGTCCTTTTTTTCTTCTCCTCTTCGGCGCTCACCCGCGTTTCCGAATCGAATCCGGACGGCGGGAGGTCGAACCGTATATCTTAGTGACGGTTCGAAGGTTGTCAATGGATAGTCTCGACTTTTTAATGCGGGGACTTTTGGGGAGGTAAGTCGTTGATTTAGATCGTGTTGTGTTTTATCGGACGCGCGTAACAATCAATTACGCCGCAGGAGGTCCCGCACGGTCAGGTCACCGAGGGCATTGCCGACGCCGTTCTCGAGCATGCGCAGCAAGTCATTGACGGTTTCGTCTCGGAAGCAATCGCCGCCGCCCGCCGGCGCGATGCCCGCCCCCAGCAGGTCGCGCAGCAGGATCCTGTCCGAATCGCGGGAAAGATAATACATGTCCTCGTCGGCCAGCGATGGATGGAAGTAGCGCGGAACGAAGGGATCGAGCGCCTGTGGAATGATCTCACGCGGACAGGACCAACGCTCGGCGATCTGGTCGATGGTCGGCGGGGCGAGCCCGTCGGCCGCGGCGCGGGCAAGCTGGATGGCCGCGGCGGCGGCCACCAGACCCGGAGGAGCCTGGAACTGCGCGGCTCGCGCCGCCAGGCGCGCGAACGCCTCGCGCGGGTTCTGGACCGTGAAGCTCAACTGGGCTCCCAGGAGAATCACGGCCCACGCGACGTACAACCAGACCAGGAACACGGCGATGGCGCCGAGGGATCCGTAGAGACTGAAGGTGATCGCGCGGGGAACGGTATAGCTCATCCACGCCTTCGCGAGTTCCCAGAAGAGCCCGGCCAGCGCCGCGCCGGCCAGGGCGGGCGCCAGCCTGACCCGCGTTGCCGGGAGGAGAAGGTACAGTAGGAAGAAGGCGAAGGCGGCGACGAGGACCGGAAGGCAGAGGCCGTAGAGCGTGCGGAAAAAGACGCTGGCCTGGATAAGTTCGGCGATGACCTCCTGGCTTTCGAACCGGCTCTTGAGGAAGGATGAAAGCGCCAACAGAAAAGGGCTCGCCGTCAGCACCGACCAGAACACCATGAAACGCTGCAGGCGCGAGCGCTTGCGCGCGGTCCGCCAGATGAAATTGAAGGCCCGCTCGCTGGCCTCGAGCAGCCACACGGCGGTGAAGATGAGGGCGCCGACGGCGAACACGAAGAGCGGCGTCCCGGAGCGGGTCGACAGCGGATCCTTCTCCACCTCGCCGAGCCAGCCGGACAGGTCCTGCTTGAACGTGCCCTCGACCAAGTTGTCCAGGATGCCCTGGCGGAACTCGCTCCAGTAGGCTTGGAGACCGAAGGCTTTCATGAAGAAGACGAGGAGCACGCCCGCCGGGATCATCGAGACGATCGTTACGAACGCGAGCCCCGTGGCCTGCTCGAAGGAGCGGTCGCGCACGAACTTGCGGCAGGCCGATACGAGCGGCCGCGCCGGGCGGAGCGCTAAGCGCCATGCCGCCGGTAAAACGGCGTGGTCCTCGCCGTTCATGAAACGGACGGTTTCCTTCCAGATGGTCGTGCGCGGAGTCATTGCAGCGCTCGGCGTTCCCGCGGCCGGCCTCCGAGGTTACGAATCGTCGGCAAAAAAAAGCTCCTCACCGTCCCTACTCGATGAGGAGGTTGTTTGGGTCTGAAATAAACGAGGAAAAAGGAGGAACCTACCGTTTGGAGCGTAGGGATAGGTAGGTTGGAGTTGCCGTGTCTTGTTGCCCCATCGATTACTCTATCGGTCTTCACTCCTCTTCTTTTAAAATCCGAACCCGGCGCCCCGCGAATCGAGCGCGCGAGGACCAGTGAACGTAACCTATTAGGACACATAGGGTAACGTGGCCGCGGCCAATGCGCAAGTGAAAAATCGGAGCGCGCGCGCAGGGGTTCGGCGTTCATAAAGTTTGGTAGTGTTTATACTTACGATGTCAGCGCTGTATGATTAACACAAAATTAATCTCGTTTCCGGTTGCCGGCGCGCGCGGGGGCGCGCTCCGGCCGCAGAAACCCCGGCGGCGAAAGAGGATGGGGCGGGAGGCTTTCGGGTCCCATGCCAACGCGCCGGCCGGGATAGGGCTTTCGGCGCGTGGTTGGAGTTGCGTCCGCCCAGGGAGTACAATCCCCTCAGGCTTCCCGGGGGAGCAAGATTGAATAGCGAGCTCGATCGGAACGTCCAAACGGATGGCGCGGCGACGGGCGCGGACGCGTTTCTCCGCGACCGCGAGGACGAACGCCTGGTGCTTCAGTTCCTGGCCGGCAGGAGGGAAGCCGTCGGCGATTTGTTCCGGAGGCACCGCGACGGAGTCTTCAGGATTGCGTACCGGTTCACGGGCAACCGCGATGATGCCCTCGAGATCACCCAGGACGTGTTCATGAAGCTGATCGAACACCTCGGAGGATTCCGGCAAGGTTCGCGGTTTTCCACTTGGCTTTACCGGGTGAGCGTGAATCAGACGCTCGACTTCCTGCGGCGGCGGGCGCGGCTCGCGGCCGCCCCGTTGAGCGCGCCGCCCGCGCGGGCGGCGGCGGGCGCGGCGGATCCCGCGCGCAGCGCGGAGCGGGCCGAATTGCGCGAGCGTCTCAAGGCGGCCCTCGGAAAGCTGAGCGAGAAGCACAGAACCGCCGTGGTCCTGCACGGCGTCGAGCAGTTGTCGTACAAGGAGATCGCGGAGATCACCGGCGTCTCGACCGGGACGGTGATGTCGAGGCTTTTCTACGCGCGTAAACGTCTGGCGGAGTTGCTGGGTGACCGATGAACACGAACGACTGCAGCCTTATTGAGCCCCTCCTCGCGGCCTATCTGGACGGCGAGCTGGCGCCGGCCGCCGCCGAGCGTCTCGACGTGCATCTGGCGGCCTGCGAGGGCTGCCGGACCGTGCTCGGCGAGCTGGCCGAGGTCGATCGCCTGCTCGGGGACGATGCGATCCCCGTGCCGACCGGACAAGAATGGGCGGCGGTGGAATGGAGGCTCCTCGCGCGCACGCGGCGCGTCTTCGCGGGCCGTCTCGTCCGAACCTGCGCCCTGGCGGCGGCGGCGGTCGCGCTGCTCGGGGCGCTCGCATGGCTCGCGGTCCGGGTCTTCCCGCCGGCCGGAACGGTGGACGGTCCCGGCGCCTACACCGCCCAGGGCGGGAAGACGCCGGCGGGAGACGAGGAGACGCTGGGAATCTCGGTGGAGCACGTCGAGCGCTTCTGACCGGCGCGGCGCGCCGGCGCCCGTCAGTGCGCCTCGGCGGGGAAAAGCAGCACCACGGCGAGCATGATGAGCGCGGCGAGGATGATCCGAAGGGCGTACCTCCACACCGTTCGCGCGAAAGGCGGGCCTGCCTCCGGCGGCGGCTCCGCGCGCGGCGGCGCCGGCGCCTCGCGCAGTACGGGTTCCTGCACCCTCACGATCTCCATGCCGTGAATATCGGCCGATGACGGCTTTGCTCTGAATCACGTCTGCCGCGGCGCCCGGGTTCACCGCGGGTCGGACGGGGTCTCCCGGCGCAGAAACTCGCACAGCGCCGCCGCCGCGGGCGCGGGGATTCCGCCCCGAGCCGCGAGCTCCTCGGCGGAGAGGGCGCGCATCTCCTTGAAGCCGCCGATGCGCTCGAAGAGGGCGCGGATGCGCTTCGGGCCCAGGCCGGGCACGCTCCGGAGGCCGCCGGTCAGGGCGTGCGCGCCCCTGAGCTTGCGGTGGTGCGCGATGGCGACCCGGTGGGCCTCGTCGCGCAGCGCTTGCAGGAGCTGCGAGGCGGGCGAGTCCTCGGGCAGCGTCAGGGGGGCGGACGAGCCGGGGAGGAAGATGCGCTCCGCGGTGCGCGCCCCTCCCGCGCGCCGGCTCTTGGCGATCCCCGCAAGGGGGAGCGCGCCGCGTCCCGCGGCGGCGATGGCCTCGGCGGCGCGGGCGACCTGCCCCGCGCCGCCATCGACGACGATGAGATCGGGTAGGGGGTCGTCGCCCGCCAGGCGGCGCGAGAGCGCTTCGGCGAGCATGGCGAAATCATCCATGCCGCCGGCGTGTCTGATGCGGAAGCGGCGGTAGCGGTCCGGCGCGGGCTCGCCGTCCAACATGACCGTCATGGACGCGGTGGCCTGGGCGCCCCCGGTCGTCGAGACGTCGAAGCACTCGATGCGCCGGGGCGGTCCGGGCAGCCCCAAGGCCTTCCCGAGTTCCGCCAGGGCTTCGGCGCGGCGCTCCGCGCGCAGGGCGGCGCCGCGCGCGGCCTCCGCCGCGTTCCGCGACGCGAGTTCCCGCAGGCCGCGGCGCTCGGCGCGCGTGCCCAGCAGGAAGCGCACCCGGCCGCCGCGCCGCTCTCGCAGGAAGGTCTCCAGCGCGAGACGGTCGTCGGGCATGAGCGGGACGATGATCTCGGGGGGGATGTCGCGCCCGGCGAGGTAGAACTGCATGATAAAGCTGCGCAGAGCCTCGGCCAGCGGCAGCGTGGTCCGTAGATGGAACGGTGCCGCGTCCAGGACGCGTCCGCCGCGCACGAAAAGCGGCTGCACCGTCACGCGCCGGCCCTCGGCGCAGACGCCGAAGACATCCATGTCGTCGAGGTTGAGGTCCTGGGCCGCCTGCCGCTCGCGCGCGTGCTCGAGGGCCTGAATGCGGTCGCGCAGCACCGCGGCGCGCTCGTAGCGCAGTTCGCGGGCCGCCGCCGCCATCTCGCGCCGGAGGCGCGCGAGGACGCCGCCGGTCTTGCCGCGCAGGAATTGGAGCACCTCGCCCACCTGGCGGCGATACTCCTCGCGCGTGACGCGGCCCGTGCACGGCGCCGAGCAGCGGCCGATCTCGTGCTGGATGCAGGGCCGCGTGCGCCCGCGGAAGAAGCCCGGCGAGCAGGTCCTGAGGGTGAACACCCGTTTGATGACCCTGAGCAGCTCGCGAACCGCGCGCGCGGAGGCGAAGGGCCCGAAGTACACCGCGCCGTCGTCGCTCGTGCGGCGCACGGCCATGACGCGAGGCCATTCCTCGGCCACCGTGATCTTGAGGCTCAGATAGGTCTTGTCGTCCTTGAGGCGGACGTTGTACGGCGGGCGGTACTTCTTGATGAGGTTGTTTTCCAGGATCAACGCCTCGGACTCGCTCGCGGTGAGGAAGTAGGCCACATCGGCGACCTTGGAGAGGAGCGGCGGGAGCAAGGCGCGCGGGTCGCGTTGCGCCTGGAAATAGCCGCGCACCCGCCGGCGGAGGCTGCGGGCCTTGCCGATGTAGAGCACCTTCCCCGCCGCGTCGCGCATGAGGTAGACGCCGGGCGCATCGGGAAACGCGCCCGCCGCCTCCCGCAGGGTCTCGACGCGGGCGGCGGCGTCAGGGTTCGGCGGTGCGGACATACACCAGGGCGTAGATCGCGCGGCCCTGCGCGCGCCATTTGCGCTCGTAGAGCGTTTCGTGGGAGAGCGCATCCTCGCAGGGCGCAAAACAGCCCGGCCCATGTTCGTTGCGCAGGAAGGGCGTTTTCTCCAGCACATCGAGCATCCGACGGCTGTAGTCCGGGTCGTCGGTCTTCAGGAAGATCCGGCCGCCCGGGACCAGGCGCGAGGCGAGCAGCCGCACCGAGGGGCTGCTCACGAGGCGCTTGTCCTCGTGGCGCTTCTTGGGCCAGGGATCCGGAAAGAGGACGTAGAAGGACTCGACCGATTCGGCGGGCAGCAGGCGCGCGATGCATTGCAACGCCTCGCTGCGCACGAGCCTGACATTCGCCGCGCCGGCGCGCTCGATCTTGCGCGCCAGGCGCTCCACGCGATCGCGGGAACACTCGAACCCGAGAATCAGGCGGTCGGGAAACCGCCGGCTGAGTTCCAGGAGCAGCGTGTCGCGGCCGGCGCCGATCTCGACGTGGAAGAGCCCGGCCGCGCCGTACACCGACGGCCAGTCCTCGGGGCCGCGCAGGGCGTCGAGGGGGACCTCGATCGCCGCTGCGCCGCGGATCGCATCGCGGGCGGCAAGCAGCGCGCCGGCGGCGCGCTCCGCGCCGGAACGACACGCCGTGATGTCGCGCGGATTTTCGTCCATGGTCCACCTGCCGGAAGCCTACCGGCATTGTATCACCGCCCCGCGCCGGGATCTCCAAAAATCCGGCGGGACGAGCGCCGGCGGCTCCGGGGCGCGGGACGCTACGGCGTGCAGACGTCGGGGCAGCCGACAACGGCGATGCAGTCCGTCCCGTAGGCCGGCGCGGGGCCGTTCGTGAAGAGATAGGCGAAAAGATGCAGCACGTCGGCCAGGTTGACGGTTCCATCGCCGTTCACGTCGAAGATGACCGCGTTGCCGCCCTCCGCGATAGTCGCGCCCGCGCAGGGCGGCGTTGCGTTGGCTCTGCCGTACAGGGTGTTGATCAGCGCGGCCGCATCGGAGAGGTTCAGGCGGCCGTCCTGATTCGTGTCGCCGGGAAGCTGCCGGCCGCCGGGAGGCTCCGGCCTGCCGGGCGAGCCGCCCTCCAGGGCGCTCCGGCCCCAGTTGGCTTCATCGCCCCAATTCTCCAGGGGCGTGTCGAGCGGGCCGGTGAAGACCAGGGAGTACCCGCCCCCGTTGGTGGAGGGGACCCACTGGTTGCGGTAGTAGACCTCGACGCACGGCTCGCCGAGGGGCCCTAGAACCTGGACCGCCTCGCCGACGTCGCTGAGCAAGCCCGTCCAGGGCGCGACCACCGTGATCCCGTCCGCCCCGTACACCGTCGTGAAGGCATTCAGATCCCGGGCGACGACGACGTGCTCGCCGGGATCGAGCTGCGCGGGGCCGTCCATGGGAAACTCGAACGTTACGCCCTTGGCGATCCGGACGCCCGGAAGCGCGATAGGGACGTCGCCCGCGTTCGCGAGCTCGAGGAACTCGAGCTGGCTGGCCGAGTACGGGCTGACGGGCTTGGGGTTGTACATGATCTCGGTGAGGACCAGGCGCGGCGCCGCGGTGTAGAACGTGCCCTCGACCATCGTGCTCCAGCTTCCGCCCGCCTGGACGCGGGCCCGGACACGGGTGTTTTGGGTGATCGTGAGCGGCTCGGTGTAGGTGAGAAGCGCCGGGGAGTCCTGGATCGCGGGATCCGAAGGATCGGGGCCGTTGAGGGTGTACTTGATGGCGCCCATCGTCGCCGTGATCCGCAGCTCGAAGCCAGGTTCCACCTTGCCGCCTTTGTTGCTCAGAACGGGCGGCACGAGGAACTGGCTGTCTATCCACAGGAGCCGGTCGCGGATCCAGGCCCGCATCCAATCGACCTCGGACACCCAGGTCGGACCGACGTACCAGTTGGGCCACAGGTACACGCCCAGCACGGGCCAGCGCTTGAAGTTGCGGGCCTGGGCCTCGCGCACGAAATCGCATTGGGCGTCGATCGAGGCCGTGAGCGCCGCCTGCGAGAGCGGCCCGCCGCGGAGCTCGAACCACCGCTGGCGGTACAGCTCCATGAAGGCGGGGTCTTGCATGAGGCGCCGGTAGAAGGGGTACTCCTGGTAGGAATTGAGGTAGAACGAGTAGTACCAACCGGTCGTGAGCCACCCGTCGTTGTAGTTCGCGTTGCCCAGGGAGAGGTTGTAGTCCCACACCGGCCCCATGTTGAGCCTGCCGTTCTTGTCCTTGTGCAGGAAGGTGCTCAGGCGGTAACCGTCGATGTTCTTCGTGAGCTCCACGATGATGTGGTGGTCGATGAAGGACAGGGGATCGATATAGGCGGCGTAGCCCGTCGCGGGGTCCCTGAAGTTCGCGCCGTGGAGCACGGTTTGGAAGCGGTTCAGGAAGTTTGCGATCCAGGCCTTCTGCTCCACCGTGGCGACCTGCCGCGCCGGCCGGGCCGGGTTCTGGTTCTCGTGAGGGTAGACGTAGCAGAAGTGCACGCTGTAGCCTCCGCCGCTGGTGGTGAACCCGGCCTCGCCCGGGCCCAGGCGGTCGTTCTTGAAAATGTAGCCGCCGCTGATCCCGGGCTCGGTCTTCTGGGAGGCGTAGAGACGGTCGATGGCGACGCGGTTCGCGCCGCGCTTGATTTTCTCCACGAGGACATAGATTCCGAGGTAGTGGGTCGAGTAGCGCAGGCCCCCCGAAGCGCTCATGTTGAGGAACATCTCCATGTAGCGGGTGCGGGGCGCCCAGCGTCCGATGTCGTTGCTCCACCGGTAGGCGAGCACGTCGCGCATCAGGGTCTTGTCGTTGTAGGCGGGGTACAGGATCCAGTCCGATTCCGCGGCAAAGCCCAGGAGGGGCGCCGCGCGCTCCTTGTCGCGCTCGTTCCAGAGCTCGAGGGCGTACATCTTCTTGGCGAACCCCAGCGCGGTCGATCCCCGCAGCTTGAGGCCGGCGCGGCTCGTGAAGGGCGCGAACTCCGTCAGCGCCGTTCGGCCGCGCGGATTTTCCGCGAGGAAGATCTGGCAGGGCTTGTAGGTGACCTCGTCGATGCCCTGCCCGAAGGTGTTGATGACCATGAGGGGCAGGTCGGAGGTGAAGTCCGCCGTCGTGGCATCGAGGAGCACCGAGTAGGAGTGGCTCACGACGGGGCTCGGGAGATGTCCCGGCGCGAAGGCGCGCGCGCGGATCGTGGTGGTGCCGGCGACGCGGATCGGGCCGGCGTATTCGGGGGAAGCCTCGGTGGGGACGGTGCGATTCGTGGTGTAGCGGATCACGGCGCCGGGCGCATCGACGGCCAGGGACACCATGATCTCGGCGGGATAGCAGCCGCTTGGGTGCGACGGCCGCGGTTCGTCCACGACATCGGGAAATCCGGCGCCGTTGAAAAAACCCGGCGTCGGGACATCGAAGTACTCCGGCCGCTCCGTGTCGAGGGTTCGCAGGGAGATGGCCTCGAGCGACGCCGCGATCACGAAATCGTTCTGGGTGACGGGGGAGCGGTTCAGGCCGTGGAGGGCCAGCACGTTGGCGCCGGCGCGAAGCAGCTTCCTCACGCCGGAGACGAAGATTTCCTCCGCCGCGACGCCGTCGTGCGTCGCCGTGGCGATCGCGTTCCAACGCAGCGCGGCCGGCGCGTTGCGGCGGGCGATTTCGACGCCGTTCAGGTAGGCGACAAAGCCGTCGTCGTAGTGGATGGAGAGGATCGCCGCGTCGCAGCTCGAGGGATCCGCCAGATGAAAGGGCATGCGGATGTACGCCGACGTGTTGACGCCGTATAGGCTCGTTTCGATGTCGGTGCCGATCAAGGACTTGTACGTCGCCGCCGACTTGCGATCGAAGCCGACGCCGCCCGCTCCGGCCGTCCACGCGCCGTCATCGAAGGCCGGGTCGGTCCAGGCGGCGCCGAGACTGTCGTCGGCCGGGACGAAGACGCGCACCGGGCCGTCGATCGGCGCCAGCAGCATGCCGTCCGCGGTCATGGCGAGGCCGTAGGACACGTTGGCCTGCTGGGGCGGAAAGACGGGGCCGAAGGCGGCGATCACCCGCTCCTCGGGCGTGTACAGGCCGATATACTCTCCGCCCGAACTGAGCTTGAAGTTCGTGTGCAGGTTGGCGGCGGGGTCGCGCCGATCCTTGCCGGAGGCGAAGACGACGAGGAACTGACCCGCCTCAATGGTCACGGCGGGGAAGGCCCACTTGCGCGGGTTGGCGGGGTTGTCGCTCAGAAACCAGCCGGCGAGATCCACCGGGTCCTCGCCCGCGTTGAGAATCTCGATCCAGTCCGAGCAGTCCTTGTCCTCGTCGGTGAACGACTGCTCGACGGGGGGATACGTGCTCTCGTTCGACGCGAGAAACTCAGTGATGTAAAGGTCGTCGGGGCCGGCGCACAGCAGAGCGCCGGCCAGGGCCGCGAACGCGGCCGCACAGAAATGCGTGCGAAAAGTGCGCATCGCAAGGCCTTTCTCTCGAAGGCGCCGGGCCGGACCGGCGCAACCGGCGATTCTCAGGGCAACTCGGTCACTTCATCAGTGCGATTTTATCACGGAGGGCGACCGAGACAAAGGCTTCGCGCCTTGCAAATCGCCCCGAACGCGCATATAAGGAGCGTCAGCCGGCGCGCGGGGCGCCGGCGCCGCGTCAGGAGCAGGCATGCGGACAACGTCGATCGCGCCTTCGGAGCACATGCGGCGGCGCGCGAGGGTCCTTGGGGCGCTGAAGGGCGCGGCCGCCGTCGTCTTTGCGGGCGGCGCGACGCGGCCGCTGCTGGGGACCTGGCTCGCCGATGCGAACTTTCGGTACCTGACGGGGCTCGAAGACGAGCCGGAAGCCGCCGTGTTTTTCGACCCCTCGGCGGAAGACGAGCGCCGCCGGATCGTCCTCTTCCTCAAACCGCTCGACCGGGAGGCGGAGCGCTGGGACGGCTACCGCGAGGAGCTCGGGTCGAGCCTGCGGGCGCGCACGGGTTTCAGGACCGTCATGCGGACGCCCTCGCTCCCCGCGCTGTTGACCGACGCGGCGCGCCGCGCGAAGCGCCTGGCGTGCCTGCATCCCTGCGCGGTCTACGACGCGGCCGTGTCGCCGGACCTGGCCGTCTACCGCAAGGTCGCCGAGCGGGTGCCGGGCGTGGCGATCGAGGACCGGACCGAGCTTCTCAAGGACCTGCGCGCGCGCAAGTCGCCCGCCGAGCTGGCCCTGATGCGCCGGGCGATCGCGGCCACGGCGGAGGGCTACCGCGCGGTCTTCGGCATGCTTCGGCCCGGCGTCAGCGAGCTCGAAATTCGGCAGGCGCTGGAGACCGCGTACCACCGGCACGGCGTGGAGCGGCTCGCGTTCAATACCATCGTGGGGGCGGGCCTCAACGGCACGGTGCTGCACTACGCGGCCAACAAGGCGGTCGTGGAGGCCGGGGATCTCGTCGTGATCGATTCGGGCGCGAGCTTCGGCGGCTACTGCGCCGATGTGACCCGCACGCTGCCTGTGAGCGGCAGGTTCACGAAGGAGCAGCGCCGGTTCTACGAGATCGTGCTCGCGGCGCAGCGGGCGGCCATCGCGGCGGCCCGGCCCGGCGTCCACATGTGGCGGGTCGACGAAGCGGCGCGGGCGGTGATCGAAAAGGCGGGCTGCGGGGATGCTTTTATCCACGGAGTGGGCCACCAGCTTGGCCTCGCGACGCACGATGCGACGCCCGGGGGCCCCCTTGTCCCCGGCATGGTGGTGACGATCGAGCCGGGGATCTACTTCCCGGACCGCGGACTCGGCATCCGCATCGAGGATGACGTCCTGATCGGGCGCGCCGGCAACCGGGTGCTCAGTTCCGCGATTCCCAAGTCGATAGAGGACATCGAGAGCGCCATGCGGAAGGCCCGCGCGGCGCGGGGAGGCCATGTATGAAACGATGGCGCTGCAGGGTGTGCGGATACGAGTGCGAGGCGGAGGAACCGCCCGAAAGATGCCCGGTGTGCGGGGCGGACCGCAGCTTCTTCACGGCGGAAGACGACGCTCCGAGCGCAGCGCCCGGCCCGGCGGCGCCGGAGCCGGCGGTGCCGGAACCGGCGGCGTCCTCCGCGCCGGCCGCGCCGGAACCGGCAGCCTCCGCGGCGCCCTCCGCGCCGGCCGGACCGGCCGCGGGCTCGGGCAAAGCGGGGAAGCTGATGGCGTTCGCGGCGAAATGGCTCGTGCGGCTCCACGCGCATCCCATCTCGGCGCACGTCCCCAACGGCGTCCTGCCCGTCGCCGTCGTGTTTCTGCTGCTCGGCCTGGTGTTCGCCTGGTCGGGGATGCGAGACGCCGCCTTCTACAACGTCGTGTTCGTGGTGTGCGCGCTGCCCCTCGTGCTTTGCTCCGGGTACCTGGACTGGAAGGTCAAGCTCAAGAAGGCGCGCGCCCCGATCATCGTGGGCAAGATCGTCTGCGGCGCCGTGTCCCTCGTCATCGGCGTCGGCGTGATCGTGTGGCGGATCTTCGGCGGCGAGGCTGCGCTCGACTGGCCCTTCTTCTGCGCGCTTCTGGTGATGCTGGGCGCGGCCGGCACGGCGGGTTATCTCGGCGGCAAGCTCGTCTTCGGCCGGCACGAGGGCTTGGACTGAGACAGCGCAACCGGCGAGGCTCCGGGGGGGCTTGCGACCGTTGCCCGGAGATATACAATCTATGGTTTGCTCAGGCCCTCGTAGCTCAGCTGGTAGAGCAGCGGATTCTTAATCCGCGAGTCCCGGGTTCGAATCCTGGCGGGGGTACCAGCCGCAGGCAAAGGCCGCAACGGAGGTTGCGGCCTTTTTTCATGGCAGCTTCCGCCCCCCCTCGGGGGCGCCGGAAAAGCCTTGTGCATCGTCGGATGCCGTCCCTATAATAGGTGCTGGGCTCGGTTTTTTGGTCCAGTGGTCGGTTGAGTTCGTCACTCACGGTTCAACGAAGCGAGGTGCTGCATGCGCAAGTACGGAGCGGGTCTTTTGGCTCTGCTGGTGCTGGGGCTGACAGGCGCGCCTGCCGCGGCGGCGGGCGAGGTTGTCATCTACACGGGCAACGTTTTCTGGATTTCGAAGGCTGATGCCGACGCGCAGGCCGAGATCTGCGCCGACAAGCTGCTAGAGTGGGGGATCCCGTGCACGTGGTACCGGGGCGAGGACCCCGCCGCCGAAAAAGCCGAGATCGCGGCGTGGATGCAAGCCGCGACGGGCAACGGCAAGCAGGAGATTCTAGTCCTGTACGGGTATTTCCCGGAAACGATCTATCCGGGCGGCAACACGCAGCCGAACGGCTCCATCGCGGAACGGTTCATCGAGTCCAACGACGGCGATGCGATCGTCAACCACGGCGACTACATGTTCTACAAATCCAGCCCCGACAACGGCGTGCTCGGGCTCCAGAGCATGATGGACATCACGGACGTCACGATGTCGGCGGACAACACGCCCATGAAGGTGACGCCCCTCGGCAAGGCGGTCTGCTCGAGCCTGGACAACTTCTGGAGCGACCGCGTCTTCTTTCCCGCCCAGCTCAAGGGGGAGTGGTTCGTCGAAGCGGCCTTCGGCGTCAACCACGACGGCACGCGCGTCGAGCCCGCGATCATCCGCGACGGCACCCGCGGCCGCCTGATTCCCATCTATCAGACGAACACTCAGAGCTGGGATCCGAAGGGAGCCGTGGCGGCCGAGATCATTTCCTGGCTCTTCGGGGTCGACCGCGGTCCGGCCGCCGGGCTCGGCATCAGAGCCTCGCGGCCCAAGGCGGCGGTCACCGATGACACTCGGGCGGCGGCGTGGACGGGGGATCCGCTCGAGTTCACCGTCGACCTGCTCGAGACCACGGGCAGCGGGACCAAGGCCGCGGCCGACGTCACGGTGACCCTCGAGACGACCTCCCCTAGCGGGCGGTTCGATCTGTCCCCGGACGGCCCCTTCAGCGGCGCGGTGACCACCGTCAAGATCCCCGCGGGCGCGTCCTACGTTGACGTGTATTACAAGGACACGGCGGCCGGCACGCCCACCCTCACCGTTTCGGCGGCGGGACTCTCGCCATGGTCGTGCGAGGTGAAGATCTTCGCGCGCAGCTTCGCCCCCCGGGGCGAGGTTGCGTTCTACACCGCTGCGACGAGCTGGACCTCCCTCCAGGTGGCCAACGCGCAGGCCCAGATCACCGCCGACAAACTGAGGGATATCGGCGTGAACAGCACCATTTTCTCGGCGATCGCCCAAGAGGACGCGCTCGCCAACTGGGTAATGGATAAGACCGGGAACGGCAAGTTGGACGTTCTGGTGACGTACGGGTACGTACCGCCCAGCATCTACCAGCCCGGCAACGCGCAGCCTGAAGGTTCCATTGCGGAACTCTTCATCGAGTCGACCGACGGCGACGTGATCCTCAACCACGCGGACGCCTTTTGGTACGTGTCGCGGGGTACCAATAACGGGTACGACGGCTTGAGGAACCTGACGGATCTTGTGGGCTTTCGCCAAGACGAGGTGACCACGGCCTTTACCGTGACGGCGGAGGGCGCGGAAATCGCGCCGAGCCTCATTAATTTCTCCGGTACCCGGCCGTTCTACGTCGACATGCTTTACAAGGACTGGCTGGTCGAGGCGGTGTTGGCGCAGAACGCGACGGGCGCCCGGGCCGATCCCGTCATCCTGCGCGACGGAGACCGCGGGCGCGTCATCCCCGTGTTCCAGGCCAGCAACGAGTTTTTGCCGAAAGGCGCCGTGGCCGCCGACATCATCACGTGGCTGTACGGCATTTCGGTCGCGGATCCGGTCAAGATGGGCATCGTCGGGCCTACGATCACCGGAGTCCGCGAGCCGCTGAGGTTCGTGGCGCAGATACAGAACCTGATCGGCAGCCCGATGGGTGCCCCGGCGGACACGACGGTGACGCTGGCGACGAGTTCGGCGACCGGCCGGTTCGATGTCCTCCCCGATGGCCCCTTTGATGGCACCTTGACAACTCTGTCGATTCCGGCGGGCGAATCGTCGGCGGTGTTCTTCTTCAAGGACACGGCGGCCGGGACGTACACCGTGAGTGCTTCGGCGGCGGGATTGGTGATGGCGAAAGTGAACGTGAATGTGCGCCCGTGGACCTTCGCGCCGGCGGGCGAGGTCGCGATCTACACCGGTGCGACGTTCTGGCTCCCCAAGACGGAAGCCGACCAGGATGCCCAGATCTGCGCCGATCGGCTGGCCGAAGTGGGCATTGCGGTCACGATCTTCAACGCGACCTCCGACGAGGGCGCGCTCGCCAACTGGGTCACCAGCCGCACCGCGGACGGCAAGCTCGACGTCCTTATCATCAACGGGCGCCTTCCCGACAGCCTCTACTCGCCCCCCAACCGGCAGCCGGACGGCTCGCCGGCGGAGCTTTTCATCGAGTCGACGGACGGTAACGCGATCCTGAACCACGGAGACTGGCTGTTCTACAAGTCGACCTTGGAGTTCGAAGCCGACGGGACGACGTCCCGGAACAACGGCTCCGCCGCGCTCCAGAACATCATGGATATTCCGGGCATCGGGATGTCGGCGGACGATACGCCCGTCTTCGTCACGGCGGAGGGGCGGGACATCGCCCCGTGTCTCAGGAACTTCCAGCCCGACCGCGTGTTCTTCCCGGCGCAGCTCGGCGGCGAGTGGTACGTCGAGGTCGCCCTGGCGCGGAACGCCGACGGCACGCGCGTCTCGCCGGCGATCGTGCGGGATGGAAACCGAGGCCGATTGATCGCCGGGTTCATGACGAACCGCATCGATGCCCAAGTCCCGCCCGAGCCCAAGGGCGCGCTCTCGGCGGAAATCGCCGCCTGGCTCATGGGCTGGCGCCTGACGCCGTTGCAGTTGCGCCTGGCGAACACCGGCGGCGCCGCGGCCACGCTGCAGAGCATGCCGATGGCGCTCACGGTGGAGATCTGCGATGCCGCCGGCGTGCCGGCGCCCGCCACGGCGGATGTGACGGCGAGGCTGACGAGCAACTCGGGAAGCGGCGCCTTCGACTTCGCCAGGAAAGGCGCGTTCAGCGCCCCGGCGGTCTCCGTGACGATTCCCGCGGGGGCGACGTCGGCGACGGTTTTCTACAAGGACGGGAGGGTCGGATCGCCCGTCCTGTCGGCGACCGACACGGGATCCCCCGCCCTGGTGTCGGCGTCCCTCGCGGTGGACGTTTTGGCGGCCGCGCCGGTCGAGCCCGGAACGGTGGCGATCTACACCGGCAACACCGGCTGGATAAGCAAGGCCGAAGCCGACGCGCAGGCCGAGATCTGCGTCGATGCGCTGGACGCCGCGGGGATCGAGGCCCAGTGGTTCGCCAGCCCCGCCCAGAAGGCCGATGTCGCCAACTGGGTGACCGCGGCGACGAACAACGGCAAGGTGGATGTGCTGGTGCTCTACGGGTACGTTCCGGAGACGATCTTCGGGGCGGGCAACACGCAGCCGGACAACTCGCTCGCGGAACTTTTCATCGAGTCGACCGACGGCGACATGATCCTGAACCACGCCGACTGGATGTTCTATGTCTCCATCGTCAACAACGGCGCCGAAGGGCTCCAGCACCTCATGGATACCAACCCCATCACCCTGTGGGGAGACAACACGCCCATGTACGTCACCCCGGACGGAGCCGAGATCGCGCCCACGCTGGAAGACTACAAGACCGATCGCGCCCTAAGGTTCAACGAGCTCAAGGGCGAGTGGCACATCGAGGCGGCGCTCGCGCGGGATGCCTACGCCCCCCGCGCGGATCCCGTCATCGCGCGTGACGGCAACCGCGGGCGCGTGGCCTTTGCCTATCAGACGAACCCGGCTGATCCGACCTACGTGCCCGACCCGAAGGGCGCCGTCGCGGCGGAGATGATCGCGTGGATCATGACGCAGATCCCGGAGATCGAGCCCGTGACGGACATCTACGTCTGGATGGGCAACGTCAACGGCGACGGGGCCGTCAACATCGCCGACGCGGTCGCGCTCCTTCAGTACCTCTTTGCCGGCGGGAAGCCGCCCGTCTGCGCCAAGGCGGCCGATGCGAACGACGACGACGCCGTCAACATCGCCGACGCCGTCAAGATCCTCGGCTTCCTTTTCAGCGGGCAGCCCATGACCGCGCCTGATGGCAGCGCGATCACGGCGGCCAACAACGTTTGTCGGGGCTATGCCGCCGACGGCGTGGACGACAAGGGCAAGCCGTACTTCCCGGCGCAGGTGAGCGGCATGCCGGCGTGCGCCACGCAGTGCGCGCCGTAGCCGCGTCCGCCGCGCCGTTCGACGAAAGCGCGGGGCCCGGGTCCGAGGGAGACCCGGGCCCCGCGTGTTTCGCCCCGGCGCGGCCGTTTGCTCAGGGCGCGACGAGCACGATCGAATCGGAAGCGGTGCGCTGGACCGAGCCGTTCCTGAGAGTCACATAGACGGTTTTCGCGCCGAGGCCCGAGGCGAGGGTCCAGCGCTTGGCGGAAGCGTAGGGCTCCCACACGCCCGCGAGGTCTTCCGTGTTGCTGATGCGCATGTCCTGCGCCCAGCCGCCGCCGTAGATATACAGGTCGACCACGGGATCCGCCGCGGCGAAAGCTCCGCGGTTGATGACGACGGGATAGACGTTTTGCCGCGCGCCGAAATCCTGGGTCCAGTAGTGCCGGTACCCGGTCTCCACCTGGACGTGCGCGATTCCGATTTCTCGCGCGTCGACGCGCATGATATTGGCGCGGTGCCCGGCGCTGTTCATCCAGCCGTCGACGACCGCGCCGGGCGAAGTGTGTCCGGCGGCGATGTTCTCGGCGATAAGCGTCCACCCGGTGTAGCCGGCGTCGACGACGCGTTCGACGTCCGTCGAGCCGTCCGTCCCCGTGTGGGAGATTTTGATGGGCATGTTCAAGGCCATGTCGAGGGTGTGGCGCAGCGCCGCGGCGTCAAGAATCGCCTCGCCCTTGAGCGGCGGGAGCCGGCGGGCCTCGTAGCTCCAACGCCGCTCGTTCGTGAGCCGGAGGACCTCGCGGCTCCAGGACGCGGCTGCGATCACGGTCTGGTCCTGCCCCGTGGCCGACGAATCATCGGTTACGGTGAGCGTCACGGTGTAAACCCCGGCGGCGAAAGTGTGCTGGGGATTCCGGGCGGTCGAGGTCGCGCCGTCGCCGAAGCTCCAGGAATAGCCGGTGATTGCGCGGCCGGGGGCGGCGTGGCCCGACCCATTGAAGGCGACCGTGAGGGGCGCCGTGCCGGAATGCACGTCGGCGCCCATCACGGCGAAGGGTTCGCCCGCGGCGCTCGTGACCACGATCTGCGCCGCGGCCTCGTCCACGCGGTTGAGGCTGGTGGTTACGGTGAGGCGCGCGCTGAAGATGCCCGGCGAGGTGTAGGTGTGGTCGGCGAGCGGTCCGGTCGCCATCGCGCCGTCGCCGAAATCCCAGGAGTACGTGGTCACGACGCCTTCCGGGGTGAAGGACGCGCTGCCGTCGAAGTGCACGATGAGAGGACAGGTGCCCGAGGCCGGCATAGCCTCGATGACCGCCGTCGGGCCGCTCGATGGCGATCCATCGCCGCTCGCGCCGCCGCCGCAGCCGATGAACGCGAACGAGGCCAGAAGACCGATGAAGAGGACGCGTCGCGGCGTGTGCATACGCAGGGGCTCCCTTCGAAGCCAGACCCAGACACGGTCATCTCTTTAGATCGGCTGTGCCGCGGGGCGGTCCTGAGAGCGCCGGCGCGCGGGCGGTCCCGGGCGCGACAGCGCCTGTCGCCGGGGGCGCGCTTCGGTATGAATGGTGCGAGAGGGGGGATTCGAACCCCCGCCCCTTGCGGGACCAGATCCTAAATCTGGCGCGTATGCCAATTCCGCCACTCTCGCACCGGCAGGCTCTTCCTTTGTACCCGCGCGGCCGCCGGGCGTCAACGCGGCGCCTTCAGAGGTGTTTTTTCAGAAAAGCGACGACCTCGCGGCGGGCCTCCGCGGTTTCCTCGTGCCCCGTGTCGCAGCGGAGCAGGCGCCAACCTTCGGGCGCGCCGAGCTCGGCGTAGACCCGCGTCAGCTCGCGGTCGATAATGTCGAGCCCCTCGGGGGGCGTCAATTCGTCCCGCAGCCCCGCGACGCCCAGGTGGGGCCGCGGCGCGATGAGGGCGTTGATGTCCGCGGTCGTGAAATGCGCGAGCAGCCCCGGCACGTAATAGTAGATGCCGTGTCCGCCGAGGCCCTTCTTCCCGAGGAGCGTGTGGAATTCCGTGAGGCAGCACAGGTCGACCGTCGCCTTGATGCGAGTGTCGAGCGCCGCGGTCCACCAGGCCATGGTGCTGCCCATCGACAGGCCGAGGGTCGCCACGCGGGCGGGATCGACCTCCGGCCGCGAGAGGAGGTAGTCGGCGGCGCGCAAGTTGTCGTAAACCATCATGCCCCAGAGGACGCGGCCCTGCCAGAGCATCGCTTTGAACATGTCCAGTTCCGAGGTATGGGCGCGCTCGCCGAACACCCAGGCGTCGATGCACAGGCCCGTCCAGCCGAGCCCGGCGATGACCTCGGCGTAAGGCGGGGCCTGGAGCCCTTCGCGCCCCTTGATGAACTCGTCCTTGCCAAGTTGGTAGTCGCCCCCGTGGGCGTGGTTGTAAAGGACGGCGGGCGCGCGGCCTCGGAGCTTCCGCGGCCGAACGAAGTACGCCGGCACGGGCTCGATGCCGTTCAGGTCGAGCTGGAGCTTCTCGAGCACGTAGCCGGGGCGCTCCTCCCGCGCGAGCGCGCGCGCGCTGATGGGCCGGGCCCTGTCCGGGAGTTCGCCCAGCAGCGCGTAGAGCCGCTTGCGGCGTTCGCCGGCCTGCCGGTGGCTGCGCCCGACGGCCGGGGGGCCGTCGGCGCCCAGGAATCCTTTGGGGTCCACGGTTCCTCCCGGGATCGACGTTCCCAGCAGCGGCGGCGCCTGGCGCCGCCGCCGCCGGCCGCCTGCTCCCCTTCGCTCATCGGCGGTACGCCGCGTTCCCGTCGCGCGGCGGGTGCCGGCCCGCCGCGGCGCGCGCGTCATTGGCCGATGATCTTGATGAGAATGCGCTTGGGCCGGCGGCCGTCGAACTCGCCGTAGAAGATCTGTTCCCACGGGCCGAAATCGAGCGCGCCCTTGGTGACGGCCACCACGACCTCACGGCCCATGATCTGGCGCTTGTGGTGCGCGTCCCCGTTGTCCTCGCCGCTCAGGTTGTGGCGGTAAGTTTTCGGGCTCGCGTCGAAAGGCGCGAGGCGCTCCAGCCAGCGCTTGTAGTCCTCCTTCAGCCCCGGCTCGTCGTCGTTGATGAAGACCGAGGCCGTGATATGCATGGCATTGACCAGGCACAGGCCTTCCTGGACGCCGCTTTCGGCGACGGCTTCCCGGACCCGGTCCGTGATGTTGACGAAGTCCATGCGGGCCGGGACCTCGAGGGTCAGATACCGCGTGAGGGATTTCATGGCGCGTTGATCTCCAAGGTCATTCCCGGGAGGGCGCGGCGGGCGCGCCGCCGAGCCCGCCGACGCCGACAGGTTTCGTTCCTCCGTTCAGTTGCACTCCGGGGCGAGGGGGCCGGCGAGTTCCTTGAGGTAGAAGAGCTTGCCGGCCAAGGTGGGCATGAATGTCGACGGCAGCCACGGCGTCGGCTCGTGGTGGAGCGTCAGGCGGACCGACATGCCCTGCCACATCATTCCCCGGCCGAGGGCGCCGTCGCAGCCGCCGATGACATAGTCCGATTTCAAGAAGAGGCCGGGCCCGACGGTGTTGGCTCGCGTGGGGACGAGGGTCGTCCGGCTCTTGAAGCTCGTGATGGCGTTCTGCTCGATGGTGAGGGGGTGGAGCTTGGCGGCCAGCCGGTAGGCGGGCTTTTTCCAAGCCTCCACCGTCTTGTACTCGGCGGCGAACTGCGGTTCCCAGAAAGCGATGTGGCACACGCGTCCCACGCCGAACACCGTGACGAGCCGGGCGCCCGCCTTCCGGAGCGCCGCGATTTTCGCGCCGTAGGTAGGAAGGTTTTTACGAGTCGCGAAATTGCGCTGCGCCGCGGGCACCGTGAGCGCGCCCAGCGGGCCGTAAAAGGCCGCTTCCATGGCGTTTTGGAAGGCGCCGGGGTCCCCGGGAGGCAGCGTGGCGCCGCGGGCGTCGGACCATTCGTCCATGTTGAAGCCGTGGACATGGGTGCACCGGACGTTCCACGCCTTCAGGAAGTACACGGCCCACCGGTACATTCCCATGGGGCCCACGGGGAGAATCAGGGCGAGGGGCTGTTTCGCGTCCCGCGCGTTCCTGATCTCGCAGGCGATCTCGTGTCCCATCATGGCGTCGAAGTCTCCGATGGAGTCGCAGGCCGCCGTCGTGAAGCGCTTGTGCCACCAGCGCTCGCGGCGGGGCAGCGTTTCGGGCGGCCGGGCGCAGAGCCGGTCGAACTTCGCCAGGTTCCAACCCGCCGGGAAGAAGCCCTGAAGCAGGGAGCCCTTGAGCGTCGTCATTAGATTGGTTGCCACGTGACCTCCTTGCGGCGTGAGCGTAGTTCCCTGGGCCGCCGCGGGCATGATTGTCGGCCCGGGGCCGGCGCGCTGTCAAGGCCGGAGGAGCGGAGGCTTCCGCGGCGCCCGTCCATGGGCTACAACCGCTGGGAGCGAGGCCGGGCATGGAAGAAGAGCTTTACCTGGTTGACGGAGAAGATCGCGTCATCGGCACGGCGCCGCGCTCGCGGGTGCGGGCGGAGAATCTGCTTCACCGCGGCGTCGGCATTCTGGTGTGCAACGGCGCGGGGGAGATCTACGTCCACCGGCGCACCGCCACAAAGGATATCTTTCCCGGCCTGTACGACATGTTCGTGGGCGGCGCCGTGACGGTGGGAGAGGACTACGGCGATGCGGCGCGGCGCGAATGCGCCGAGGAACTCGGCGTCCGCGGCGGCGTTTGGGAGCGCCTGTTCGTCTATCGCTACGAGGGCCCGCGCAACCGATGCTTCACGGGAGTGTACAAGGTCGTGTACGACGGCCCGATCGTGCACCAGGCGGAGGAAGTCGCCTGGGGCCGCTTCATGCCCCTCGCGCAAGTCGCGGCATTCGCCCGCGAGAATCCCGTCGTGCCCGACGGCGCGGAGATCTTCAGGGAGTACCTGCGGCGTTTCGGCGCGCCGCCCTCGTCATAGCCGCGGGTCCGGCTCGATGGCGATGCGCGCCACCGCCAAAACGCCGCCGGCGATGCAGAACCGCAGATCGGCGCCGCCGTTCTGCTCGTTGGCGAAGAACGCGTCCTTGAGGACGATCGCCGCCTCTTTCCATTGCCCCGAGCCCGCCAGCGTGATCCAGGCTCCCGACGCGTAAGGCTCGGCCGGGCGGTTGTAGTGGATCGTGAAGCGCCCGCCCGGCGTGTCCAGGTACGTCACCCGCGCGACGAGCGTCTCGGGGCGGCCGCTCCCGAAGCCGTCGTGAACGGCGGCGTAAAGGTATCTGATGGCGCCCTCGGCCCGCGCCACGGCGGCCGCGCGGCCCGCCAGGGTTTCCATGGCGAAGGGGCCGTCGGCAAAGGGAAACAAACGCAGGCCGTCGGCGCTGTCGGGCGTCCACCGGACCGCCGGCTTGGGCCAGCTCGGCCGCGGGTAGCGCGCCTTGTCGCGTTCGTACCGCGCCAGCAGCGCGAAGAAAGTGTGCGGGTCGACGACGCGCGCGCAGGGCTCCGCCTTCGCGAGGAGTTCCTGCACCTGCGCGTGCCACGACGCGGTCTTGAGAATCGTGCGCAGGTAGAAGAAGCTGCGCTGCTCCGGGCTGATCGTCGCGGCGAGGCCGGCGGCGACCTCCTCGGGGGACTGAGAGGCGTCGGCGACGCGGATGAAGGGCATGCCTTTGTAGATGCCCTGCCGCGCCATCTTCTGGCCGCCGATGCCCCCCGGCGAGAAGCGCGCGTAGGCATCCCAGACTTCCTCCTTCATGGCGGGCGAGTAGCCGTCGATGATGAAGCCGGTGACCCGCAAGTCCCACCGGGCGTAGAAGGGCCGGCAGAACTTCTCCCACACCGCCGTGCCGGAGGGCAGGCCCGAGTGGGCGCGCGGCTCCTGGAGCCCTCCCGGGTTGAGGTATCCGGCGCCGGAGTCCCCGGTGGTGAAAACATCGAGGGGCGAGGCGGTCTCGCGCGCGAACGCCAGGGCCATGGGCGCCCGGCGCTCTAAGTTCGGGTTGAGCGCCCAGCCGAGGGGCACCGTGCCGCGGGCGGGGTCGTTCCAGCAGCGCGGGAACTCCCGATAAAGCCAAGCCGCCGAATCGTAATCGCCCACGTAGAAGCACACGTAGGCGCCGGGCGCCACCAGGCCGTCCGCCGCCAGCAGACCCGCGCGCGCCAGCGCCGCGTCGTCCGGCGCCGGCGCCTGGGCGTAGCGCTCCCGGAGGGGGAAATGAGTGAAAAAGCTCGCGTTGGCCATGGCGCAGGGGCCGAGGGCATCGGCATCCATGATGGCGTTGTAGCACGACAGGATTTCCGCGTAACGCCATTCCGTGGGCACGGGCGCGTGGGCGCCGGCGCCCGGCCGGTGGTTGCAGTACTTCCAAGCCCAGGGAACGAAGCCGCCCGCGTGGATTATCGTCCTTGCTCCGGCGCCGTCGTACGCCGCGCGCAGAATCGCCTTCAGCGTGGCGGCGTCGGCGCCGAGCTTCTGGGTCGGATCATCGTTGGGGGCCTCGTCATCCCACGGGTGGAGGTCGAAGAAGAAGGCTTTTTTGCCGATAAAGAAGTCGTGGTTGGAGAGAGTGTGGTTTTCGTGGTTCCCCCCGAAAGGCTCGCGCAGCCAAAAGCTGTCGATGTAATAGGCCAGGTAGCGGGGATCGCAGGCGCCGGAGGCGAGGAACCGGTCCTTGGCCCAGAGGTAAGGATCGCACTTCCGACTGCCCGCGACTGCTGGGAACGACTGGCGCGTCAGGTCGACGACGACGGGCAGCCGGGGGCCGCCCTGGACGATGCGCGTGTAGAGCGCGCCCGGACGCGCGTCCTTGCGCACGGGGAGCAGGTTCTCGGCGCCCGCGATAGTGCTGGCGAGATTGGAGAGAGAATGCGGCTCCTCGGCGTACAGGACGACGCCGCGGTAAAAGCTCTTGAAGCGGCCCAGAAGCGCGTCGAGCGTCTTGATTTCCTCCAAACCGCGGTTGGCGAGCCAACGGCCGGGGGCGCGAAGCCACATGAGCCAGTAACGGTCGGCGGGATCGATCCAGTGAACGTAAAGCCGCGGCGCGTCCCGGTTGACGAGGCCTTGGAGCGCGGCCGCGAGGTGGCACGTATCCCACAGGTCGCGCCGGGCGGCGGCGTCGGCCAAGTCGAGCGCGCGGAGGGGCGTGAGGTCGTAGAGGACGATGGCGGGTTCAGCCGGCGCGGCGCCGGCCGCGAGCGCCGCCGTGAGAAGGTGCGCGAGCATGGGACCTCCTTGCGCCGCGGAGAGCGGCGGCGCCGCCATCGTACCCGTGGCGGAGGGCGGGTTCCACGGGCCGGCCGGGGCGGCGGGTGTGACGCTCCGCGTCACAGTGCCAGATAACGGCGACACAAAGCGTCACTCGGCGGCGGGGCGCCGGCCGCCGGTCGCGCGGGAGCCGTTGCGGCGCGCGAAGTTAGGGAAACGGCGGGTTTGTTTGCCTGAAGGGAACTCGATTTGCTATACTTCTGGCGAGTGGTTGAGGTTCACGGTTGCGGAGAAAGGAGGGCTTGCCGACGCGGGACAGTCTGATCGTTTGGCCGATGAGAGTTGCCGGACAAACGGGTTGGGTCAATGGGGAAAGTTGTTGGTTTCTCGGTAGTCTCGGTTTCAATCCAGTAGGAGGTTTCAGCAGTTATGCGTAACAAAGGATTCACGTTGATCGAGCTCATGATCGTCGTCGCGATTATCGCCATCATCGCCGCGATCGCGATTCCGAACCTGCTTGGCGCCCGGAAGGCCGCCAACGAGGCCGCGGCCATCTCGAACCTGAGGACGATCTCGACGGCGTGCGAGCAGTATCGCACGTCCGTGGTTCCGCCGGTCTATCCCGCGAGCCTGGCGGCGCTGACGATCGCCGGCGGTGCTTCGACCAATTACATCGATGGAGTCCTCGCGCTCGGCCAGAAGAGCGGCTACGACTACGTGCTCGGCGTCGGGGCGGCGGCGGGCACCACGTACGTATGCACAGCGTCGCCGCATTCGACCTCGGATGGCAACCGCGCTTTCTTCCTCGACGAGTCCGGCGTGATTCGTCAGGTGGCGGGTATGGGTCCTGCGACGGTGGCCGCCGCTCCGATCCAGTAACCGCTCGATTCAAGACGTCGCTTTCGCGCGGCGGGTCGCCGACCCGCCGCGCGTTTTTTGTTGTTCGCCGCGTCAGGCTCGGGAGGGGGGCGAGGAGACCCGCGCGGCCGGCGCGGCGCGGAAGAAGCTAATGGGCTAGGAGGGAATCGAACCCTCAAGCCTGGAACCAGGCATGGGATTTTAAGTCCCACGCGTATGCCGTTTCCGCCACTAGCCCCCGGGACCGACGGCAGAAGGAAGCTGGAGGCGGCACCCGGATTTGAACCGGGGGTGATGGTTTTGCAAACCATTGCCTTACCGCTTGGCTATGCCGCCCCGGTAACGTGACTGTACCTTTCCCCCTCAGGAACGTCAAGCGGCCCGCGCGCCCGGCTTTAAGCCGATAACGTCTCCGGCACGGCCGTTTCGCGATCTGCCGCGGGCTGCGCCGCGGCCTCATCCGCCGCGGCGGGATCAGCCGCGGGTTGTGCTTGAGACGCCGCGCCGCCCTTGGCGGCTTTGAGCGCCGCGAGCCTGGCCGCGGCGCCGCCGAGCTTGGCGGGCTTGGTGACATCGGGCGTCGGGTTGATCTCGGCCGGAGGCGGCGCCGGCGGCGTCGCTTCGCCGGACACGGCCGGCGCCGCGGCACCCCCCGCGGGCTGCGTCTGAGCGGCGGGTCCGCCCTTCGCCGCCTTGAGCGCGGCGAGCTTCGTCGCGAGGCCGCCGAGCTTGGCGGGCTTGATGACGTCCGGCGCCGGGTTGATCTCAGCGGGGGGCGCCGCCGCCCGCGGCGCCGCTTCGCCGGCGGGCGGCGGCGTTGCCGCCTGGGGCGCGGTAATGTTCTTGAGCTTGTTGATCGCCGAAGCGACGCTCAGCTTCACGCTCTCCGGCGCGGGGGCGCCCGTGGGCTTTCCCGTCGTCAGGCTGCGCAGCCGGCGGGTGATCGAACTCACCGAGCGCTTGAGCACGCGTTGCTTCACCGAAGCGAAGGCCTCATCGGCCGCCATGGCCTCCGGCGACTTCGGCGCGGCCGGCGCCGCGGAAGCCGCGGGTGCCGAGCGCCCGGCGGGCGGCGGCGCGGCCCGCGGCCGGGCCGATTGATCGATGGCTGCCTGGATCTCGTCGATGACGGCGGCGGGCGCGCCGAGGGCGCGCAGCTTGTCGGCGCAGCTTCGCGCCAGACCGGCGTTGCCTCCGGCCAGCAGCATCTTGCCGGCGCGGCCGTACTGTTCCACCGCCATGCGCGTATCGCCCGCGTCGGCGCACGCATCCGCAAGGAGAAGCAGCAGGAAGGCATCCTCGGCGCGGTCGCCGGCGATCTCGCGGCAGAGCGCCTGGGCCTTATCGAGCTCGCCCGCCAACAGCCTGATGAGCGCGAGCCCGCGCTGCGCCTCGAGGCGCTTTTCCTTCTCGTTCATGCCCGCCAAGACCGCGATAAGCTCCTCCCGCGCCTCGCGCTCGAAGGGCGCGACGCGCAGAGCCTCGCGGAGCGCGCGCTCGGCTTCCTTCAGATCGCCCGCCGCGGCGCAGAGCGTGGCCGCGTGGCGCAGCGCCGCCGCGGCCTCCTTGTCGTTGCCGCTCTTCTCGTGCTCCTTGGCGAGCTGCCAGCGGTATTCGTGGTTCTCGGGAGCGATGCGCAGCAGCCGCTTGAGGGCGATGATGAGCTCGGCGCGCTCCTCGGGCGCTCCCAGGCGGGCGGTGTACTCGCGCAGCAGCTTCTCCGCGGCGGGGAGGTCCTTGCGGGCGAGCGCGCTTTCGATGAGGTGCCAGGACGAATCGCGGTCGCCCGGCCTGAGCTCGCAGCGCTTCTGGTGAAGCCCGCGCAGCGTCTCCGGATCGCGGACGCCGTACGGGTTGCCGAAGGCGAGCACGGCGTCCAGGTGCTGGAGCGCCTTCTCGCGGTTCCCCTGGACGCAGTGCAGCTCGATGAGCTTCATGCGCACGTCCAGGGTGTCGTCGCCGTTGATGAACAGGCGCTGGAAATACTCCAGCGCCTTGCTGGTGTCCTTGCGGTCGGCGTAGATCTTCGCGAGCTGTTCTTTGGCTTGGCGGGCCTCTTCGGCGGCGCCGGTCGCCTCGCATAGGGCCGCGTAGCGCTCCTTGAGAGCGGCATCGTCGGGGCAGGCCGCCAGGGCGTCCTTGAGCAGCCGGAGCGCCTCGTCGTCGCGGGCGTCCTGGTGGAGCTTCTCCGCCAGGGCGAGCGACTCCCGGGCGGCCTCTTCCTTCTGCTCGTACTTGGCCAGCAGCTTGATGTAGCGCCGCCGAATGGGAATGTTGGCCGCGTCCAAGGCGATGATTTTACGAAAGGCCCGCAAGGTGTCGTCGAAGCGGAAATCGCGGGCGCATTTGTCGGCGAACTCCAGGTAGCGCTCGATCGCCGCCGCCGTCCGCCCCGTCCGCTCGCAGGCATGGGCCAGGCGGAACTGCAGATCGAAATCGTCCAGGCCGCGCTCCAGCGCCCGCTGGTACAAGGAGAGCGCCTTGGCCCAGTTTCCGCTCTCTTCCGCGGCCAGGCCGAGCTGGAAAAGCTGCACGGGATTGACCAGTTCAATGTCGCCGCCCTCGGCCAGTTCCTGGACCACCGCGAAAGCCTCGAAGGGATCCAGACCCGAGGCTTCGATGACATCACGGGTGTCCTTGTGGCCGTCGAGGATCTGGAGCACGGCCACCGCGGCGGGATGTTCGGCCTGGTGGTGGAAGAAACGAACCGCGCTGGGCGTCGCGTAGTACACGTCCCGAAGCGTCGCGAAGTTTTCGACGACGAAACTCCAGGCCTTGGCCTGCGCCAGGGCCTTGAGGAGCAGTTCCTCGAGGGGTACGTAGATCTCGTAGCTCGAACCGAGGTCGCTCGGCAGGTTCTCGGCGCCTTCGGCGCAGGGAGTGAAGGAGATCTCCTCCTCCTCCGCCACGAGCGTGCGAGCGAAGGTCTCCGTGACGAATCCGAGCACGGCGCCGGCGGCCTGCTCATCGGACAGGAGGCCGAGTTCCAGCACGGCCTCGCCGGTGGAGATTCCGTTCTTGGCGGCCAGCTTGTGCGCCTTCTTGAGGTCCGCGGGGGTGACAATGGGGGCGAACACCCGCTCCAGCGTGCCGCGGTCGTCGAACGCCAGGTCGCGGATTCGGCCCTGGTCGAGGCTGCAGACGACGCGCCCCTCGGCAAGCCGGACGCAGACGGTGCCCGAGGCGCGCCGGCGGGCAAGTTCCAGGTAGAACCGGACCGTCTCCGCGACGAATGCAGAGCTCGACGCAGCGGTTTTTTCTGACACGTTCCTTCTCCGCAGTAACTCTAACACGGCGACGTTCCGGGTGCGGGCCGCGCGGGGAAACGGCGGGCCGCGGCCTGTCGCCGTAAGGTCGGTTGAATGGGTTGCTTAGGGCCTCGGGATTTGCGGAAACGTCGGCCGTCCGGCCGCCGGCGCCGCGGAAAACGCGGCGCCGAAGCGCCCGCGGAACGATCCGCTCCGGCGGAGGTTACCAGCTCTTGGATTCCGGCGGGTCCCCCGGCGGGTGTCGGAATGCGACACACCGGGTTTGTATCGTTTTCAGACAACGCGCGGCCGTATTCTCGGAACTTCGGCGCCGCGTCCGGTCGCGCGCTGGCTGAATCGCTCCAACGCGTGGATTCGGACGAGGTTAGGATTCGCGACATGTTTAGGCATGCGCTTTGCTAACTTTTCCCCGCGAGAGGGATCTCGCGATCGAAATCCCCATCTCGTGAGCGGCGCGTCGACTTCAGGAGGTCATGCACATGCGCAACATCGTGATAGCTGTGGTCGTCAGCACGGTTGTCGTGGGGGGGGTGCTTCTGGTTTTTCTCGGTGACAAGAGCGCGAGCCCCGTTATCCCCCCCGAGCCGGCGGCCGGAGTCGACCAGGCGAAGCCGGCGGATTTGGCGCCCGGCGCCCGGCGCGTGCAGACCGTGCCCGCGACTCCCAAGGAATTGGTGCGGCTCGAGGTGGCGGTGGTCAACGACAAGAACGAGCCGGTGGCCAACGCGCGCGTGCGGATCGATTCGGAGGAGGCGCTCAAGTCCGGCCGGCGGAATCCCGCGCCCGTGGCGGAGTTTCTGACCAACGCTTCCGGCCTCGGCGCGCCCAAGGACAAGCTTTTGGTCGGCACGTACGTCGTGTGGGCCGAAGCTAGCGGGTACGCGCGGGCCAGGAAGGTCGCGACGCTCGTCAAGGGGGAGGAACCCGTGAAGGTGGTGATCACGCTGGCCAGCGGCGTCGCCATCAGCGGGCGCGTGTTCACCAAGGACCGCACGCCGATCAAGGGCGCCCGGGTGACAGCCTTCAAGGATCTGGGGAAACAAGATGGCACGGATTTCGATTGGCTCTTGGACCTTCTGAATCCGGAGCGTCTCAAGAAGCCCTTGTCCGTGGCCGAGACCGACGCCGATGGCGTCTACCAGCTCGTGAACCTCGAGCTCGGCGTGGAGTGTGTCGTGCGCGCGGCGGCGGACGGCTATGCGCCGGGGACCCGGAACTTCGTCGCGGCGGGGACCCCGAACGTCGATTTTTACCTGGAGTCGGGCGCGCGACTCATCGGCGAGGTCCTCGCGGCCAACGGCGCGCCCGTGGGCGGCGCCTTGATCGAGGCGTACCAGCGCTCGGGTTCCGCGACGACGGATCTCCGCGTGGCGGTGGCTGGCGCCATGCGCGGCGCCGTGGACACGGTGAAGGCCGGCGGGGACGGGCGGTTCGAGTTCTCCGCGTTGGGACAAGGATCGTTCACGTTGGTGGCGTCGGCGCCGGCGCACCAGGAGGCGATGCAGGACGTCGAGCTCAGGCTCGGCATGGAAACGCCCGTTGCTATCACGCTTCCGGACGGGGTGTTGCTCGCCGGAAAGGTGGTCGGCCCCGGCGGCGCCGCGGTGCCGAACGCCAAGGTCGCGGCCCGGCCGCAGGCCTCCGTGAGCGGCGGGGCCAACGCGCTCAACCGCGAGGTGGACAAGGAGACGGCGACGGACGGGAGCGGCCTTTTCGCCTTCGACAGCCTGTCGAGCGGGCAGTACACCCTCACCGTGAGCCACGACCAGTTCGCGGCCGCGCAGTTGCGGGATGTCGATGTCCCCCAGGACGGCGTGCAGATCGCGCTCGGGGAGGGCGCGTCGATTGAAGGCAGCGTCACGGATGCGGAGGGCGCGCCGATCGCCGGCGTCCGCGTGAGCGTCACGGATGTGGGCACCGTGTCGAAGGAAGCCGTCAGCGGCGAAGACGGCCGGTATCTCCTCGGGCCCTTGAGCGTCAAGCCCATCAACAAGAAGCAGGTGACGGCGGACAAGGAGGGCTGGGCGAAACCCGAGCCCAAGACCGTGACGCTCACGGAGGGAACCGTGGCGGAGCTCGATTTCGTGCTCCAGCGCACGGCGCGCATCGGGGGCGTGGTCAAAGACACGGCCGGGAAGCCGATCGACGGCGTCAAGGTGCTTGTCGAGAAGATGATCACCCGGGAGAACCCCGTCCACCGGTTCCTCGATTTCGCCTACACGGGGGCCGACGGGTCTTTCGATCTCCCCAAGATCGTGCCGAGCAACGACGTGCGCCTGGTGGCGGAGCACCGCTACTACATCCGCTGGCTGTCCGAGCCTTTTTCCATCGATGCGGGCGAGGATTTCCCCGAGACCGAGATCGTCATGGAGGTGGGATCGAAGATCAGCGGCGAGGTCGTGAACGAAGCCGGGCAGCGGCTCGAGGGCGCCCAGGTGAAGGCGGTCAGGGCGGGGGATCCCGACACGCACGACTTCCTGGGCGGCGGCAGCACGAAGACCGATGCGCAGGGGCGTTTCCAGGTCCAGGGGCTCGGCTCCGGAAGCTACGAGATCGTCGCGCAGCTCAATGATTACATCGACGGTCGCAGCGAGCCGCTCGACATGGTCGAGGGCGCTTCGCGCTCGGGAGTCAAGGTAAAGCTGGTCGCCGCGCGCAGCGTGAGCGGCACGGTGACGGACATGCAGCGCAGGCCCGTCGCGGGCGCCCGCGTGACGGCGATCGATACGTCGATGGGCGCTCGCAAGGAGTCGAACGTCACGGATGAACAGGGACGCTTCACGGTGGGCAATCTCGGCGTGGCCCCGGTGGAGCTTCAAGCCGAGGCCGATGGCTACGGCAAGCAGACGCTCCACGACGTGGCCCCGGGAGGGAGCGGAGTCGAGATCCGGCTGTTGGCGCTGGGCGGCGTCAAGGGCAACGTCATCGATACCGACGGCAATCCCGTGAAGGCCTTCAGCGCCAGAGCGGAGCCGATCGACGTCGATGCCGGCTACGAGACTCCGCGGGCTGCGTTCAAGACTTTCAGTGGAGCCGAGGGCGGGTTCGAGATCCCGAATCTGCCGCCGGGTTCGTACACGATCAACGTGCAGTCGCCCGGGTACCGCGGCACGCAGGCGGCGAACATCCGCGTGGCGGCGGCGGACGTGACCGACGTGGGCGTGCTTAGGCTGCAGACGGGCGGCATTCTCAACGGACGCGTTATCGATTCCTACGGCGCGCCGGTGCCTGATGCCACCGTGGCGGTGATCGGCGGCGCGAGCCGCCTCCCCGGCGCCCGCGGCGGCGCCTCCGCCACGACGACGACCACCGACGCCGACGGCCGGTTCTCCTTCGAGGGGCTCAAGGGCGGCGCCACGAAGTTCCGGGTGTCCAAGCCCGGATACCTGGCCTCCGACAGCGAGTCCGTCGACCCTAACACTCTGGTGAGCGAGCTCGTGCTTCGGCTGGGCGTCGGCGGCGTGATCTCGGGCGTCGTCATCAACGGGAGCGGACAGCCCCTGCCCAACGTCAAGGTCTACCTGAAGGGCGAGCCCAAGAGCGCCCAGACCGAGACCGACAGCCGGGGGCACTTCGTCTTCGATGCGCTGCCCGAAGGCGTGTATACCGTGCGGACCTTCACCTTCGCCAAGCCCGGCGAGGAACGTCGGGTCGAGCCGGTCCTCGATGTCGAGGTGAGCCCGGGCGGCGTCGTGGAAGTGGAGTTGGTCAAAGAGTAGGCCTCTACGGGATCTTAAGGGAGGTTAATTCAAGACCGCACCGGCCGGCGGCGCCCGGTCGGCCTGATCGCTGATAAAAAAAACGGTCCGAAAATATCAAGTCCTCCGGCCGTGGTGCCGATAACGGAATAGAAGCTGATCCGCGCGGCGTCGAGCGCCACCCAACGCCCGGCGTCGCGCACACGCGGCGTGAACGGTTGTGACGCGCTCGGGCGAGCCCCTTCACCCTCCGAGGCCGCAGCCGTCTGCCGCTCGGCACAGACGGAGGACTCTATGCCGTACGTTCACGGACCAACCCCGCCTTCCGGAGCCGAAGGCGTGTCGGAGCGGCTCGTTCGTCCCGAGCCGGCGGCGAAGACTGACCCCGTGCAGGGCCAGGACCGCGTCGAGATCTCGGAGGTCGCCCGCTGGAAGGCCAAACTCGCCGAGATCCCCGCCGTTCGCGAGACGCTGGTCGCGGCGATTCGCGCGGAGATCGAGGCGGGCTCCTACGAGACCGAGGACAAGATCCGCATCGCCGCGGAGCGGTTGCTCGCCGAGCTGAGAGAGGAAGGCGCCCTGTAACGCCGCGGCGCCGCGCGGCGGCTTCCGGGAGGATCCATGATCGAATTCGCGCAGTGGCAGGAGCTCGATCTGCGGGTCGGCAAGGTCACCGCGGCCCAGTCGCATCCGAAGGCGGACAAACTCATCGTTCTGCAGGTCGACCTTGGCGCGGAGACGCGCCAGATCGTCGCCGGCGTCAAGGAATGGTACGACCCCGCCGCGCTGGTCGGGCGGAGCGTGGTTGTCGTGGCCAATCTCCAGCCCGTGACGCTGCGGGGCGTCGAGAGCCGCGGCATGCTGCTGGCGGCGACGGACGAGAGCGGCGGCAGCCGCGTCGTGTCCATGCTTACCTGCGATCGCGACGTCGCGCCGGGCTCGAAGGTCTCCTGAGCGGAGGTGCGGACGTGCGCGCCGCGGATGCCGCGCCGTTGCCCCTGCGTCCCTTGTTCATGGAGCGCCTGTGGGGCGGAAGCGCCCTTGCCGCGCGCTTCGGCAAGCACCCGCCCCAGAGCGGTCCCATCGGCGAATCGTGGGAAGCCGCGGACTTCGAGGGACACGTGTCCGAGGTGGCGCGCGGCGCGCATGCGGGCAAGTCGCTGCGCGAGCTCGCGGCGCAACACGGCGGGGGGCTTTACGGCGGCGCGGCCCTGCCGGACGGCCGCATGCCGCTTCTCTTCAAGTTGATCGACGCGGCGCGGGACCTCTCGGTGCAGGTTCACCCGCGCGATGAGGATGCGGCGCCGGGCTCCGGCGCGCGGGGCAAGGAGGAGGCGTGGTACGTGCTCGCGGCGGCGCCGGGCGCCAGAATAGTGCACGGCCTGGCGCCGGGCGTGGGAAACGACGAGTTCTACCGCGCCGTCGCGGCGGGCGCCGCCGAGGCGCACCTGGCGTGGCATCCCGTGAAGGCGGGGGAAGTGTACTATATCCCGGCGGGCACCATCCACGCCATCGGCGCCGGGTTGCTTCTGGCGGAGATTCAGCAGAGCTCGGACACGACGTATCGCATTTATGACTGGGGCCGCAAGGGATTGGACGGCGCGCCGCGTCCGCTTCACATCGAGGAGGCGGCGCGGATTCCGGCGGCGCCGCGCGCGGCCTGTCCTTGGCCTCCGGCGGCGCGGGGCGCGGAGCCGGGCGCTCCCGACCTCCTCGTCGACGGCGGGCACTTCCGCCTGTTGAGCTACGTCCTCGGCGGGGGCCTTCGCGCCGAGGGCAGGCTGTCGGATTCCTTCGCCATCCTGTTCACGGTGGACGGGGAGGCGGAGCTGCGCAACGCCTCGGGCGTCCACGGGCTTCTTCGCGGCGAGACGTGGCTCCTTCCCGCTTGGACCGGCGCGTGGTCCATTGTCGCGCGGGAACGGTGGCGGGCTTTGTGGATGGAGCCGGCGGCCGGAATGGGGCGCGCCCTTTGAGCTTGCAAAGCGCGGCCGCCCCATCTAAGCTCTACGGGTGTGGGGCGCCCGCGCGGGCGCACACGGATCGGCGGGCCCATAGCTCAGGTGGTTAGAGCAGCTGACTCATAATCAGCCGGTTCCAGGTTCGAGTCCTGGTGGGCCCACCATAAATATAAACGGTTGCGAGCTTTGTCAGTTGCAGCCGTTTTTGCTTCCACGCGAGAATCTCAAAGCTACGCTCCTGCCACGCTCGCAATGAGAAGCGAATTTTCATGGGATCAAAGAGCGTGGCTCACGGGGTAGGAAACTGCTCTTCGAGGGCGTGCAGCAGAACGCTCGACGTTTGCCGGGGCGGTGGCGCTCACCAGGTACGGCGAACGTTCAGAACGGGTCGTCGTCTGCCGGCGCAGTTCGGGGCCGCAGCCGCTTCACCGCCCTCGCCCTGCCTGGTGTCGCGCCCGCCGCGAACCGCGCCAAGGGGGGCTCGGCCACTCCCCGCGCCCCGGGCTTGCTGGTAGAATGGCGCCTTGGCCGTCCGGTTTCACCGTGCCGGCGCCCAGGTGAAGAGAGCCCTGTTTCCCGGAAAGAGAGTCCGGAGCCGATGCGACCGCGGATCGGACGGAAGCGTCTCGCCGCCGGAAGCGGGGGGCGCGGCGGTGAGCGGGGCGGCGAGGTTCGACGCGCTCGGGGAATGCGGGGTGTGCCCGTCCCGGCCGCGCCCTTGAGGAGAAGACCGATCCGTGGAAGAGTTCCTGCAGTCCGGCCTTTTCAACTGGGTGGTGCTGCCCGCCCTCATCTTCTGCGCCCGCGTCATCGACGTGAGCATGGGGACGGTGCGAATGATCCTCGTCACCCGAGGCATCCGGTGGCTGGCGCCCATGATCGGGTTCTTCGAGGTTATCCTGTGGCTCCTGGCCATGGGGCAGATCATGCTCAACCTCTCCAACCCCGCGTGCTACGTGGCTTTCGGGGCCGGCTATGCCACCGGAACTTACGTCGGCATGCTCATCGAGAGCCGGTTGAATATCGGGAAGGCCGTCATTGAGACGATTACCGCCAGGCCGGCCCAGGGCCTCGTGGATAAGCTCAGGCAGGCGAACTGCGGCGTAACCAGCTTCGACGCCCTGGGCGCCAACGGCCCGGTGAAGATCATCTTCAGCGTCATCGAACGACGGGACATGGCGCGGGTGATCGCCCTGATCAAGGAGTTCGATCCCGCGGCGTTTTACACTATCAGCGACGTGAAACACGCCAGCGAAGGAGTCTTCCCGCAGCGGGAATCGGTGCTGGGGAAGCTCGCGCGCCTGGGGAAGTAGCGCCCGCCAGTTCAGCTCTTCGTCACCGCTCGCAGTGCGCCCGCAGGTAGGCCTTCATGGCCGGGGCGCCGGCGGCTTCAAGCAGGGCCCGGCGGTGGCGCTCCTGGACGCAGAAACGGGAGATCGCCGCCAGAGTCGCAAGGTGCCCCTTCGGGTCGTCCGGGGGGCTGATCACGAAGAAGACGAGCCTAATGGGCTCGGCGGCATCGGGAAGAACGAGCCCTCGGGCAAGGCGCGCCGCGATGCAGACGCGGCGCCGCGCCGCGGCGTCGTAAATGTGAGGCAGCGCGACTCCTCCGCCCAGGTACGGCAGCAGCGCGTGGTTCTTCTGCCGGAGGTCGCCGGCAAGCTCTTGCTCCGAAATGCCGGGACACCGGCGCGCGGCGGCCGCGGCGAGCACCCCGCAGAGATCCTCCAGGCTGTCGGCGTGCACATCCAGAACGTCGCCGTTCTCCAGGCTCTGGGAAAGCAGGCCGCTGGCGCGCAACAGCACCGCGAGCTTCTCGTCGGGTCTCTGCCTGGCGCCGCCGTTTTCAGGCGTGGCCACGAGCAACTCCCTGCCGCGCCGGCGGAAGAGAGGCAACGCATCGGACAGCCCGGCCGCCTCGGCCGCCGGAACCACCAGGAGTTGGCTGTCGCCGGCGTCAAGCTCGCCCGCAATGACCGAGGGATAAGGCAGATCGGTTCCGAAGACGGCGCCCGCATAGTGGCGCGGCGACGCCGAGCCGCCGGGCTGCGGACTCCAGCGGAACACGTGCGAGGGGCCGAGAAGCTCGGCCCAATGCTGGCACAGAAGTTCGTTGAGCTCGGCGTTGTCCGTCAGGGCCAGCAGGTTGCCGATGGCCGGCACGCGATCGTAGAGCTCCGCCAGATCGCTCTCGAGGGCATCGGCATGGAGCGCCTCCAGTCCCTGGTCGCGGGCTTCGCGCACATGGCGCTGGTTGGTGTCGATGATCGCCGTGGGCACTTGAAACTCGCCGGCGAGCAGGCGCGCCAGATCGCAGCCGAACCGGTGGCCTCCCACGATCAGCCAGCCGGTGGGGTCCGGGCGGCGGAGCCCGAGCAACTGGGCCGCCGGGCTCGCGCTGATGCCCTGGAGGGTCACGGTGGCGATGATCACGCTATAGGTGAAAAGCTCGAACACTCGCGCCTGGGCAATATACCCCAGTTGCTCGGCCTGCAGCGCGAAGAGCGAAGCCATGGACGCCGCGACGACGCCCCGCGGCGCGATCCACGAAAGGAAGACCCGCTCGCGCCAGGTCAGGCCCGTCTTCCAGCCGCAGAGCAGGACGTTGACGGGCCGAACCACGACGATCGCCAAGGCGACGGCGGCGAGGCCGGGCAAGCCGAAATCCGCGACGCGCTCGAGGTTCAAACGCCCCGCTAAGAGCAGGAACAGGGTTCCTATGAGAAGCTCCGTGATCTCGGATTTGAACTTCTTGATCTCGTGGAGGTCGCCCGGCTGCTTCCACGCCAGGAACAAGCCCGCCACCGTCGCGGCCAGGAGGCCGGCCTCGGGGTAGAGGTACTCCGTGGCGCCGAAAACCAGCACGGCCGTCGCGAGCCAGAACACGTTGCGCAACTGTTCGGGCACCAGCCGCCGCGCGGCGAGGGCGTACATCAGAGCGCCCCCGGCGAACCCCAACGCCGTTCCCGTCAAGACGCGCAGAAAGAACGTGAAGAGCGCCTGCCCGGCCGCGTGCCGAATGACCCAATCGAAGCAAAGGATGGCGCACAGAACGCCGATGGGGTTGGTGAGGACGGCCTCCCAGTGGAGAATCCGGTGGAGGCGGGGCTGGAGCCGCGCGCGGCGCAGCAGCGGGATGATCACGGTGGGCGAGGTCACGATAACCAGGCTGCCGGCCAGAAGCGCGAAGGGCAGCTCGACGTCCAGGACCAGGCGGATGCACGCCGCGGCGCCGAACCAAGTGACCAGGACGCCCAGCGTCACCAGGCGCCGGATGACGACCATGTCCGCCTTGAAGCCTTCCAGGTCGAGGGTCAACCCGCCCTCGAAGAGGATGATCGCGACGGCGATGGAGACCAGGGCCGGCAGGAAGGCCTGCAGGCTCGCCAGGCGGATCAGATTCAAGCCCTCGGGGCCGAGGGCGACGCCCGCCGCAAGGAGCAGGAACGCCGCGGGGAGGCGAAACGTGCGCGCCGCGGCGGTGATCAGGGTGCCGAGCGAAATAGCGGCCGCCAGGCTGACGATGATCTCTTCCCTGCTGCCCATGTCCTTGTCTTCGTAAGGGGATAAGGCGTCGTAAGGCCCTGTTTTGAAGCGGCTTCAAATGAGCCGCGCTCCAGTTTACCTTCTTCAATGCCAACGAGAAGAAAGCAGAGAAGAATTGCCCGCAAAAAGTCTATCGGGATTTGTTTGAACTTGAAAGACCGCGGCGCGAATGTCCCTGCGGACCGGATCCCCGCCGCCGGCATCGGCGGGCTCTATCGCGGGCGGCAGGGCCTCACGAACCAGGCGGGGAATGAGTCGGACGGGCGGTCATTCCTTCGGCGCGAAGAGTTGAAACTCCCAGATCGTGGGGCCGTCGTGGGCGGCCAGGATCTGAAGCCTGACGGCCTGAGCCGTCACGGGCGGGAAGCGGAAGACGCCGTGCCTCCCGATGCGCTTCCCCTTGAAGAACGCGACCCAAGCGTCGCCCTGCTTGGCGCGGAGCTCGAAAGAGGTCACGCGGTCGTATTCCTCGCGGATCGCGGCGCGGTCGAAGGTCTTGGGCGTGCCGAGGTCGACCTCCAGCCAGGCGTCCTTCACGCCGGCGTCGGTGGCCCAGCGCGTGGCGTCGTCGTCATCGACGGCTTTGTCCGGGCCGTAGGCCGGGTTACGCATGTACACGTTGGACGCCCGCGCTTTCTTTCCCGCCGCGAGGGATTCCGAGGGGGTCGCCAGCGGCGCAATGTCGGCGGCCGGGCCGTCGAGGGTGAGGACCACCAGCGTGTCGATGGGGTCGCGGTCCCGCGCCTCGACGGCGATTGTGATTCCCGAGGGCGCCTGCGTGACCTTGGCCGCGCCGCCCGTCAGCACCGTGCTGCGGAGGATCTTGCGGGGCAGCGGCGGCAGGGTCAGGACGTCCGCGGCGGGATCCCAGCGGAGAATGTGCACGTAGACATCGTTTCCCTTGCAGGTGCTCGCACCCCACGGGCCCGGCATGAACGGCCCGCCCAGCGTGCCGTAAATCGAGACGCCGTACGCGGCGAGCCAAGCGCCGATTTCCTTCAGCCGCGCCGCTTGGCGCGCCTCGATTTCGCCGGTGGGCATGGGGCCGACGTTGAGAAGCAGGTTGCCGTCCCCGCCCGCGCAGCGCACCAGGGTGTGGAGGCACTCCTCGAGGGATTTCAGCGTGTCGTCGGGCTTCCAGGCCCACTGCCGGCAGATCGTGATGCACGACTCCCACGGGCGGTCGCGCTGGAAACGGCCGATCCTCTGCTCGGGCGTGTCGTGATCGCAGGGCAGGCCGGCGCGGTTGTTGATGATGATGCCCGGCTGCAGCCGCCTGATCATGGGGATCATCTCCTCCGAGCCCCAATCCGCGGCGGACCCGCCCAGCCCGTCGAACCAGAGAACGTCGACCGCGCCGTAGCGGGTGCACAGCTCCCGGACCTGGCCGTGCAGAAACTCGATGAAGCGTCCATGGCGCTCGGTCCGGTAGTCCGGGTGGCGCCAGTCGGGCTGGGAATGATACAGGCCGAACTTGAGGCCCGCGGCGCGGCACGCCTCCCCGAGCTCCTTGACGACATCGCGCTTGAAGGGCGTGGCGGTGATCTTGTAGTCCGAAAGCTGCGTGTCGAACATGGAGAATCCGTCGTGGTGCCGGCTCGTGAAGACGAGATATTTCATCCCGGCGCTCTTGGCGATCGCCACCCATTCGGCGGCGTCGAACTTGACGGGGTTGAACTCCTTGTAGAGGTTGTCGTAGACCTCGACGGGAATCGCGCCAGTGCCGCCCGTGCCGCGCCGCTCCCCTCCGCGGGACCAGCCGATCTCCGTGCCGGCGATGCTGACGGGGCCCCAGTGGATGAAGAGGCCGAAGCGCGCCTCGCGCCACCATTGCATTTGGGCTTCGGTGGCGCGGAAAAGATCGGGGGTGTCGGACGGCGCCGCGGCGGCGAACAAAAGAACAACGGACATGAGCGTGTTAAGCATGCGAATTCCTTGTGAATGGGGGCGCGGCTTTCATCGTAGCCGGTCGGCGTCCCCGGGGCAACACGGGGCCGCGCCGCCGGCCGCCGAGGCGGACGCATCTTTACCCGACGCGTCCGCGCGGCTATGATGGTAGGGGCGCCATGGGCGATCAAGGCCACGTAAACACAAAGGAGAAAACCATGAGTCAGACGCAGGAACGGACGAAATCGCGGCGCGGGTTTCTCGGCGATGCGGCGGTCGTCGCCGGTGCGTCGGCGCTGGCGGCCGCGGGCATTCCGGCGGTGCATGCGGCGGGGAGCGATCTCATTCAGGTCGCCCTCATCGGCTGCGGCGGCCGCGGCACGGGAGCGGCGGGCGAGGCGTTGTCCACCAAGGGCGGGCCTATTAAGCTCGTCGCCATGGCCGACATTTTCGAGAACCGCCTGAACGGCAGCCACGCCAACCTGGCCCGCGGCCACGGCGACAAGGTCGATGTCCCTCCTGAGCGCAGGTTTCTCGGGTTCGAGGCCTACAGGCAGGCCATGGACTGCCTGAAGCCCGGCGATGTGGCGATCTTCGCCACGCCGCCCGCCTTCCGCTGGGTGCACTTCAAGTACGCCATCGAGAAGGGGCTCAACGTGTTTATGGAGAAGCCCGTGACGGTGGACGGGCCCACGACGCGCAAGATGCTGGCGCTCGCCGACGAGTCCGTCAGGAAGAACCTCAAGGTCGGCGTGGGGCTCATGTGCCGCCACTGCCGGGCGCGCTACGATCTCATCGACCGCATCGGGGAGGGCATGATCGGGGACATCATCGCCCTGCGCGCCTACCGGATGCACGGCCCGGTGGCGTACTTCGCGTCCGATCCCAAACCGGCGAATATCAGCGAGGTCATGTACCAGACCCAGCGCTTCCACAGCTTCATGTGGTCCGGCGGCGGCTGCTTCAGCGACTTTTACATCCACAACATCGACGAATGCTGCTGGGTGAAGGGCGGCTGGCCGGTCAAGGCGCAGGCCACGGGCGGCCGGCACTACCGCGGCAAGTCCGTCGACCAGAACTTCGACAACTACGCGGTGGAGTACACTTTCGGCGACGGCGCCAAGCTCTTCTTCTACGGCCGCTGCATGGTCGGCGCCGATGAGGAGTTCGCCAGCTACGCCCACGGCTCCAAGGGCCTGGCGGTGATCTCGAGCGCGGCGCACACCCCGGCGCGCTGCCGCATCTACAAGGGCCAGAATCCCGCCGGCGGCGACCTCTTGTGGAAGTGCAAGGAGCCCGAGCCGTACCCGTACCAACTGGAGTGGGATGACCTGATCGAGGCGATCCGGCAGGACAAACCCTTCAACGAGGCCAGGCGCGGCGCCGAGGCCAGTCTCGTCGCCTCGATGGGCCGCATGTCGGCGCACACCGGCCGCACCATTACCTACGAGGAGATCCTGAACGGCGACCACGAGTTCGCGCCCGATGTGGACAAGCTGACCAGCGACGGACCGGCGCCTCTCGTCGCGGATGCTAACGGCCGCTACCCGGTGCCGCAGCCCGGGTTGCAGCGCAAGCGGGAGTACTGAGGTCGGCGGATCCGGGCCGGGCGCCGCGCGTTCCCCCGGTTCACCGCCGCGATAGGAGTTGGCAGGAACGGAAAAGGAGGCCCCTGTGATCTGGAGAAGCCTTGTCTTTCCGGCGTTCGGGGGGCGTTCCCCCCGTTGGCCGCTGGGACAGGAGCATGCAGGATCGGAAAGGAGGATCCCATGATCTGGAGAAGCCTTGTCTTTCTGGCGTTCGTTGCCCCCGGTTTGTCGGCGGCGCAACTCGATGAAGTCGAAGGTCCCTGGGGGACGTACCACGGAGACATCGCCGCGACATCCGCGAGCGAGGCGATCGTCTATTACATGGGTATCGGCCCCATCGAGGTGGCGTGGGAGCTCGACACGCGCGCGGCGGGACACGACCGCGTCGGCGGCCGCAACCCGATCACGTTCGACGGCGACGGCAACCTGTATTGGAAGACCAGCGTCGGCACGGCGGACCGAACCACGCGCGTCGTGTCGGTGAGCCCCGAGGGCGCGATCCGCTGGAGCGGCAACGACGAAGCCGGCGAAGTGCACAGCCTCGGGACGTGGTTCGACGGCACGGCCGTGGTGGTGGGCCGGGAGTTCGTCTACACCCTAGGGTCGGAAGAGGATGTGTCCGCCCCCCTCAAGGTTGTCGCCTACCGGAAGTCGGACGGGGGCTTGGTGTGGGAGCGGGAGCTGCCCGACTCCGTGCCGGGCATCACCGCCGCGGGTCAAATGGCGAACCTCCTGACCCCCGTGCTCTACCGGGGCAAACTCTACGTCGTCGCCCCCAATGTCGACAGCGGGATCCCGGGCGTCTTCGACACCGCGCTGCCGCAGATGGTTTATCAGCTCAACGCCGCCGATGGTGCTCTCGACTGGTATGTCGCGCTGGACGGCATCGCGATCCGGATGGGCGGCGCGCTCACGCTGGTCCCCGATGTGTTCGGTCCGGGAGAACACGGCCTGTACTGCAACGGCGACAGCGGCAGCGGGACCGACGGCGTGCCGGAGGTCTACGGCATCAAGGTCGTGCCCGGCGACGCCGAACTGGCCTGGGCCGTCGAGGGCGGCAAAGTCGCCCGCAGCCATGTGATCTACTCCGAGGCGACGGGGCTGCTCTACACCCCCACGTGGTCCGATTACGGCGGAACGCTGTACACCTTCGATCCCGTCACGGGCGCCAGGACGGTGAACACCAACAGGCTGAACCCCGGCGGGGCCCCGAGCGGCCACGGCTTTTTCGATGTCGGCTGCGTCGATTTCGAGGGCACCGACATCATCGCCGGCGCCTTCGAGGGCATTGTCGTCAGGTACAGCGATCAGGGCGGCGGGGTCATGACCGCCGCGGCCGCCTTCGATGACGACAGCGCGGGTTTCAACTGGTGGGGCGAGTACCGCGTTTTCGGGCAGCTCTTGCGGGCGCCGAACGGCAACAGCGTCCTCATTACGGGCACGAACAGCCGCCGGGACCTCAACCCGGAGAATTCGGCGAGAGTCGTCGCGATCGACGTGACGGCGGGTGAACTCCTGTGGGAGTTCGACACCGGGATCTTCTCGGACCACGGCTACACCATCCGCGGCGGCCCGTACATGGGACCCGACGGGAAGGTGTACTACTTCGGCGTCGACAATGGCATCTTGGTGGCGCTGAAGGGCCCCGAAGTCTCGCCGCCCACGGCGGCGTTCACGGCCACGCCGTTGTCCGGCAAGGCCCCGCTCACGGTGACCTTCGACGCAAGCGCCTCCAGCGATGACGGGGCGATCGTGTCGTACTTCTGGAACTTCGGCGATGGGGCGACGGGCCTCGGCATCCAGGCGACGCACACCTACGCCGACGAGGGCGTCTTCACGGTGACCCTCACCGTGACGGACAACACGGGATTGCCCGCCAAGGCCCTGGCGACGATCACCGTCGAAAAAGGCGGCGCCGAGTTCAAGCGCGGCGACGCCAACGCCGACGGCAAGCTGGACATCGCCGACGCCGTCAAGGTGCTGAGCTATCTGTTCGGCGGCGGCGACGGAGGGGCGATCGGGTGCTTGGAGGCGGGCGATGCCAACGACGACAACAAGATCGACATCGCCGATGCGGTGAAAATCTTGGGGCATCTCTTCGCGCAGACCGGTCCTTTGCCCGAGCCCTTCGGGGCGTGCGGGCCGGATCCGACCCCGGGCGAGCCGCCGCTCGGCTGCGAAACCTTCGCGCCCTGCGGAACCGGCGTCTGAGCGGCGTTCTTAAGTGACGGCGGCGCGCCGGCCGCGACGGCCGGCGCGGGCTTTGCGGCCCGGCACGGGGTGCCGGGCCGCAAAGCTCACTTCCGCGGGGCGTGCGCCCGCTCGAAGTCGGCCAGATCCACCACGCGGCCCGTGGCGCGGGCCTCCTCCGCCGCGAAGGCGATGATGTGGCTGTGAACCGTCGAGTCCAGCCCCGCGGCGAGGGGCCGGCCGGCGGGCTTCGTCATTTCTTCGTGGAGCGCTTCGACCAAACCCGCGTCGCCGCCGCCGTGCAGTTCGTAGCCGCCGTCCTCGGCTTGCACCGTGTACCTCACCGGCGCGCCCTCGTGGGGCAGCAGGACGAGGTGCGCTCCGAAGTGGCGGCGGTGGGTCTCGCCGCCCTTGAGCACGCCGCGGGTGCCGTAGATTTCGATGTGCCGGCCGTTCTCGAAGGCCGTCATCGTGAAGGTCGCCGTGAGGCCGCCCTCGAATTCCATGGCCAGGACCTGGCGGTCGACGACGTCGTTGTCGCAGCGATACACGCAGCGGCCCCACGGGCTGGTGCGCAGCCATTCCAGGATCTCCTCCGGCGCCGCCTCCCGCGCGCGGTCGTAGACCATGCCGAGCCAGGGGTCGCGCATGTCTCCCGCGTACCTGCGCGCATCGTAGGGGCAATCCGCGGCGGCGGGGCAGGGATCGGTGCAGCGCGCCGGGGCGCCGGCCGGCGCACGCTCGGCGCGGAAGAACTCGCGGGATCCGAAGCTCGCCACCCTGAGACAGCGCCGATCGGCGAGCCAATGGAGGATGTCCGTGTCGTGGCAGCACTTCGAGAGGATCATGGGCGAAGCGGCCTTCGCCGAGGACCAGTGGCCGCGCACGAAGGAATGCGCCTGATGCCACGGCATGACGCCCTCGCCGGCCTGGATCGACGCGATCTCGCCCAGCGCCCCCGAGGCGATGATCTCCTTCACCTTGCGGTAGAAGGCGGCGAAGCGCAGGACGAAGCACACCATGACGCGCCGGTCGAGACGCGCGGCAAGCTCACGGATGGCTAGGACCTGGTCGACGCGGGTGGCGATGGGCTTTTCCAGGAGGACGTGGTAGCCGCGCGCGAGCGCGCCGCGGCAGTGCTCGTCGTGGTGGTTGTCCTGCGTCGCCACAAGGGCGACGTCGCCCAAGACGCCGGCGGCCAGCAGTTCCGCGGCGTTCGCGAAGGCGCGGAAGCGGGGATTGGCGGAGATACGCCGAATTTTCTCGACGCGCGCGGCGACGGGATCGGCGCCGGCGGCGATGGTGAAGCGATCAGGGCGGCGCGCGGCGAGCTCGGCGTAGGTTTGCGCGCGGGCGCCGCAGCCGATGCAGACCAGGGCGAGCGGTTTAGGCATGGCCGCCAGTTTACCATGAGGGCCGCGGCCGCACGAGCGGTCACGCGGGCGGCACCGGCGTCGCGTCCGCCGCCTCGAAGAAGGCGACCACGTTCTCCCAGGGCACTTCCGGTCCGAGCACGTGGGCCGGAGCCAGGATGAGGCCGCCGCCCCGCGCCACGGTGCGGATGCGGTCCTCGACCTCGGCTCGGACATCGGCGGGCGCGCCGAAGGGCATCGTCCGTTGGACGCTGACGGTGCCCCAGAAGGAGAGGCGGTCGCCGAAGCGCCGCTTGATCGCCGCCGGATCCATGCATTCGGGCTGCACGGGGTTGAGAATCTCGACGCCCGCCGCGATCAGCTCGGGAACGAGCGCCTCGACGTTGCCGTCGCTGTGGTAGAAGACGAAGGCGCGGGGGTTCGCCTCCTTGACCGCCCGCGCCGCGGCGGCCAGATGCGGGCGGAGGAACTCGCGCCACATCGCCGGGCTCATGAGGAGACCGGTCTGCCCGGCGACATCGTCGCCCGTGATGACGATGTCGACCCCGGCGCGGGCGAACTCCGCCGCCGCGCGGCGCTGATAGGCGGCGGTGCGCTCCAGGAGCGCGTGGGCGGCCGCGGGCGCCTCGAGCATGTCCAGCATGAGGTCTTCCATGCCGCGGAGGTACCAGGCCTGTTCGAAGACCGAACCGGCGAAGGCCGCCACCGCCAGCCCTTGCGCGTGGAGGTCGGCGACGCGGCGCGCAAGGCCCTCGAAACGATAGGGCGCGTCGAGGTCCGGCCACGGGTAGCCCTCGATTCGGCGCCGATCTCGAAGGCCCCGCAGGGGGGACACGATGCGGGCGAAGTGATGGCGGGCGCCGCCGCGCCACCACACGCCCCATTCGTCGACCTGGCCCCGCGCGCGGGCCTGCTCGGCGTCGGGGCCGAGATAATCGTCGAAGCGCGCGCGCGGCAGGACCGTGGGCGCGGGCGCGACGCTCGTGATGTCCATGTCGAAGTATTCGCGCGGCGTCTTCGGCGCGCAATGCCCCGCCAGAAGGCGCTCGATGGGAGGCGTGTAGCCGATGGCCTCCTCGTACAGCAGGCGCGGCACCCGGTCCGTGGCCCTGTGCGCCAGCGCCGCGAGAACCCGCTCGCGGGAGGTCATGGCTCCGGCGCGTTCGCTGGGCCGCATGCGCGATCCTCCTTGATCCGGCCGAGGCGCCATTCTATCATCAGGCGTGCGCGGGCGCGTGGTCCCCGCGCGGAAAGCGAGGCGGACATGCGGGCGCGGCGATGCAGTCGAAGGCGGTTTTTCCGGCGCGGCGCGGGCCTGGCGGCGGGGGCGTGGGCGGCGCCGATGCTCATGGGGCCGGGCGTGCTCGCGGCGCCGGACGCGCCGGGCGCCAACGACCGCGTGACGGTGGGGTTCATCGGCACCGGCGGCCGGGGGCAGCAGCTCATGCGCCAGTTGCCCGCGGATGCCCGGATCGCGGCCCTGTGCGACTGCTTCGTGACGCGGAGCGAGGAGGCCAAGGCGCGCCATCGGGCCGACTGGGACATCTACCAGGACTACCGCAAGGTGCTCGAGCGCAAGGACATCGAGGCCTTCGTGATCGCGACCACGGATCACGGCCGCGTCTTGCCCTGCATCCGCGCCTGCCAGGCCGGCAAGGACGTCTATGCGGAGAAGCCGCTCACCGTCACAATTCGCGAGGGCCGCGCCCTCGTCAACGCCGTGCGAAGGCACCGGCGGATTTTTCAAGTCGGCACGCAGCAGCGCTCCATGGAGATGAACGATTTTGCCTGCGCCTTCGTGCGGAACGGCGGCATCGGGAAGGTGCACACGGTTCAATGCCACAACTACCCGGGTCCCGGCGTCTACACGGGGCTGCCCGAGGAGCCGAAGCCCGACGGCCTGGATTGGGACCTGTGGATCGGTCCGACGGAGCTCAGGCCGTACCACGCGCGCCTCCAGTTCGGCTGGATGGGGTGGCGGGATTATTCGGGCGGGGAGATGACCAACTGGGGCGCCCACGGCCTCGACCAGGTCCAGTGGGCGCTGGGCTTCAGCCTGAGCGGGCCGGTGGAGATCCGGCCCGCAACGGCGGGCCCCAACGGCCAGGTCTCGATGCGTTACGCGAACGGCACGGAGGTGAGGATCGAGTTGGAGCAGGGGCCGCTGGGCGGGGCCGTCTTCCACGGCGAGAAGGGCGCGATCGAGATCGATCGCAATCGCTACGCGGCGACGCCCCCCGAACTGATCGTCGATCCGCCCCACGCCGCGCTGGCCGACAAGTGGCAGGCCGCGGATTGGCCCGCCGACCAGCACTTGCGGAACTGGATCATGTGCGTCAAGTCGCGCAAGCTCCCCGTGGCCGACGTGGAGATCGGGCACCGCTCCGTGAGCGTCTGCCACCTGGCGAACATTGCCCGCGAGATCGGGCGGCCGCTGGCGTGGGATCCGGACAGGGAGATCTTCCCCGGCGATGCCGAGGCGAACGCCTTCCTGGCGCGCCCGCGCCGCGCCGCGCACGAGCTGCCGGCGGAGGCTTGATCCGGCCCTCAGGACCGCCGCGCGGCGGCGGCTACTTCGCGCAGGGCGGGAAGCTCAGACACCCCAGGCTGCCCCCGGAGGGATCCGGACCGCAGCCGGGGAAGGGCGCCTTGGGCGCCGGGCCGTCCCGGAACGTGTACGCGAGGGCGTAGATAATGTCGGCGAGGTTGGCCGCGCCGTCGTCGTTCAGGTTGGCCGCTTCCATGCAGGGCGGCCTCCGGCCGCCGCGGAAAAGATAGTTCAGGAACGCGATGACGTCGGCGACGTCCACGATTCCATCGGCGTTCACGTCGCCCCGCACGAAGAGCACGTCCGTCGCGCGGGCGGTGCACACGGCGGGCGCGCTGGTCTGCCGGCCGAACACGCCGGCGACGGCGTAGTCGTGGGATCCCAGATCCGCCAACGTGTCATCGAAACTCGCCGCGGAGCCGGGCAGCACGGCCAGCACCGCGCCGTCCCGCAGCACCCCGATCTCGTCGTAGACCATCGGATTGCTCCAGGCCAACTGCACCCGCATACCCGCCGGCGCGCAGGTGAGGTTCCGCGGCGGGGGCACGAAGGTGACGCGCAAGACGCAGCCCGACGAGTCCGCCTTGTAATTGCCGAAAACGCCGGCGGCGAAGTAGGCGTACGTGCCGGGCCCCGGCACTTCGTCGGCATAGGCGGTCGCGGAGCCGGAAAGCGTCGCCGCGGGCTGCCCGTTGCGGAAGATCGTCACGCTGTCGTAGGTCCACGTGTTGGTCCAAGTCAAGTCGACGATAGGGGCGGTGGAGCGGGCGCGGCAGACCATGTCGACCGGCGGGGTGAGCGGAGCCGCGACGAGGCATTCCGCCGCGCGCGCGTAAACGGCGCCGGCGAAGGGGCGCACGCCAATTGTGTGGGGACCGGGAGCCAGGGGCGGGGAGGCGTAGCTCGCGGCGTCGCCGGGCAGCGGCGAAGCGGCCGCCGGCTCGCCGTCGATGATGATCTCGATGCCGTCATAGGCCGGGACCGCGTTGGTCCAGGCCACGCGCGCGACGCGCTGCGCGTTGCAGGAGCAGCCGGAGATGCTCACGGGCGGCACGACCGAAACCGCGGCGACGCAGTCGACCGCTTCAGAGTCGAGAGTCCCGAGGGAGGCGCGCAGCTCGTAAGCGTAGGTGCCGGGTCCGGGGACCCGGTCGAGATAGCTCTCCGGCGCGCCTGTAAGCGTCGCCACGGGCAGGCCGTCGCGCGTCACGGTGATGCTCTCGTACGGCCAGGCGGCCGTCCATGTGAGCGCGATCTCCCAAGACTCGTTCGACGGCGCGCACGCCAACGACTCCGGCGCCGGCAGGGCGGCCGTCTGCTGGCAGAGGGCCGCCTGGGCCTGGAAGGCGCCGATGAAGGGAATCAACGTCAGCGTGTGGGCGCCGGGATCGAGCGGCGCCGTGTCGTACGCGGTCGCGTCGCCGGGAAGCGGCGAGTCGGGCGCGGCGGCGCCATCGATGCGAACCTCGATACCGTCGTAGCTCCCGGCGCCGTTTTCCCAGGCCGCTTGGAGGCGGCGGTCTTCGCCGGCGGCGCACAGCGTTATCGCCGCCGGCGGCACGAAGGCGATCTCGGCGGCGCAGGCGAGAGCCTCGGAAGCCTGCGGCCCCAGCGTCCCGTGGATCAGATACAGGTAGGCGCCGGGCCCCGGCGCCGTATCGACGAACTCAACGGCATCGCCGGGCAGCGCCGCGATCTCGGCGCCGTTGCGCGCGATCTTGACGCTTTCGTAGGCGAAGGCGTTGCTCCACGCAAGCTGCACGCGCCAGGCATCTTCGGCGGCCTCGCAGGCGGCGTCGTAGGGCGGAGGCAGCAGGGCTTCGGCGGCGCAGCTTTGCGGCTCGGCGGGAGCATCGTCGATGAACGGCTGGACCGTAAAAGTGTGGTGGCCCGGCTCGAGCCGCGCCGAATCGTAGGAGGTCGCCGCGCCGGGGAGGGGCGAATCAGGCGCCGGGATCCCGTCGATGCCGATGTGGATGCCCGTATATTCGTCCGAGCCGTTGCTCCAGGCGATGTGCGCCATGCCCGTGTCGGAAAAGGCGCACGTTTCCAGGGTGACCGGCGGGGTCTGCGCCGCGAGAACTCCGGCGATGACAAGCGCCGCCGCCGTCGCAATCTTTCGTCCGTGACCGATCATGGTGCGTCTCCCTTCAGGGCGGTTCGCGCCCGGGCGCGGTTGCCGGCCGGGCCCGGCGCCGTTGCGCGCGGGCAGCCAAGGGCGCATTGCGCCGGTGCAACCGCATTCGAAGACAGTCTGTTTCCTCGCTCTCGATGGTGAAACTTCCGCTTCGCGGGACGCGCGCCGGCTTCCTCGCCGCTGCGAGCCGGAGACGGCGCCCCGCGCCGGGCCCAACCGCAATGATAGGGGGAACCCGCGCCCGGCGCCAGGAGGCGCCGCCTTCTCTTGCTCCAAGATTGCCGGCGGTTGGAAGATAGGAAGACGGGAGGGCCGGCGTTGGAAGATAGGAAGACGGAGGGCCGGCGCCGGTGCTTCTCCTCCGCGGCGGGCGAGGGCTATCCCCGCCGGCCCGGACACGCGAGGCCCGCCTGCGGCGGGCGTCCACGGACGGCGGCGGGGGGGCCGAAAGCGGGGAGGCACACGGGGTCCTGAGAGAGGGCATCGCCGTGGGCATAAAGGGCGCGCACGCGGCAACCGCCGCACTCATGCAGATGCGCGCACCGGCCGCACATGCCCTGGTACGCCGCGAAGTCCCGCAGGCGCGCGAGGAGCGGCGCGCCGTTCCAAAGCGCCTCGATTCCCTGCTCGGCGAGATTGCCGGCGGCCTCGGGGAAATAGCTGCAGGGCTTGACGTCGCCCGATGCCGTGATGAGCGCGATCGACTGCCCCGCGACGCAGCCCTTGGCGCCGCCCGTCGAGAACGAGAGCGACCGGCGGGCGAGTTTCTCGCCGCGCGCCTCGGCCTCGGCCAGCAGGCGGTAGTACTGCGGCATGCACGTCGGGCGGACGAGCATGCTCGTCTCCTCGCGCTCCATGGCCAGGTGCCACTGGAGCAGCTCGCGGTACTGATCGGGCTTGAGAAGCTCGGCCGCGATATCCTCGCCGCGCCCGACGGGCACGACGCCGAACATGTACCAAGCGACGGCTCCCAGGCCTTTGGCCAGGGCGTAGGCGCCGGGAACGTCGGCGCGGTTGCGCTGCGTGAAGGACGAATTGATGAGGAACGGAATGCCGCGGCGCTTCAGGCACTCGATGCCCCGCAGCGCGCCCTCGAAGGCTCCCGGCTGCCCCCTGAAATCGTCGTGCACGGCCGCGGAAGCGCCGTCCAGGGAAAGGGACACCATCTTGACGCCGGCGGCCGCGAGCCGCGCGCAACGGGCATCGTCCAGCAGCGTGCCGTTCGTGGCCAGGCACATGCGGAAACCCAGGGCCGTGCCGTAGGCGATGATCTCGTCCAGGTCCTCCCGGAGAAGGGGCTCGCCTCCCGTGAGCACGATCACCGGCGAGGCGAAGCGCGCGATTTCGTCCAGCAACGCCCGGGCGCGGGGCAGGGTGAAGATGCCCTCGGCGGCGTCTTGCGCCGCGCCGCAGCGGCAGTGCACGCAGCGCAGGTTGCAGCGGGCGCAGACCTCCCAGGCGAGCCACTTCAGCTCCCACCGCACGCGTCAATCCTCCGGCAGATCCTGGAGCACGGCGCTGGTTTCGAGCTCCTTGTCGTTGCGCAGGTATCGCAGCTTCACGGTGTCGCCGACCTTGCGTTTCTCCAGGGCGTTGAGGAGGTCATCGAGGCTTTTGACGCGTTGCCCGTCGATCGCCACGATAATGTCGCCGATCTCCACCTTGCCGAGGGCGTTGCGGGCGGTTCCCCGCAGCCCCGCCTTCGCGGCGGCGCTGTCCGGCGGCACCGTGCGCAGGATCACGCCGTCGATGCCGAGCTGCTGCGCCCACGAGTCGGGGATCACATCGGCGCCCAGGCTCGGGCGCTTGAACTTCCCGTACTGAATGAGCATGGGCACGACGGCCTTGACCGTGTCGACGGGCACGGCGAAGCCGATACCCACGCTCGCCCCCGTGGGGCTCGAGATGGCCGTGTTGACGCCGATGAGCCGTCCCTGGGAATCCAGCAGCGGGCCGCCGGAGTTGCCGGGATTGATGGCGGCGTCCATCTGAATCACGTCGCGGATCGTGCGGTCGGCCAGCGACTTGATCTCGCGGCCCAGGGCGCTCACGACGCCCACCGTCAGGGTCTGGTCCAGGCCGAAGGGGTTGCCGATGGCGAGCACCTTCTGGCCCACGCGCAGGTCCCTGGAGCTGCCCGCGGTGATAGGCACGAGCTTGTCCACGGGGGCCCTGATCCTGAGGACCGCGATGTCCTTGTCGGGGGCCGTGCCCACGAACTCCGCCTCCCATTTGCTCTGGTCGGAGAGGATGACGGAGAACGACCGGCCGCGTTGGACCACGTGATAATTCGTGACGATGTGCCCGCTGGTGTCCCAGACAAAACCCGTGCCCGCGCCCTGGGGCACTTCTTGGATGTTCCAGGTGAAGGCGTCGCGGGCCAGGGTCTTGTTGATCACGAACACCGCCGACCTGGAGGTCTGGGCGAAGACCTGAATCGAGTTCGTCTCGTCCGGCGTCAGGCCGTCGGGCAGCGCCCGGGCGGCGCCGGCGTGCAGGAGCGATCCCGCGCCGCCGTCCGGCGCCGGCCCCACGAGGCCGCAGAGCACGGCCGTGCAGAGGCAGCCGGCGACGAAGGCGATGCCGAAAGCCAGTAGTCTGATCCCCATGGCGAACCTCCTTGCCGGGGGCCGGCGCGCCGGTCTCGGGCGGGCGCCGCCGGCGCGGCCGTTTCCGGCCTCGTCAGCCCTAAGTGTATGCCCGCGGTGCGCTTGACGCAAGCAGGGCCCAAACCCGAGGAAGAAGCTTCTTTGCGGGGCGCGGAAACGTTATAATCGACTCTGCGCGGGCGGGCGAATCCGTCCACGGCCGTCCGGTCCGCGCGCCGGCCAAGAAGGCGCCGGCGCCCTGCGCCGGAACCTTCGCGCGAGGAGCATATCATGACGCGTACAATGCGTTGTTGCGGAGCAGCGTTGTTCGCAGCCGCCTTCGCGGCGGGCGCGAACCGGCTGTGGGTCCAGGACGGCGAGGCCCTGCCGGGCACCGCGCGCGTTACGCTGGCGCTCTACGCCACGCACGACGAGCCGCTCAACGCCTTCTCCGCGGCGCTCAACTACGACCTGGCGGCGCTCGAGTTCCAGAGGGTGATCCTGGACGGCCCCGACATCATCACGGGCGCGTCGAACTACGAATACAGCATGGTGCTGCACGACGCGGAGGTGGGCGACATCGCCATCGCCGTGCTGCTGGATTTCGAGCAGCCTTATGAGAAACAGACGATTCCGGCTTCGCCGGTCGACCCGCAGACGCTGGCGAAGATCGACTTCGGCGTCAGGCCCGGCGTGGAGCCGGGCACGTACGGAGTCCGCCCGCGCACCACTCTCGCCTATCCGCCGATCATCAACTGCTTCACCGTCAACGGCGGCCAGACGGTGCTGCCGGAAGTCGAAATCGGGGTGTTCACCGTTCAGAATCCGCACCACCTCTACGTCGTCGATACCAAGGCCGTGCCCGGCGGGTACGCGGTGGTCGACATCGTGGCGGAGCACATGGATCCGATCGGCGGCTACTCGCTGTCCCTGAGATACCCCAGCGACCTGCTCTGGATCGATGCCGAGCCGCTCGACGACCCCACCATTCCGCCGCCCGACGACCCCTGGGGGCCCGAGGATTACGTGGACGAGAACATCTGCAACTGGCAGATCACGTGGTGCAATCTAGGATTGGAATCGTTGCTTGCACCGGGAGGCATCGACGTCTTCCGGGCCTGGGCCGAGGCCGATTTCCCTTACAGTGTGGGCGTTCCGGGCACGGGTAAGGGGTGGGCGTGGTCCGATGCGATCTTCGATTGGGACCCCAAGGTGGAGCCTCTCGGCAAGACGCTGCCCCCGGGACGACACAGGATTCTTCAGGTGAGGTTCAAGCTGACGGAGGCGGCCGTCGTGGGCCAGGAGATTCCGGTCACCCTCGTCAACGTGATGGGCACCCCTGATGTCTACAACATGTTGATCATTCCCGTCGCCGGCAGCCACACCCGAAGCGTGCGGCCCCATCTCCACGCCGGCAAGATCACCGTCGTCGATGAAATCGTGTTCCGGCGCGGGAGCATCAATTCGGACGCGGATGTCAACGTGGCCGACGTGATTTACTTGCTCCAGTACTTGTTCGCGGGCGGCGTGGCGCCGGGGTGCCAGAAGGCGGCGGATATCAACGACGACGGCACCGTCGACATCGCCGATGCGGTCTGGCTCCTGGCGTACCTGTTCAAGCACGCCGCGCCGCCGCGTCCGCCCTTCACGTCCTGCGGTCCCGATCCCACCGAGGACAATCTCACGTGCGAGGCGCCGTCCGGGTGCTGAGGCCGAGCCGCACAAACCGGAGCGCGCGCGGATAGAGAGGAGGACCGAACCCATGCGCCTTGCCATCGCCGCCGCGGTTCTGTGCGCGTCGTCGGCCGCGTCCGGCGGCGAGCCGCCCATCAAGGCCGGCATGATCGGTCTGGACACCTCGCACGCCGTGGCCTTCACGAAGTTCTTTCGCGAGCTGGGGGGCCGGCCGGACGTGCCCGCCGTGACGGTCGTCGCCGGCTGTCCCATGGGGATGCCCGACAACCCCGCGAGCGCCGATCGGATCGAGGGCTACACGGCGGCCCTCGCCAAGGATCACGGCGTGGCCATCGTGGCGACGATCGAGGAACTGCTGCCGCGCTGCGATGCGATCCTGATCGAGAGCGTCGACGGCCGCGCGCACCTCGAGCAGGCCCGCGCCGTGTTCGCGTCGGGCAAGCCCGTCTTCATCGACAAGCCGTTGGCGGCGAGCTACGCCGATGCCAAGGAAATCGTGCGCCTGGCGCGGGAGTCCGGCACGCCGTTTTTCAGCGCCTCGGCCCTGCGGTTCTGCGGGGCCTACCAGGCCGTCAAGAACGATGCGGCGCTCGGCGCGGTGGTCGGGTGCGACGCCTTCTCGCCCTGCGCGCTCGAGCCGCACCACCCCGATCTTTACTGGTACGGCATTCACGGCGTCGATCCGCTGTTCCTGTTTATGGGGCGGGGATGCGTCGAGGTGCGGCGCGTGCACACGGAAGCCTACGAACTGGTGGTGGGACGCTGGTCCGATGGGCGCATTGGGACCTTCCGCGGCGCTCGGCGCGGCTTCCAGGGTTTCGGCGCCACCGTCTGGGGCGAGAAGGCGGTGCGCCGCACGCCCGAGCGGCTCGAGAACCTCTACGAGGGGCTGGTCGTGGAAATCGCGCGCTTTTTCAAAACCAGGAAGCCGCCCGTCGATCCCGAGGAGACCCTCCAGGTCATGGCCTTCATGAGCGCGGCCGATCTCAGCAAGGAGCGCGGCGGGGCGCCGGTCAGCCTCGCCGAGGTTGAGAACGGGCGTTGAGCCTTTCGGCCCGGGGAGGCGGCCGCCGGAGGGCGGGGGTCAGCGCGGGCGCGCCTCCCGCCCCAGCAGAAGCCCCATGAAGTCGATCCCCTCGCGCAGGCCCAGGCTCCCCTCGCGCGCCGCCGTCTCGTTGAAGGCCGCCGTTCCCGCGGGCGCCGTGCCGGCGCCCCAGATCAAAAAGGGCACGGGAGCGGGGTCGTGCGTCCGGAGGGCGCAGGGCGTGAAGTGATCCGGGAGGACGGCGATGCGCGTGCGCGCGATCAGTCCGCGCGCCGCGAGCAGCGCCAGCGCGCGGCCGATGAGGCGGCGGTCGCACCACTCGATGGCGCGCGCCTTGAGCGCCGGATCGCCCATGTGCCCCGCCTCGTCGGTGCCCTCGACGTGGACGTAGACCAGATCGGATTCGTCCAGCGCGGCGACGGCGGCATCGGCCTTGCCTTCGTAATCGGTGTCGGGCATTCCGGTGGCTCCCGGCACGGCGATGACGCGCATGCCGGCCAGAACGCCGATGCCGCGGATCAGGTCCACGGCGGAGATGACCGCCCCGCGCACTCCGAAACGCTCCGAAAGCGACGGAATGCGCGGCGCCGTGCCCGGCGACCAGGGCCAGATGCTCGCGGCGGGCGGTTTGCCGGCGCCGCGCCGGCGCGCGTTCACGGGGTGATCCCGGAGAATGGGCTGCGACGCGGCCATGAGGCGCAGGAGCAGGGCGCAGGCGGCCTCGCCCTCGGGCGCCGTCGCGCGGGGGAGGTGCGGCGCGAATTCCCGGCCGAGGATGTCGTGCGGAGGCGTGCAGGCGAGGGCGGCCGAGCCTCCCTCGATGGTCAGGAGGTGGCGGTAGCTCACGCCGGGGTGCAGGCGCGTTTCGGCGGTGGCAAGGCGCGCATTGAGGGCTTCGATGAGTTCGCGCGCCTCCTCCGAGGCGATGTGGCCGGCGCTGTGATCGGCCATGCGGCCGTCTTCCAGCGTCACGAGGTTGGCGCGCAACGCCAGGGTGCGCGGGCCCAGCGCGATGCCCATGCTCGCGGCCTCCAGCACGCCGCGGCCGGGATTGATCACCCGCGGGTCGTAGGCGAGAATCGCCAGGTTGGCGACCTCGCTGCCCGGCGCGCAGCCCTCGGGGATTGTCCTGAGAAGCCCGACCGCGCCTTCGCGCGCGAGGCGGTCCATGACGGGCGTGGGCGCGGCTTCCAGCGGCGTGCGGCCGCCCAGTTCCGGGCAGGGCCGATCGGCCATGCCGTCCAGCACGAACAGGAGGAACTTGCCCTCAGCGCCGGGCGCCATGGGCGGCCTCCGCGCGCAAAAGCTTCTTCAACTCCGCGTAGGAAGGCGGCAGCAGCGCGAATTCCTCGCGCCGCCGCTCCAGCGCGGCGAGGGTCTCCGGCGCCGGCACCGGGGCGCCGATCGCGGCCTGGACTTCTTCGGGGAACTTGGCCGGGTGCGCGGTGGCGATGACGACTTGGATTTCGCCGCCGCCGCCCCGAGGCCTGAGGACATCCAAGGCGTGCCACGCCACGGCGCCGTGAGGATCCAGCACGACGCCGTGGTCCCGGTACGCGGCGCGCATGGCGCCCCGCGTGGCGTCGTCATCAACGCTCACGGACTGCACGTCGCGCCGGAGCGCTTCCAGGTCGGGCGGTTCCCTGAGAGCGCCGGCGTGGTCGAGCCACCCGCCGTAGAAATCGACGAGGCGCGCCAGGTTGCTCGGGTGGCCGACGTTCATGGCGCTGGAGATGCAGGTGCGCGAGGGTTCGATCTTGGCGTAGGCGCCCGTGGCTAGAAAACGCGGAAACTCGTCGTTCGCGTTGGTGCCGGCGACGAAGGCCTTGATGGGCAGGCCCATGCGGCGCGCGATCACGCCGCCGCAGAGGTTGCCGAAGTTGCCGCACGGCACCGAGAAGACCGCCTCGGCCCCGGGATGCCGCGCGGCGATGGCCAGGCAGGCGTAGGCGTAGTAGACGGCCTGCGGCACCAGGCGCCCGAAGTTGATGGAGTTGGCGCTGGTCAAGGCGAGATCGCGCAGGTCGTCGTCCGCGAAGGCCTGCTTGACCATGCGCTGGCAATCGTCGAACTTACCCTCGACGGCGACGGCCGCGACGTTGCCGCCGAGGGTCGTCATCTGGAGGCGCTGGCGGGCGGAGACCTCCGCCAGCGGGAAGAGCACGACGACCTCGATGCCGGGAACGCCGAGGAAGGCGCTCGCCACCGCGCCGCCCGTGTCGCCCGACGTGGCGGCCAGGACGCGCAGCCGGCGGCCGTCCTCCAGGGCGCGGGCCATGAGGCGCGCCATGAGCCGCGCGGCGAAGTCCTTGAACGATAGGGTGGGGCCCCGGTCCAGGCGCAGGACGCACCGTCCGGGCCGGACATCCTCGATCGGCACCGGGAAGTCGTAAGCCTCCGCCAGCATGCGCGCGAGCTCGTCCTCGCTGATGAAACCCGCGACGAAGGGCATGACGACGGCGCGGGCGACCTCGGCGTACGGCGCGCCGCGGAGGTTCTTCCAGGATTCCGGCGGAAGGCGCGGGATCTCCACGGGCACGTAGAGCCCGCGGTCGGGGGCCTGGCCCCGAAGCAGCGCCTCGCGAAACGTCGCGTGCGGCGCGGCGCGGTTGGTGGAACGGAGCATTACCGTCACGTGCGGTATCCTTATGGACGCGCCGCGCGGCGCCGGGCGCCGCGCGCGGGGCGCGGGAGAGCGGGCCGCGCGCCGGCGGAGGGCGGCGGCCGCCGCGCCTCCAGCGAACGGTTCCCGCGGGCCGAAACATCAAGCAAGTATGAGAAACGCACCGCGCATCTACAACCTGTTTCCGCGGCTGCTCGGCCCCATGGACCGCTGGGTCGAATGGTGCCGGCATGCCGCCTCACTTCTTTTCGACTGGGTGTACATCAATCCTTTTCACTATCCCGGCTTCTCGGGGAGCCTGTACGCCATCAAGGATTATCAGAAGCTCAATCCGCTGTTCCTTCCCGAGGCGCGGCCCGCCGGGGAGGACGACCTCGGGAGCCTGCGCGCCTTCGTCGGCGCGGCGCGGGACACCGGCGTCAGGCTGATGATGGATCTGGTGATCAACCACACGGCCAAGGACAGCGAGCTGGTGCGGGCTCGCCCGGATTGGTTTCTACGGGATCCGGACGGCGGCGTCAAGAGCCCCTCGGCCATCGATCCGGCCGACGCGCGGCGCGTGACCGTGTGGGGCGACCTGGGCGAGGTCGACAACCACGGCTCGTCCGACCGCGAGAACCTGTGGCGCTTCTGGGAGCGGCTCGTCGAGGACTACGCGCGGCTCGGGTTCGAGGGCTTCCGCTGCGATGCCGCCTACCAGGTTCCCGCGGCGCTCTGGAGCCGCGTGATCGCCGCGGCGCGGCGCGTGAATCCCGATTGCCTCTTCTTCGCGGAAACGCTGGGCTGCCGTCTGGAGGATATCGTCGCCCTCCAAGGCGCCGGCTTCGACTGCATCGCCAGCAGTTCCAAGTGGTGGAATTTCTCCGATGCCTGGTGCCTGGAGCAGCATTCCCAGTTCCGTTCTCTGGCTCCGTCGGTGAGCTTTCCCGAGACGCACGACACCGCCCGCCTGGCCGCCGAAACAGGCGGCCTGGCGCCGGTGCAGGTCCAGCGCTACGCCTTCGCGGCGATGTTTTCGGCGGGCATCCTCATGCCGATCGGGTACGAGTACGGCTTCCGGCGCAAGCTGGATGTCGTCCGCACGAGTCCGGCGGACATGGAGGAGCCCTCGTTTGACATTCGCCCGGCGGTCCGCGAGATTAACGTCTTGAAACAAACCTTTCCGATTTTGAGCTCCGAGGGCCTCGTCGAGGCCCTGTGGGGGCTCGATGGCCCGGTGCTCTGCCTGCGCAAGTCCTGGGGCGACGAGCGCCTGCTCGCCGTGATCAACAAGGACTGGCGGGAGCCGCGGCACGTCGCGATCGGGGCCATCGCCGCCCTCCTCGGCGGGGGACCGGTCGCGCAGATCTGGCCCCGGGGCGGCCGGGTCGAGGGTCTCTGGGAGCGCACGCTCGGACCGGCCGAGGTCGTGATGTTCCGCGCGGGGTCCGCGCCCGTATCGGCTCCGGCCGCAGACTGAATCCGGCGCGCCGGACGCCCGGCCGCGGCTTGACGCCGCCTCCAGCTTTGCTACGATACTTCTTCCACCGCGAGGGCGCGCGTGGCCGGCACCCGGCACGCGCGCGGGGCGTTCGTGTCCGCCCCGCCGCCTCGCGCTGGTCGAACACGCGTAGAAGTCAGGAGTTCTTCCCGGAAAAGGAGCGGAACGCATGGCAAAAAAGCTGGTGTATTCGTTCGGCGGCGGCGCGGCTGACGGCACGGCCGAGATGAAGAATCTGCTGGGGGGCAAGGGCGCGAACCTGGCGGAGATGGCGACCCTCGGCATCCCGGTGCCCGCCGGGTTCACCATCACGACGGAGGTATGCACGCTTTTCTACGCCGGCAACCGGAAATACCCGCCGGAGCTCGCGGCGCAGGTCCGCAAGGCGATGGCCCGCGTGGAGGCGGTCATGGGCCGGAAATTCGGCGATCCGGAGAACCCGCTGCTCATGTCGTGCCGCTCGGGCGCGCGACGTTCGATGCCCGGCATGATGGAGACCGTCCTCAACATCGGTCTCACGTCGGCGACGATCCCCGGCCTCATCCGCAGCACGGGCAACCCGCGCTTCGTGTACGATGCCTACCGCCGCCTGATCATGATGTACTCCGATGTCGTCATGGAAAAGGCCGCCGGCATCGAGCCCGCCGGCCGCGACGGCATCCGCCTGATCCTCGAGCACGAAATGGATCGCATGAAGCGCGCGCGGGGGGTGGTCGAGGACACGCACCTCACGGCGGAGGATCTCGAGGAGCTGTGCGGCTCCTTCAAGGCGAAGGTCAAGGAAGTGCTCGGCGCGGAGTTTCCCGACGACGCCGGCGCCCAGCTCTGGGGCAGCATCGGCGCCGTGTTCCAGTCCTGGATGGGCAAGCGCGCCATCGCCTACCGGCGCATCGAGGGGCTGCCCGATGATTGGGGCACCGCCGTCAACGTGCAGGCCATGGTGTTCGGCAACATGGGCGCGAGTTCGGCCACCGGCGTGGCCTTCACGCGCAATCCGGCCACGGGCGAGAAGCTTTTCTACGGCGAGTGGCTCCAGAACGCCCAGGGCGAGGATGTCGTCGCCGGCCTCAGGACGCCCTCGCCCATCAACAACGCGACCAAGACCCCGGGCAACGAGCATCTCAAGAGCCTCGAGGAGGCCGAGCCCGCGCTCTACCGGCAGCTCGACGCCATCCGCACCAGGCTGGAGAAGCACTACCGCGACATGCAGGATATCGAGTTCACCATCCAGGAGGGCGTGCTCTGGATGCTCCAGACCCGCACGGGCAAGCGCAACGGCACCGCGGCGGTGCGCATGGCCGTGGAGATGCACGGGGAGCGTTTGATCGATCTGGACGAGGCTCTCATGCGCGTGGCGCCGACGCAGCTCAACGAGCTGCTCCTGCCCATGATCGATCCGAACGCCGAGAAGAGCGCGAAGGTTCTGGCCAAGGGACTGCCCGCGGGCCCCGGCGGCGCCACGGGCAAGGCCGTGTTCACCGCCGATGATGCCGAGCAGTGGGCCGCGCGGGGCGAGAAGGTCATCCTGGTGCGCGCCGAGACGTCGCCCGAGGATGTCCACGGCATGCACGCCGCGCAGGCGATTCTCACGTCGAAGGGCGGCATGACGAGCCACGCCGCCCTGGTGGCCCGCGGATGGGGCAAGTGCTGCATCGTGGGCTGCGGCGAACTGGACATCGACGCGCGCGGCAAGGCGATGCGCGTCGGCGGCTCCGTCGTGCGCGAAGGGGAGTATATCACCCTCAACGGCAGCAAAGGCGTCGTGTACCTCGGCCGGCTCGACCTCCTGGCGGTGGATCCCGACCACAACGAATGGTACAAGAAGCTCATGAAGCTCGCCGACAAGGCGCGGCGGCTCGGCGTCCGCACCAACGCGGACCGGCCCGAGGATGCGCGCCAGGCGGTGGCGTTCGGCGCCGAGGGCATCGGGCTCTGCCGCACCGAGCATATGTTCTTCGACCCGCAGCGCATCAAGGCGGTGCGTCAGATGATCATGGCCGAGACCGCCGCGGAGCGCAGGGCGGCGCTGGCGAAGGTCCTGCCGTACCAGCGCGAGGATTTCATCGGCATCTTCAAGGCCATGGAAGGCCGTCCGGTGACGATCCGCCTTCTCGATCCGCCGCTGCACGAGTTCGTGGCGCTCACGGAGGACCAGGCGCGCGAATTGGCGGGCGAGCTCAACACGCCCGTCGAGCGCATCCGGGCCAGGATCGCCCAACTGCACGAGCTCAACCCGATGCTCGGCCACCGCGGCTGCCGTCTGGGAGTCGCGTACCCCGAGATCACGGAGATGCAGGCCCGCGCCATCTTCGAGGCCGCCGCGGAGCTGGTCCGCCAGAAGCAGAAGGTCGCGCCCGAGGTCATGGTGCCTCTCGTGGGAACGGTGGGCGAGTTCCGCCACCAGGAGCGCATCATCCGCGGCGTCGCCGCGGATGTGATGCGGGAAAAGAGCGTCCGCTTCAAGTACCTGGTCGGAACGATGATCGAGATCCCGCGCGCCACGCTGGTCGCGGACCAGATCGCGGGCGACGCGGAGTTCTTCTCCTTCGGCACGAACGACCTCACCCAGACGGCGTTCGGCTACTCGCGCGACGACGCCGGCGGCTTCCTGCCGGCGTACCTCGAGCAGGGCATCCTCTCGAAGGACCCCTTCGCCTCCCTCGACGAGGAGGGCGTGGGCCAGCTCATCGAGCTTGGCATCGCGCGCGGGCGGTCGGCGCGGCCGGATCTGAAAGTCGGCATCTGCGGCGAGCATGGCGGCGATCCCGATTCCATCGACTTCTGCCATCGCGCCGGCATGGACTACGTGTCCTGCTCGCCCTTCCGCGTGCCGCTCGCGCGGCTCGCGGCCGCGCAGGCCGCGGTGCGGGCCGCCGGGAAGGCCGTCGCGAAGAAGTCAGTGAAGCAGTCCGGGAAGAAACCCGCCGGGAGGCGGTCCGGGAAGAAACCCGCCGGGAAGACGGCGGCGCGGACCGCCGCCAAGAAGACGAAGAAGCCGTCCAAGAGGAGGTGAGCGCGGCATCTCCGGCGTCGCGCCGGGCCCCGCGCGGCGGACTCGTTATCGGACAATGGCGCGCCGGCGCATAATACGGCAGAATTCTGTGTGCGCCGCGGAGGACGGCGGCCGGGAACGGCGGGCTCCGTCCGTGCGCGCGGTGCCGCCGGGCCGCGCGCCGGGTGAAGGAGAAGAATGAGCGATAGAGAAGGCCTTGCACGGGTGTTCGCCGAGGCGCGGCGCACCCAGACGGCGGTCCCGGGGCTCGTCGTGACCGAGTTTTGCGAGGCCGAGGCCATCATCGAGGCGCGCACGGCGGCGCGCGAGCCGTTGCTCTTCGTCGTTCCGTGCGCGCGGCGGAATCTCAGGGCGTACGTGGGCGCGTTACGCAGCTTCGATGCGCCCGATCTCTTCGTCCAGCTCATGGGCGACGACGTGGATGTGCTCGTCGAGGCCGGACTGGAACTCGGCGCCGACGCCGTCTTTTTGACCGCCGGGAAGATCGAGGCCGCCCGCGCGCTCCTAGCCAAGCTCAAGGGTGGGCCGATGTTCACGGAGGTGCTCCTGCCCTGGCAGCAGGCGGCGCCCAGCCAGATGTCCGAGGGTCGAATCGTGCGGGTGGAGGAAGCCGAGGCCGTTCTGCGCCTGGAGGGGCTCGACATGGCGGCGGTGCCTGTCGGCGGCGGCCCCGGCCCGTACAAGACCTGCCGCATTCCGCTGTGGTCCACCGAGGCCTTCAACCGCGTCGCGGCGCTCAGGCCTGATCTGCACTACTCGCTGCCCTGGGGGTCGCTGCTCCCCAAGGACCTGCTCAAGAAGTACAATCTCTACGGCGGCGCGCTGCCCGGCGTGATCTCGCTCCCCAAGCAGCAGTTCCGCGCGTTCATCGCGGGCGGCGCGGTGAAGATCGGCTTCCGCAGCGATCTTGGGCTGGCGTTTCTGTGCGGCTTGCGCGAGAGTCTGTACCGCCGCCCGGAGAAAATCGACCCGACGGTGCATCTGGAAGCCGCGCGGGAGGAACTCGCGGTGTTCCTGGCGCAGCGGTTCCGGGATCTGAGGCCGTAGGCGGGCGAAGATCTCCGGTCCGAGCCCGGACACCTAAAGATTCTCGGCTCTCCGCCCGATCATAGCAATGAGTTGGTTGTTGCGGCGCCGCATCGTGCCGTGTCGCAGGAAACGCTTCACTCTCAGCGGGAGGTTATGATCGATGGCTAGCACTCGGAAGACCAGGACTCGGATGTACCACACGAAGAAGACCGGCACGCGCGCCACGAAATCGCGGACATCGAAGCCGCGCGTGACGAAGCCGCGGACGTCGAAGCCGCGCGTGACGAAGTCGTGGACGACGAAGCCGCGCGCGACGAAGTCGTGGACGCGGACGAAGAAGTCCTCGACCAAGCGCGTCGGCGTCAAGAGGACCGTGCGCCGCGCGCGCTAGGCGGCCGGACGCACGCGCGCGTCGCGGAGACGCGCGAACGGGGCGGAGCGATCCGCCCCGTTTGCATTGTTCGGCGGGGGGCGCGTTTCAGCCCCATTCAAGCGGATGCCTCCTCGCCGCTCCCCCGCGGCGGCGCGGCTTCAATCGGAAGGGTTCCCGGCGGCGGCCAACTGAGCGGGTCGGGGTGGGGCCGCGGACCCATCCGGCTGTCCTCGGGGCGGTAGCGGTCCAGGAGCAGCCGCAGCGTCGCGCGATAGGCCGACACGGCGTGGGCGCGGCGCAGCGCGTCCCTCGACTGAGCATGCAGGGCCGTGAGACTTTGACGCACGTCGAGGAAAAAGCCGACGGAAGGCGCGCCTTCGTACAGGACGATGAGATAGGCGTGCGCGCCCGGCTCGAAATGCGCGTGCAGGCGGTCGACGATGGCGCGCAGGGGCTCGCCCGGATCGCGGGCGGGAACCTTCTCGCGGATGAATTTTCTGAGGAGCGGCAGGAGCAGCTCTTCGGCCTTAGCCTGGAGCTGCGGCGCCTGCCACGAGCCGTGCGCGAGCAGCGTCAGGGAGGGATGCGCGAGAAGGAAGAGCTCGATCAGGGCGAACTCCGCATCGCAGACCTCGGGCGCCGCCGGAAGCGCCGTGTCCGCGACGACCCGGCGGGGCGCCGGCCGCCCGCGCTTGAGAAGGGCGCGCACGCGCGCCGCGAATCCCGCCGGCGATGGCCGCCGCGGGGGCGCCGCGGGAGGCGGCGTTTCGTCGCCTTCGGCGGTTATCGCCCGGACGATGGGGGCCAGCGCGTCGCGCAGCGCTTCGGGGTCCTGCCTTGCCGCCTGGGCCATGGCCGCGGCGATCACCGGCGCCAGGAGCTCGATAAGGCCCTGGCGGTCCTCGATTTTGGACTGGAGGTGGCCCAGAAGCGCGACCACATCCTTGATGCCGCGGCTTTCCTCGGTGACGAGGATATTGCGCAGATCATCGAGCAGGTCGCGCGATTCCTCGACGGCGGCGGGCGCTTTCTTGGGCGCGGCGGGTGCTTTCTCGGCGCACATGCGATCAGTCCGGATTCGTCCGCCGCGTTTGCTTCGCGGCGGCGGGCCGGGGGCGCTTGTCGGCCCGTTCGAGGAGCTGGGCGCCGACGGCGAGCAGCACTTCGCCCAGGGCATAGCGGGACAGCTTCGTTTGCTGGAGCGTGGCCGCGGCATCGTTGAACGCGGTGCGAACGTCGGTGATGCGCACGGCCAGGTCGTCCAGCGCGCGGCCGTGTTTGCTCGCGAGGGCCGCGGCGCCGTCCTCGATGCGCGCGCAGCGCTCCGCGAGGGCCGCGAAGCGCTTGTCATCGGCGGCGCCGCGCTCGGCAAGGCCCTCGCGCGCCGCGGCGGCGGTCTCGGCGATGCGCGCCTCGAGCGCATCTCGCAGGGAGTCGAGGGTCTGCTTCTGGCCGCGTTTGGTTTCCGCGGCGGCTTCGGTGGTCTCGCGCCGCAGATCGGCGACGGAGTCGGCGGCGGCGTTCAGACGTTCGTTGACGCGGTGCTCGAGGGCCTCGGCATCGCGGCCTTGGGTCTGCTCATGGGCCGCGAAGGCTTGTTTGAGAGCGGCGATCTCTTGCCGGACTTCATCACGGAAGGCGGCGAACGCCTCTTCTTGCCTTTGGAACTTCAGGTCGAAGGCCTTGAAGTCGGCGCCGGCAATGATTTCGCGCACGCGATCCAGGTTGGATAGCGCGCCGCCGGGGACATCGCTGGCTGGTCTGACCACGATCCACCTCGCTCGACAGGTCAGACGGCCCCTTTCGCGAGGACCGTCGTGCCGAATGATTGTAAGGCACGCACGGGGGGAAGGGCAAGAACGCGGCGCGGGGTCAGAACCAGCGCTGTTCGCGGATCGGCCCGATTTTCCAAGCCAGGTGCCAGCGCGCGCCCGCGGGCTCGAACCCGAGACGCGCGAGGCGCCGCGCGAAGTCGGGCATGTGGGCGGCGCCCCAGAGCAGCGCCAGCCTGCCGGGCCGGTCGAGGTGCGGCGCCAGGATGTCCATGGCCCGCCGGTTGCGGGCGGAGATCAGGATGTCGGTGCGCTCGTCGGGGTTCTCCAGGTTGAGGAGCGCGAGCGTGGCCGGGATATCTCCCAGCAACTGGCCGAGGAAGACCTTGAGCGCGCGGCGCATCTCGGGGTTGTCGGCGAAGAAGTCGTTCTGCGGAAGCTGCTCCGGTTTCGGGCGCGGCAGGAAGCGCTCCAGGAGCTTCGCCTGAGGCGGCTGGGACAGGGGTTTACCGCCGAGGAGGCCGCGGATCTCATCCCAGGAAAGATCGGAATGCACGAAACCGGGGGTGTGGTAGTCGAGCGCCTCGAGCTGAAAGACCAGGTGGAGCGCCTGGCCGGCCGCCTGCTGGAGGGCGGAAAGCGCGCCGGTGGATTCGCCGCCGGCGCCGGCCACCAGCTCGAAGAAGACCAAGTCGCAGCTCGCGAGCTCGCGCTGGATTTCCCGGTAATAGGCTTCGTCCGCGATGTGAACGACGCTCACGAGCTCGACCTCGGTGGCGCCGCGCCTGCAGGTCACCGTGGCGGTATAGAGGCCGCCGCGGTCGAAATCCTCGTAGGCGAAGCGCGTGAACGCGAGGGGAGCGCCGTCCTGGGCGGCGAACAAGGCACAGAGGGCGATCAAGTGCACGGAGACATCCTCCCGGCCGGCGATCTGAAGTCCGAGGCCGGTCCATCAAGGATACATCGCCTGATTCGCGGGCTCAATCCCCCGGACGGCCGTTTTTTTCGCGGCCTGGAGCTTGTATTCTCCGGACGGCGCGCACCTAAAGCGTTGCGTTGCCGAACTTTACAGAATATGAACCGCGCCTGGAAAAAAGGCTTGCAAGACGCGGAAGTTAGTGTTATGTTAGTGGTGTTAGATAAATGTTAGTCTTGAGGCTCCCTTGAGGAAACTCGCAATGATAAAGTCGATCGGCTCGACGGCGTTCGCTTGCGGGGTGTGGGAGTGGCACACGTTCCATGCGCGCGCTTTGGGTGAAGGACTGGTCGATCGAGTGCTCGGCTGGCGCCGAGCGCCGGCGGTCGGCGTGGGCAATGGGCGTTTGTCGGGAGGCCTGAATGCGCAAGGTTCTCGGTGAAATCGGTTCGTTCCTGGGCATCGTGCTTGCGGTTTTCTTCGCGCTGCTTGCGGCGTGAAGAAGTCGTTTTGGAATCGCGGCGGCACGCCGAAAGCCTCGCGCGGGTGCCGGCCGGGCAGGATGGGCGAGGCGGGATTCGACAGGGGCGTTGCGCCGCGCATGGGTACCCGCACTGTGGCGAGGCGGGGTTGGGAGTACCCGGGGCTAGGAACCGCGTCCGGCGCAACCCCCTCTTTTTCCGCGGAATAGGAGCGGCGGCGTGGCGGCCTTGACCCCGAAACAGAAGCAAGTTCTCCGGTTCCTGGAGGCGTACATCGGCGAGCGGGGGCTGGCGCCCACGTATGAGGAGATCGGCGACGCGATCGGGACGTGCAAGGTGACGGTGCTCGCGCATCTCCAGCAACTGGAGAAGAAAGGACTCATCCGCCGCGTGCCGTATGCGTCGCGGGCGATCGAATTGTGCGGCGGCCGCGCCCGGATACCCGTCGTGGGCGCGATTCAGGCCGGTTTTCCGATCCTCGCCTTCGAGGAAGCCGAGAAGGAGGATCTCCGCGACCTGCTGCCCCTCGGAGGCGATCTCTTCGCGCTCCGCGTCAAGGGTCAGTCGATGGTGGAGGACCACATTCAGGACGGCGACTTGGTGGTGGTCGCCCGGACGGCGGGGGCGGATCCCGGCGATCTGGTGGTCGCCCTGGTGGACGGCGAGGAGGCCACGTTGAAGCGTTTCTACCCCGAAGGCGCCCGCGTCCGCCTGGAACCGGCCAATGCGACCTTCGAGCCCATAGTCCTCCCGCGGGAGCGGGTTCGGATCCAGGGACGCGTCGTGGGGGTGCTGCGCCTCTACCGCTGAGCGTCCCGGCCGGATACGCGGCCCGCGTGTCCGGCTTGCGCGCCTAGGCGACGCCGAGCGCCGCCTTCACCTTGTCCACCGCGGTTGCGGCATCCTCCGCGAAGAGGTCGGCGCCGATCTGATCCGCGAAACCCTGGGTCACCGGCGCGCCGCCCACAATGATCCTGCCCAGGAAGCCGCCCTGCTTGAGCACGTTCACCGTGGTCCGCATGTTGTCCATCGTCGTGGTGAGGAGGGCCGACATGCCGACGACATCGGCCTTGTGCTCCTTGGCGGCCTGGAGGAACTGCTCGGGCTTGACGTCCACGGTCATGTCGACGACGTTGAAGCCCTGGCCGCGGAACATGGCGGCGACGAGGTTCTTGCCGATGTCGTGCAAGTCTTCCTTGACGGTGCCGATGACCAGAGTGCCGCGGGGCTTGAACCCGCGCTGGGCGAGCTTCTCGCTGATGAACTTCAGTCCTACGTTCAGCGCGCGCTCCGACAGGAGCACCTGGGGAATGTAGAACTCCTCGCCCTTGAACTTGTTGCTGACGACCTCCATGCCCTTGACGAGGCCCTGCATGAGCACGGTCTCGGGGGTAAGACCGTCCTGGAGGGCCTTGGGCACCAGTTCTTCCATGCGCTTGTTCTTGCCGGTGACGACGCACTCCGCGATTTCATTGAGCAATTGTTCCGACATGTGGCCTCCACGCCTGAAGTCAAGATACGGTCCGAATGATAGCATGCGGCCTTGGGCCGCGGCAATAGCGCGGCGGCCTGCTTCAGTTCCTTCAGCGATCCGGGAGTCTCGGCGCGGCGCCGCGAGGGCTTCTACGTCGGCCCCGGGACGGTTAGAATGCCTGCCTGCGGCACGAGATCCGGGAGCGGCCCATGGCGCATCGAGCCGATGTCCGCGTCGTCGACGCGGCGCTGTACTTCCTGCCCGTCGCGACGCGCGTGCCGCTCAAGTTCGGGACCGAAACCTTGACGTCGGTGACCTGCGCGCGAGCCTGCGTGCGCGTCGCCGGGGCGCGCGGGCGCGTCGCCGAAGGTTGGGGCGAGACGCCCTTGAGCGTGCAGTGGGTGTGGCCGAGCGCGCGGCCCTACGAGGAACGGCACGCGGCGCTCAAGGAGTTCTGCGCGGGGCTGGCGGGGGCCTGGAAGAGGTTCGAAGAGCGCGGGCACGCCCTCGAGATCGGCCACGCTTTTCTGGAGGAGCGCCTGGGAGCGCTTCTGGCCGCGTTCAACGCGGCGCGCGGGGGCGCCGAGCCCGTGCCGCGCCTGGCGGCGCTGGCCTGCGCGGCGCCCTTCGATCTCGCGCTGCACGACGCGTACGGCGCCTGTAACGGCGCGCCGATCTACGCCACGTACGGGGCCGACTGGCTGTCGCGCGACCTGGCGGCGTACCTGGCGGGGGAGGCCGGCGTCTCCTTCGCGGGGAGGTACCCGGCGGACTACCTCGTTCAAGAGCCTCCGCGCCGCCTGCCCGCCTGGCACCTCGTGGGCGGAAAGGATGCGCTCGATGCCGCCGAGTTGGACGGGACGGAGCCCGACGACGGCTACCCCGTGACCCTCGATGACTGGATCCGCGCCGACGGCTTGAACTGCCTCAAGGTGAAGCTGCGCGGCAACGACGCCGCCTGGGACCGCGCGCGGCTGGCGAAGGTGAGCGCCATCGCCGAGACGCTCGGGGTGCGCTGGCTCACGGCGGATTTCAACTGCACCGTCACGGACCCCGCCTATGTCACGGAGATTCTCGACCGGCTGCTCCGCGACGAGCCGCGGACGTACGCCCGCATTCTCTACGTCGAGCAGCCTTTTCCGTACGACCTGGAGGCGCATGCGATCGATGTGAGCGGCGTGGCGGCGCGCAAGCCGCTCTTCATGGACGAGAGCGCCCACGACTGGCGTTTGGTGCGGCTAGGCCGCAGTCTGGGCTGGACGGGCGTGGCGCTCAAGACATGCAAGACCCAGACGGGCGCGCTCCTGAGCCTGTGCTGGGCCAGGGCGCACGGCATGGCCCTCATGGTGCAGGACTTGACCAACCCCATGCTGGCCCAGATCCCGCACGCGCTGCTGGGCGCCCATGCCGGGACGATCATGGGCGTGGAGACCAACGCCATGCAGTTCTATCCCGACGCTTCGCGCCCGGAGGCCGCGGTGCACCCCGGGCTCTATCGGCGCCGCGGCGGGATGATCGACCTGGCGACGCTCCAAGGCCCCGGCTTCGGCGGCCGCGTCGAGCGCATCCGCCGCGGACTGCCCCCGCCCGCGGTTGCGTTCGAGGGCTCCTTCGGGTTCAATGAATAGCGGCAAGCTGCACCCATGGAGGATTGCATGACCGCGAAAGTGTACGCTGTTGTCGTGGGCGCCCTGATCTCGGCCGCGGCGCCGGGCGCGGAGCCCAACACGCTGACGGAGGCCGAGCGGCGCGAGGGTTTCACGCTGCTCTTCGACGGCGCGTCGTTGGCCGGCTGGGACGGCGACCCCGCGGTGTGGTCCGCGGCCGGCGGCGCGATCGTCGGCGCGACGACCGCCGAAAAACCCATCAAGAGCAATACCTTCGCCTTCTGGCGCGGCGGCGCGCCGGCCGACTTCGAACTGCGCCTCCAATGGAAACTCGAGGGCGGCAACTCCGGCGTGCAGTACCGCAGCAAGGACATGGGCAACTGGGTCGCCGCCGGATACCAGGCCGACATGGATGCGGGGCACGCCTACACGGGCATCCTGTACGAGGAGCGCGGCCGCGGGATGTTGGCGCTCCGGGGCGAGAAGGTGCTCAGGTGGCCGAACGGCAACAAGCAGGTCGTCGCCACGGTCAACACCGACGCGGCCGTGCGCGCGGCGATCAAGAAGGACGACTGGAACGACTACACCATCATCGCCGACGGCATCCGCCTGATTCACAAGCTCAACGGCGTGACCACCATGGACTTCATCGATGAGGAGGAGGCCAAGCGCTCCGCCTCGGGCGCGATCGCGTTGCAGGTCCACCAAGGGCCGCCGATGACCGTGCGTTTCCGCTCGATCCGCCTCCGCGTTCTGAAGCCCGCCGCGGAGAAGCCCGTCCCGCCGCCGGAGGTCGTGGCGCCCGAAGCCTGGGTCCCGCTTTTCGATGGCAAAAGCCTCGGGGCCTGGAACGTCGTCGCGGGCGAGGGCTTCGGCAAGGCCGCCGCCGTGGACGGAAGGTTGGTGCTGGAGGCGGGCGGCGCCATGACCGGCATCCTGTGGACGCAAGACTTCCCGACGAGCAACTACGAGGTGTCCCTCGAGGCCTGCCGCCTCGAGGGTCAGGACTTCTTCTGCGGCCTAACCTTCCCGGTGGGGAGCGAGTGCTGCACGCTGATTGTCGGCGGGTGGGGCGGCGGGTGCGTCGGGCTCTCGAACGTCGACCGTCAGGCGGCCGACGGCAACCTGACCACCAAACACCTCCGCTTTGAGAACGGGACGTGGTATCCGATCAGGCTGCGCGTGAGCGACGCCCGGATCGAGGTCTGGATCGACAAGGACAAGCAAATTGACCTGGAGCGGGCGGGGCACGGCTTTTCGATCTGGCCGCAGCAGGAGCCGTGCCGGCCCCTCGGCGTGGCGACGTATTACACGAAGGCGGCGCTCAGGAACCTGAAGACGGCGCGCTGGTAGAGCGGCCGGGGGAGGGGGACATTCGCGACTTGAAGCGCATGGCGGCATGGTGGCTCTGCGCGGCCGCGTGGACGGCCGGGGCCGGCGGCGAGGCGGCGCCGGCCGGCGCGCCGGGCAATGGGATGCGCGCCGGCATCGTGCTCGATGAGTTCATCTACGAGACGGCGCCCTTTCCCGAGTGCCACGCATCGACCATCGCCGAGGTGGGCGAGACCCTGGTCGCCGCGTGGTTCGGCGGCACGGAGGAGGGCGATGCGGATGTCGGCATCTGGGTCGCGCGGAAGGAAGGCGCGGCCTGGACGCCTCCGGTCGAGGCCGCCAACGGCGTCGAGGCGGACGGCACGCGGCATCCCTGCTGGAACCCGGTGCTCTTCCAGCCCGTCAAGGGCCCGCTGATGCTGTTCTACAAGGTCGGCCCGAGCCCATCGCGTTGGTGGGGGGTGTTGAAAACCTCCGCCGACGGCGGCAGGACCTGGTCGGCGGCGCGGCGCCTGCCCGCCGGCATCCTCGGCCCGATCAAGAACAAGCCGATCCAACTCCCGTCGGGCGCGATCTTGTGCCCGACCAGCACCGAAGATGCCGGTTGGCGCGTGCATTTCGAGCGCACGGCGGATCTCGGCGCGACGTGGGCCGCCACGGATCCCGTCAACGACGGCAAGGAGTTGAGCGTCATCCAACCGACCCTGCTGGTTCATCCCGGCGGCAGGCTGCAGGCGCTCTGCCGGAGCAAGAACCGCGCCATCGTCGAGACTTGGTCCTCCGATGACGGCGCGACCTGGAGCGCCATGGCGAAGACGGCGCTTCCCAACTCCAGCGCCGGCATCGATGCCGCGACTCTGGCCGACGGGCGCCACTTCCTGGTGTACAACCACACCATCAGGGGCGGCCCGTTCCCGTCGAGCCGCGAGGTCTTGAACGCGGCCGTGAGCCCCGACGGCCGGAGGTGGCAGGCGGCGCTCGTCCTCGAGGGGGAAAAGGACGCCGAGTTCTCGTACCCGGCCGTCATCCAGACCCGCGATGGCAAGGTGCACATCACCTATACGTGGAAGCGCCTCAAGATCAAGCACGTCGTCGTGGATCCCGCCGCGCTCGCGCTCAGGGACATGGTGGAGGGCGCCTGGCCGCGCTGAGCGCGCGGCGCGGCCGCCGGCGAGCGCCACGTTCCGGCGCCTGACCGCCAACACGCTCGGAAACGAGGGCGTATACGTAGCGGCGGCCGCGGGTCCCGCGCCGCGGCCATCGAGGGGCCGTGCCGGCCCGGCGCGAAAGGCGGCGCAACTGGCGGCCGGGATCAGGGTTTACTATACTGGCGTGCGCGGGTCTCGCGGTTGCGCGCTGGGACGTTCCAAACAGAGGCAGTGCAATGCATTCCAGGAAACGGGGGACATGGCGGCTGGGGCCGTGTCTGTTGGCGGCGGGGATGTGGCTTTCGGCCCGGGGCGCGGAGATCGAGGGGCCCCTTTGGACCTTCGAGCGCGCCGGCGCCGGCGCCTGCGCGCTCCAGGTCGATGCGGCGCGGCGGGCGGAGCGTCCCGTGAGCCGTGGCCTTTACGGCAAGTTCACCGAGCACCTGGGCCGCAATATCTACCAGGGCATGTGGGCGCAGATCGTCTGCAATCCCGGCTTCGAGGATGTCAAGTATTTCGGCCGCTCCCGCGAGGAAGCCCTCAGCGGCGTCGATCGGCTCCAGCAGGGCCTCGGGCGCAGAGAGCGGGCCGCGAGCCTGGATCGCGGCATCGCCGTCGGCTGGTTCCCCTTCGGCGAGGGCCAGGTCGACTACGCCTGCCCCAAGGAGCCGCTCAACTCCGAGCAGTGCCAGCGGATCGAGGTCGCGGCGCTCGGCGGCGAGGAGGTCGGGATCGTCCAGCCCGTGTTCCTGCCGCTTCACCGCGAGGGCAACTACACGCTCTCGTTCCACGCCCGCGGCGATGACCGGGTCAAGGAGCTGCGCGTCTCGGTGCGGTCGTGGGACAACCCCGCCGCCGTCCTGGCGCGAGGGGCCGCCGCGGGGATCGACGCCACCTGGAAGCGGTTCTCGGTGGCGCTCGCGCTGCCCCGTGCGGGCGAACCGGGCGGGCCGGCGCGAGGGGCGTCCCTCGCCCTCGTTCTGGCCCTTCCCGCGCCGGGCGCCGTGTGCCTGGATCAGGTCTTTCTCTTCCCGAACGACGCCGTCGACGGCTTCGACCGCGACGTCGTCCGCATGCTCGCGGACTCCAAGCTGCCGCTTCTGCGATACCCGGGCGGCAATTTCGTCTCGGGCTACCGCTGGAAGGAAGGCGTGGGACCCGTCCACGACCGGCCCATGCGGCTGAACCCGGCCTGGTTCGTGCCCGAGTACAACCATGTCGGCACCGACGAGTTCATGGCGTTCTGCCGGGCGGTGGGCTGCGAGCCCATGATCTGCGTCAACGCCGGGGACGGGACGGCGGAGGAAGCGGCCCAGTGGGTCGAGTACTGCAACGGCTCCGTGGAGACGCCGATGGGAGCGCTGCGGGCGAAAAACGGACACGCCGAGCCCTACGGCGTGCGCTACTGGGAGGTGGGCAACGAGCTGTACGGCGCCTGGCAGATCGGGCACTGCCCGCCGGAGGAATACGCCGAGCGCTACGAGAAGTTCCACCACGCCATGCGCGGGGCGGATCCGTCGATCCTGCTCATCGCCAACGGCCAGGATGAGGCCTGGAACGCGCCGATCACCCAGCGCAAGGGCGCGCTCCTGCGGTCGCTTTCGATTCACTGGCTGAAGGGCGACGGCATCCCGGGGAACGCCGATCCGCGGGAGGTTTTCGAGGCCTTGATGGCCTCGACCTGGCACTTCGAGGCATACATGCGCGGCCTGGGGGCGCAGATGGCGGCGGGCGGCGCGACGCCCCGCTTCGCCCTGACGGAGCTGCAGATCTTCACCAACAAGCCGGAGCTGCCCAACAACGGCACGCTGTCCGAGGCGCTCTTCCTCTCGGGGATGATCAACACGGCCATGCGCCTGGACGGCCTGGTGGAGATGATCACGCACAGCGCCCTGGTCAACCACGGCGGCGGCCTCAGGAAGTGGCGCGAGATTGTGTTCGCCAATCCCGTGCACTGCGCCTCGGCGCTCTACGCCCGGCAGACCGGCGTGATTCCCATCGGGCTGCGCGCCGCCGGTCCCATGTTCGAGACCGGCGGCAAGTACCTGCCCGCCGTCAAGGATGTGCCTTACCTCGACGCGGCGGCGCTCATCGATGCCGAGGGCGCGGCCGTCACCCTGATCGTGACTAACCGGCACCCGGAGGAGGGGCTCCCGGCTTCCATCGCCGTCGCGAACTTCAATGCGGCGCCCGAGGCGGTGGTGCGGACACTCGGCGGCGTGAGCTACATGGCCGTCAACACGTGGGAGGAGCCCGAGAACGTCAGGATCGTCGAGACCGCGGCGGCGGTGGAGGGCGGCCGCCTGCGGCATACCTTTCCCGCCCACTCGATCACGGCCGTTCAGATCCCCCGCGCGCCGCAGTGAGCCCGCGGCGTTCTTGCCGGCGCCGGCGCCGTCGGATACCATACGGTCCCCGCCGGGTGCGCCGCGCCGGCGGTCCGGCGCGGCCTTTCGGGGGAAGCGCGTGGACGGAACATGGAAATCAGGACGCTCGGAAAGCCGCGGATCCCCTCGCCGATAGAGCTGACGGTGGATGATCGCGCGCGCTGCGCCGCCGAGATCGTGCGCCTTCCGGATGCGCCCGCGGATCCGGGCGCGCTCTTCGAGATCGCCGGGCCGCGGTCGCAACTCTTCTTCGAATCCGCGCGGGCCTGCGCCGGGATCGTCACCTGCGGCGGCCTGTGCCCGGGCTTGAACAACGTCATCCGGTCGGTGTTCCTGGAGCTGCACCACATCTACGGCGTGCCCCGCGTGCTGGGCTTCAGGGACGGGTACGCGGGGCTCGACGCCTCCTACGGCCAGGAACCGGTCGAGCTCACGCCGGCCTTCGTCCACGACATCCACCGCATGGGCGGCACGGTGCTGGGCACCTCGCGGGGTCCGGTGGATATCTCCCGCGCGGTGGACAACCTTGCGGCGCGGGGCGTCGACATGCTCTTCACGGTGGGGGGCGACGGCACGCAGCGCGGCGCCTTGGCCCTGTGCCGCGAGGCGGAGCGGCGCGGCCTCTCCTTGGCCGTGGTGGGCATTCCCAAGACCATCGACAACGATGTGGCCTTCGTCGCGCGCACCTTCGGGTTCCTGACCGCGGTGGAGGAGGCGTGCAAGGTCATCACCTGCGCCCACACCGAGGCCCACAGCGTCCGAAACGGCGTCAGCATTGTGAAGCTCATGGGCCGCGAGGCGGGCTTCATCGCGGCCAGCGCCACCATCGCGAGCCAGGATGTCAACTTCACGCTGATTCCCGAGGTGCCCTTCGCCCTCGAGGGCGAGGGCGGCTTTCTGGCGGCGCTCGTGCGCCGGGTGCAGGCCCGCGGGCACGCGGTCATCGTCGCCGCCGAGGGGGCGGGGCAGGACCTGCTGGGCGGCGGCGCGGAGGAGCGCGACGCTTCGGGCAACGTGAAGCTGAAAGACATCGGCCTCTTCCTGCGGGACCGCATCGCGAGCCGTTTCGCGGAAGCGGACATCCCCGCCACCCTGCGCTATTTCGATCCGAGCTACATGATCCGCAGCGTGCCCGCGGATGCGGAGGATTCGATTCTCTGCGACCTGCTGGCGCGCAACGCGGTGCACGCGGCGCTGGCTGGAAAGACGGGCATGGTGATCGGGCTGATGCACGACACCTTCGTTCACGTTCCCATGGAAGCGCTGGCGACGCGCAAAAAACGCGTCGATCCGGCGGGGGAGACATGGCGCGCGGTGCTGGCGGCGACCGGCCAGCCGGCGCGCTTCGCCTGACGGGAACCGCCGCCGGCGCCGCGGCCTAACAGGAACAGGATCTGCGCAATGGAACTGCCTCCGCACAAGACCAAGATCGTCGCCACCATCGGGCCGGCCACGGAATCGGAAGAGGTGCTGGTGCGCTGCATCGCGGCGGGGATGTCCGTCGCGCGCCTCAACTTCTCCCACGGGGATCTGGCCGGCCATGCCGAGCGGATCGCCCGCATCAGGTCCGCGCAGCGCGCCGCGGGGCGCCGCGTCGCGATCATGGCGGATCTCCCGGGGCCCAAGATGCGCATCGGCGCCCTCGCTTCGGAGCCCATCGAGCTGGAAGCGGGCGAGACCTTCACGCTGACCACCCGCGCCGTCGCCGGCACCGGCGAGGTCGTGTCCGTGGGCTTCGAGCGCCTGCCCCGCGTCGTCCGCCCGGGCGATCGGCTGTTCCTGAACGACGGGCTCATCCAGCTCGCGGTCCGCCGCGTCGCGGGGGAGGATGTCGAGTGCCTGGTCGAGACCGGCGGCGAACTGCGCTCCCGCAAGGGGCTGAATCTGCCGGGCATCGACCTGGGGATCGGCGCCTTCACCGACCATGACCGCGCCTGCCTGGAGTTCGCCCTGGCGCACGGCGTCGACGCGGTGAGCCAGTCCTTCGTCGAGACGGCCGCGGATATTGAGGCCGTGCGCGCGGCCGCCGCGGCGGCGGGGCGGCGCGTCTTCGTCGTGGCCAAGATCGAGCGGTCTCGCGCCCTGGCCCACATCGATGCGATTCTGGCCGCCGCCGATGGCATCATGGTGGCGCGCGGCGACCTGGGCGTCGAGGTGCCCATCGAGGAAATCGCGATGACGCAGAAGCAGCTCATCGCCAAGGCCAACCTGGCGGGCAAGCCGGTCATCACGGCGACGCAGATGCTGGAATCGATGACGGCGCAGCGCCTGCCGACCCGCGCCGAGGCGACCGATGCGGCCAACGCCATCCTCGACGGAACCGACTGCCTGATGCTCTCGGGCGAGTCCGCCGTGGGGAAGTATCCCGTCGAGGCGGTGGCCATGCTGGCCAAGATCGCCGCGGCGACCGAAGCCGGCCGCCCGCTGGCGCGCCTCGCCGAGATCCGCGGGCGCTGCCTGGATCACACTCCGGCCAGCAGCGCCGAGGCGATCGCCTCGGTGGTGGAGCGCGCCCTGGAGTCGGTGCCCTGCGCGGCGGTGTTCGTGCCCACGCGCAGCGGCGCGACGGCGCGCATGATTTCGCGCTTCAAGCCGCCCGTATGGATCGTGGCCTTGAGCGGCGATTCCGGCGTGTGCCAGGGCCTCGCGTTTTCCTACGGCGTCGATCCCGTGGACCTGGCGCAGGAGCCCGACAGTTGGCGCGAGTTCGCGGCGCCGTGGCTGGCCGCGCACGGCATCGCCGGCGGCACGGCCATGCTCGTGGCCGGCCCTTCGGCGCGGTACCCGGAGGCGAATCACCGCATCGAATTCATGCGGATGGGGTAGCGGCGCCGGGGTCTTTGCGGACGAGCCAGAACCGCAGCACGCTGGTGAGGACCGCGAGGAGGACCGGCCCGATGAAGATGCCCACGAAGCCGAAGGCGAGCATGCCGCCCAGGACGCCGAGGGCGACCATGAGGAGCGACAGGCCGCCGCCGCGGCTGATGAGGAGCGGCTTGAGCACGTTGTCGGAGCCGCTCACGAGGACCGCGCCCCAGAGGGCCATGAAGATCGCCCAGCCGAGGCCGCTCTGGCAGTACAGCCACACCGCCGCCCCGCCCCAAACGAGCGGCGGACCGGCGGGGACCAACGAGAGGAAGAAGGTGGCCGCCGCCAACGCGAAGGCCGCGGGCACGCCGGCGATGACGAGCCCGAGGAAGGCGAGCAGCGCTTGGACCGCGGCCGTGCCGAGAATCCCGTGAACGACGCTCGTGACCGTGCCGTGCACCGTCGCGAGCAGGTCGCCGCTCAGGCGTTCGGCCACCCTCCCCGTTCCCGCGCGCAGGAGCGCGATCATGGCCTCGCCGTCGCGGTAGAAGAAAAAGCCGGCGAAGGCGACCAGGCACATCTGGAAGACGCCCTGAACCATGATTCCGCCCAGGGCGATCAGCACCTCCCGCGCGGGGTTCATGAGGGAGCGGGCGAGCGCCGCGAACTGCGCGCGATCCGCCGCGACGGCGCGCCACTGAGCATCGAGCGACTCCCCCGCCAGGGGGATCCGGGCGACCCACGCGGGCGGCGGCGGCAGTCCCTCCTCGAGGTATGAACGCGCGGCGTCCACCATGCGCGCCGCATCGGCGGCGAAGCTTCCCGCCGCCAGCGCGAGGGGCAGGATGACGATGGCCAGCAGGAGCACGATCATCAAGCCGGCGGCGAGGGAGCCGCGCCCGCGCACCAGTTTTCGCAGCCGCTTGAAGAACGGCCAGGTCGTCAGGCATAGGACCGCGGCGAACAGCATGGCGGCCAGAAAGGGCCGGAGGACGAGGAAGCAGCCGGCGACGAGGAGGGCGATCGCGGCGATGCGGAGCGTTCCCTCCAGGGCGGTGCGCGGCGTCTCGCCCGCGGCGGGGGCGCCGGCGGGAGTCGTGTCAGGCATGGCGGTCGAGTCCTTGCGCGTTGCGCGCTCCTAGCTCCGGAGGCGTCCTTTCCGCGTGGACAGCAGGATAACCGCGCCGCGCCGCGGACGTCAAGGCGGGCGCCGCCGCCGGGCCCGTTCGGCGGCGGCCGGACGCGCTGCTACTGCAGTTCGGGCGGCGGCACCGCCGCGCCGCGCCGCTGCGCCGCCCGCGCCTCCTCGGCGTACGTGCCGAAGAACGCTGCGTTGCCGTCGAGCCACAGGAGGATCGCCCGGCGCTCCTCGTCGTTCAGGAGCCCCCGGTGGCGGTCATCCGCGACGATGCGGCCGAGGGGACTCACGTCGGCCGGCATCCGGCCCGGCCTGGTGACAAAGCCGGGAATGCCCTCGCCCCACTCGTACCAGCGCACGTAGGGCTTGAGCCCCTCGTACGACGCCGTGAACTCGCCGCGCGGCGCGCCGGTGAGCGCGGGAGCGGGAGCGCCTTCGCGGCCGTCGTGGCAGGCGGCGCAGCGCGCGTCAAGAAGCGGCTGCACGAGGCGCATGTAGCTCCACGGCCGCGTGCCGTCGGGACCGGGCGCCAGACGCGACGGCGGCCGGCGGAGCGCCAAGGTCCGCGCCGCGGGCGGCGCCGAGTGGCGCCGCTCGTGGCACCCGACGCAGCCGCGCCGCTCGCCCGGCTGGAGGTAGGTGACGCTGCGCATGCCCTGGACCGCCCGGCCCTCGGCGTCGACCGCGTGGAAGTAAAGCGGCTTGCGCGCCGGCGCGCGGAAGTAGGCCGAACCGTCGGCCTCGACCGGCACCGTCCCCAGGAGCATGCGCGCCGACTCGGCGCGCGCGTAGCCGAGGCGCGGCCGGTCGGAGATGTGCGTCTCGCTCTTGGGGAGCACTTGGAAGATGCGCAGGGCGCGGATCGGGCGCGAGGCGGGCAGGGGGAAGTGGCTCAGCCGCACGTCGGTCAGGAAGAACTCGCCTTCGTCGCCCAGCGCGGGGTCGCAGGCGCCGGCGATGGCGGGCGGCACGGGGCGCGCCGCGCAGGGAAGCGGATACATGGCCGAGATTCCCGGGCGGCGATACAAAAGTTCCAGGCCGCCCGAGCGGTCCAGGAGGTACAGGCCGGTCTCCGTGTCCTCATTGACGCGCGGCCCCATGCCGGGCAGCGGGTCGAAGCTGAAGCCCACCAGGAACCAATCCTCCGAGAGGGGCCAGGGGGCGTGGAAGTAGCTCGCCGGCCAGCCGGGCGCCTCGGGGAAGCAGACCTCGGGCGTCAGGCGCTCCAGCGCATCGAGGCGCGTCTCCCCGGTCGCGGGGTCGAGCGTCACACGGTCGGGATCCACCATGACGAGCGCGCCGCCCACGGCCGCGTGGTGGGCTCCCGCTACGAAGACGATCTTGTTCGATCCCGGAACGGCGCGGGGTTGGAAGCAGGCGTTGACGGCCTCGGTGTAGCTGCCGAAGAGCTCCATCGGGTTCGTGCCGTCGGGATTGCTGGTCCACAGGCCGTGAAAATGGGCGGCGGAGCGATCGACGTAGTCCCAGCGGCTGTAGACGATGCGGCCGTCGGAAAGCACGCTCGGGTGCCACTCGTTGGTCTCGTGAAAGGACAGAGTGCGCACGCGGCCGCCCTCCCGGTCCATGCGGTGCAGCGTGTAGGCCGGGAGCGGCTCCCACGGATTGTGGCAGCGGCCGAAGCCGCCCCGCCGCGTCGACATGAAGGCGATGCCGCCGTCCGGAAGCTCGCACGGGTCGAAGTCGTCGTCGGGTCCGCCGGTGAGCTGCCGGAGGCCGCCGCCGTCGATGTCCATGGCGAAGATGTGGAAGGAGCGCCGGTGGGGCGAGTAGTAGTCGGGCTTCTCCTCCGCGCGCGGGCAGAAGGCGAAGTAGACGGTGCGCGCGTCGTAGGACAGCGCGAGCGTCGTGAAGTTGCCGCGCCCCAGGCGCGCGCCCGTCAAGTCTCGGACGGCGAACGACGCGCCGGGCCGCTCCAGGAGGAAGACGCCGCCGCCGGCGATGTCGGCGTAGTCGTAGTAGTAGCCCAGGTACTCGTGAAGCATCTGGCAGATGAAGCGCTTGCGCTCCAAGAACAGAATCGGCTTCCCGGCCAAGAGCGGGTTGGCGAGCGCGGCGTTCCGCGCGACCCAGCGGATCTCGCGATAGAGCCCACGGCGCGCGGCGGCGTCGAGGTCGTCGAGCCGCGCGGCCCGGTCGGCGAGGGCGGCGAGCGCCTCGGGGAGGGCGCCGGCGGAATCCGCGGCGAATCGCCGGGCCCTGGCCAGCGCCTCCGCGATGGCCGCGGGCGAATCGTCGGCGCGCCCGCGCCGCGTTTCCTGGCGCGCCCAGTCGGCCTCGACCGCCGCGCGGTACGCATCGGGCGGCGCCCCCGCGAGGGCGAGCGCCGCCAGCATGGCGCCGAGCGCCGTGGGCATGGCAAACTCCTCCCTGGATGCCTTCGTTCCTGTAGTATAATGCGAGCCCATGAAAATCGCGATCCAGGCGCGCCGCACGCTCTCCGCGGCGGGGATCATGTCAGGGACTTCGTGCAACGGCGTCGCGACCGTGATCATCGCCGTCGGCCGCCGTGGCGCGGCGCTGTCGGCGCGGCTTCGCTCGCATCGCGACGAGGCCTACCCCGCGGCGCTCAGGGCGCGGCTGCTGCGCGCGGCCTCCCTGCCCGTCCCCGAGCTGGCGGACCTGCATGTCCGCCTGGGGCGGCGCTTCGCGGCCGGCCTGAGGCGCCACCTGGCCGCCGCGCGGATTTCGGGACTCGATGTGATCGGCGCGCACGGTCATACGCTGTGGCACCGGCCGCGGCGGCGAGCGCGGCCCGAATCGGGAGCGCCCGGCGGCCTTCCCGTTTCCTGGCAGATCGGCGAACCGGCCGAGATCGCGGCGGCGTTGGGCGTGCCCGTGGTGGCCGACTTCCGGCCCGCCGATGTGGCGGCGGG